>NZ_JADKCX010000063.1 GCF_016718685.1 Haliscomenobacter sp. | reverse complement strand
TGCATCGAATAGTTGGTCAGATACCGTTGTGATCGACGACTCCAGGGAAGCAGCTTTGGACACATTCATGGGTGATGGAGAAAGGCACATCAAACAGGTGGAGACGTCGATAAACTCTCATTGAAATCCCTTTCAATATCGGGGTAAAAATCTTCTTGGGCTTAGGATTCCATACGATACAACTAAGCTGAAAAATACATTTTTGCCTTGCAAAAGAAACTTGTACATCGATCCTCAAGACGCTGATCACATCTATCTTGATTTAGATTTTTTGACCTGATGATTTACCCTTTCAATTCCAGTTTCAAAAAGCGGGCGGTATGGCTCTTTTTGTGCTTGGCGATAAGCTCTGGCGTGCCTGTACACACCACATCTCCTCCGCGTTGCCCGCCTTCCAGGCCCATGTCGATGATGTAGTCCGCCACTTTGATTACATCCATGTTGTGCTCAATGACCAGCACGGTATTGCCACGCTCCACCAGTTTATTCAATACCTCCAACAAATGGCGGATGTCTTCAAAGTGTAGCCCGGTGGTCGGCTCGTCCAGGATATAAATGGTGCGCCCCGTGTCGCGTTTGGCCAGTTCCTCGGCCAGTTTTACCCGTTGAGCTTCGCCACCCGAAAGGGTTGTGGCCTGTTGGCCCAGGGTAATGTAACCCAAGCCCACTTCTTCCAGGGTTTTGAGTTTGCGGTAAATTTTAGGGATGTTTTGGAAAAACTCCACCCCTTCACTCACCGGCATGTCTAGCACATCGTTGATCGATTTGCCTTTGTACAGCACTTCCAGGGTTTCGCGGTTGTAGCGGCGGCCCTGGCAATTTTCGCAATGGACGTAAACGTCGGGTAAAAAATTCATTTCGATGACCCGCATGCCGGAACCTTCGCACACGTCGCAACGCCCGCCTTTGACATTGAAAGAAAAACGTCCCGGTTTGTAGCCCCGGATTTTGGCTTCCGGCAATTCCGCAAAAATGTTGCGGATATCGGTAAACACACCCGTATAGGTAGCCGGATTGGAACGCGGCGTACGTCCAATGGGCGATTGGTCAATTTCGATGACTTTGTCCAGGTGCTCCAAACCGCGAATTTCAGCGTAAGGCATCGGCGGTTTGAGGCTTTTGTAGATGTACTGCCGCAAAATGGGATACAAAGTCTCGTTGATCAGCGTGGATTTACCACTGCCCGAGACCCCGGTTACGCAGCAAAAAGTACCCAGGGGAATGGTGATCGAAACGTTTTTGAGGTTGTTGCCTTTGGCCCCAATCAATTCCAGTGCCTGGCCATTGCCTGCGCGCCGTGTTTTGGGCACTTCAATGCTGCGCCGGGCGCTGAGGTATTCGGAGGTGAGGGTATGTTTTTCCAAAAAGGTGTGCGGCTTGCCCTCGGCTACCAGTTCGCCGCCGTGTTTGCCTGCTCCGGGCCCCAGGTCGATGAGGTAATCGGAAGCCATCATGATGTCTTTGTCGTGCTCAACGACCAACACCGTATTGCCAATGTCACTCAGTTGTTGCAAGGCTTCAATCAGTTTTTGGTTGTCGCGTTGGTGCAGGCCAATGCTGGGTTCGTCCAAAATGTAGGTGACACCCGTGAGCTGGGAGCCAATTTGGGTAGCCAGGCGAATGCGCTGTGATTCCCCCCCAGAAAGGGTGCGCGAAGCCCGATTGAGGGTCAGGTATTCCAGCCCCACGTGCATCAAAAATCCCAGGCGCAGGCTGATTTCTTTGAGTACATCTTTGGCAATAACTTGTTGCCGATCGCTGAGGAATACGTTGAGTTTGTTCATCCAGTCGACCAGTTCGGCGATGTCCATGCTGGCCAATTCGCCGATGTTCCGATCGTGAACGCGGTAGTGTAGGGATTCTTTGCGCAAGCGAAAACCGTGACACTCCGGGCATTCGTTGATGGTCATGAACTCTTCGGCCCACATGCGCATTTTTTCGGAAGTGGTTTCCTCGTACCAGCGCCCCAACATTTTGAGCAAGCCTTCATGCGCCAGGTTGTAAATGGCGTCATCATCGGCGCCAGCCCCGAGTTTGATGGCAAATTTTTGCCCGCCACCACGCAGGATGATGTCCATGGCTTCCTGTGGAATGTCTTTGATGGGGGTCGTCATCGAGAATTTGAATTCCTTAGCGATGACTTTCAGTTGTTTAAAGGCCAGGTTTTCGCGCAGCTCACCCAAGGGGGCAAAACCACCCTCGCTGATGTTCTTGTTGGGATCGGGAATGACCTTTTCTTCATCTACCTGGTTGATAAAACCCAGGCCATTACAGCTGGGACAAGCGCCGTAGGGCGAGTTGAAGGAAAAGGTATTGGGGGAAGGCTCCTCGTAAGAAACGCCCGAATCAAAATCGAACAAGTGTTTGCTGTAGGTCGTCATACGCTGGGTATCCATATCCAGGATCATCACCACCCCGTTGCCGATTTTGAGCGCCGAAGCCAGGGATTCGAACAAACGGCCAGGGTTTTGTGGATTGATGCTCAAGCGGTCGATGACTACCTCGATGTCGTGAACCTTGTAGCGGTCGGCCTGCATATCGGGCACCACGTCCAGAATATCACCGTCTACGCGGATTTTGGTAAACCCCTGTTTGCGTACCTGCTCAAACAATTCGCGGTAATGCCCCTTACGGCCACGAACCATGGGTGCCAGGAGGGAAACTTTTTTGCCCGCCAGGTCGATCAACAAACGCTCGCGCATTTGTTCTTCGCTGAAGCGTTCCATTTTTTTACCCGTGGCATACGAATAGGCTTCACCGACGCGGGCGTACAACAAACGCAGAAAGTCATAAATCTCCGTGATCGTACCTACGGTTGAACGGGGGTTGCGGCCCGTGGTTTTTTGCTCAATGGAAATCACCGGACTCAAGCCGTTGATGCGCTCTACATCCGGGCGCTCCATCTCACCGATGAATTGCCGGGCGTAAGAAGAGAGGGTTTCCATGTAGCGCCGTTGTCCTTCGGCATAAATGGTATCAAAGGCCAGCGAAGACTTTCCGCTGCCACTGATGCCCGTAATGACCACCAGCCGGTTGCGCGGGATGCGCACGTCGATGTCCTTGAGATTGTGCTCGCGGGCTCCAATCACTTCGATGAATTCCTGGCTATCGATTCCGTTGTGGCGGTCAGACATAAAACTTACTGGTTTAAGGGTTCGGGAGTTTGAGGGTTCGGGGGTTCGGGGGTAAAAATAAAACTTAAATCAATTTTTTTCAAAAGAGAATGAATTTAAATAGATGTTTGTTTAAATTCTTCGTGCTTTTTTCCCGGAAAAAGCGTTTCTTAATGAAGTGAAATTTACCTGTAATGACAAATTGTGCAATGAAATCAGTAATAAAAAAGTATTCCAGACTTTGGGCAGTATTAAACTGTCTTTTGCTGGTGATGGTTTTAAGTATAAGTTGTAAGAACCAAACGCCCAAGGAACCTGTTTCCCCTGAAGAAGATCCCCTGGGTGCCATCGAAGACATAGTGAATGAAGCCAAAGCCTTGGCTAAACAAGAAGCGGCGAGGGTAGATGAAAAAACCCAAAAAGCCCTGGAAAGTTTACGCAGCGTGAAATTTGACCCAGAGACCGTGGGGGAAAAATTGTACCAGGCCATTTTAGCGGGTAAAGACCTGAAAATGGAAGTATTCTTGTTCAAAACGCTCAACTTTGTTCCTGCGCAAGCTGATGTTTTGCCCGCGATGAAGTCAGAATTGACCCAATTGGCTCAACTTATGGCAGCATTTCCAGCATTCAAATTCCAGATCGCTGCCCACACTGCAGGAGTGGGTGACCCTATACTCAACCTGACCCTTTCTCATCACCGCGCTACCTCGATTGTGGAAGCACTGGAGAAAATGGGGGTAGCCAAATCGCGCATGAAAGCATTGGGCTATGGGGATGAACTTCCCATCGCGGACCATACCATGCCCGAAGGAAGAGAAGCAAACCAACGAGTGGAGCTGACCTTTGTGAAGTGAAAATCCTTGTAATATAGCTGTACATCAACCCATATTTATGCAAACTGCTACTTCTGTCGATTTACTTAGCCGTTACCGCCACATTCGACTACAATCGGAGCAAATCTGTGCCCCCCTTGCTACCGAAGACTACGTGGTGCAACCCACCACCGATGTCAGCCCGCCGAAATGGCACCTCGGGCATACGACCTGGTTTTTTGAAAATTTCCTGTTGATCCCCCATGTTCCGGGCTATAAGGTGTTCAATGCGGCCTACCCCTATTTTTTCAACAGCTACTACGAAAGCCAAGGCCCGCGCATCCACCGCAGCAACCGGGGCAACATGACGCGGCCTTCGGTAGAAGAGGTGTACCAGTTTCGGCAATACGTTGACCTGCACCTCCTGGAGTTGATTGAGCAGTTGCAAAAACGAACCGACCGGGCAGCTCAAGAAGCATTGTTTACCCTGGAAGTAGGTTTGCAACACGAGCAACAACACCAGGAATTACTCCTGACTGACATCAAATACATCCTGGGCAACAACCCTTTGTTTCCAGTTTATGCTGCTGGAGAATCAACTACAGAAGCAATACCCGCCCGACCAGCGGAGTGGATCGAAATGGCTGCCGGACTGTACGCCATTGGGCACCAAAGTGACGATTTTTGTTGGGACAATGAATTGAGCGCCCATCAGGTGTACCTCCAAGATTACGCCATTCAAGACCGCCTGATCACCAACGGAGAATACCTTGAATTTATGCAGGCGGGTGGCTACGAACACTACGACCATTGGTTGGCCGAGGGTTGGGATTGGGCCAAACAACTGGAATGTAAGGCACCATTGTACTGGTTTCAACAAGATGGACAATGGTTCAACTACACCTTGCAAGGCTTGCGACCGCTGAATATTGAGGAACCGGTTTGTCACGTCAGCTACTTTGAAGCCGATGCGTTTGCGCGCTGGAAAGGCCTGCGCCTGCCGACCGAACAAGAATGGGAAGCCGCCTGTCGATTGACCGAACCGCTGATCCGGGGCAATTTTTTGGAACAAAAAAAAGGACATCCTCAAAGTGTAGGCATGGCTCCTGCCACCCAGTTTTTGGGCGATGTCTGGGAATGGACGGCCAGCGCTTATTTGCCTTACCCGCATTATCCACGGTTCAAAGGAGCATTGGGCGAATACAACGGCAAATTCATGATCAACCAAATGGTGCTGCGCGGTGGCTCGGTGGCCACGCCCCAATCGCACATGCGGATGACGTATCGAAATTTTTTCCAGACGGATAAACGCTGGCAATTTACGGGCATCCGTTTGGCGCGGTAGCTTGGATTTTTTGAAACACAAAGAGTGAATTTTGGCTGCGCCAAAATGTTTCACCACGACCACGACGAACCGACGTTTTCGTCCCCCCCCCCCCCCCCCCGTCTCCGGCGGGCGGCCTCCCCTCCCCCTCCGCCCCCTTGTGAAAAAGCGCCGAAGCACGATAGCATTTCAAATTAGAGCTGATTGACCCTGGCCGCAGGCGGGTCCCAAATAATTACAAATAAGCACAATGATTTCTGCTACTAAAACCACTACTGCCTTGTCTGCTTTTGCCCAGGACGTACAAAAAGGCCTGAGCAGCAGCCCAAAATATCTGCTCTCCAAATACTTCTACGACGCAGAGGGCGACCGTCTTTTCCAAAAAATCATGGAATTGCCCGAGTATTACCTGACCCGTTGCGAGGAGGAGATCCTACAGACTTACAGCGCAAATTTGGCCGACTATTTGGGAAACCAGCCTTTTGACCTCATCGAACTGGGCGCCGGAGACGGGCTCAAAACCCGGGTCTTGTTGGAGCATTTTCAGCAGCGCAAACTGCAATTCCGCTATTTCCCGGTCGATATTTCGCGCAACATCCTGATGCATTTGCAAGAAACGCTACACCAGCAATGGCCAACTTTATCGGTCATTCCATTGGAAGGAGAGTATTTTACAGCCTTAAAAAAACTGCCTGTCAACGATCCACCGATCCGCAAAGTGGTGTTGTTTTTGGGATCCACCATTGGCAACATGTCCCTGACCGATTCCGAGGCATTCCTGCAGCAATTGCGCGCGCAGCTTGCGCCCGGAGATTTGGTTTTAGTGGGTTTTGATTTGAAAAAAAAACCCGAATTGATTTTGGCTGCTTACAACGATTCTGCTGGAGTAACCCGTGCGTTCAACCACAACCACTTGCTGCGCATCAATCGAGAGCTGGGGGGGAATTTTCAACCGGAGAATTTTCAACACTGGCCTTTGTACCATCCCGTAACCGGGCATACCAAAAGTTATTTGCTCAGCACCATTGCACAAAGGGTGTACATTGAGGCGCTTGAGCTCCAGGTAGATTTTGCGGCCTGGGAAGCTATCGATATGGAGCTTTCGAAAAAATTTGACCAGGCCGAAATTGAACTACTCGCTCAGCAAACTCATTTACAAGTATTGATGTATTTTAAAGATCAAAAGGAATATTTCACGGACGTACTCTTTGTCGTCGAGTAAAAACAAGGAACCATGCCAGAAACATGTACTCACTTACCCAAGCTGGAAGACCTGAAACGAGCCACCGCCTACGAATGTGTGGAATGCGTCAAAACGGGGAGCCATTGGATGCACTTGCGCACTTGCCAAACCTGTGGCGAAACCCATTGCTGCGACTCGTCTCCCAACAAACACGCCACCAAACACTACCACGCTACCGAGCATCCGGTAATCAGTTCGGCTGAGCCAGGTGAAAACTGGTTGTGGTGTTATGCTGATGAATTGTTTTACCCGTATACCTTGTGATGAATTAATTACCCAAACCATCCGAAAATTTTACCGTGCAAATACTTGAAAAACACCCAGAGCTACCCGCAATCCTGGCCGAATTTGAACTCTTCGAAGGAGTTGCACCCGCGGCCATCCAATGGTTGATCGACCATTCAGAATACCAGTTTTACGAAGAAGGTGAAAATTTTATCCGCCCCAATATGGATGCAGAACACATGCTGCTGATTGTAAAAGGGGAGTACGCACTGCGCATGCAACAAGGCAAAGAATTTCGCGACATTGGCCAATGGGGTGCGGGTTATGTCACCGGACTTTTGCCATTTTCGCGGATGAAAAAAACGGTGGCCTATGGGGTAGCAGTGTTACCCATAGAGGTATTGGCCTTGCACCGCAACTGTTTTACTGAAATGGCGACGGTGAGTTATGAGTTGACCCAAAACCTGGTTGGGGTCATGTCGAGCCGGATCAAAACCTTTACCGAACAGCGCCTGCAAGATGAAAAACTAATGTCGTTGGGCAAATTGTCGGCTGGATTGGCTCACGAACTCAACAACCCCGCCTCCGCTCTGGTGCGCAGCGCGGATGAGTTGTACCACAAAATCCACCAATCGCCGGAGCGGTTCAAATCGGTGATCACCATGCGGGTCACCTCCGAAGAAACCGATGCACTCAATGCAATTTTGTTCAGCAAAGCCCAGCAAGGCCCAATCAAAGAACTGGGATTGCTGGAGCGCGAGTCCTGTAAGGACGATATTCTGGACTGGTTGGAAGACCATGACATCGACAATGCCGACGATATCGCCGAAACCTTTCTGGATTTTGGCCTGCGCCTGGAAGATATGGAAGCCATGAAGGAAGCGCTCAATGGCAAAGAACTCGATGCGATGATGTGGTGGATTGAAAGCACCTTGAGCCTGGAGCGCTTGGTGAAGGAAATCCGCGAGTCTGCCGACCGCATTGGCCGTCTGGTCAACTCTGTCAAGACCTATACCCACATGGACCAAAGCCAGGACATGCAGTCGACCGATCTGCACGAAGGCATTCGCAGCACCATGATCATGCTCAAGCACCAGTTTAAGGAAAAAAGCATCCAGGTCGTCAAGGAATTTGCGGAAGACATGCCGATGGTGTGTGTCCATCCCGGCGAAATGAATCAGGTTTGGACCAACCTGATCGACAATGCCGTGGATGCCGCCCCCGAAGGAGGCATGCTCAAGGTGCGCACTTATGTGAAAAACGAAAAGGCGGTGGTTGACATCATCGACAACGGCCCAGGGATTCCTGAAGCGATCCGCAACAAGATTTTCGATCCTTTTTTTACCACCAAAGAAATCGGTAAAGGCACGGGTATGGGGCTGGAAATTGCCCGCCGCATCGTGCTCAAACACCACGGCGAAATCAGTGTAAAATCTAAACCAGGTGAAACGATTTTTACGGTCTGTATTCCCTTATAAAATTCTTCAAACGATCAATCTCGAACCACTATGGCTACCGATAAAAAACCCATCATTTTTTCCATCGACGATGACCCCCAGGTATTGCGCTCGCTCAAAAGCGACCTGCGCAATGAATTCAAAAACGATTACCGCATCATCAGTACCGATTCTGCCCGGGATGCGCTGGCCAGTTTGCCCGAACTCAAAAAGCAAGGCGAAACGGTAGCTCTGTTTTTGTCCGACCAACGCATGCCCGAGATGCTGGGCGTAGATTTTTTGGAACAGGCCAAGGTCATTTTTCCTGAAGCAAAACGGGTGTTGCTCACCGCCTATTCCGATACCGAAGCCGCCATCCGCGCCATCAACAACGTAGGACTGGATCATTACCTGCTCAAGCCCTGGGACCCGCCCGTGGAAAAATTGTACCCTGTGCTGAACGACCTGCTGGACAATTGGGAAAGCAACCATACGCCCGAGTTTCACGGCATCAAATTGATCGGCTACCAGTACGCCCCCAAATCGCACGAAATCAAAGACTTTTTGGCCGGAAACCTCTTCCCCTACCAGTGGTTGGACGTAGACGGGGATGAGCGCGCCAAAGAACTGATGGCTTTGCACGCACTGGAACACAAAGATTTGCCCGCCATTTTACTGGAAGATGGTTCGGTGCTTTCCAGTCCAGGCATCAGCGAACTGGCCGCCAAATTGGGACTGGTCACCCAGGCCCGTGAGGAGATGTACGATGTAGCCATCATTGGCGCTGGGCCTGCTGGGCTGGCGGCAGCGGTATACGGCGGGTCGGAGGGTTTGCGTACCCTCTTGATCGAGCGCCGCGCACCGGGTGGGCAGGCGGGTACGAGTTCACGCATCGAAAATTACCTGGGCTTCCCCAACGGACTCAGTGGATCTGACCTCACCCACCGCGCCTTGACCCAGGCCACCCGTCTGGGGGCCGAGTTTTTGTCAACCCAGGGGGTGGATAAAATTGAACTTGAAAACAACTACAAAAAACTGAGCTTTAGCGATGGCAACCACGTTTACGCCAAAAGTGTGATCATTGCAACCGGGGTGGATTACCGCAAATTGCCCGCCAAAGGAGCCGATCAGTTTACGGGCGCCGGGGTGTATTACGGCGCGGCCATCACCGAAGCCAATGCCTGTCGCAACAAGCAGATTTATGTGGTAGGTGGCGGAAACTCGGCAGGGCAAGGAGCGGTGTACCTCTCCAAATTTGCCCAAAAAGTACACATCGTCATTCGGCGCGAAGACCTGAGTTCGACCATGTCGGCTTACCTGATTGACCAAATCAATGCCATTCCCAATATTGAAGTGTTGGGCAAAACGGAGGTCATCGAAGCCCTGGGCCACGAATCGCTGGAGTGCATCATCCTCGAAAATATTGAGACCAAAGCCACCGAACAGGTCAAAGCGGATTCCTTGTTCATTTTCATCGGCACCCGCCCGGCCACCGATTGGCTGCCCGTCAACCTGCTGCTCGACGACAAAGGTTTTATCGAAACCGGCAAGGAACTCAAGCAATACCCCCAATTCAAATCCATCTGGAAGCACCAGCGCGAACCCTTTTTGTTGGAAACCTGCCAGCCCGGGATTTTTGCGGCGGGCGATGTAAGATCGGGGGCGATGAATCGGGTGGCTTCAGCGGTAGGGGAAGGGGCAATGGCGATTAAGTTTGTGCATGAGTATTTGGCGGAGGTGTGAGGGGGAAATCTCAGTTAAACGCATTAAAATTGGTGTCAAGGAAAAGACCAATTGAGAGTGTTCAAAAAATGCACATTGCCTTTCAATTCACTCAACCTTCCCCACCTCCGTCCGTTCCGACACCCCATTCTCATTAACACTTTCCATGCTGAAATAGTATGTCTTTTGGTTGTCCATCCCCTTGAACCAGTACTCGTTGGCATCGTGGACCATGATGCAATTGTAGAGTTTATCTGGCGCGGTGCCGTAATAAATGTTGTAGGCGTAGGCATTGTCTACCGGTGACCATTTGATCCAGGCCGAGCGTTTGTCGAGTTCGGTGCGCAGCACGAAGAATTGTTTGGCTTTGGCGGGAGGCGTTCCGTTTCCTTTCCCGAAAATGCGTAGGCCACTCAGGGCAAATTTGCCGCTGGGCACTTTGCGGTTTTCAATTTTGACGTAGCGGGCTGCTACGGGTTGCGCCAGTTCGATGTATTCGTGCGGCACATCGGTTTGGTTTTGGCTTTTATCCACCAGTGTCTCCCATTTTTTGCCGTCTTTGGAGTGGTACAGCACGTATTGGTGGGCTACGTTGCTGCTTTTACCCAGGTACTGCGCATCCTGATCGGCGTAATTGATTTGGATGGCGCGGATGGTCGATACCTCACCCAGGTCACTTTCCAGCCATTCGCCGGGAGCGTCGCTGGCGGCAGACCAGTAGGTTTTGATGCTTTCATCTACCGCAAAATTGGCGTAGTGTGCGCCCAGGGTCGAAGAGACCCGCACTGGCTTTTGGTAATTGAGCAACATCCAGCCCGTGAAGCGGCTTTTCAGGTGATCGGCTTTGCCCTCGGGCAAGTAATGCGGGTAATCGCCAAAAGCGGTGTTGCAATACATCACATCATCCTGGTCAAAACCCGCTGGCCAAATGCCGATGCGGCGCTCGAAGTTGTTTTTGACGGCCACTACAACGGTCGATACATGCCAGTAGTTTTGCCAATTGTCTTGAAAAGTAGCGCCATGACCAGCCCCACGCGCAAAACCACCGGGTTTGAAAGAGATGGGGTCACTTTGGTGCGTCCAGTTGTCGGTAAGGGGCGTGCGCGACACCGCTACTCCGTCGGCATAACCGCTGAACTCGGTGCCCGGCGCGCCGTACTGCAGGTAATATTTGCCATTGTGTTTGGTCATCCAGGCACCTTCCATGAAGGGATTGAGGAAAGTATTGTCCATGTGTTCCCCAAAACGTTGCCACCCAAAACGGCTGGGATTGAGGATGAACAGTTCGGTACGGGTACCGAGGGGTTGCAGGGTCTTGCGATCGAGTTCGATACCTTTGAGTGGAAAGGCGTTGCTGGAGCCGTTGTACATGTACAAGCGGCCATCGTCGTCGGTGAAAAAAGCGGGATCCCAACCGCCAATGTCAAACTTGTGCACGGCCTCCGACCAATTGTTGTTCTTTGGGTCGGTGCTCATCCAGATGGGGAAATCGCGTCCATAAGTAGAACCAAAAACCAGCATGGTATCGCCAATGATGCCCACTGCCGGGGCACAAAGATCGTCGTACACCTTGTGCTCGGGGCGCAGGAAATGGCGGGGTACAAAGTTCCATTTCAACAGATCACTGCTCCACCAATAGCCCCACTGGTTGGTAGAAAAAGATAGTAGTCGCCTTTGTAGTTCACAATCACCGGATCAGCGGTGGCGCGGTGGCGGCCCCATTCCGAAAAATTGGGGATGGGCGTGTAGCCGTAGTCGATGTTGATGGGGTTGCAATAGGTGCGTTGGGCGGATAAAGTAGCGTCAATGCTGAGCAAAACGAGAAGAAAACAGAGGATGCGAGTACTGATTTTCATAGGACAAAGTTTGTGGACTACAGGGGATAAAATTTACTTTTGGTAAAATTAAAAAAACTGTATTGATGCAAAACCTAAAGATCGCAAGCGTCCAATTTGAACACCGCAGTGGAGACAAAGCCTACAACCTTGCGGTCATTGAAAAAATGGCCGCAAAAGCTGCCCGCGAAGGGGCAAAAGTGATTGCTTTTCACGAGTGTTCCATTACCGGTTACACTTTTGCGCGGAACTTGTCTAAAACCCAAATGTTGGAATTGGCCGAGTACATTCCCAGCCGGAGCAAGCATCCAAGAACTGACACGCATCGCCCAACAATACGACATCGCCATCTTGGCCGGGCTTTTTGAAAAAGACGAACAAGACAACTTGTTCAAAGCCTACGTTTGTGTGGATAAAAATGGACTGCTGGCCAAATACCACAAAATTCACCCCTTCATCAACCCCCATCTCAGTCCTGGTGTGAAATACTGCGTATTTGAACTTTATGGCTGGAAATGCGGCATCCTGATTTGCTACGACAACAATGTTATCGAAAACGTGAGGGCGACCAAACTCCTGGGAGCAGACATTATATTCATGCCCCATGTCACCATGTGTACACCTTCCACGCGCCCTGGGGCTGGATTTGTTGACCCGCAACTTTGGGAAAACCGTGAAGCAGATCCAACTTCCTTACGCCTGGAATTCGATGGCATGAAAGGACGCGAGTGGCTGATGAAATGGCTACCCGCCCGGGCGTACGACAATGCCATTTATGCCATATTTTCCAATGCGATCGGGATGGATCACGACCAGCTGAAAAACGGCTGCTCAATGATTGTCGATCCATTTGGAGACGTCATTGCGGAATGCAGAACTTTGGGTGATGATTTCACAATGGCGGTGCTGACACCAGAAAAATTGACCCAGGCAGGAGGGTATCGCTACGTCAAAGCCAGAAAGCCGGAGTTGTACAGCAAAATCCTGGCGCAGGAGCATCAATCTGTGCAGAAGGTGGTGTGGTTAGATGCAAATCATTAAACCGGGGACAGAATCTTCATGGATTTGCGGTCTTTAAAAAGACAGTGATGACCGTATCTTTAACACCTTTGCCAAAACGACTTCACTGGGCTACCTTAGTCACCGGGGAGCTAAACAATCCATCGTGTCTCCATCAACGGCATTTCCATGCCCGAATCACAAACCTGCCCCCGAATATTGTGCTTGGTTGCCTTTGTTTTTGGTGGATGCCCAAATGTTGATCGGCCAGATGCCATGGTGGTTATGGCCAGCTAGACCCGCCAGAGTCAGATCAATTGCCGGACAAGCTGGGGTCACCCGCTGGTTTTCCATTTGGGGCGCCAATTCTCAAATTCGTATTCCTATTAAAACCATGTGGCACTGGAGAACCTTTGCTTTGGGCTCGGTCTTGATTGAACAAACTCTCTCTGGAATACAGAGCCCGCCAAGCAGTCAGCAAAAGGTGAAAGATGACCTTAGTTGGCTCAGGTTTCATCAAATGTCTCCTAAAAGGATGATGGTGTAACAACGTATCGCTACTCAATTGCGAAAAAAATCACCCCAGAATAGCCCCACCGGATGAGTATGAAGACATTTATATGCACCCCCTCGAATCCAATGAGCAGCGGAATCTTTTTGTGATTTGGGTGCCAGCCAAGAATTTGCGCCGGAAGAGGTCATGTCAGGACATTGAGAAAGTTTTTGTCTAAGGCTCCTGCGTGTGTTCCAGTACAAAGATGAAGTCACTCCCGGGCCGAGTGGTTTATCTACTCCCTTTCCCCGTCAACACACTTGCTTTACCATTGAAAGGATTCCCCGAGGAACGCCGAAAAGTAACGACTTGACCAACGTGCCACAGGGCATCGGCAAGTGGGCCATTCAGCATGTTCCAAAAAGGGAATTCGGTTTTGGCGGTTCCACTTTGGAGGATAATGGCGTAATCTGCTGGATTTGAGTCCGACTTTTTGAGCAAAATACTGGCTTCCTTTAAAGCTTCCAAGGTTTTTTTTTCTTTTCACTTCAAAAGTAAGTGCGGAAGTCTCTTCGCCACTGCGCACATTGGGCTGGTTTTTTAGTGCATTGAGAATCATGTTGGTAAGTCCCATGATGTGGTCAATGGTTTCTTCACTACTGCGGGCTTCTGGTGTAGGGCGGAAAGCAAGGTCTTCCGGGCGCAAGCCTTCCGTTGCCCAATAAAAACGAAAGCCCAGACCGTCAATCATGCGGGCTGCAACGCTACTAGCCGTGTATGTCTCGGGGTAATCAGGAATTTCCCGATAAGGTAAACCTTGATTTTGGGTGCTTAATGCCATGTTCGTAGAGTTTTGGGCACAAAGAATAGGCATTGAACCATCAAGATCAAAGGCAAAAATATCAGCTTATGCATGGTTTTGGGTTTGAGACTGAACTAAGACGGCATATTCGCTAATTTTTTTCGATCCCGAATCGTAATCATCCCATCCGTAATGTCGATGTAGCCATCTTGCTTGAACTCGGTAAGCATACGGATCACACTTTCTTTGGCCGTACCTACTATACGAGCCAGGTCGTCACGCAGGACATTGATTTCGTCTTTTCCTTCTTTTTCAGCCAGCAGGAGTACCGCATCGGCTACCCGTTTGCGCACTGAATTGTAGGCCAGTTGCAGCAGTTGTTCTTCTTTTTCTGCGATGTTATTGGCCAACATTTTGATCAGTTGTGAGGAAACATCACGGTTGACGTGGAGCAGGGCTGTGAAATCGTCCTTAGGGATCAGGCTTACTTCGGCATCTTCCAAAGCAGAAGCCGAATCGCCATAGGCCATTTCTTTGATCAAGTCTACATACCCAATAAAGTCGCCTTCGGTGTAGATGTCAATGATGTATTCCTTGCCATTTTCATTGGTTTTGAATACCTTAATTTTGCCACTTTTCACAAAATACAAGTAGCGGGGAAAGTCCCCTTCTTCGTATACGAGATCGCGTTTTTTGTAGTGTTTTATTTTGCGATTGTCTGATAGTTTTTTCAACTCTTCGTACCCTCGGGCGGCGTTGATGAAGGCCGTAATGCCCTGTTCAGTTCGGTCGAATTGCCGGCGCAACTGATCGCTTTTTTTGAGCCGGGTTTCGATTACGGCCAGAAGTTCATCCTTAAAAAAAGGTTTGGTGATGTAGTCATCGGCACCCAGGTTCATCCCTCGGCGAAAGTCGACTCTTTCCGTTTTTGCCGTTAAAAAACAAAAGGAATTGCGGCTGTTTCAGGGCGTTTCCCTAAAATATTCAGCACGCCAAAACCATCCAGCTTGGGCATCATGACATCACAAAGGATTAAATCGGGCTTGATTTTTTGAGCTGCGTCAACTCCCACGGTACCATCTTCGGCCAGATGTACTTCGTAACCGGAAAGTTCAAGTATTTCTTCCAGGTTTTCGCGAACTTCCTGGTTGTCTTCAATGACCAGAATTTTTTGCTTATTCATCATAAGGTGTTTTATGGTTTTGATAAGGGAATGTGCACATGAAAAATAGTACCCTCACCGAGGGCGCTTTCAAAGTGGATGCGCCCATTCATCAGTTCTACGTAACGTTTTACAATGTTTAGTCCAAGGCCTGTACCTGGAATATTTTCGGCATTGTGTGCCCTGAAGAAGCGGGTAAAAAGATGTTGTTGCTCTTCCTCCGGAATGCCGATACCATGGTCTTGTATTTTGAAACACAATTCATTTTCCTCAATTTCTACATAACAATCAATGGTTTTTCCAGGATCGGAGTATTTGATCGCATTGGAAAACAGGTTAATAAAAACGTTTTTAAGCATCTTTTTATCCAAAAAGACCATGGTGTCCGACAATACACCGTGGTACTGCAACACCTGGCCGGGCTTGAGCAACGCTTGCACATCATCCAGCACTTCGTCACAAAATTCTTCTAAATTGAATTCTACAGGAGTAAGGTTGATTTTTCCCTCTTCCAGTCTACTCAAAGAAAGAAAATCATTCAATACACTGATCAGGTTGTTTACGGCAGACTTTATTCTGGTTGTGTGTTTGAGTCGCTTATCCTGTTGATTTTCTGCGGTATACATTTCCAATAAATCCGCTGAGGAAAGGATGGTACTCAAGGGGGTCCGAAATTCATGGGAAGCCATTGAAACGAACCGGGATTTAAGGGTATTCAACTCTCGTTCTTTCTCGAAGGCTTTGCGGAGTTCCTTTTCGTTTTTGCGTAAGGTTGCTTCCGCTACTTTGCGCTCCTGGATTTCAAATTCAAGTTTATGATTGGTATTGAGCAGTTGGTTTACGGTGGCAGCCAATTCTTCGGTACGCCGATGAACTTCTTCTTCTAGGTGTTGGTTGAGTTCTTTGATTTTGGCTTCGGCTGCTTTTTGTGCAGTTAGATCGTGGAGTATACCTGTAAACACGACTCGTTCGGGCAATTGTACTTCACTGATGCTGAGCCGAAGGGGGAAAGTGCGCTGATCTTTGCGTAGGCCCATTACCTCCCGACCAATACCAATGATTTTGCGCACCCCGGTTTGAATATAATTTTGGATGTACGTATCGTGTGCGTCTCGGTGCGGATTGGGCATAAGCATGTTGATGTTTTTGCCCAGCAATTCCTCTTCTGCATATCCAAACAGGTTTGCGGCTGCCTCATTCACCAGCTCCATACTCCCGCAATCATCGATGATGATGATGCCATCGGTAGCCGTTTTGATGATGGCCTTTAAGCGCAGAGCGGCTTCAGAGTCGTGTTGGTGTGCAATAATCCAGTCCAATGCCAATGATAATTTTGTGCGATGAAGGTAAGATAAGTATTCTTTTTGCAATGACTTAATAAGTCAATAAAACTAGTGACAAAAGTCATACCCTGCAAATTTCAGAAGCCTGATCTTGTGAGGGTCGTATTATTTTGCGTTGAGCACCACAATATTGAACCAGTCCGCAATGGAGAAAGAGAACAAGGCTCAAATTACACTATTAGGAATAGGCTCGGCAAAAGATCGGGCACTAAAAGCCAATCTTTTGGCTGCTTTAGAGTTTTTGCATATGGAAGTAGACGTTGTAGAAATCAGCAATGTCGATGAAATACTCCGCTACGGTATTTCTGGTATTCCCGCCTTATTATTGGATGAAAAAGTAATTTTCCAAAAAATAGTTCCTTCAGTCGAAGAACTGTGTACCGCGCTTAATGAACTCCTCCAATACCGCGATACAAAACAACACCATTGAACAATTCTTTGATAAATGTCACCAGATGGGTTTGATGGTCCTCAGTGCTCCGTAGTTTTACTGTTTGTACATTTGATTTGCATGTGAAGCTGTGCTTCACTTATCTATTTCACCCAAAGTGAGCGTTATGAATCCGAATCGACCAATTAGCGAAGTAATGACGTCAAAACTGGTTACCGTTGGTCCGCAAGCTACTGCACGCACCATAAAAGACATTTTTGACCAGCATGAGTTTCACCATTTGCCTGTAGTAGAAGGCAACGAAAAACTCTTAGGCATCATCAGCAAGCAAGATTTTTATAAAGTTGCTTATGTACTTTCCTTACAAACAACCGGGCGTACCTGGTCTGAAAAAGAATATGAAGTGCTGACGGCACGGGATTTGATGACTGATCATCCTCTTACGCTTGAACCAGACGATACGATTGGCTTGGCAGCGGATATTTTCCTCGCCAATCAATTCCATGCCATTCCAGTAGTAGAGGATGAACGACTGATTGGGTTGATCACCACCCATGATTTGTTGATGTATTCCTTTAATTCTCCAATTGTTGAAGAATGGCCGTAAGGGTAACCACACAGGGTTGCCCTTACAATTTCCATTTGATATTGCAACCTCCACTAGGGTATTGCCGGTCAGTTACCGCTTGTCTGCTAAGTACAGCGTCAAGGGCAGTACGCAAATCCTGCCCGCTTAAAGGGAGGTCATTTTTTGGTCTCGATCCATCAATCCGGCCACGATACACCAAATGAATCTGTCCATCGAACACATAAAAGTCGGGGGTACAGGCGGCGTCATAAGCTCGGGCTACTGCTTGAGTCTCATCATATAAGTAGGGGAAATTATAACCTACCTCCTTGGCATGAACCGTCATTTTATCTGGCGCATCAGCTGGGTAATTTTCCGCATCATTGGAGCTGATGCCAATAAAATGCACGCCATGTGGCTGGTAATCCTGCACAATGCGCACAATTTCGGGGTTTACATGAAGGACATAAGGGCAATGATTACACAAAAACATGATTACGGTAGCCCGATTTGATTTCAATTCATCCAGGCCTCGCTTTTCACCGGAAACAGTATCCAACAAGGTAAAGTCTGGTGCTAGCGTTCCTAATGGAAGCATTGTTGATTCAGTAAACGCCATAATGGTTAATTTGTGCCCAAAGTTAAGCGACTTGTAACTATGTAGTGGAGCAAAAATAAATGTTTAAAAAAAAACCTCCTTTCCAAATCAGGAAAGGAGGTTTTTTGATGCCATGGAAATACCCATGGCTGTGTATAGTTATCGTTTGGAAATCTTCAGAATCGTTCCAATCTGTTTACCGGTGTCATCTACAAGCCGCAAGAAGTAGATACCAGCAGGTTGTGACGCAATCGAGAGCAAAATTTGTTGTACGAACTGTCCCTTGAACAGAGACTGCCCACGACTATTCATAAAATCGTAGTGAATTCTAACCAAATTGTCTGTCTGGATGATCAACAAATCGGTGGTTGGATTAGGGTAGACTTTTAATCCCTCCGGAGTGATGTCAAGCGGAACATCTACAGGCGGAATGCCCGTACCGCCGCCAGTTCCAGTGGTATCGGTTGGTTGCTCGTTGCCCGTTCGTATGGTTGGTGGATTGGTTCCCCGTTGCCCGTTCCAGTGGTATCGGTTGGTGGATTGGTTCCTCCGTTGCCTGTTCCAGTGGTATCGGTTGGCGGATTGGTTCCCCGTTGCCCGTACCAGTGGTATCTGTTGGCGGATTAGTGCCTCCGTTGCCCGTTCCAGTCGTGTCGGTTGGACCCCCAATTACAACTGTTGTATCGGTAACAATCGTATCTTGAGGTGGATCAACTACGATGACTGTATCCGGTTGGGTGGTATCTGGAGGAGGAGGTGGCGTGACTATAATGGTATCGGGCTTAACCGTATCCTTCGGCGGATTGAGCTTACTGGGGTCGAAAGTGGGCACAAATATTGTTTTTGAAACAATGGTGGTGACACTGTCACAACCTGGGTCAATAAACGCTCGGGTCCGCAAAGTCAAGGTTAAATCATAGAAACCACTCTGAGGGAAAACATAGCGCAGGGTATCTTTAGAATTGACTACGGTATCCTTTAAACCTTTGAAACTCCATTTGAAGGTTGAGTTTTTCACCATGGTGTCGGTTAAATTCCCTTTGATTGAAAAAGTATAGAATGGCGCACCAAGAATAAGCGTGTCTTCTACAATGGACAAATCAGCTGGAGGAATCAGGAAATTGAAGGCTACGCTTTGGAATTGTATCGACATATCATCAATCCACAACTTTTCGTTGCCTTCACCGGAAAATTCTACCACATAAGTGATTTTGTTGTAGAACGCGGGGCTATTGGGCGCTTTGGCTTCTATATTTTGATAGGTCAAATTGAGGCCTGTAAACTCGGCCAATTGTATTTTTTGAGAAGTAAGGCCTTCCAACTCTGCCCATATCCTCACCGTATCCAATGGACTAACAAATTCATTCGGAGACATCACTTTCAGGTTGAGGGCCAGGTCGCCAAAGAACATGAAGCATGTAGAGTAATTGAGCGGCTCCATGACCAGACGCGCTTTGCCGTCTACCCGGTCCAATTCGATGAATGATTTTCCAGAATAAGGAAAATATCCTGTTGCTGTAGCTGGATCTTCCACCGCCTTTGCTCCAATTGATTGACTGGTATTGTGCGACCAAGTTTTACCCTGGCCCAATTCTGGTAGGTTGTAGGCCAACAGCCCCTTGATAGAAATGTTGGTCGGTTTCGACGTTTTCAGTATGGCTTTAGCCAGAGAAACTGGTTCCAGGGTTTCATCACGGTGAAACAGGATTTTATCAATAACCAAATTTTTCGATGCTTCGGGCAACAATACAATGGTATAGATCGTATTGGCCGCTAAAGTAAAGGTACGGCGTGAATTTTGCCAGGTGAAATCAGCATCGGGACCACCCGTGCAGGTTACCCTGCGGCGCGTGTTATTTGCCGCCCCTTCATTGATTCTTGGAAGCACAAAGTTTGCCGTGGGTGCGGAAAGTTTGCGGCTAAAATACATGGTATAATTGCCGCTGTTGGTTACTTGAATGCGGTAAACCAGTTTGGATGCGTTGTAATCTACGTTGGGAAAGAGACGGTTGGCACTGGCGCCAACACCTTTTACTTTTCCATCTTGTTTGATCTCCCAATTGGCCGTTTGGCCCTGACCGCTTGCTTGATTGTCGGAGAAGTCCTCTGCCTCAAAGAGCAAATAAGCGGATTCAGTTTGGTTGATAACGCTAGCCGTTTGAGCTGATGCGAAGAGATAACAACCTGTTAGTAGCACGGATAAAAATAGCCGAATCATGGGTATTATGATTGTGAAAAAGATGACGAAATATTACCAGATTAAATAGGAAACCAAAGAGGTCCGACTGGCCTTTTCATGAGCATGAATCCTGTGCAAGACTAAAAACTAGAGCTAGGAGAGTAATTAGTACTGCAAATATAGAAAACCTTTCGGTTTTTATCTAACTATTTTACGTGATATTAAAAAAAATACCGGGTCAAGGGTAGGGCATAAAGTTGAAAAGTTGAAGGGCTGAAAAGTTGAAGAGACTTTACCGAGTGTCTCGTCTCTTCAACTTTTTAACCCTTCAACTTTTCAACTCGTTTTAGATGCTGCGGGTTCTTCCACCATCAACCAGGACACTGGTACCTGTAACGTAGGAAGCGGCGGGTGTACACAAAAAGCGGTCACTGCGGCTATTTCTTCCGGTGTGCCAAAGCGGCCGCAGGGGATCGTTTCCCGCGCCTGATTCATTTCCTGCTCCAGCGAAACGCCTTTCTTTTGGGCGGACACCGAGAGGACTTCCATCAAGCGTTCGGTTATGGTAAAACCAGGTAGTACATTATTTACAGTGATCCCGGCCTTGGCTACTTCATTGGCTAAGGTCTTGGCCCAGGAAGCAACCGCTCCTCGGGTGGTATTAGACACGCCCAAATTATCGAGGGGAACCCTGACCGAAGTGGAGACAATGTTCACAATCCTGCCAAACTCAGCTTCCTTCATTTTTGGGATCACCAATTGGGCCAGCAGGTGGTTGCACAACAGGTGGTTTTGAAATGCTTCCAGAAATTGCTCGGGTTTGGCCTCCAAAATGGGCCCTCCACCGGGCCCTCCGGTATTGTTGACCAAAATATGCATGGGTTTAAGGCTCAAGAGGCCGACTACCCGCTGGTGCAATTCCTCACGTTTGTTGAAGTCGACAACCAAAAAATCGTGCTTTTGCTCGGGATGAATTTGCACCAATTCCTGAACTACTTCCGCCAGCAATTCGGCGGAACGCGCCATAAGTGTTACATTTGCGCCCAGCTTGGCCAATTCAATGGCCACTGCTTTGCCTAACCCTTTACTGCTGCCGCCAATAAGGGCATTTTTGCCCTGGAGGTTCAAATTCATTTGATTGTGTTTTTCTTGCCGTAAAGATGAGAAAATAATACAAAACCAAGGCTGAGTCCTTGTCGCAATTGACCCATGAAAACTTATTTCGCTTCAGATTTTCATTTAGGTGTTCCTGGAAAATATTCCAGTCAAGAACGTGAAAAACAACTTGTACGTTGGCTGGATGAAATCAGTAAGGACGCACAGGAGATTTTTTTGGTAGGAGATTTATTCGATTTTTGGTTTGAATACAAAGAAGTTATTCCCAAAGGGTATACCCGGTTTTTGGGAAAATTGGCCGAGTTGCGTGATGCGGGTATTCCCATCCAGTTTTTTACGGGCAACCATGACATGTGGATGTTTCGTTACTTTGAAGACGAATTTGGCATCCCCATTCACCGCCAGCCTATCCTGCGCGAAATCAATGGCAAAACCTTTCTGATTGGTCATGGTGATGGCCTGGGGCCGGGTGATTATGGCTATAAAGTACTCAAACACATTTTTGCCAATCCTTTTCTACAGTGGATGTTTGCACGGGTACATCCTAATTTTGGGATCGGCTTAGCGCGGTTCTGGTCGGGGCGTAGCCGGAGTATTCATCCGCCCAATGCAAAGTTTCTAGGGCCGGATCAGGAGTGGTTGATCGTTTACCTCAATGCAGAACTGGAGCGAAAACCTGCTGATTTTTACCTGTTTGGGCACCGGCACCTCCCGATTGATCATGTGCTAAAAAACGGAAAAAGTCGTTATATCAACTTAGGAGAATGGCTTCACTACAACTCGTATGCCGTATTTGATGGGGAAAATCTGGAACTTCGCTTTTTTGAAAACCCGCAAGGGCAAGTATTCGGTCAGCTTTAAGAAAGGCTTTTTGGTACTACTGATGGTACTAGGTGGATACCTGTCGCTCGTTTGGGGGCAAAAAGCGGATACTTTTCGGATTGTCCATCGCTTTGAGGCTGATTTGCAAGGTTTCGCCACGGACAAGCTCAAACAAATCTACGTCATCTCACCCAATCAGGTGCTGCGCAAATGCAACGAAGAGGGCAAGGTACTTTTTGAATTCAGCAATCGCTACCTGGGCACATTGGGTAAAGTGGACGCCAGTGACCCTTTTGATGTTTTGCTGTTTTATCCCGATTACCAAACCTTGCTGTTTTTGGACCGCACGATGAATGTCACCGCTGATGTTCGGCTCAAGAACGAAGAATTCCCATTTCCGAGCCTGGTCGCGATGGGACGAGACCGACAAATATGGATTTACGACGCGGCCTTGAATACCCTCAACCGGATTGATCGACAAGGAAGCATCAAAACCTCCAGTCAAGACCTGAGTTTGTTGATGGGACGCAGGTTTATTCCCAATCAACTGGTGGCCAACGAACGGGCAGTTTATCTGGTCGACCCCGACCAAGGGGTGTTGTGTTTTGATGTTTTTGGGCAATTCCAGGCTTTTTTGCCGCTTCCTGGCCTGGAACAGTTGCAAGCGTTTGATCAATACCTGTTTTATCGCTGGCAAGGTCAGTATTACGTTGCTGAACAAGTTGGCAACCCTACTCTTCTAGAGGGATTACCTTTAAATTTGCATTTTTTTGGTGGCATGCCCAACTGGATTGTGGCTTGGAACGGAATTGAAGTACTAGTGTACAAAAAGTGATTGTTTTTATTTTATTGGTTTTTTTTCCCCCCCTTAAAAAAAACGGTTGATCCCCCTCTGTGTACACCCTTCGTGCGGATTGAATTGTTTAAACCTCATCTGCAACCCCGTTTGTCATTACATTGTCTGTTTTACACCTAAAAATACCTAAAACATGAAAAAAGTTCTTGCGCGTGCTGGGATTCCTGGTTCTAGCCGTTGTACTGCTGGTTGCTGCGGGTGCAGCATATATTCACTTCCGAGGAGTGCCTAGCTACGAGCCCCGTGAAGTTCAGGTCAATATTCCTAATGATTCTACAAGTTTGGCAAGAGGGGAACACCTGGCTACGCTGATTTGTGCAGATTGCCATCGAGGGGAAGGCAATAAACTATCCGGCAAGCGGATGGTAGACGTTCCAGATTTTTTCGGATATGTACATTCTGGAAACATCACCAGGGATAAAAAATATGGTACTGGCCGATATACAGACGGTGAATTGATTCATTTCCTGCGTACCGGGATCAAACGAGATGGTGGATATTCCTATGTGATGACCGGCTTCCCACATTTATCGGATGAGGATCTTTTTAGTATTGTGGCCTACCTGCGTTCTGATGCGCCACAACTGGATCCGGTTTCCAAGCCCAGTCCACCTTGTCGCCCTACTTTTTTTACCAAGTTTTTGGCCAACGTGGTGTTCAAACCTTTCCCTTATCCAGAGAAACCCATCCTTGCACCTCCGATTACGGATAAGGTGGCTTATGGTCGCTACCTGGTAAATGGTGGAGTAGATTGTTATGCCTGTCATTCGGCCAGTTTCACTACCAATAACCCATTGGAACCTGAAAAATCTGCAGGCTATCTGGCGGGTGGCAATATTTTGATCGACCCTACCGATTTGCGTGAAATCACCTCCGCTAACCTTACGCCACATCCAGTACATGGCATTGGGAAATGGACCGAAGCAGAATTTGCCGAGGCGGTGCGTTACGGCAAACGCAAGGGCGGTGGTTCATTGAGTGCGGCAATGCCCAAGTTTACCGTAATGACCGATGAAGAAATCAGTGCAATTTATGCGTTTTTGAAAACGGTGCCTGCTACGGATAACGCGGTGGCGAGGGTGAAATAAAGGGTTCGAGAGTTCGGGGTTCGAGGGTTCTAGCATTTCCATTCCTTTGGCTAAAATGGAAAACATTAAGGGAATGAAAGTCCACAACCCTCGAACTCTCGAACTCTCGAACCCCCGAACCTTAAAAATTTCACACCCCCTCTTGACTTTATGGTAAAGAGGTTTTATTTTTGCCTAAAATTACCCATTTGGGTAAAACTGTGCCATGAAGGAACTGAGTACTGAGGAAAAGATTGTACAAGCCGCCAAAGAAGTATTTACCCAAAAGGGGTATGCTGCTGCCCGGACCGACGAAATTGCCGTTCGGGCGGGGGTCAACAAGGGGCTTTTGCAGTACTATTTCAAGGGCAAAAGCAAGGAAAAACTCTTCAAAGCCATTTTTGAAGAAGCTTTCCTGAAAATGATCACCCGGATCAATGTCATCTTCGAAAGTGAAGATACGGTTGAACACAAAATAGAATTGGCTTTGGATGCCTATTTCGACTTATTGCTGGAGAATCCGAACTTACCCGGGTTTATCGTCAATGAGTTGCATACCAATATCCATGCCTTTGTGGAGGAAATTATGCAAAAACCCAATCGCCCGAACCCCATGCCCTTGCTCATGCAAATCATGGAGGAGGCTGCGCAAGGTAAAATCCGGCCAATCAATCCGGTGCATTTGATCTTGAATGTATTGTCGATGACGGTTTTCCCTTTCATTGCCCGGCCTTTGTTCCAACGCCTGGTCAATGTAGACGATGCCACTTTCATGGACATGATGCGCCAGCGGAAAGCTGAAATTTTGGATTTTGTGAAACACGCAATAAAACCCTGAACTAATGACGAATTTTTGAATGACGAGTGACGAATTTAAAGACCCATTCGTCATTCGTCACTTGAAAAATTCTTCATTCGAAAACCCCTACAGGATACTCTTACTGGGCTTGAGTGCCCTTATTTTTTGCCCTGCATTTACCCAAACAGGTAAATTATCCGTGGACAGTTGTTACGCCATGGCCAAGCGGAACTACCCGCTGCTGAAGCAATACGCCCTGATCGAAAAATCCAGGGAATACTCGCTCGAAAATGCCGCCAAAGGAACCCTGCCACAGCTCAATCTGGCCGGACAAGGCACGTACCAGTCGGAGGTTACCAGGATTCCGATTTCCTTGCCCAATCTGGAGATTCCGACCTTGAGCAAAGACCAGTACAAATTGTACGCCGAGGTAGCACAGCCCATCACCGACCTCTTTACGGTCAAATACCAAAAAGAGCTGATCAAATCGAATGCTGAGGTGGAAGGCCAAAAAATTGAGGTGGAGCTGTTCAAGATCAAGGAAAGGATCAATCAGCTTTTTTTTGGCATCATCCTGGTCGATGCCCAAATCCAACAAACGGAGTTGCTCAAAAAAGACATCCAGCTGGGGATCGACAAAACCAATGCCGCCATCGCCAACGGCACTGCCCTCAAAAGCAGCGTCAACGCCCTCAGAGCAGAACTGCTCAAGGCCAATCAGCGCATCATTGAATTCAAAGCTGCCCGAAAAGGCTACCTGGACATGCTTTCCTTGTTCATTCATCAGCAATTGGACGACAATGTGGTACTTGAAAAACCAGCGGTACTGAGCGTTTCTTCCACCATCAATCGCCCCGAGTTGCGCCTGTTCAGCGCGCAACAACGCACTTTTGAGGTACAGAATAAGCTCATCACGGCCAAAAACCTGCCTCGCGCCAGTTTGTTCCTGCAAGGTGGCTACGGCAAACCTGCGCTGAATGTGCTCAACAATGCCTTCGATTTGTATTACACCGGAGGCCTGCGGCTGAATTGGAACCTTTCTGGCTATTATACCGCCAAAAATGAACGAAAAATCCTGTCGATCAATCAAGACATCATTGGGCTGCAACGGGAAACCTTCTTGTTCAACACCAACCTCAACCTCAAACAACAAAATGCCGAGTTGAGCAAATTGCAGGAGCTGATTGCTTCCGACAGCGAGATCATCCAATTGCGCGAAAGCATCAAAAACACCGCTAAAAACCAACTGGATTTTGGCACGGTGACCAGCAACGATTACATCACGTATTTGAATGCCGAAGACCAGGCCAAACAGGGCTTGCTGCTGCACCAAATTCAATTGCTGATGGCTCAGTACAACTACCAAACCACCTCAGGGAACTAACCTATTAACTTTTAACCAAAAGACAATGAATAATTCATCAAAAATCGGCCTGATTTTTTGCCTTTTCATTTCCCTCTTCGCCTGCAACAAAGACCAAAACACCTTTGACGCATCCGGTGCTTTTGAAGCCGAAGAAGTGATCGTAGCCGCCGAGCAAACCGGGAAAATTTTGAGCCTGAACATCGAAGAAGGCCAAGAATTGGCAAGCAATGTGGTCATCGGGCAAATCGATGTAGCTGCGCTCAACGTGCAAAAAGAACAAACCCAGGCATCGGTTAATGCCATCGGCCAAAAAGTAAACAACTCTGCGCCCCAGGTCAATATTCTGCAAAGCCAGATCAAAACCCAAAAAGCCCAAATCCAGGTGCTGAATCAGCAATTGGAAGTGCTGAACAAGGAAGTGGCCAGAACCCAAAACCTCGTCAAGGCCGATGCTGCCACCCCCAAACAATTGGACGACTTGATGGGGCAAAAATCGATTCTGGAAAAACAGATCGCTGCTGCGCAAGACCAAATCGGCGTGCTCAATGAGCAAATCGCCGCTGCCAAAGCAAACGTCAGCATCCAAAACCGGGGCGTGCTTAGCGAAGTGACACCGATGCAAAAGCGGATCAGCATCCTGGACGAGCAAATTGGTCGCGGGCAAATCAAAAATATCGTAGCGGGAACGGTGCTGACCAAGTACGCCTCCGCCGGAGAATTTGCCAGCATGGGCAAGGCTTTGTACAAAATCGCCGACCTCTCCGTGCTCACCCTGCGCGCTTACATCACCGGCAATCAGCTGCCCTTGATCAAGTTGAACCAACAAGTGAAAGTCCTCACCGACGATGGCAAAGGCGGCTTCACAGAAACCACTGGCCGGATCACCTGGATCAACGACAAAGCAGAATTTACCCCCAAAACCATCCAGACCAAAGATGAACGCGCCAATATGGTGTACGCCATCAAAGTGAAAGTGAAAAACGACGGCACCTACAAAATCGGAATGTATGGCGAAATCAAATTTCAATAGCCATGGCCGACGTCGTATTGAACCACATCAGCAAAACCTACAACAAGGGCGAGGTCAAAGCGGTAACGGATGTGTCGTTTGAGGTTGAAAAAGGGGAGCTTTTTGGCCTGATCGGCCCCGATGGAGCGGGCAAAACCAGCATTTTTCGCGTCCTCACCACGCTGTTGTTGCCCGATGCAGGCTCTGCATCGGTCAATGGCCTGGATGTGGTGAAAGACTGGAAGTCCATTCGCCAGCGGGTAGGATACATGCCGGGCAAGTTTTCTTTGTACCAAGACTTGACGGTGGAAGAAAACCTCAATTTTTTTGCTACGGTTTTCAACACCAGCGTTGCCGAAAACTACGATTTGATCAAGGACATTTATGTGCAAATCGAACCTTTCAAAACCCGCCGCGCCGGGAAGCTTTCGGGAGGGATGAAACAGAAACTGGCCTTGTGTTGTGCCCTGATTCACCGCCCACAGGTGTTGTTTTTGGATGAACCCACCACGGGTGTGGATACCGTTTCGCGCAAGGAATTTTGGGAAATGCTCAAGCGCCTCAAGGAGCAGGGCATCACCATTTTGGTCTCTACGCCCTACATGGACGAGGCCACTTTGTGCGAGCGCATTGCCTTGATCCAGGATGGTAAAATTTTGTCGATTGATACCCCCGCTCAGGTTGTGGCGCAGTTTCCCAAAAACCTCTACGCCATCAAATCCGAGCGCATGAGCCAGTTGTTGCGCGACATTCGGCACCTGGACTACATCGACAGTTGCAATTCCTTTGGCGAATACCACCACATCACTTTTCGGGACGATGATGATTACGAGATACAGAAAAAACTGATCGCGGATTTGAACAGCAAAGACCACGAATACATCGAATTCAAGGCAACGCCTGCGACCATCGAAGATTGTTTCATCAAATTACTCGATCAGCATGAATAGGAACATCGTCATTTCTACCGATAAACTCACCAAACGTTTTGGCGATTTTGTAGCTACCAATGAAATCACCTTTGATGTATACGAAGGTGAAATTTTTGGGTTCCTGGGTGCCAATGGAGCGGGCAAAACTACGGCCATGCGGATGCTGTGTGGTTTGTCCATCCCATCATCTGGAAAAGCGAGCATCGCTGGCTTTGATGTGTACAAGGAAACCGAAAAGATCAAGGCCAACATTGGCTACATGAGTCAAAAATTCTCCCTTTACGAGGACTTGACGGTGCAGGAAAACATCCGCTTTTTTGGCGGCATTTATGGCCTTTCTGATCAAAAAATCAAGTCCAAAAGCAATGAATTGATTCAACAGTTGGGGCTGGAAAAAGAGCGGGGCAAACTGGTCGGTTCCCTGCCATTGGGCTGGAAGCAAAAACTGGCGTTTTCCGTGGCCATTTTTCACGAGCCTAAAATTGTGTTTCTGGATGAACCCACCGGGAGGCGTTGACCCCGTTACGCGGCGGCAGTTTTGGGACCTGATTTACGACGCATCCGACCGGGGCATTACCATTTTTGTCACCACCCACTACATGGACGAAGCCGAATACTGCAACCGCATCTCGATGATGGTAGACGGCTACATCAAAGCACTAGATACTCCGACGAAGCTCAAACAACAATTTTCTGCCGAAACCATGGATGCCGTATTTTTTGAACTGGCACGGGGTGCAAAAAGAAAAGCAGATTAACCATGAGACAATTCTTCGCCTTCGTTATCAAGGAATTCTACCACGTTTTCCGCGATCCCAAGTCCATGCTGATGCTGTTCGGGATGCCCATCATGCTGATTTTGCTCTTTGGTTTTGCGTTGAGCAATGAGATCAAAAACTCAAAAATTGTCATTTGTGATTTTGCCCAGGACCCGGCGTCCCAGCGCATCATCGACAAGATTGAGGCCAGCAAGAATTTTGAAATCAAAAAATTCTTGTTCGATCCCCGCCAAATTGAGCAAGCCTTTAAGGAGGGCAATGTCAAATTGGTGGTCGTGATTCCCAACCACTTCAACGACGACTTGCTGCACCTCCACAAAGCGCAAATTCAAGTCATTGCTGATGCATCCGACCCCAATACCGCCAATACCCTGACGAATTACATCACCAACATCGTCATGGATTACCAACAAGAGATCACGCCCTTCAATGATCTGCCGCAACAGATCAATACCGAAATCAGGATGATTTACAACCCTGAACTCAAAGGCACCACCAATTTTGTACCGGGGGTAATGGCCTTGGTTTTGCTGCTGGTTTGTGTGCTGATGACCTCGGTCTCGATCGTGAAGGAAAAGGAAAAAGGGACGATGGAGGTGCTGTTGGTTTCGCCAATGCACCCGCTGATGGTGGTCATTTCCAAGGCAGTGCCCTACCTGTTTTTGTCAATTGTCAACCTTTCGGTGATTTTGCTCTTGAGTGTTTTTTTGCTAAAAATGCCCATCAATGGCAGCATCGGCTTGCTGTTTTTTGAAAGCTCACTGCTCATTCTCACTGCGCTTTCCCTGGGCCTGCTCATTTCCAATTCTGCACAATCACAGCAACAGGCCATGCTCATTTCACTGATGGGCATGTTGATTCCGGTGTTGTTGTTTACCGGGTTTATGTTTCCCTTGGAGAATATGCCCTGCCCCTGCAAATCATTGCCAACGTGGTACCATCAAAATGGTATTACATCATCGTAAAATCGATCATGATCAAAGGTTTGGGCCTTAGTGCCATTTGGAAAGAGACCCTGATTTTGCTTGGCATGACCGTGTTTTTGCTCAGCGTGAGCATCAATAAATTCAAAATTCGCCTCGGATGAGAACTTTAAGATTTTTGTTGCAAAAAGAGTTTCGCCAGATCTTCAGAAACCGGGCCTTGTTGCCAGTGATCTTCATCGCGCCGATGATTCAGTTGCTGATCATGCCCCTGGCTGCCGATTACGAGATCAAAAACATCAATATATCCATTGTAGACCACGATCATTCTGCCTATTCCCGGCAATTGGTGTCCAAAATCAGCTCTTCGGGCTACTTTGTGATCAGCGATTATGGCGCCTCATTCAATGCTGCTTTTCAGCAATTTGAAAAAGACAAGTCCGACTTGATTCTGGAAATCCCACTCGGCTTTGAGCGCAATCTGGTCAAAGAAAACGAGCAAAAACTCTTCATCGCCGTCAACGCCATCAACGGCACCAAGGCCATGGTGGGCAGTTCGTACCTGAGCAGAATCATTGCGAGTTACAACGCGGATATTCGACTGGAAATGACGGCCAATCCGCGCATGAACCCTGTCCCAAACATCGAAGTGCCCTCCATCAATCGCTTCAATCCCTACCTGAATTATCCCTTCTTCATGGTGCCCGGCATTTTGTGTACCCTCGTGACCATGATCGGCGTGTACATGTGCGCACTGAACATTGTGAAGGAAAAAGAGGTCGGTACCATTGAGCAAATCAACGTGACGCCCATCAAAAAAATCCACTTCATCCTGGGTAAGCTGATTCCCTTTTGGGTCATTGGGGTGTTCCTCTTTTCGGTGGGCCTGTTCATCATCGCGGGTGTGGTGTACGGCATCCACCCGCTTGGCAGTATCCCGTTGCTGTACTCCTTTTTGTTCCTCTTTCTAACCGCAGTACTGGGCATCGGGCTGCTGATCTCCACCTATTCCGAAACGCAGCAACAAGCCATGTCCATCGCCTTTTTCTTCATGATGATTTTTATGCTGATGAGCGGCCTGTTTACCCCCGTCGACAGCATGCCCAATTGGGCCATCGTGATTGCTAGACTGAATCCGGTGACGCACTTCATCGAGGTGGTGCGCATGGTGGTGTTGAAGGGCAGTGGGTTCCATGATATCAAGTACCATTTTCTGGTGATGACGGGATTTGCGCTGTTTTTTAACAGCTGGGCGATTTGGAATTATCGGAAGACGGCGTGAGGGCAAAAAGAAAAACCAACCCTTCTCCGCCTCACACCCGTCTATGTGTTAAATCTTTAGCCTATTTTGTTAATTGCCTAGGCTCCCTAACAAAATGCGCTATTTTTACCCTGTTAGAGCATGTCTAAATATTTTTGTTTTAGGCGAAAATGAGGCCGATTTGGGGTGAATGAGGCACGAAAAGCGGAGTGTAGCAGCGCTACATGAGCATTTTCGGAACGAAATTCACCCCAAATCGGGCCATTTGCAGCAAAACAAAAAATTTTAGACATGCTCTTAGATCTGTATACAACTACTCAGGATGTTGCGACGCGTTTTTTTACTGCTGCTGTTGACGATGGTGTGGAGGGCCTTACCCGCTCAAGACACCCTGCTGTACTGGCCAAAGGTGGAATTGGGCATGAACATTACCCAAACCCTGGCGGGTTTTTTCAACGCCGGGAGCCAGGGTTTGCCGACCGATCCGTACTTGTTTAGTGTGAAGTTTCCGGGCGTACGCAATGCCATCCGGACGGGTTTCAACTTACGCTTAAGAAACCGGGAAGAAGCTACCACGACCGGGCAACGCCTCATCAACGACCTGAATGTCAACCTACGGGCTGGGCTGGAATGGCGCAAAACACTCAACAAAAGGTTCAGTTTTTTTTATGGTATTGACGCGATCATGCGTTACCAAAAAGAAGAAGTTGATTTTAATACTGGAGGTGGAACGATTGAATTGGGCACCAATAGTACCGGTTTCGGTGGAGGCCCGATACTTGGCTTGATGTTTCACCTTACGCCAAAAATTTTGCTGAGCACCGAGAGCAGTATCTATGCTTTGGCAAGTTCTGGCAGCGAAAAAGACCAGGTTGACCCCAGCATACCGCCTACTGAACAGAAGATTAGGCAGTTTGAAATGCTGCCTTCGATACCGAATTCCTTGTACGTGTTTTTCCGCTTTTGACCATGCGCTACCTGACCCTACTCCACGCTGCCATGCTGATCGGCTACCTGACTTGCCCAGAGCTTTGTGCCCAGAACAAGCCAGTTGACTTTCTGCCAGAGGGATCCTACAAAGTAATGGGATTCAATACGACCCCACTTTTGGTGCAATTGATCCCCTTTAATCGATCCAATCCACGGGTAGTGGGGCCTTATTATGTCAACTGGCGCAGCTACGTGCAAAATGCCCGTGGCCTCAAAGGGTTTAAAATCAGCTTGGGAGTCGATTTATCAGACGCTACCGCGGAGGCAGTTCAGGCTTTTTTAAACTTCCGTCTGGGCTTCGAAGGTTACCGCAAGATTAGTCCACGTTGGGGATATACCCGGGGCTTCAGTGTAATGTTCAGTGCGGGCGACTTTAATACGCCTGGGACTAAACAGGACAATGATGTATTTTTTGGTTTTGGCCCACATTGGGGAGTCGATTTTTTCGTTTCTCCTAAAGTGAGTCTTTCTGTAGAAACGGCGCTGGTTTTTGGAACCGCTTCGCCTCAGGACTTTGGAGTGGGCGGTGGCCCCAGATTTGAATTTATTCCGCCAGTAGCGTTGAACCTGAATTTCTGGGCACCCAAACGCGAAAGACGGATCATTAAATAGAAACATACATAGCTCAATATCCTATGAAAAAAATTACGCTACTCTCTACGCTTGTGCTCGGCCTGCTCATTGGTCTTACTGCCTGTTATGAAAAAATGGAGTTTGGCGATACCCTGGCCGAACCCAAGCTGCCCGATCAGGTATTGGATTATGCTTCCATACAAATGCCGGAGCACATGAAGAATACTTTTTTGGGGTTCAGCAACAACATTTTTGGGGTCAACAATGGAAAACCAATTGATCCAACCCTCATCAACATTCCTGGAGGGATCAATAATAACCCTGGGATCATCAATAATGCCAACATTGGCCCCCAAAACCCGGTGGTGACCAATTACGGCGCTACCCTTGGCCGGGTGTTGTTTTACGATCCCCGCTTGTCCATCAACAATTCCATTTCTTGCGCTTCCTGTCACAAGCAGGAATTGGCTTTTGCAGATAATGCCCAATTCAGTAAAGGATTTGGGGGCAAACTCACCCCACGCAACTCTATGGCCATCCTCAACTCAGGACTGAACCACAACCTGTTTTGGGATTCTCGGGTACATTCAGTGACGCAACTGGCACTGGAACCCGTGCGCAACCACATCGAAATGGGCATGGAATCGATGGAAGTCCTGGAGAAAAAACTGGGCAATACGACGTTTTACCCTGAGCTTTTTGCCAAAGCTTTTGGCAATTCGCAGGTAAGTAGTGAAAAAATTGCCAATGCGATGGCGCAGTTCGTTTGTTCGATCATTTCCAGCAATTCTAAATTTGACAAAGGGGTAGCCAACGATTTCAGCAATTTCACCGAGTTGGAAAAAATGGGCAAAGCCTTGTTCTTCAGTGCTAAGGCAAAATGTGCAGAATGCCATGCGGGCAATAACTTCTCTGCGCCCGATAATCCTCATTCCAATGACCCTTATGGTATGCCCGGCATTGAAGGCACTGCGGTAATCGGCCTGGAGCTTTTTAGCAAAGACAAAGGCAAGGACAATGGAAATTTCCGCATCCCCAGCCTACGCAATATCGCCCTCACCGGCCCGTACATGCACGATGGCCGCTTCACCTCACTTGATCAAGTAGTGGAACATTACAATAGCGGCATCCAGGCTCACCCTGAACTTGATGAAAAATTCATCGACCAGGACGGTAAACCCCTCAAGATGAACCTCAATGCCATCGAGAAAAAAGCTTTGGTGGCCTTCCTCCGGACTTTGACGGATGAGCGGATCACGAAGGATACACGTTATGCGAATCCGTTCAACTAAGTAGTTTTTTTAATTGTAGCGTCAACTTGTGATTGACGCTACAATTAAAAAAATTAGACGCTTCTATTCAGCATCTTTTTTACCCGGCAATTGATTCAATCTTTGTATTATTTTCGGATCGGAAAGCAACTGCATTTGGTAAATGGCTACTTCATTGAGCTTCTCCAAACGCTCTTCGGGTTGAAATCCCTCTTTGATAAAATGAGCGTTTAAATTCTCCAAATTGACCAATACCAAAAGTTGTTCAGTAGCGGCATAGTCTCGGATGTTTCCGCTTGAGTTTGGATTTGCTTCGCGCCATTGTTTTGCAGTTATCCCAAATAGAGCAAGGTTTAAGAGATCAGCTTGACTTGCATATACAATGCCCTTTAGTTTCGTTCCAGCCAATCTGGGCGGGATCAAGTGTAGTTTTACTGCATCAGTATGAATGCGGTAATTGATTTTGGCTAGCGTACGTTTTAAATTCCACTCCAAGGCCTCTTTACTTTGTTGGGCTTCCTGCTCTTTTAATCTTTGAAACTCCTTGATCAGGTAAAGTTGAAATGTTGGACTCACCCAATAACAAAAAGCTAATGCAATATCCTTATGTGCAAAGGTTCCACCACCATGACGGCCAGCTTTTGTCTTTAATCCTACTGCTCCAGTTAATTCCGTCCATTTTCCAACGGATAAAGAAAAACGATTAGTTCCAGCTTCATTTTTAACCTGCTCGAATTCGAGTAGGTTAAAAATTGGATTATGCAGGATTTCCCAAGTTCCCAAGAATTCGATGGTATCTTTAAGCCTCAACCAATTGTTTACGATAGATGCAGGATTGTCCTCATTCACCCGCTTAGCAATATCTGTCAAAGAAAAGTAATCCTGTTGCTTCTCCATCAGTACAGATATATTGGTGTTTTGGACTGTAAGAATAGATTTTTTTGCCATGTGATTTTTATTTAAATGTGATTTCACTTCAAAATCGCATTCCCCACGGCACAATGCAAACACCTCCGCCCCTCACAATACTCCCGTTTCAAGTGCAGAAGTGCCTGTGAATTCCCGGCATCTTCGGGTACCACCCCCAATTTTTTCCAACCATCGATGATGTGATTTTCCTCCGGAGGCAATTCCTGCATGAGGCGCAATGCCTGATCACAATAGCGCGTATCCTGGGTATACACGCCGTAATAAAAGATGATGGGAATGCAGGCGTTAAGGATCAACAGTTCGATGAAATTCCCGCCTAAGTGCTTCAGCTTGCGGGTCGATACTTTATCAAAAGTGTAGTGCTCCGACCAGTACCCGTGCAGGGTGACCGAAAACAAATGGGCCAGTTCTTCAATGTCACGAGCGGCCAGGATTTTTGCTAAACAAGTTGCTGCCTTGGTACAACAGCACCGCAAATTGAGCAAGGCGCATGGTGGGGAAATTGGCCGGACGCATGCGCAAAAATTTCCAATTGCCCGCTGGCAATGACTCCAGTCCATATTTTTGCCGCAGAAAACGGTATTCTTGCTGGAGCTGGCGAGGGTATACATCGGTAAATTCGAGATCCAGTAGTCCGGCTTGGCCAAAAAGCAATGCCTCAACTTGCAAAAGGTTGTCGCGGTGCCGGCCAATGAGTTTTAGCGGTAAACTACGCGCTACCTGCTCACAAGGATCCATATTGACCCGCAGGCCAAAATTGCGCAGCAGCACCTGGTAGCACATCTCTTCCCAATCTCCCCGGTTTTGCTCCAATAGGCGGCCGACCACTTCGGTCTTTGCTTCCAGACGCTCCACCATCAAACGTTCTAACCACAGTTTTTTGGTCAGTTCTTTGACTTCGTGCCAATGGTTTTGACAAGGAATCCACAGGGCGTTGTTGAGCATACGGTAGTACGCATTGCACAAGTCGGGATCCAAAAGTCGACGCAATTCCAGGCAAGGTATTCGTTCGCCGTTCGTCCGATGGATCGGTTCGTCTTCGTCTAGGACTACATGGAGTACGACGTTGTTGTAGGCGGGATCTTGCTCGTGGTGGTGCGCCAGCCAATCGGAGGACTTGATGTGTACTTCAACGTTACCCGCCCAAAGTGTGTCATCAATGCGCAGCCGGGCATTGGTAAAGTCGGGCCCCGCGTGGCGATTGAGTTCACCTACGGCTAAAATCGACAGCGCCTGTCCTTGGGTAGTGTGTAAATGATGTGGCTGGAAGTGTTGGTACCGCCAGGCGTAATGGAGAAAATCTTCAGTCATGTTCTCAGGTTTAAATGGTCAATAACCTGAGAATCATTGTTAAAAAAGGTGAGTACAAAAGAGGTCGTAGCCTCAACTACAAAAATAAAACTTATTTTTGTAGTTCAAAATTTTTAATCTTATTCTTTTGTTTCAATTCGATCATAAACTTTAAACGTATAATCCATTTCGTTTTTTTCATCAGCGAGATGGGGTTGTTTAAAGGTCAAACGCCATTCTTTCAAGTTGATTTCGGGGAAGAATACTTCTCCCTCTGGCTCCAGGTTTACCTCAGTCAGGTAAATTTTGTCCCAATATTCCTGACTTTGCTCATAAATCTGTCCACCGCCGATGATAAAAGCTTCGGTCTCACCATTGTCATAAGCCAACTCCAGTGCCTCATCTACTGAATGGGCCACCAAACAATCGGTGGCGGCAAAAAAAATGTCACGGGTCACGATGACGTTGGTCCGATTGGGCAATGGCCTGCCAATGGAGTTAAAAGTATTGCGCCCCATGATGACATGGTGGTTCGTAGTGATTTTTTTGAAGTACTTCAAATCCGCTGGCAAGTACCAGGGGATTTGATTGTGCATCCCGATGACTCGGTTTTTGGCAGCAGCAACGATGACGGATACAATCACAACAAGTTATTTTTTTTCGGCGCTTTGCAGCGAAATTTCCTTGGCACTTACCTTGCGCTCAACGGCGCCATGTTGGCTGAGGTTTTTACGGATCACATTGGCACTCCCTTTCATGGCGGCGCGGGTCGCTTCGGGCATGGATTGAACGGCCTGCATTTCCCCATTTTCAAAAGCCGCAACGGGCACGGTGGTATAAACAGATTTGCCGTTGGCACCTCTATAGATGTACCGGTAGACCGGAATATATTCTACTTTGCTGATGGCTGTTTGCTGCTGGCTAATAGCTGATGGCTGACCGTTGGCCGCTGTTTGCTGCGTATTTTTCTCCAATTCAATTTCTACCATCAAACCAATATCCGTATAAGTTTTGGTTTGAGCAGAAATAAAATTGCCCATGGAATACACCACCAGGCCATTGCGGGTACTGCCATTGGGTTCTTGGAGTGGATAATTTTTGATGGGTTGCACCACATGGGTGGGCGCCAATGACCATAGTCGAGCCCCAGGTCAGCATCTTTTGTGCCAAGGCACGCTGTTTTTCATTTTCCGCCAATTGGTATTCATCGCCCCAGTGTACCACCGTAATGATGGCATCGGGTTTATGGGCTTTGGCAGCTTCGATGTCCGCTTTGATGGCTTTTTCATCAATCAGATTCACCACGGCTGGTTTGGGCGTAGGGATTCCGTTGGTACCATAGGTGTAGTTCAGAAAAGCCAATTTGAAATTTCCTTTGTACACGATTAGCGGATACAGCGCCGCCCGATGTGCAGAATCAATGAAGGTTCCGGTTTGGTAAAAACCATTTTTTTCGATGGTTTTGATGGTGTTTTGCACCCCGATCAAACCGCCGTCGTTGGAATGGTTGTTGGCGGTTACCAATAAGTCGAAACCTGCTGCCCGCAATGCTAAGGGCAACTCGTCTGGACTTTTGAAAGTAGGATAACCCGTATAGGGCGGTTTGCCCGGCAGGGTAAGTTCCAAATTACCAATGGCGAGATCAGCTTGTGCCAACAAAGGTGCAATGTACTGAAAACAAGGAGAATAGTCGTACAATTTATTGGCTTCTATCGCAGCAGACTCGATTTGAGGGCCGTGCCCCATGATGTCGCCGACAAAAATCATTTTGAGTTTATCCTGGGCACTCAGGTTCAGGAGAACACTAAAAGCAAGCAAAAAAAGCAGCAGAGTTTTTTTCATAAAGTCTATTGAATGACGTCAGCGCAATACGTTTATGGACGGTCAGTTTTGCCATTTTTGAGGGCTACTTCTCGAATGATGTAATCCTTTTTCAGAACCATCTTTTCCATTTCCTTGCGGGCATTGCTTCGTATTTCCCCTTTGAGGTATTTTTCGATCATCAAACTGGCAACGGGTGCAGCCACTGAGCCTCCAAAGCCTGCATTTTCAGCATATACGGCAATGGCAATGCGCGGGTTTTTTTTGGGGGCAAAACAGAAAAAGATCGAGTGGTCTTCTCCGGAGTTATTTTCTGCGGTCCCTGTTTTTCCACAAATCGGAATGTCGGGGATAAACGCCCGGCGAGCTGTGCCGGCAATGGTTACCCGCTCCATCCCATCCACAACAGGATCAAAATATTTGGGGTCGATCCCAACAAGATGTTTTGTGCGGAATCGCTTGCTCGTGGTGGTGCTTGAATCCCCAAAAGCTTTGAAGAAATGGGGCGTATAGAAAATGACCACGGTTGGCAATGATTGCCGCCAGGTTGGCCAATTGGATGTTGGTGCATTGCAATTCGCCTTGGCCTATCCCCAAAGAACGGATCCAGATCGATTTCCACTGTCCGTCGCGGGCATACCAGCGGTCAAAAAAATCGGAAGTAGGAAAGCTGCCGGTTTGTTCGCCAGGATAATCGACTCCTAATTTTCGTCCATATCCAAATTTGTTCAAATAGTAGTTGAGGGTATCAAGCCCAGGTTTGGGATTCTTGTAGCCCTTCATGTCAACAATAGTGCGAAATAAAGTAACAAAATAGGCATTACAGGAATGTTGAATTCCCGTACGCAAGTCACCACAATGGGCGTGACGGTGACATCCCAGGCGCACTCCAGGGGCTACATATGCGCCCCCACAGCTTACGCCACGGTCAACATCCCATACCCCGATTTGCTGGCCAATCAGTGCCAAAATGGTTTTGTGGATTGACCCTGGGGGATATTGCGCCATAACCGCTCGATTGAACAAAGGATTATTGGGGTCTTGAACCAGTTTTTTGTATACATCACCCCGGGCATTATTGGTAATGGTGAGTTCATTAGGGTCGTAGTTGGGGGTCGTAACCATTGCGAGTATTTCCCCGGTAGAGGGTTCAATGGCCACCAATCCGGCCCTTTTATTGCTCAATAAATATTCTGCATACTGCTGTAAATCAAGGTCTACGGTAGTTTTTATGTCTTTGCCTGGAATAACGGGGATGTCATCTTTGCCATCGCGGTATGCACCAGCGTAACGGCCCAATTTATCGCGCAATACATAGGCAATCCCCTTTTTACCCCGGAGTTCGTTCTCGTAGGTTTTTTCCAGGCCACTCGCACCAATATAGTCACCAGGGGTGTACACCTCTGGCTGTTTTTTTACTTCCTCTCCATCTACTTCCCGTATATAGCCCAACAAATGTGCCGCTACTGGTGCCGGGTATTCGCGGGCGTTGCGCAGTACAATTTCGAAACCTGGAAACTCTGGCAAGGCTTCCTGAAAACGGGCGAATGCCTCCGCCGATATTTTGCTTTTGAAAACAAAGGGTACCGAGCGAGAAAAACGACCGCTGCGGAAATCCTTGTCCAACGCCTTTTTGTATTCTTCGGGAGTAATGCCTACCAGAGCGCAAAAACGTTTAACGTTTATGGATGTATCCATTGCGTCTACCGTAACCATCAAGTCATACATCGGGTTGTTCACCACGAGTAACTTCCCTTTGCGGTCATAAATCAAACCCCTGGCTGGATAAATGGGGTAACGTGCTACGGCTCCACTGGCTTTATCTTGCTGTTTGAATTCCCCATTGACAACCTGTAATACAAATGCCTTGACCAGCAGTAGGGCTGCTGCGGCAATAAACACCATTTGAATAACTTGTTGACGATTGTTGCCAATATCCATAGCATAGATTGGAAAAAATGATTAATCTAATCCATTTAAAACACCAGCTAAAATTAGTGTAAAAAAAATGGAAACTGTAAAACTAAGCAAGGTTTTAATGGTGATATCGATAAAATAAACGGGAGAAAAAAAGACCATTGAATAATAGAAGACCAAATAGGCCAGTAGGCCAAAGGTTGCATAGCGTAAAAAAGGAAAAAAGTCGAGTCGCTTGAGGGAAGGGGTTAAATGATCATCCAACCCCCGGGGGATGACCCAGGATAAAAAGGCATTGCGGCAATAAGCCAGGAAAATTGAACTGGCGGCATGTACGCCCAGCGTATTGTAGGCACCGTCCATAATGAGTCCAGCCACAAAGGCAATGATCAGCATCAAATTGATGTGCATGCCTACCGGAAGCAATAAGAATAAACAAGGGATACACAAATGCTTCATAATGGTACGTCCCAATCGGCCAAAACTGAAATTGTTTCAGCACCACAATTTGGAGTATCCAAATGATGATGAATTTGAGTAGAATGCGCAAAAAAGAGCTATTGTTCATCCTTAATGCTTGCTTCTAGTTGATTGATTTCATCGGCGTGTTTGTTCACCACGATTTGGGCATACCGAACGTTGGCCATGTTTACCTTGAGTTTCACTTGGATCAGGTGGTTGCTAGACCCCGGTGGTATCTCGTGGTAAAACACGGTACCAATGGTTACCCCTGGTGGATAGTAGGTAGAGAACCCGGTGGTTTCTACAATATCTTCGTTTGAGCTGATTTTGTTGTGTTTTGGAATGTCGGTTAGGTACATCCGGCTAGGATCACGGCCTCGCCACACCAAAGAACCATAAAAACCCTTGCCTTTGATCTGGGCACTCACCCTGCTATCGGTGTGCAGAATCGACATTACGAGGCAATAGTTGCTTGATACATAACGGACGACTCCCAAAACACCTTCTGCCGTGATGACGCCCATGTTTTCCTTTACTCCATGGCGGCTACCCCGGTTGAGGGTGAGGTAATTTTTGGGTTTGTCAACCGAATTATTGGTGACTGCAGCTTCAATGTATTCGTAGATTTGAATCCGGTTGGAGTCAATTTTTTGTAAGGTATCCCGCACCAGTTGATCGTTGTACTGGTCTTGTGCCAATTGTCCGCGTAGTACACTGATCTCGCGTTGCAACTTTTCATTTTCCCGGCGCAGGTTGAAATAGCTCCAAACCGCATTGGCCCCATTTCCAAAAACACCAAACACCATCCCCGCCGAATTCCAGAATATTTTGCCTTGTGCTTCATTGTTTCTCACAATCATAAAGAGGGAGATAGACAACAAAAGGGCAAACAATGCTCCGTGGTTGATTCGATTGAGTAGTTGCAGAAAAGTATTCATGCAGTGATTGGAAATCAAATTGGTGATGAATAAAACAACAGTACAATAATGCTGCGATTGTGCTACAGCCAATTATCGTAATGTTGTCTTATTCATTGAATCACACACTCTTGCGATCGATCAGGAACGAGAAGCGATCGGTATTCTTAAGTGCAATACCCGTGCCACGCACCACTGCACGCAGCGGATCATCGGCGACTTGTACCGGTAATTTGGTTTTTAAACTGATGCGTTTATCCAGGCCACGCAGCAATGCACCACCTCCCGTAAGGTACAAACCTCTCCGGAAGATATCCGCAGCCAATTCAGGTGGGGTAGACTCTAGCGCCTTAAGCACGGCGTCCTCAATTTTAGAAATGGATTTATCTAAAGAATGAGCTATTTCACGGTAGCCTACTTTGATCTGTTTGGGTATGCCCGTCATGAGATCGCGGCCATTCACGGCGTAGTCTTCTGGTGCGAGGTCACCCTCTAATTCATGCAACGCCGAACCAACGTGAATCTTGATTTGCTCGGCGGTACGCTCACCAATCAGGATATTGTGTTGGCGCTTCATGTAGCTCACAATGTCGTTGGTGAATTCATCACCTGCAATGCGGATCGATTGATCGCAGACAATCCCGGAAAGGGCAATTACCGCAATTTCGGTAGTACCACCACCGATGTCGATGATCATGTTTCCTTCGGGCTCTTCAACGTCCAGCCCGATTCCCAACGCTGCCGCCATTGGTTCATGAATCAGGTAGGTTTCTTTGGAGTCAACGTGATCTGCTGAGTCGAAAACAGCCCGTTTCTCCACTTCGGTGATGCCTGAAGGGATACAAATGACCATTTTCATGTGGGAAAAAAACCGACGACGGCCGTCAATCATATTGATGAAACCCTCAATCATATTTTCAGCCGCTTGAAAATCGGCGATCACTCCATCCTTTAAAGGCCGAACTGTTTTGATGTCTTCGTGCGTTTTTCATGCATTTGCATCGCTCTACGTCCAACCGCAATGGTTTGATTGGTTTTGCGATTGATGGCAACGATCGAAGGTTCGTCCACAACAATCTGATCATTTTGCATGATCAGGGTATTGGCAGTGCCAAGGTCAATGGCGAGTTCTTGTCTAAAAAAACTGAACAGCTTCATTAATTTTCCTTACCTAAGAGTTTTTGTAAAAAAGGTTAAACGCGCTAGCCCGAGCTTTATTGTAAGTGAATCTATGGGCCAATTGCTCGGATTTCTCGCACGCAAAAGAAAGAAAATTTGGCGACATTTAAGCATATTGCCCTTGTGCTTAACCAAAAAAAATCGTTTTATGGCACAAAGTATCAAAAAGAATGCGTTTTTAGGCTTCCATAGCTCCTTTTCCCACGATTACTTCGCTCATTTTCTCGCGCAATAAATATTTTCTGGCAGTTTCCATAATGGACTCAGGCGTTACTGCCAAGGTGCGTTCCACCGAGGTACGCAGTTCCGTGAAGGGCAAATTTTCTGTTACGAGCAAACGTACGAGCTCGGCTACATTGAATGGCCCATCAATCATGGTGAGGTAATTGCCCAGGATGTAGTTGCGCATCATTTCGAGCTCATCTTCATCGACCAATTCTTGTTGGAGCCGATCCATTTCCAGGTAAATTTGCGTTAGGGTATCCTGCACAAATTCATTGCCCACCTCGGTGCCAATGTAAAAGCAGCCATCGAATTGCATGGCATCGAGCGTGGAATATATATTATACGTATATCCTTTCTCCTCCCGAATATTGGTCATCAAACGGGAACCAAAATAGCCTCCAAGTACCAGATTCAGAATGGACAAATCAAAATAGTCGGGATGATGCCGATTAAAGGTGCGGAAACCAATCCGAATGGCGGATTGCAAACTATCCGGTTTTACAATCAATTGACGTTGAGGCGGCGCTTCTTGTACATCAAGAATGGGGGTGATTATTTTCCCCGGGCGAATCCCGTGACCCAAACACGCATTGAGTTGCTCGAGCACTTCTTTAGTCACCTTGCCACTGATGATGACCACACAATTGTCGGAAGTAAAGAGACGCTCATGGTGCTCCACCAGATCATCGCGATGCAGTTGACTATAGGTCTCGGCAGTACTGTTGTAGCCGTAAGGATGATCTGGCCCAAAGAACATTTCGGTAATCTGCCGATAGGCCACCACGTCGTTTTTACTCAAATCTACTTGCAAGTGTTGGACGCTGCGTTGAATAAAAGCTTGCAATTCATCTTCCGGAAAACTGGGTGTTTTGATGACTTCGCCCAACAGTGGAAGTACCTTGCTGAAGTGTTTGTTCAAGGACAGTAAAGACAAACTCGCTGTATCGGTATGGTAGGGCGTAGCGAGGCTACTCCCGTAATAATCTAGCTTTTCGGCCAATTCGGCTGAATTGTAATGTTGGGTTCCTTCTTTCAGGAGCGAACTGCTTCCACGTGAGGCCAGTTTTTTGCGTTCATAAGGGCGCCCGCCCTGAAAAATCACTTCTACTTTGAGCACCTCCTGAGTCCCCATGGCCACTACATAAACCGGAATCCCGTTATCCAGGTGCAACACCTCAATATCCGGCATATTGATGTCCGTAATGGTTTTTATTTTTGG
>NZ_JADKCX010000062.1 GCF_016718685.1 Haliscomenobacter sp. | reverse complement strand
TTACCCAGCCTTAGAAGCTTATCTTGAGCAAAGAACAAGTTGAAGTCTATGATTTCCAAGAATTTAAAATCAACATCAAAAAGCATGACCCTAAGTTAAATCCCTTTAAACAAGTCCAGCTTTTGGGAACATTTACCGCTAAAAATGGAGTAACCAAGACCGTTGAAGGTTTTTGTGACAGCCAGGATGGCAGCCTCTACCGATTGCGTTTTATGCCAGATCAGGTGGGCAAATACAACTTTGAGGTGACCCTTTTACAAAACGGGAAAACCCAAAAAACTGCCGGGACCTTTGAGGCCATTGCCTCCAGCCGCAAAGGGGTTTTGCGCCTGGATAAAGATCACCCCTGGCATTTTAAATTTGACAATGGCGACCATTATTTTTGGAACAGCACTACCGCTTACTGGATGTTGGGGCTCAAAAATGAAGCGGAAATTCTGGCTTCCATTGACCGACTGGCGGGTTATGGCATCAACCGCATCCGGGTAGCCATCAATGGTCGCGCTCATGGCGGCGAGCGTTGGAACGAGCCAACAGTGGTGGAATCCAACAATTTTACCTTCAAACTTAACCCCTGGCTGGCCGAAAACCAAGATGATTTGGATGCCCCCAATTTTGATGTCACCCGTTTTGAAGTAGGACACTGGCAGAAACTGGACCGTCTGCTGGCTCACTGCCGGGAGCGGGGCATCATCGTATCCATCATTTTTTATGTGGATGGACTTGATCACGCCTGCGATCCCTTCAAAAAAGCCAACATGGGCAAGGAGGATGAGCAGATGTACTATGCCTATGCCGCCGCTCGTTACTCGGCCTACGAAAACATCATGTGGGACATCGCCAATGAATACCATTTGTTTCGCACACCGGAATGGGCAGATCAAATGGGTAGTTTCCTCAAAAGTAAAGACCCATACAATCACTTGATTTCGGTGCACGGCAGAGCGGATTTCCCATTTCGCAAATCTCCATGGGTAGACGTGGTGATGTACCAAAGCTGGGATGAATGCGGCGGCTACGACTTTATGATGAATGCCAAACGCCTCCAGGAAGAAACCGGGCGAATTTTACCGGCCATCAACGAGGAATACGGTTATGAAGGCCACTATCCGCCATGGGGTTGTGGTGCTACTGCGGCTAAAGAAGGCCCCGATGGCCGTTCTGGATTGAACCGCAGCCAACTGGCCTGGGAAATTTGTGTGACTGGAAGCAACAAACCACCGGTGAAACGGCCGAATACGGTACAGGTGCTGGTGAAGATACCGGTGGGGATGGATCAATGGCCAGGGCAATCTCAAAATGACCATGCTGAAGTATTACAAAATACTGAAAGATGCTTTTGAACGTACCCAGTACTGGAACCTATCCCCGCAACGACCTCATCAGCTTTGGCAACTTGTGCCTGGCCAATGAAGGCCAAGAGTATGATCTACACTCGGGTGCAGCATTGCCGCATCAAACTGCCCGCAGGCCAGAAATATGCGGTCACAATGATCAATCCCCGCACTGGAACGGTCACACAACTACCCGATGCCGATAGCGATGTGGACAACCGCGCTTGGCAGTATCGCAAGAACCTTGAGACCAATACGGTGTTCCTGTTGAAAAGGAAATGAGTACTTTTTACCTTTTCTATTTTCTGGAAACTGGGCGGGTGGAGCATTTCGATTTTCGACGGTCTCACTTCATACCGATCGATACAGCCACTACCATCCCCTGTTCATCCACATACTCAAGATTGATGACGTCTTTTGAGGTGTACTCGCCCATGATCAGTTCACAATCGAGCTCCGATGTCCTTTTGGAAAAGTCAACCCCTTCGATACTCTGGATTTTGTAGCCATTCTTTAGGCCAAGGCGGGCTGCTGGGGAGTTGTTCCAAATCATGCCGATGGAGTAATGGTCTTCTTTGGGAACAATATTTAGTCCTTGTGCAATAACAAATTGGTCAACTTCGATTCGAGTTTTTCCTTCGTAGCCTTTGAAATAAAATTGTCGGTGTAGGTAGTCCACCGTAATGATCCCGTATTCACCAAGACCGATTCCAATCCTACTTTCGGTTTGCTCCTGCCCAGGAATGGAGTTGGCATTTAATAGCTGAGTATTTCCAATACCAATGGTATCAAAACTAAAAAGCCTGAACCATTGCATTTGTTGAGCATCAGTTATTGACATGATCATTTTGCCTTCTCCTACATTGATCAATCGAGCAACTTGATTTTCCAACGGAATGGCCGAGTCTTCTTTAGAAATACAAACTACCTCTTCATCACCTGTATCAAAGAGGGCTGCAATTCGGTGCCCCTTACCCAAGGAGAGTTCGATGTACGGATTGCTTTGTTTCCTGTTCAGAGCAAGGGGTGTTTTGGAATGTCCTGCTAAGTCCAGTTTTTTCAGTTCATTGCTCAAAATCAATTTTCTTGCCTGCAAGTCAATTTGTAGGATGCAATTCCGAAAGGCATTGCTTCCAATTATTCCAGCTACCCCCCAGCATTTGAGTATTCTATCGGTTTCTTGGGGCAATACAAAAGCAGGGATATTCCTGAATGTAATTTGCCAAAGATTAAATGATTTTAGCTTAATTCGGTCCAAATGAACAACTCCACCTACCGCATCGGTGAGTTTTTCATTATGGCTTATCTTGGCATCCATTTCCTGATGCAAATCTTCAGATATTGTACAGGGTGCTCCAGTATCTAAAATAAATTTCTGCAATTTGCCCCCGATCTCAAGTGGTACAACTATTTTCCCATTAATGAATTCAATGGGGATGGTATCATGAAAAACCATGGGAAATACTTTACCTTTATTCAGCGTGTTTTGCGCTTGAAGGAAATTAGACCCAAAGAGGATGAACATTATAACCAGCAGTCGATTGATCATGATTAATTGAATTTTGGGTTACAAATATTCAGCTAAAATTGTATTGCTTTGGATGCTTCAGATTGTATAGTTGATTATTTATTTCAACATTTGTATTCCGATTCTGTTCTTTTGAATACCCAAAACATGGATTTCCAATGAAATTGTTAGCCCTTCACGATTTTCCCCTTCAAGCGTTCGACAAGCTGCGCTATGCCGATACCGATCGCCAAGGGCATGTCAACAATGCCAACTTCTCTACTTTTCTAGAAACCGGCCGGGTGGAGTTTTTGTACCATCCAGAGCTCCCCATTTTGCAGGATGGTTTCAGTTTTGTCATTGCGGCACTGCACTTGAATTTTATCGAAGAAGTAAGTTGGCCGGGACGGGTGGATATCGGGACCGCTGTGCTGAAGATTGGCAATAGTTCAATCACCCTTTATCAGCAATTGTTTCAACAAGATAAATGTGTGGCCAGTGCGGAAACAGTGATTGTGCAAGTGGATGATCATAGCCGGAGAAGTGCTCCGCTTGATGCCTTGGCAAAGGAGAAGTTGGATCGGTGGAAAATTGAGCTTTAGGCATCGGTTCAAACCCTGCGTTCATCCCCATTTTCCTGCAATCCTGTAAATTGAATTTCCTCAAAGTGCTGCTTTCACCTATTTTGGATCATCAAAAGACGCCAAAATGTTTGTATTCACTAGAATTATCCTTGTTGCAATTACTACCTCAGTGCTCTTGACTTCTTGTCAATTGGGGCGCTTTGTTTTTTACAACTTTGCGGACATCAATGACCATAAAAAATTCCAGTCAAGACCATTACAAAAGGGCGCTGCTGCGTTCAGTTTTCAGAAGGCGGCGATCGGTAAATTCCCCAAAGAAATTGACAATCGTCCGTTTGACCAGTACCTTGAGGACCATAAAACGGTAGCATTTTTAATCATCAAAAACGATACGATTCAATATGAAAAGTACTTCAAAGGGTATGATCAGGAAAGTATTGTACCCTCTTTTTCAATGGCAAAATCGGTAACTTCCATTTTAATCGGCTGTGCCATCGACGAGGGACTCATTAAATCGGTTGATGAGCCAATTACGAAATACATACCCGAGTTAAATAAGGATGGATTTGATAAGGTAAGCATCAAACATCTGTTGCAAATGACCTCTGGAATTCAATTCAATGAGAGTTACGCCAACCCTTTTGGAGATGCCGCCTCCTTTTATTATGGACTCAATCTCAGGAAACAGATTGAGAAAATGAAGTTAAAAAGCGAGCCTGGAAAGCAGTTTGAGTACATCAGTGGCAATACTCAGCTATTGGGTTTGATCTTGGAGCGTGTACTGAAAGGAAAAACAATCACCCAATATTTACAGGAGAAATTATGGACTCCACTCGGAATGGAATACGATGCATCTTGGAGCATTGACCGAAAAAAGGATGGCCTGGAAAAAACCTTTTGCTGTTTAAACGCAAGAGCCAGAGATTTTGCCAAAATAGGACGACTGTATAAAAACAAAGGCAATTGGGATGGCCAGCAAATTGTTTCGCAAGAATGGGTTGAAGCATCCACAAAATTGGACACCTTGAATGGTAGTGTCAGGTACTATCAATACCAATGGTGGTTGCCAACCCCTGGTGAAGACTTTATGGCGGAAGGAATTTTGGGCCAATTTGTATACGTAAATCCAGCTAAGGATTTAATCATTGTGAGGCTTGGGAAAAATGAAGGCAAAGCAGACTGGTGGACGATTTTTACTGCTTTGGCCAAGGTGTATTGATTTTTTGGGCGTTGTAAAATCCTCGCTCTCTCAATTCTTTTCGGAACTTTGCAAAGCCGTAGCACGTTGGGGGCATTGTCTCCTAAAATTGAAACATCTAATTTGAAAATAATTTGAAAATAAAAATTCACAAACCCAAAAATAAGATTCTTCAAAATTACATTGAATGTTTTTACACATTACAAAGAAATGATAATGAAGAAAATGTAACGTATTTTGGGTTTCCATCAATACCATCTTTGTTACTTTATGCCAAGATTCAAGTAATTATTAATGATAATGAAATAACAATAGAAAATCATCCGAACGAAAAATAAAATCTATTTTAATCATTGATAACCAAAAACAAGGAGCAACAACATACAGAGGAAAAACTAATGAAATAAGTATTTATTTTAAACCACTAGGAATTAATGCTTTTTTAGAAAAACCTTTCTCTGTTTATATTACAGGAACAATTTCAGAATTCAATCCTTTTGAAGATTATGAAAGAGCAATGAATGCGGTTTTCAAAATAAAAGATGATACTCAAAAAATTGAATTTATCGAAAATTATTTACTGACAAAACTTAAAGAATTTAAGCATCCATTCTTGCATCAAGCAATTGAGTCAATAAAGAGTGCCAATGACCAAAAATTAAACATTACTGAAATTGCTAAAAAGAATGCAATTTCAAGAACTACATTCAATAAACAATTTTTGCTTCACATTGGAACTACTCCAAGTCAATTCATTAAAATTGAAAGATTTAGAAATGCTATAAAAATGTTTACAAAACATGCCACTAAAGACCAATTAATAGATATTGTCTATCTGGCTGAATATTTTGATCAATCTCATATGGCAAAAGATTTTAAATCGTTAACAGGGTATTCGCCAAAAATATTTTTCTCAAAACTATCACAAATAGAAAATAATCAAATCAATTGGATTTTTTTGTAACGGTTTACATCCTTACAAGTGTGTTTCGATTTAATTAATAACCTTTGCTGATCGTTAATCAAAAAATCAATCAATATGAAACCACCAAGGGTAATTATTTTCATTTTACTTTTTTTTTCACTTACTAAAACTTTTGCACAAGAAAAGGTGAAATTAGTTAAAGCCAATTCACCTAAAGTAACTATTAAAGATGGTTGGGAGGGAAAAACTAAATATTGGAATCACTTAATAAAATCAAAATCACCCATTGTATATCATTTAGCCAAAAATTGCAAAAAGAGGCAAGTTATTTTTTATACAGATGTTGATTCCATTTCAATGAATGTAGAAGCAGAATCAAATTATCAGTTTAAAGTGCTTTTGAATAAATCTGATACTTGTACTGTGATTTTAACAACAAAAAATCATCAATATGTAAGACTGAACAACAATCAAAATGCAACAGACACCATTCCATTTGCATTAAATAAAAACAAGCAAATAATAATAAAAGGGAGTATTAATAATAGTCCCAAAATGGACTTTTGTTTTGATTTAGGAGCTAGATTAGTTTATGTTATTGGTAGAAATTTTGACAAATTGAATAAATTGACATGATGGCATAATGGAAGATGAAAGTGTGACAGGGCTTTCCACTGAAAAAACAAGCAGCAATAATTCTCTTCAGTTAGGTAATTTGAATATTTCCAATATGCCAATATGTTATATTGATGAAGCAGGGTTTCTTGAAAATGGAGGTGCATTGATTGGTTATAATGTATTCCAAAACAAAATTTTAGAAATTGATTTTGATAATAAACTTCTGTTGATTCATAATGAACTACCTAGAAAAAATAATACTTATTCTCAAATAGAATTTAAACAAACCACAGGTGGCTTATATGTACCTATTACAATTTCTAACGGTAAAAAGGTGAGCAAGGGTTGGTATTTTTTTGATACCGGTGCAGACAATGCTTTGAGTTTCGATTCAAGGTTTGCAAAAAAGGAAAATCTGTATAATACAATGAAAGTAATTGGGAAAGCAGGAATTGCATCAAGTGAAAATAGGGTTATTGATGCAGAAATATTGGAAGTTCCAGAGGTAACAATTGCAAGTTATAAACTAGAAAATGTACCCACTTTATTGGCAAATGAATCTAATGCGGAATCAGCATTTGAAGATGGAGTAATTGGTATTGGTTTGCAATCCAGATTTAATTTCATAATAGATTATCCAAACAGCAAAATGTACTTAAAACCAAGCAAATACTTTAATGACTCATTTAAAAAAAAGATAAAATAGCAACAAATTTAATTCTTGGACTTTCATTAGCGTTAGGGCTTTTACTTGCAGTTTTTTTTGTGTACAAAAAATCAAAAGTAAGTATGAATTATTTTAGAATTAATATGTTATTTTTTTTAATATTCACGCTCGTTTGCAATTCTTGCAACACCTTAAAAAGCACGACCTACCCCATAACTAAAAACTACAAGCCTGATGACAAGCAACTTTATGAAACAATTGTAAAATTAGACAGCATTTTTTTTGGTGCTTACAATACCTGTAATACCAATCTTGAAAAATATGCTTCTTTTTTTTCTGAAAATATTGAATTTTACCATGACCAAGGAGGCTTAATGACTTCAAAACAAGATATAATTGATGCTACAAAAAGAAATATTTGTGGTAAAGTAACGAGAGAACTTGTAAAAGGCAGTATTGAAGTATATCCAATAAAAGATTTTGGAGCAATTGAAATTGGTTTGCCAAATTTCATAATAATCAAGACCAGTCGGTACAACCTAAAAGCTGGGCGGTTTATGGTTATTTGGGAAAACAAAAACAATGATTGGAAAATAAGGCGAGTTGTAAGCATAAAATTATAAAAAAATACAATTAAAAACGAACATTAGTTTTATTTAGTTTATTATTATTAAAATTCACCAGCGCAATGGCTCAAGAATTTAAAATTGAGGTTTTATACGTGCTGGCAGACAGTTTTGAACTTGTAGCCTTCCGGCTCATTTAATTGAACCAAACAGCCGTAACTCAGCAATTTGTAATTCAAAACTGGGTCGCTTTCGAATCTCAATTTTTACAAAGCGCGCAGTTTGGGGTTTGAAGCTCAAAATGGGAGGTGACCCGATTGCACCATTGTGCTGTAGAATCTGTTGCCAGGTGTCAGTTTTATTTTTCTTGATTTTCAGCCGAATATCAACACCATGGTTCCAATTTTCGATTTGCCCTTTTTCCGCTAAGGATAGGGCTGAAAGCAAAGTTCTTTTCCCCAGATCGAATTCGAGTGTACACAAAGTATCGGTTCTAGGCGTTTCCCACGCAGTTTCGGCTTTGTGGTCAAAAAGCCCTTTAATCCCGTACAGCACATCGTTGGTTTCTTTAATTGAAGAGACTTTTGCTTCTGCGTTTGCCAAAAGGTTTGGCTGCCCTTCCAGAATTGGCAAGTCATAAGCCGCTTGGTCATCGTTTAACACAGCTAAAATGAGATTTTTGACCATTTTTTATCTGGAAATTCAAGTGTAAAAGTCTTTTGGTGGTTTTTAGCCTGAGCGCGTGTCCATCAAGCGAGCTTGCTTTCAAGACTTTGGCTGGCAGTGCTGGCAGGCTGAGTTTTGTTCCCACTTCATCCGAGATGAATAAATAAACCGAGTTTCCTTTGCAGGTAGAGCCACCCCAGGCACCATCCCGGTAGGGGCCGCCTCGAGTGCCATGCACTGCTTCCGCGTTGGTTTTCATGAAGGCGGCAAAGTCCTAAACGTTCGGCATCAGGTGGATAAAGTGTACCATCCGGCATGGGGCCTACATCCAGGAGGTAATTGCCGTCCCTTGAAATGGTATAAATCATTGTCCGCAACAGGTCGCGAAAAGGAAATGCAGGCATTGGTTTATTAAAAATCCAACCACTGGGATTGATGCCTTCGGCGGTCTCCCAGGGTTTTTGCCGGTCAAAGGGCCGACAGCAATTTCAAAGCTGATAAAATCTTCTTTCATTGCCCCATGAGTGCCTACGAGAAGATTAGGATGGCGGCTGTACATCATCTCGGCGGCTTTGGCGGGAACGTCTTTCCATTTGTCTTTGCCAATGGGTTCAACCCCATCAAACCACATAACCGAAATTGGGCCATAATTGGCACTTAACTCATCCAATAATTGCAGATAATAGGCATTGTAGGGTCGTGGTTTTCCGTATGTAAATCAGGGTGTTTCCAATCTTTTGGAAGAATTGCCAACCAAGCGCTAAACCTTGACGTTGGCAGGCTTCAGCAAATAGTTTAGCGACATCTCTTTGATAGGGCGTTGCCATGATGTTGTAGTCGGTCGCTTTTGTATCAAACATACAGAAGCCATCGTGGTGTTTGACAAAAACACTGTAACGCATCCCGAATAGGCCAACGGCCAGGCATCGGGTCGTAATGGATAGGATTGAATTTCTCTAGAGTTGATCATACTCCTCAGCGGGAACCGAGCCATGTGGGTTCAGGGCGCTTGCGCGCATGCGAATGAGATTCGGGCGTTCCCAAACCAGCAGATGGGCCCCAATGGACGAACAATCCGACGCGCATATTTCGCCAGTTTTCAATGGCTTTTTGTCGATCATCTGTTGAGGCAAGTTGACTGATCGCGCTGTGAACGATGCCAGTCAAAAGCAATAAAAGGTATATTTTTTTTACCATAGCTTTGTGACTACATTAATGGTACGTTGCTGTAAAAGTATGTATTGCCTGCAAGACTTGCCAGGGCAAGTTGGAGAAACCATTTAAAATTGCAAAGCATGGAGATCAAAAAAGTTGCCAAGGGTGAATTCGTTCAAAAACCAGATGAACTCAAACATAAAATCATTCATGTAGTCACTGGATTACTCCGAATGTACCTTGTGGATGATGATGGGAAGGAACACATTTATATGTTTGCGCCAGAAGGGTGGACCTTATCCGATTTTGCAGCCATTGCCGAAAGCAAAAAAAGTATTTTTTATATTGATGCGATTGAAAATTCTCAAATAGAAATCATTACCAAGGGTATTGACGAAAAAATCCCACGCACCTTAGACGAATATACGGATCAAACCATTGAGATGATGGGAAGGCGGATTGCTACCCTGCAAAATCGGGTCGTAATGCTACTAAGTTTTTCGGCCTTAGACAGATACAAACAGTTCATTGTTACTTATCCAGACATTGTCAATAGAGTACCCCAAAGAATGATTGCATCTTATCTGGGGATAACCCCACAGGCCTTAAGCAAAATCAGAGGGCAAAAAAACACAAAGAGGTAGATTTATTAATCTAGGTTAACGCCATTTACTGGCCCGGTTACTACTTTTGCTTAGCGTTTTTTAAACATATTTCCAATGGCAAATAACCACACCTTTAATTTCTGGATTGCCTTGGCTGTCTTTGTTACTCACATCATCGCTAATCTAATTGTTACCAAACCCAATCCAGAATTGTTCACTCGACTCGAAAAATTGACACTTTTTCCACCGGGATGGGTATTCTTGATCTGGTTCGTAATATGGACACTCCAATCCATATCATTTTATAGAACCTACGGTTCAGCATTTTGGGACAACTCCATTACTTTACTTTTCGTTTTGGTGTGTATTGGAAACATAGGTTCACAATACGCAGGTGCCACTCAATCTTGGTTGGCTGATCTACATTTCCTTGATCATTTGTATGCTGGTCAGTGCGATCGTATTTATGGAGAGAACGACTATGTTTTATTCCTCATTTCCAATTGTAAAACTAGCCGCTCAACTCTATGTTGGTTGGGCTTCATTGGCGTTTTTGGTCGGTACCGGTGTCATTTTAGTTACGGACCAAAAGTTAGTGAGTGACAAATCATATACCATTATAGGTTCAATTATTCTGGCAGTAGTCCCGCTTGTCATTTGGACTTTATGGTTCAAACACAAAGCAGATTACCGAATAGTTACCATTCCTTATTTTCTACTGTACGTTGCATTCGCTATTAGAGTGATTCTGAGGTGATTGAGTTTAAAATTGGCGTTGACCTTGACAAAACACATAGGTAATTTGAAAACCAAATTTGAAATTGAAATGGCAATGAAAAAAGACTTTGAACAACCTAATCGCAAATCAAATGTATTGAAATTACCTTTTATTAATGGTAGTCAATTATGCCTCAGTCCCAAAAGGGTAACCTTTCAGACTCGGAGGAGTCGATCCAATGGAAAGTACGAATGTCAACATTTAGGGTTTCAAGTCCAGTTTATTTGACTTTCAAACCTGGCAAATCCGATTCCACCACCATTTTACCTTTCCCGCCTACAATCCGCGCCAAAAAATCATCGTACAAAGCCACATTGCCAAAGGTTTTGAGCAATACCACTTTATCCTCCACTGCATTGACCAGTAAATCCATCGGGCCTTGGTGCTCAAAATTACAGCCATAGATGAGGATGCTGGTTTTGAGGTAATCCCGCATCGCCTTGTTGCTAAGGAAGTGAATGCGATTGTTGCGGATGTGGCAATTGCTGAGCGTAACCATGTTCACCGGAGTAGCGATCGAGAGCAATGGGATGGCCTGATCGTGCAAGACCCGTACGTTGTCGAACACCAATTGCTCCTGAAGGGGGATGGCCGCCCCAGGGTAATAAGAGCGGCTGTACTTGTCGTTGTCAAAATGGATGGAGAGTCCGATGCGTGGTTTTTCCAGGAAGATGTTGCGAAAAACCACATTGCGCACTCCGGCGGTGTAAGTGACCTCATCTTGCACCACACCCCAATTGATGCCATCCAGCACCATACTGCCTTTTTCGTGGCTGGGTTGGGTGAGCGACTTGTAGAGGGTTCCATCGGGTTTGGCCTGCACCCGGTACAAACGGCCATTGGACACCACTGCATCCGATTGCTGCACCTCCATGCCAGGGTCCCAATCGATCCAGGCACCAGCCAGGATGCGGCAAAAATACCCAGTGGTATTTTCAGCATTCAGGTCGTGACAATTTTCGATGACTCCGTTTTCGATCCAACCCAATTCGGGATTCCCTGTGGCATAATCGTGGGCATTCAGGGCGATGGCATCGTCAAAGGTTTGAAAAACCCCATTGCGGATGGTAAAGCGTTTGCCCCGCCCCAGGTGTACGCCGTCCTTCTGCCCCTTGATGATGACATCGTCGATGATCAAGTCTTCAAAAGTACAAACGTGGATGCCGTATTGGGCTTTACCCAGGTCAAGACAGCGGAAGCGTTCAATTTTCAAGTCTTTCACGTAGAAAAAAGCCAGTTGGCCGTGTAGTCCGTAAGCTTCCACAAACTTGCGGACGTCCATACCGTTCACGATGATGTGCAGGCCCTCTACAGTAATGTTCTGGTCAAATGTTTTGGTCTTTGACCCTTTGTTGATGAGGACGTGGGAGAAGTCACCCTGTTCATTCACTTTTTGGATAAAAACCCCATTGCCGAATTGAGGCTGGTGTTGCTACCGATGTACACCGTGCCGGCAAGCTTGTAGGTTCCCGGGGTGCTCACCTGGATGGTTCCACCCTGATCCACCGCTTTTTGCAGGGCCTGCATGTTTTGGAGGCCGGTGGCGCTGGGGGAAAAACCAAAATTGGCGGCGTTGGTAAAGCCACTCGTTGAAGACAGTGGGCCCACTTGAGCCCACAAAGTGATCCAAGTACACAAGGAGAGACAAAAAAGCAATGGTGATGTCATAGGTATGGTTGGGTGAAAAAGGGGGTGAATGCTTGGGTGCTAAAATAGACAATGAATAGCAATTACTTCACCCCACAGATGGCACTTTTTGTAATTTTGCCTCGCTTGACTGCTAATCCCTTTTTTATGACCAAAACCAAAACCTACTGGCTGTGCCAAATTACCGGATGGTTGGGTATGGTGGCCATCGAAGTCATCAATTTTACCTTTTTTATTGTTGGAAAATTCAGTCTTGAGTACTTGTTGTTTTTTCTGACTTTGGCCTTGGTGGGGGTCGTGCTTACGCATGCCCTTAAATTGCTGTTGGCTAGGCTGCATTTTTTTCAAAACAACTCCACTTTCAGAACCTGGCTGGGTGCCCTGTTGTACACTCTGGCCCTATCGCTGCTACTAACTTGCGCCAACATTGGCATCAACCTGGCACTGGGAGTCTCCCTGAGTGAACAATTGACACCAATCAGCCTGTTGGGCCTGACCCTCAACTGGATGCGCTACGTTGGCGTATGGGTGATTATTTATTTTTTGTACAAAATCATGGACATCAATGCGGCGCTCAAACAGGAGAAATTAAGCGTGGAAACCTTAGCCAAAAGCGCCGAGTTAGAACTCCTACGCTCCCAGCTTAATCCACACTTTTTGTTCAATGCGCTCAACAGCATCAAAGCCCTGATTAGTATTGATCCCGAAAAAAGCCGGGAAGCCATTGTGCTCCTAGGGGAAATTTTACGTTTCACGCTGAATTACGGCCAGGAAAGGGAAATTGCCTTACAAGCCGAAATCGAAGAGGTTCAAAAATACCTCCAACTGGAGCAAATCCGCTTTGGCGCTGGTTTGGCTATAGATTGGCAGATCGAGGATCAGGTTCGCCATCAGGTTATTCCACCGGGCATCTTGCTTACTTTGGTAGAAAATGCCATCAAACATGGGCAGGTCAATGCTCAGGGGCTTATTGAACTGCGTATCGGACTCAAACTTTTCAACGATGCCATCCAACTGGAAGTTGCCAACTCTGGAACCTGGCAGCCTGATGCCACTCATCGGGGAGTTGGATTGCGTTTGGTTCAGCGGCGCTTGGAAGCCATTTATGGAACTGCAGCCCATTTTACGCAACACAATGAGCCCAATGCTGTTCTCATCCAAATCACTTTACCCAAACGATTGCCATGAGCTACACCGCCTTAATCGTCGAGGATGAATACCTGGCTGCCGAAGAACTCCGTAAAATGTTGGCTGCCCACCCTGAAGTAGAGGTCTTGGGCATTGCCGAAACATTGCCTGCCGCCGTTGAGCAGATTCAAGGCCTCAAACCCCAGTTGTTGTTCCTGGATATCAACTTGCGCGGTGCCTCCGGTTTTGATTTGCTCGAACAACTGGATGAAGCCCCCTTGGTCATTTTTATCACCGCGTATGATCAGTATGCCATCAAAGCTTTTGAAGTGAGTGCCCTGGATTATTTGCTCAAACCCATCAATCCGCAGCGTTTGGCCGAAGCCATAGAAAAGCTCAAAAAGCAACTCCTGCCAGAAGAGGTCAGCCCAACCAGGTTAAGCATTGACAAACGCATTTTCATCAAAGATGGCGAGCAATGCTTTTTTGTGCCGCTTGCGGAAGTATTCCTCATCGAAAGTGTGGGCAATTATGCCCGGATGTATTACGGCAACAATAAGCCACTCTTGCACAAGTCGCTCAATTATCTGGAAGAAAAGCTCCCGGAGAGTCACTTTTTTCGCGCCAATCGTCAGCATATTTTCAACGTTGAGTTCATTCAAAACATCCAGACTTATTTCAACAATGCACTCTTGGTTGACTTACCTCGCGGACATAAGATTGAAATCAGTCAGCGCCAGTCGGTCAAGTTTAAGGAGCGGATGGGGATATAAAATAAACCCTTCGTTGCGTTCATCACCACATTTCCGCATTCCTGTAAATTGAATTTCCTCCTTACTGTAAATGCAACATTTTTGAATCATCAAAACGATACAAAAATGTTTGCATTTACCAGTGACACCCTCGTTTGGAAAGGCCGAACCAATCATTTTCAACTCTTCAGTGGGGAGGAACTGCTCCTCGACCTGCGTTATTTGTCATCCGGTGAACAAGAATGTCGCATTAACGGCCGCAGTTTTTTCTTTGAGCGTACAGGTTTCTGGAATCCTATCTATCAGGTAAGTCAGGATGGCGCCCAGGTGATGAAAATGCAACATCAATTTTGGGGCAGTAAAGCATTCATTTCGTTCCCTGTACTGGATGAGCCTCTGGAAATGCGCTACAAGAACGATCCTCAACTCAGTCTGCTCATCAGCAAAGGCACGGAGCAAATCATTCGCTATTCCTTGCAGCTTGGCATACCAAAGTCTCCCTTTCGGATTGAACTGGGCAATTATATGCTGGAAGTAGATCATCTGTTGCTACTCCTGGCCCTCTGCTTCATCTTGACCAAAGACATCGTCAGAGAATACCATGGGGGCCAAGATGAGCTGTTGTTCTTGCTTCTGGCTGCGGCTTGATTTTTCTCCATTTTTCACTTCAAATCACCCGACTATGAAGTTTTATTGCACTTTGCTGCTGTGCTTGTGTGCAGCCTATCTCTCTGCCCAACAACTAAAGTGGCAGAAACTCAACTCCGAGCCTTATCCGGGCAAACAGGACGACATCTGTTTTGTCTCGCCCAATCTGGGCTGGTACGTCAATGGGTACGGCCGCATCTACCACACCCGCGATGGTGGTCAAAGCTGGGAAAAACAATGGGAACAAAAAGGTACATTTTTCCGCTGTGTTGCATTTTTGGACAGCTTGCGTGGATTCGCAGGTACGGTTGGTACGGATTATTTCCCCAATGTCACCGATACCATTCCACTTTACCGCACTTTGGATGGGGGCAAAACCTGGAAAGCAGTTGCGTACCAAGGCCCTTACGTCAAAGGACTGTGCGCCATCGACATCGTCAAGGAACAATTCATCAACCATGGTAAAATCGACTACAAATACCACATCTACGCCGTGGGCCGGGTGGGTAGCCCAGCCATGATGATGCTTTCTCATGATGATGGTAAAACGTTTACGGCCAGCGATCTTAATGCAAAGGCCAGCATGCTTTTCGACATCAAAATGTTCAACGTCAAGGAAGGCATCGCCTGCGCAGCCTCCAATGCCGATATAACCGAATCCAACGCCCTGATCTTACGCACCGTGGATGGGGGTAAAACCTGGATTCAGGTTTTTCAATCCAGCCGCCCTTTTGAAACGACCTGGAAAGTTTCTTTCCCTAGCAGCAAGGTAGGCTACGTCACCATTCAATCTTACAACCTTGATTCCAAGGTAAAACAACAGCGCGTGGCCAAAACTACCGATGGCGGACTGAGCTGGCAAGAACTAAATCTCGTGGAAGATGCGCAAGCCCGCGAGTTTGGCATTGGTTTCCTGGACGAACTCCACGGCTATGTCGGCACGATGAGCACCGGCATTGAAACCACAGATGGCGGCCAGACCTGGTCAAAAGTAGACCTAGGCCGTGCTTGCAACAAAATCCGAATCCACCAGGAACAAGGCCTAACGTATGGCTTTGCCATTGGGGTAAATGTGTTCAAGCTGCAAAAAGCCCCGCAATAGATATGTCCTTTAACATTCATAGCAAAAACAAAAACATGAAAAATCTCATTGTAGCCATTTGTATGCTTCTTGGCCTCCTCGTAGGTTTAAATGTTCAAGCGCAAAGTGAAAACTGGGTGCAAACCGATTTAGGCGAGGGCGTTTCGGTAAAATACCCCGGTGCTCCCAGCAAGCGCGATATGGAAGGTGGGATTACCTTATTTCGCTTTAAAACCGCAGATAGCCTGGCTGTACTCACGGTCTTGATTCGCGACTTGAGCAATCTGGGGATCAACGCCGAGCAACTGAGCGCTGCCGCAGAAACTTCGGAGTTTTGGGATCAAGTGCAGAGCAGTTCTTTGCAAGCGCTTTCCAATTCTAAATTGCTTAAAGCAGAGCGGATTCAAATGAACGACCAACCTGTACTGGCTCTTGAACTCGAATTTCCCAGAGATGGAGAGGTCAATGTCATGAGCCAACTGATCTTTGTAAAAGGCATCAAAAGTTACACGGTGAATTTCAATAGCCTGGATCAAAAAGGTGATCCTGCTGTAAAAGAAGCGTACTTTGGCTCACTCAAGTTTTAGTTTGGCAAGTCAATTTTTAGACTACTATTCCCTCTGGCCTGTAGTGCTTGGTAGCACTGTGGGCTTTTGTTTTGGTGTTTTCAAAAATTGAGTTGCATTTGTAAGGCCGCTCGTCAATGCACGTTTCAACGTTCATCTCTCATCACTCAATCTTCAGGCTTTTCACCTCTCCTGTCGGTGTTACTAAAATGAATTCTTTTTTGATTTCGGTTTTGATCCTGGGTTTGGCATCTGGCATTTTAAAGCGCACGGCGAGGTTATAGGAGAACTGTACAGCGGGTTCCAGGATTTCCGGGTTGATTACGATGTCGTAGTCATTGGCCGCAACCGCGTTGTAAAAGCGCAGGGTGGGTTTGTCGGCGGGCTGTACGACTGAGTTGTTTTTTTCTGTGGCATCCAACGATTGGGTACTAAAAGCCTGGTAACTTTCATAACGATTGGTAGGATATGCCACCCAGGCGTTCTCAGCCGTGATGACGTAGGCAGAATCCAGGTGAATGCCCATTTTTGCGTACGATTCCTTGATGTTTTTGAGGTAGTCGAAGGAGAGGGTACGCAATTCCTGGTACACCTGTTGTTGTTGTTTTACAAAATAATCGACCTTGACTATGTCGTAAATTTCCTGTTTGGCTGCAGCCGTGACAATCTGATCCAGTATGCTGGGCTTACTATAACGAATGTGTACGTTTTTTTGCAATTCAAAACCCTTGGGAATTTCGGTGAGGGTTTTTTTAGAAAAAATCTTTTTGCTCACATCGTACTCGTATTTGGGCAAAAAGTTGACCATGTCGATGTAGATATCGGTCTCCGGAATGCCCAATCCTTTTAAGTCATTGACAAAACTGTTGAGGCGGTTGTTGAGCTGGGTATTGGTTTCGTCGGCAGTTCTGGCTACCTGGAGGATGGTAAATACTGCGGTGTACGAACTGGCGCGTTGGTTTGAGAGGGTATTGATGGTTACCTCGATGCTGTTGTCGTCCTGAAGTTTGGCGCTGCGGGGAATCGATCGATATTGGGCGTTGGGTGCGACATTTGAATTCAATTGTTGCTGTTGCTGATTGTATTCGTTGCTTTGCTTTTTTTGCTCGGCATAATTGCCCATCACCTGAGCTTCAAGTTGTACACCAAGGCAAAGCCCGATTGCTAATGGAATAAGCTGTTTTCTCATCGTTTAGGTTTTAAGGTTTTTTGTTAAACATGTAACGCAGCGGCTTCAAATTTAATTTTTTTGACAAAAATTAAATTTTAGCGAATTTTCGCTAAAAAAACAAAGCCATGTCTTTACAATCTCGAATAAAGCCATTAATTTTGTAGCGAATTTTCGCTAGAAGTTCATTAAAACAAACAATCACAATATACTTATGGAAGCAGTACTCAGCAAAACCGCGCTTCAAGGGGGTGAATTTTTGATCAAAGATTCCCAGGCCGAAGACATTTTTATCCCAGAAGAGCTGAATGAGGAACAAATGATGATCCGCGAGATGGTTCGCGACTTTTTGCACAATGAAATACTCCCCAACTCTGAAAAAATAGAACACCAGGAAGACAACATTTCGCCACGTTTGCTCGAAAAAATGGCGGCACTGGGGCTTCTCGGAACCCATATGCCCGAGGTGTACGGCGGTATGCAATTGGACACCAATACCAATACCCTCATCGGAGATGCTCTTGGCCCAGCCGGAGCATTTACGGTTTCGTATGCTGCGCACATCGGCATTGGCATGTTGCCAATCCTGTATTTCGGTACCGAAGAACAAAAAGACAAATACCTGCCCCGTTTGATCAATGGGGAGTTGAAAGCGGCGTATTGCCTCACCGAGCCAGGTTCTGGTTCGGATGCATTGGCGGCCAAAACCCGCGCTGACCTTTCTGCCGATGGCAAACATTATCTCCTCAACGGGCAAAAAATGTGGATTTCCAACGCGGGGTTTGCCGATATTTTTATTGTTTTTGCCAAAATTGACGGTGACAAATTCACCGGCTTTATCGTTGAGCGCGACTCTGCTGGCTTGACTTTGGGAGCAGAAGAAAAGAAATTGGGCATCAAGGGTTCTTCTACCCGCCAGGTATTTTTCGAGAATACCCCCGTTGCCGTAGACAATGTTTTGGGTAAAATTGGCAAAGGCCACCTCATCGCCTTCAACGCGTTGAATACTGGTCGTTTCAAATTGTGTGCATTGAGCCTGGGTGGTGCGAAATACAGCGTCACTACCGCCATCCGGTATGCCAATGAGCGCATCCAGTTTGGTGTACCCATCTCCAGTTTTGGAGCCATTCAGTACAAATTGGCTGAACAGGCTATTCGTATATTTTCTACTGAGTCAGCATTGTTCCGGGTATCCAACCTCATGGAATTGAAGAAACAGGAATTTGAGGCCAATGGCGCCAGCTTTGGTGAAGCAGAGCTCAAGGCTGCCGAAGAATACGCCATTGAGTGCTCGATTCTGAAAGTAACGGGTTCAGAAGCACTTGATTATGTAGTAGACGAGACGGTGCAAGTACACGGTGGAATGGGCTTTTCAGAAGAAGGCACCGCTGCCCGTGCCTACCGTGATGCCCGCATCAACCGCATTTATGAAGGCACCAACGAAATCAACCGTTTGCTGAGCATTGACATGTTGCTCAAACGTGCGATGAAAGGTGCATTAGACATCGTTGGGCCAGCCTGGGAAGTACAAAAAGAATTGGCTTCTATGCCTAGTTTGGGTAAAGAAGAAGGTCCATATGCGGAGGAAAAGAAAGCCGTAAAGGATTTCAAGAAGGCAGTATTGATGGTCGCAGGTGCAGCCGCAAAACTGCAAATGGAAGGCAAACTCGACCTGAAAGACGAGCAGGAAATCATCATGAATGTGGCCGATATGTTGTCAGATCTATTCCTGGCCGAGTCCACGCTGCTGCGGGTTGAAAAACTGGCCGGCATGCAAGGCAAAGTAAAACAGGAAGTGTATGATGCCATCTTAAAGGTATTCATCCACGATGTCACTTTGCGCATGAATAAAAATGGCACTGATGCCCTGGCTTCCTTCGCGGAAGGGGATTTGTTGCGCACGATGCTAATGGGCTTGAAGAGATTCACCAAGTATCCTGCTCAAAACGTCAAAACCCTCCGCCGGGAACTTGCCGATGTGTTGATTGCTGCCAACGAATATGCAGTATAGCCTTAACTAATACAGTATAGTTGTTTACTAGTTGTTTACTGACTTAGCGTTTTGTATCATAAGTAACTAAGTGTTTGTTGAGTACGCTTCAGCTTCATCGGCTGAAGCGTTTTTTTTTAACAAAACTGTATGGCACTGCTGTACAATAACTGAATGGTATTCCGGCGTTATGGAGGCAAATAATCTTCAATTCAAGCCATGCGTAATCTCTTTTTTCTCCTCGTTTTCAGCCTGTTGATTCCAATATTTGGCCAAGCCCAAAGCAAAACCAAATTGAGTGGCGCTGCCCAAAAGGAACTAAAGCTTTACGAAGACACCCTGGGCATCCTTTCTTTTTTGGTCATCAATGACTCCCTGCCTGAGAGCCGTTTTGCGGCCACCAGGAAAATGATTCTGACCCTCAAAAAGGCCTTAAAAGTTAGCAATTCCTACCAATACAAATTTGAACGTTTAAAGCCGATCTCTATCCAGTATGCCCCCGACAGTACTTTCCGTATTTTCACCTGGCAGTTGTTTGTAGACGATAATACGTATCACTATTATGGGGTAGTACAAATGAATAGCCCGGAACTAAAAATGTACCCGCTCGTGGATCGTTCGGCCAAAATCGAAGACGTACAACAAGCTGTTCTTGGTGCAGACAACTGGTATGGCGTCATTTATTACAACATCATTAAGCTCAACTCCCCTACCGGGCCTCAATACCTGCTTTTTGGTCTGGATACCTATTCCTTTTTCAAACGTCGTAAAATCATTGACGTCCTGACCTTTAAAGATGATCAACTGGTGTTTGGTGCCCCCGTCTTTCCAAAAACGATCAACAATGACGGGCCAGTCAATCGATTATTGCTGGAATACAGCGCTGAAACCAGTGTAAAAATGAATTGGGATGCAGCGATGGAGATGATCGTCTTCGACCACCTGATACCCTTCCAAGGATCGGACAAATCCGGTCCGGTTAACGTTCCTGACGGTACCTACGAAAGTTTTAAAATCAACAAAGGCCAGTTGGTGTATTCCGATAAACTGGAAACCCAGCTTCTTGATGAAGCCCCTGCTCCACAACCATTGTCCGGCAAGAAAAATGTCATCTACGATCGAACCAATCCAACCGGAAAAAGAAGAACAATCGCTAACTTTTAAAAGTTACCAGATAAAATTTGAGGGTTCATGGTTTGGGATTAAATTTACCGACCAAACCACAACCTGCATCATGACTTTACAAATCCGCAGCATTGAAGAATACCACAGCGCTTATCAACGCGCAGTGGACCATCCTGAAGCATTTTGGGCCGAACAAGCCGAAACTTTCCAGTGGCGCAAGCCCTGGAGTAAAGTATTGGACTGGAATTTTGAAGGTCCTGACATCAATTGGTTTGTAGGCGGAAAACTCAACATCACAGAAAACTGCCTGGATCGGCACCTCGCCACCCGAGGCGATCAAGTGGCCATCCTCTGGGAAGCCAATGACCCAGAGGCGCCCAACCGCCGCTTTACGTATCGGCAACTTCACGCCGAAGTATGCAAAGCGGCCAATGCACTCAAAGCCAACGGCATTCAAAAAGGAGACCGGGTCTGCTTTTACATGCCGATGGTGCCTGAATTGGCCATCGGGATCTTGGCGTCTGCACGCATAGGGGCGATTCATTCGGTGGTATTTGCCGGTTTTTCGGCACATTCGCTGTCGGATCGCATCAAAGACTCGGAATGCAAAATGGTCATCACGTCTGACTTCAATAGTCGTGGTGCCAAGTACATTCCGGTAAAAAAAGTGGTAGACGAGGCTTTGAATATGGGTTGTGATTCGGTAAAAACCGTGCTGGTGTACCAATGTGCCAACGAAATGATACCCATGCAAAGCGGGCGCGACAAATGGTGGCACGATGAGGTAAACCCTCAATCTGCGGAATGCCCAGCGACAGAAATGGACTCCGAAGACATGTTGTTCATCCTCTACACCTCCGGCTCGACGGGTAAACCCAAGGGGGTAGTGCATACCTGTGGCGGTTATATGGTGTACACCTGCTACAGTTTCCGCAATGTGTTCCAAATTCAGGATGGCGACATCTATTGGTGTACCGCTGACATTGGCTGGATCACGGGACATTCCTACATCGTGTACGGGCCTTTATTGGCTGGGGCAACCTCCATTATGTTTGAAGGGGTACCTACGTATCCCGATGCTGGTCGGTTTTGGGAAATTTGCGACAAACACCAGGTTACCCATTTTTACACCGCGCCTACCGCCATTCGGGCCTTACAAGCCCAAGGCGATTCCTGGGTAGAAAAACATTCTTTGTCCAGCATCAAAGTGCTCGGCAGTGTGGGCGAACCCATCAATGAGGAGGCCTGGCGCTGGTACCATGAAAAAGTTGGGCACGGCAAAGCGCCCATTGTAGATACCTGGTGGCAAACCGAAACCGGAGGCATTCTGATCTCTCCATTGGCCGGGATTACCCCACTCAAACCCTGTTATGCCACTTTGCCACTGCCGGGCGTACAACCCTGCCTTACTACCTCTGAGGGTAAAGAAATTGAAGGAAACAACGTAGAGGGTTTGTTGTGCATGAAGTTTCCCTGGCCCTCCATCCTGCGTACCACCTACGGTGATCACGAGCGTTGTCGGCAAACCTATTTTAGCCCCATCAAAGGGATGTATTTCACCGGCGATGGCGCAAGGCGCGATAAGGATGGCTATTACCGCATCATTGGCCGGGTAGACGATGTCATCAATGTATCAGGGCATCGCCTGGGCACCGCTGAAGTTGAAAACGCCATCAACCAGCACCCTGGTGTAGTCGAGTCGGCAGTAGTCGGGTATCCACACGACATTAAAGGTCAAGGTATTTATGCTTACGTAATCACGACTGATCCGGTGAGTGACGAAGTCAAATTCCGCAAAGAAGTAATGGATGTAGTGAGTAAAGAAATTGGCCCTATCGCCAAACCGGATAAAATCCAAATTGTCAGTGGATTGCCTAAAACGCGTTCGGGAAAAATCATGCGCCGCATCCTCCGCAAAGTTGCCGAAGGCGATGTCTCCAATCTGGGGGATGTTTCTACATTGCTGAACCCGGAAGTAGTGGAGGAGATTAAGACGGGAGCCGCAAATCTTTAGGGGTTCGGGGGTTCGAAGTTTGGGGGTTCGAGGGTTGTCCTTCGCCCTTGGAGCCCCCGAACTACGAACCCTCAAACCTTCGAACCCCGAACCCTCAAACCCTCCCACATGAAAGGAAACGTCCCCTCCCAAAAAAAACAAGTCTACCCCATCAGAGAGCCTTTGTTGGAATACCTGATCAAATACAATCGCGCCATTGATTTACCGCTGCAATACAGCGATTTGCTGCGCTACAATACTGCGATACCCCTTATCGATCAGGAAGGCAATGATACCCTTTGGGAGACGGTGTATTACCCGGAATACGAACAAAAGGAAATTTTTCAGGCACTCAAATACATCTATTCACTCTTGAAGGTGGATGGCAATGTAGAATTGCTCGATCACCTGACCATCGCCCGCATCGACTATTGCAACTTTGGCAATTCCAAACCCTTCCGCATCCGCATCATCAACCGCATCAATGACAACTACGACCATTTTTACGTCAAACGCGCCGATGCTTCGCGGGTCTATGGCCTGGAATTGGAAGATTTACTCTCGCCCAATACGATGATTTATATGGTGAGTGGCAGCACGCTGATTGAAGAACATATTGCCGGAGTTCCTGGCGATGATTTTATGAAAAAACACCTCAATGAATCGGTCTTCAACAAAACCCGCATTGCCAAGGAGTTTGTAAAATTCAACGAGCGCTGTTTTGCCCGGCTTTTGGGGGACATGCGCTCGTACAATTATGTGGTAGACATCACCCCCGACATTGAGGGCAACCAATACCGCATGCGGGCCATCGATTTTGACCAACAGTCGTACGAAGGCCGCAAGAGCTTTTACCTCCCGCAGTATTTTAAGGAAAACAACCCGATTATCTTTTTGGGAATCAACAACATGGCGCCTGAATCGGTTTTACAATATCAACTCGAAGAGCGCAGTTTGATGGCAGTGCGGATGAAAACACAGCCCAATCGCACCGCTTTGTTCTTTCAGATCATGATGGCTGACGATATCGCACCTTCCGAAAAGATCCAGCAACTGCGCGAAGACCTGATTTACCACCACAAAAACGATATTTTTGACAAGTGTTATACGATGGGGCAAATTGTGGTGAGCAACATCAATATTTTGACGCAGAAGTACCATCGATAGGGTTGAAAAGTTGAAAAGTTGAAAGAAGTTGGAAAGTTTAGGTAAAGAGACCTTCGTCTTCCATCCCAAACAACTTGGCAACTTCTTTTCAACCTTTCAACTTTCAACTTTCAAAAAAAAAAGGCCTCCCCCGAAAGCGGAAAGAGGCTATCCCAAAAACCGATTATACGTTATTGTGGTTATACTAGAGCATAGAAACAGACCACCAACACCTCGATAACATCTTTCAACCCTGGTCAATTCTAGGCACTGCGGTAAAATTAATCAAAGTTTCAGTTATATAAAAAAAACATTTCTTTTTTCCACAAACATGCACTATGATTTACGGATCGGAGGCTTTGCCGAGGTTAACGGCAACAGAAGAACAAAGATACGCCCGACACCTCGCTCTGCCGGATTTTGATGTAGAAGCCCAACAAAAGCTCAAAGCGGCCAAAGTATTGGTGGTTGGGGCAGGAGGATTGGGTTCTCCGCTCCTACTCTACCTCAGTGCCGCCGGCGTGGGAACCCTTGGTATTGTTGACTTTGATACCGTAGATTTAAGTAATTTGCAAAGGCAAATCTTGTACACCCCCGCCGATTTGGGCAAATCTAAAGCCCAGGCCGCTGCCCATCGCGTGCAAGCGCTCAACCCTCACGTAGAAGTTCGGGTATTTGAAACGGCACTCAACGCCGAAAATGCCCTGGACATCATTCGGGAATTCGACATCGTTGCCGATGGAACTGATAATTTCCCTACGCGCTATTTGGTGAATGACGCCTGTGTTCTAGCAGGAAAAATCAATGTATACGCATCCATTTTTCGCTACGAAGGACAGGTTTCCGTTTTTAATTACCCACTTCCAGATGGAAAACGAGGTCTCAATTACCGCAACCTGTACCCCGAACCACCCGCGCCGGGCACCGTTCCTTCCTGCGCAGAAGGTGGAGTGCTGGGGGTATTACCGGGTATCGTTGGCAGCATGCAAGCCAACGAGGTCATTAAAGTCATCACCGGGATTGGAGAGCCACTGGTAGGTAAACTGTTTTTGTTTGACGCAGCTTCCATGAGCGCCCGCAGCATCAAACTCCTGGCGCAAGAAGCCTATCCCATTACTGCCCTGCGCGACAGCACTTATTATTGTACACCTGCTCAATTGGAAGTACCGAGCGTCACGATGGCGACCTTGGAAGTTTGGCGCAAGGAAAATCGAGCCTTCCAACTCATCGATGTGCGGCAGCCGGAAGAATACCAGCAAAAAAATCTGGGCGGACTACTCATTCCCCTTGGTGACCTTATGGAAAACCTCGATAAAATTGAGCGTCAAATCCCCGTGGTCATCCACTGCCAAAGCGGGCAACGCAGTAAAGAAGCCATTTTGATGTTGCAGCGGAAAATGGGTTGGGGACATTTGTATAATTTGGAGTTGAAAGGTTTAGGGTTGAAAAGTTGAAGAGAAGCAGCTCCTCGGCGACCGTTCTTTCAACTTTTCAACCCTAAACCTTTCAACTAAAACCCAACGCTCAGCGCCAAAATCACATTCCGCCCCGGCGCAACTATCCCCGAGCTATAAGGCCGGTAACGTTGATCCGACAGGTTTTCAACTCCGGCGGTAAGGGTAAAACGTTCGTTGATGGGGTACAGCGCTTTAAAATTCAAGGTGTACCAACTTGGAGAGTAAGGCCTTCCCTTGGCGTCGATGGCGTAAATGTAATCGGTAGCCCGGCCTTCGTCAGACAGGTTTTCATAACTCACTTCACCACTGTATTGTGCATAAAACTGCAGATTGAGTCCACTGGCCACATACGTCAAACGCGAAATACCAAACCATGGGGCGGCGTGCCGGGAAGGACTTTTTTCCCCATTGTCCAGTTCTTCTTCTCCTTCTTGAAGGTTAAATTGAGAAGAGAAACTGAGGCCTTTGGCAATTTTCAATTCCAATCCGGCCTGAAAGCCATACACATTGGCCACTGCTGCATTTTGGATGGCTTGTACCTGACTCAAGGTGCCGTTGTAATCAATCTGGCTTTGGCCATTGAGGGTATAATTGCGGCGCACCATGGCATTTTCCAGCGTAGTGTAAAAGCCCGTCAAGTCAATTTTTAAGGCTTCAGCAAATACTTTGGCGATACCCAGTTCGAAATTATAGGCGTATTCCGCTTCTAAATCGGGATTGGGAATCACCACCGAGCCCGGCGTAGAATCAAACACCTTTCCCACATCATCCACATTTGGCGAACGGAACCCAGTCGAAGCATTGGCACTGATGGATAGTTTATCGCTTGGGTTGATGACAAAGCCCAAACTACCCGTAATGGCACCGTCCTTCAATTCGGCTGTGGAAAAAGGGAAGGGGTAAAAAGCCAGGTTGTTGCTAAAATCGGCGTCCAGGTCGAAGTTGTTGTAGCGCAGCCCTGTTTGTAGAACGAACTTGTCCGAGGCTTTCCATTGGTAGTTCAAATAAGCGGCATAAGAAGACCAGGTAGATTGTGGATAACGGGATGGGCCTACGGTTTCTTTGTTGTTCGATACATCGACATTGGTTCCGGTAGATTCCACCTCGTCAATCACGCCTTCAAGTCCATAAAACAGTTTGTGCTTGGTGCCGAAAGCCTTCAAAAAGTCGAAATTGGCTGAAGTAGCAGCTACTTTTTCCACCCGGATGCGCCGTTCGGTACGGTTCAAGTCACGATCGACCCGGCTTTCTTCAAAAAATTGATGGGCCAGGCGAATGGTCATTTGATCGTATAAACCTTTCTTGGCAGTATGTGTAATGTTGAGATGGTTCATCATCCAGGCCTGCGGGCCGTAGTAAAATTCGCCGCTGCGGGGCAAGCCATTGCGCAAACGAATGTGCCGATCGTAACGCGAATAATCCGAAGTGCTGGAATAGTGGAAAGCATACTGAAAATCCCAGCTATCCGAAGGTTGAAAGCGGATTTTTTGCATCAGGTTGATCTGCTTATACCCCGTAGGACGCTGTACGAGTGGATCTTCGTTGGTCACTACAATGTCGGTGTTGTTTTGTCTTTGTACGTAAAACGGGCGCAAATACTCTCTTGGACCAAAACGCCCCATCCGCAAATCCTCAAAATCAAAACTGGAAAAACTGCTCACCAAAGCCCATTTTTTCCAACCCACATTGAGGTCAAAATGGGCTGTTTTTTCATCATTGGCCGATGAAAACCGGCTCAGTGCTTTGCCAGTAATCAAAGGGTTTTCATCGGATGAAAATTTAGGACTCAGGGTTTCAAAGCTCATTACTCCTCCAATGGCATCACTGCCGTAAATGATCGAGCCAGGGCCGAAAAAGACCTCTGTTCGCTCGGTGGCAAAGGGATCCAGTGAAATGACGTTTTGAATGTTGCCACTGCGGAAAATTGCCGTATTCATGCGCACTCCGTCGATGGCATACAACAAACGGTTGGTAGAAAAACCCCGAATCATTGGGCTTCCTCCGCCTTGTTGGCTTTTTTGGATAAACACTTCGCCTGATGCTCCAAGTAAATCCGCAGCGGTTTGGGGATTTTGCAAAACCATGTCCCGGGATGAAATGATTGACACTTTGGAGGGAATATCCCGACGGTTTTGGTTCCAGCGGGTCGCGGAGATCACCACCTGATCCAGCGAAATATTGGATGGAATCAAGGCCAGCATAAATTGTGCCTGGGACAATTCCGCATAACTTTGAACCAGTGTTTTGTAGCCAAAATAACGGATTTCGATTTTTTCAGCGCCGTTCAATGCACTGATCTCTGCCTGTCCTTTAGCGTTAGTGCTCAACAAAATCTTGGGATTTCCACTAGAGACCGTAGCATTTTCCAGGGGCAATCCACTTTCCTGGTCCTTCACCGTAAGCACTTGTGCATGAGCTAGTAAAACCATGCAGCAGTACCAGCAAGTAAAAATTATTCTGTTCATCACCTGATGTTTAAACAGTTGAAACAAATAACGATAGATCCAGCATGCCCTAGGCAAAGCTGAATACCATCCAGTAAACCAATATGTACTGTTTAAACTAGCTCAGGCGGCGGAGCGGGAGGACCTGTGTTCAGGGATTGAACATGGAATTCATAAGTGCGAGGCGTTTTGTGCCTAAGTTGAACACAGTCAGGCAAAAAAGTCAAAAAATTGTCTTTAGAAGGTGGGCAATAGAGCCCATCAAAAAATTGGCTCAGTTGGTCTTGCGTGTTTTGTCGTTGTGGGTCCCGTTCAAGAATTCTTTCTACCAAAGTCAAAAGATGCTGGTTGAGCAGGGTCTCTTCCTGGTCCCACCAACACCAATAAACGGAGGAATCGCTACGGATTTGGGCATCTACGACATCGTACATTTGCCCCTGGTATTCAAATTCCCTGCTGTGTTCCCAACGTAACAAGGTTTCAGCTTGAATTGGAGTAAAAGCCAGTCGAACCAACCTTTCTTTCTCCATCCCTACCATCAATGCTTGTTTGACCTCACTTTTGACCACCAGTTTTTGGTACTGAAGCCAGGCATAGGTTCCCAACAGCGGAACACCTAAACAAGCGAGGAGCAATATGCCGTGCAGGTTTTTCAAGCTTAAGTTTTTACCACAATAACCAATTACAGTTCCACCACTTTCCCGGAAAACGCTACCAAGATAGTAGTTTTGTGCAAAACCAGTTGTTGAAGTTTCTATTGTGGTGGGATCCGGTTGGGATAATCGGTAATGATGCCATCTACCCCCATGGCCATCAGTTTGTGCATCTCTTCGGGTTCATTGACCGTCCAGGGAATCACCTTCATCTTCAGGGCATGGGCTTTTTGTACGACCTCCGCAGAAAGCAATTTGTAATAAGGACTGTAGATTTCCGGGGTGTATCCCAACTCCTGGATATTGGTGTCAAAACTTTTGAGGTTTTCCACCAAAAGAGCGGTAACCGTTTTTGGAGAAATGGCTTTTACTTCCCTAAGTACCCGTGGATCGAACGACTGAATACAAACTTGCTTGCTGATACCCAATTCCTCAATTTCACGGAGAACAGTTGTGGCAAACTGTGCCGGTGGAGGCGATTTTTTCCCATCCCAGTTGGGCTGACTTTTGATTTCGATGTTGTAATGTGGGCGTTTGAGCTGATTTTTCGAGCAATAATGATTGACCGATTGAACCACGTCTTTCAGCAATGGTTTGTTGGCGGGCATCGCTTGTTGTTCAGGAAAACGGGAATTCCCTCTTTTGCCACAATCAAATTGTGCGATTTGAGCATAAGGCATCGCAAAAAGTAAAAACTTTTCTTCATCCTCTGCTTTTACAGGCAAACCATCGGGAGTTGTACAAATGGCAGCAGACATCCAGGGTTCGTGGGACACCAGAACCTGGCCATCCGCAGAGATCGCCAGATCCATCTCCAAAGTGGTGATTTTTGGAAACTCCAGTGCCTTTAAAAACGCGGGGATGGTATTTTCGGGCGCCAAACCACGTGCACCGCGATGGCCCTGCCAGTCGAATTGATCTGTTAGCATTTTGTTTCCGCTAAATTTGTCTTTGGACAACATACAAGCCGCCAAACCAAACAACATGATTAGAAATAGAACGGAAGGAATTTGTTTTAGCGCTGTTTTCATGTTTTTTCGAAAAAAATTACTTCAAGATAATTTTATTACCTCAATGTTCACCTCAGCAATGGCCGAACCGCTCAGTCCCGAGGTTCCACAAACGGCGCCATCACTGCCAGAAAAGATCTTGGATTTGCCAACAACTTTGGCGGAATACTTTACGGTGTACAAGCTGGCGTTTGCGCCCAATAAGCTAATTTGAAAGCCAATTACCTTCCTTCGAGCATCCGTGGTTCCGGCAAAAGTGCCATTTTTTTCAAATGCCGTGGCACCTAGTTTTTGGATAAACAATCGATATTGTACGCCTATGTCGGATGATTGTGGTTCAATCTTGAGTTCCAAGCCCAATAAACGGTTGTTGGAATGTGCATCACTGGTCCATTTCCCTTCTTGCAAAACGACACTGGAAGCCAGGTTAAAATGCGCCTTGCCCGCAATGTTGACCTCCGGAATCGGCTCAGCAGTAGCTTTGGCATTTTGTACTGCTTTAAGGGCATTGATGCGCCCATAGCCGTACAATGCGCTGTGCCCCTGATCGTCGTAGCCGCCGCCCTGTGTGTCAATTTTATCACAAGAATTTTTGAGCAAATTTTTAACCTGACTGACCGTTAGTTCCGGGTTTGCGGCCAAAACGAGTGCAATCACCCCCGCCACACCTGGGCAGGCACTGGAGGTGCCGCCAAAGGTAGCCGTATAATTTCCTTCCTTGTCTCCGATCGAGTTCTCAGCATTGGACATTCCTGTATTGTATCCACGGCTACCACTGCGATCTGTGGTCCAGATACCTGGAGTTAGGGGGCGAGTAGGTTCAAGATTGGGTGCAAATACGTCGTTGCTGGGAAAAGCGCACCAGATTGCTTTGCCAAAATCACTGTACAGGCTACGTTTTCCCCGGTCGTTGCAAGCAGCTACCGCAACAATAGGAGCGTAAGCTGCGTAGCCATCAAGATCGACCCGCTCATTGCCATTTCCGGCGGCCCAAACGATGACACAACCTTTTCCTTTCCGTCCATTTTTGAGCGCATAATAAATCGCCAACCGAGCGCTGTCCGGTAATGGAAAAGAGGTTTGGTGCAGGGGATCATTGGGATTGCTCCAATCTCCGTCGGCAGGGCCCCAGCTACAGGAGATCACGTCGGCACCATTGTCGGCGGCCCAGGCAAAAGCTTTAGCCTCAGCCATAGAACCCAGTCCACCCGAACGAATCGGAATGAGCCGGGCATCTGGTGCAACCCCACTGGCTTTTCCGACACCTGCGGCACAAGCTACTCCCGCGCAAGCGGTGCCGTGGTTGTCGCCAAAACCGCGTGGGCGGGGGTCATCGGTATTGCGAATGGTATCGCGTGGTGCTACAATTTTTCCAGGAAGATTGAACTCAAGGTGATCAATATCAACCCCGTCATCAATGACCGCAATGGTAGTACCCTGGCCACGGGTAATTTTCCAGGCGGCTTCGGCTTGCACGTTTTGTTCAATGACGTTTCCGTTGATTTTGGTATTGATCAGGTGCCATTGCATGGGGTGCAGTGCTCGGTAGCGCTTTTCTTGTACCAACTCGGGGTGGCAATACTCCACTTCAGGAACAAGAATCAAGGTTTCGGCAATGCCAAAAATATCCAAACCAGTACCTTCCGGAGCCTTGGCAAAATAAGAATTGGGGGCAAAAACCAGTTTTTCGGCAATGTCCAGTTTATGTGCTTTGAGGATGGCTTCACATTTCTCGGGTGATACCTCATCTTTAAATTTTATAAAAAAGTTCTCGGTATACACATAGATTACCCCTGTATTGGCATCTTTCAAAACCCGGCCAGCAAAACGGATGGCGGGCTCTTTTTTGAACAATCGGCGGATGGTATTGCGCAGTGTTTTGACCACCGCACGTTTTGCCTCAAGCACCTTGTAAACCACCACATCCGCTTCAGGAAAAGCGACCACGGGGATTAATGAGGAGGCCGCTTCACGGGAAGCTTCCGACAATTTTACATCCGATAGGGATTTGCCCGTTTGGGTACGGACAACCACAAGGTCGTTGGCTTCGACCAATTGAATGATTTGGCCATCGCGGCCACCGTAGCGGATAGAATACATGGTGTTTTGGTTTTGGTGTTGATTAAGCGCAAGTCTATTCTTTAATTTAAATGTGAACGGTTAGAAGGCTTCGGCAATTGTAAAGATTTGGAAGCAAAAACCAGGATCTGTATCAATAATGCAATGATCACTAAAATAGCCATCTCGAACTGCGAGGAAGAAATATTCACCAGTAGTATTTTTTTTGACTGGCTTCTGATGATGCTTCCCTCTGCTGTTTGAATGATAGAGAGTTTGGACAAAAGGGCAAAAGCTTCATCTGTAGTTGATGCACTGGTTTTAATTAAATGGGCCTGCTCAATCTCTTTTTGCTGCCCATTCAATACCTGCGCATCGATAGCAAACATGCTAGACAACACCGTTTTTAAACGTTTGAATATTGTTGTTTCTTTTGGCGTTAGCCAGGTTTTTTCATATTTCTCAACAATCTCCTTAATCTCCTGGTTGTGCTGCTCAAAATCAAACTCCTCGTTAAGGGATTTGCCTCGGTAAACACTGGCTTCAAAAAAATCATTTTTCTGGTGCAGGCGCTCGTACATTTGAAAAAGGTAACTTTCGGCAAGAAGCCTGTCTTCGTACATCGATGAAACCGATTTGTCCAATCTTTTGATTTGATTCCGTTCTACCATATTGTTCAGCATGACCAAGGCCAGTACAATGGCAAGCAATATGGATGCTGTTGTTTTATGCTGTATGCTGTATGCCCATTTCATAATTGTATGTTTAATTGGCGGTATACCCAATGATCAACTACTCGAGCCGCCAAGGAAAGTTACAACAAATATCCATGCCGTGAACATAAAATTGAGGTTGCGTTGGGCAAAGGATAGCCGCCAACGTATTGGCCAAAACCCATTTTAATGCATTGAGCGATGGTATATTAATGTGTATTTCATCTTGTTTTTAAAAAAAAGGTAAAAAAACACCACAATGCGTCAATTTGGGCATGGTTTCCTAGTTCAGACTCGTATACATTGCGGCATAATTCCATAGTAAGTCGTGGTTGTCAAAATGACCTGACTTTTTTGTTCACTAAAAAACGACACATGACCAAAGGATTTCTGATTGACATGGATGGGGTAATTTACGGTGGTGATCACCTCATTCCAGGTGCGGATACCTTTATTGCAGCGTTACAAAAACGCGAAATCCCCTTCTTGTTCCTAACCAACAACAGTCAACGTACCCCCCGCGATGTAGTCAACAAACTCGCTGGGCTCGGCATACATGCGGAAGAAGAAAATGTTTTCACCAGCGCCATTGCTACGGGTTGGTTCCTCTCCAGATTAAAACCCAATGGTACCGCTTATGTACTGGGTGAAGGAGGTTTGATCAACAGTTTGCACGAACATGGCTACACCCTGGTGACCCAAAACCCCGATTTTGTCGTGGTGGGCGAAGGGCGAAATTTTACTCTCGAAATGGTCAACCATGCGGTGGACATGATCCTGGATGGTGCAAAATTGATTGCGACCAACCTTGACCCTTCCCCTAAAACCAAAGGCTGGACCAACCTCGGTATCAAATCCGTAGTGGCCATGATAGAAGAAGCCACGGGGGTAAAAGCCTTTTCGGTGGGAAAACCCAGCCCGGTAATGATGCGGGTAGCCCGCAAAAAACTGGGGTTAAGCAGTGGCAATACCACCATGATCGGGGATACGATGGATACCGATATCCTCGGGGGCATTCAGGTGGGTTACCGCACAGTGCTGACCCTCTCCGGGGTTTCCAAACTGAAAGACTTGAAACGTTATGCTTTCGCTCCGGATTTAATTGTTAATACCGTTGGAGAACTGGACCTCGACGCCTGGATGGCGGAAGAAACGCAGGATAATTTTGAGATGTCAGAAAAGAGCTTACTTACGGAAGCGCAATATTGATTGCACAACTTTCAAAAAAAATCATACTTTTTTCCAAATTTCATTCAAAAACCTAGATTCTACCGTACTTTTAGCACTGAATTAACATCAACAACTCATGCAAAAGATTAAAGCTGCGGTAGTGGGTCTAGGTTTTATTGGCCCGGCTCACGTTGAAGCGCTGCGTCGCGTACCCACGGTAGATGTCATCGGTGCCTTACACTTTGACTTGGAAAGCAGTCGCCAAAAAACCCAGGAATTGGGTATCGCCAAAGCTTACGGTTCGTTCGAGGAAGTCATTGCCGATCCCGAAGTGGAGGTTGTACACATCTGTACGCCCAATGCCATGCACTTCCATCAAGCCAAAGCCGCATTGTTGGCAGGCAAACACGTCGTGTGTGAAAAACCACTGGCGACCACCATTGCCGAAGCAGAAGAATTGGTGGCCCTGGCCGCCAAAACTGGATTGGTCAACGCGGTCCATTTCAATATCCGCTACTACCCGATCGTGCGCCAAATGAAAGTGATGCGCGAAAAAGGAGAACTGGGCGATATTTATTCCGTGGTCGGGACGTATTTGCAAGACTGGTTGTTCAAAGATACCGACTACAACTGGCGTTTGGAGCCGGAGCAATCTGGTGAAAGCCGTGCCATTGCGGACATTGGTTCCCACATCATGGACGTATTGGAATACATCACCGGTGTGCGCATTGAGGCGGTAATGGCCGATTTCAACACCGTACACAAATTCCGCAAAAAGCCGCTCAAGCCTGTAGAAACCTACTCAGGTAAGATGCTGACCGCAGAAGATTACCAGGATGTACCCATTACCACCGAAGACCACGCCAACGTCATGCTGCGTTTCAGCAATGGCAACCGAGGGGTGATCACGGTGAGTCAGGTATCGGCAGGCCGCAAAAACCGCATCGATCTGGAGATTTCCGGCTCGGTGTCTACGTTCCATTGGTGCTCGGAATCGCCCAACAACCTCTGGATCGGCAACCGCGATGGGGCCAACGGCCAATTGATGCGCGATCCTTCACTTTTCCACGGCGAGGCCAGAAGTGTAGTGTCTTTCCCCGGTGGTCACAACGAAGGTTTTCCCGATACCTCCAAACAATTGTTTAAGGAAGTATACCAGGCGGTAGCCAGCGGCAAACAACCTGAACACCCCAGCTTCCCTACTTTCGCGGATGGATTTCGCGAATTGCTCATCTGCGAACGCATCGTGGAGAGCAACAAGAAGCAGGCCTGGGTAACGGTTTAGAGGAATTATTCACCACGGATTCGCACAGATTTACACGGATTATGAATAAAATTTGTGCGCATCTGTGGTGAATTATTTATTTGATTTAGCCCAAAAAACCGGCAATTTCGGCACGAATGGCCTGAAGTGCTTTTTCAGAACCAGAGGTTCCCCGCTGAGCCGACAAATTGAAGATGTTATCGTACAATTGGCGTCCATCGGCTTTGGCGTCAATTCCTTCCGCAGCCAGAGAAATCAAGCCGATGGTATCCTCACCGGCCAATTTGATGATCTGCCAGAGTTGATTCGACAGGTAAATCTGCTGGGTTACGTTGTGCTCATATTCCTGACGTATATTGAGCATCAGTGTCAACTTGTATTCTGCCACGTTTAAACCCTCCGGCCGCACCCGCATCAGCAGGTTTTCGGGAGTTATTCGTTCGCAATAAAGCACCATCCGCTCGTATGCTTGCAGGCGCAGCTGCAAAATGGCATCGTCCGTTTTAGCCAAAACTGGCGCGGAAGCCTGTGGCTGTTGTGCCCGCAATTCAAAATAACTTTTCATGACGTCTTTGACGATGGTGTACACCACAAAGGCCAAGATCGAAAATTTCAATACATCCAATAAATGGGGAATCAAATCCATGCTGTTCTTTTTTCTGGTTTACATACCCTGATAGGCGGCAAAGGTAGAAAGCCCTGGCGCTTCCAGCAATTTTAGGGAAATTTTTCTTGTTGATTCAACCAAAAAACGCCACGCAATGTTACAGAAGTTGTATCTTTGCACTTAGATTCAATCTAAATAACCATAGGATGAGCGAAGTTAAAACTGAAGCAAAACCGATAACCCTTACGCACGGCGCTGTAAAACAACTACAACGCATCAAAGCGGAACAAAATATTCCCGAACATTACGGCCTGCGCATCGGCGTTAAAGGCGGCGGATGCTCGGGGTTTTCGTACATGCTCGGATTCGATGACTCAAAAGACAACGATTCGACTTACGAAATCGAAGGCATCAAAGTATACATGCAAAAAAGCCACGCCATTTATTTGCTGGGCATGGAAATTGACTGGCTGGATGGCCTGCAAAATCGTGGCTTTGCCTTCAATAACCCCAACGCCAAAGAAACTTGTGGCTGCGGAACCTCGTTTTCGGCATAAGGTATGCCAATATCGGATAAGGATGATCGGCGCTTCAAAGAGATTTGGAGCGCCGATTGTTGTTGAATTTATATTTTTATTTAAAAGATCAAATTAGGCAAACACCACCAATCACAACCCTATGATCACCTTTACCACCGCCAATACACCCAAGGAACTAGAAGGCATCCTCAACCTGCAAAAAGCCAATCTACCACAAGGTTTGACCCCAGAAGAAATCCAGAGCCAGGGATTTGTAACCGTTGATCACACCTATGAACAAATGGCCGCACTCAACGAACTGGAAAAACACCTCATCGCCAAAGACGGGGATCAAGTCGTAGGGTATTTATTGGCCATGACCGTCGTGTCAAAGTATGAGCTGCCCGTTTTGGTTCCCATGTTTGAGGAATTTGATGACATTGTTTACCGTGGCAAAAAAATCTCCACCTACCATTATCTGGTGGTTGGGCAAGTTTGTATTGGCAAGGGCTACCGCGGACAAGGCCTGCTTGATCAGTCCTACGCCGCCTATAAAGCGTTTTATGGCGACAAATACGATTTTGCCATTACCGAAATCGCCAGGAGCAACCCCCGATCATTGAATGCGCACAAAAGAATTGGTTTTAAAGAGGTGCACACCTTTACAGACCCGAACCAAACTGAATGGATTGTAGTACTTTGGGATTGGAAAAATGAACAATAGGTATCCCTCAACCAGCCACATGTCAGGTCCCCGCATCATTCTACTCACCATTCTGGCGCTTATTGCCTTCGCCAGCAATTCATTGTTGTGCCGCGTTGCCCTGAAACAGACCGACATTGACGCCGCAAGTTTTACGAGCATTCGCTTGATTGCCGGGGCGGCCATGCTTTGGCTGCTTGTCCGCATTCGGCGAAATACCGCCAGCGGTAGTGGAAATTGGCTTTCGGCAATGGCCTTATTTGCTTACGCGGCGGCTTTTTCATTTGCGTATGTGAGTCTGACTGCCGCAACCGGGGCACTCTTGCTTTTTGGGGCGGTACAAGCCACCATGATCGGATATGGCATTTGGATTGGGGAAAAACTGCGCAACCAACAGCTAATTGGGCTGGTGCTCGCCATCGGAGGACTCGTGGTATTGCTGCTACCCGGGCTGGCCGCTCCACCGCTATGGGGTTCGCTACTGATGATGATTGCCGGGGCAGCTTGGGGTGTATATTCTTTGCGGGGAAGAGGCGCAGGTGATCCGAGCAAAGTTTCTGCCGGGAATTTTCTGCGCGCAGTTCCGCTTGCCCTGATGTTGAGTATATTGATGCAAAAAAACACCGTATTGGACAGCGCTGGCATTGGGTATGCCCTGGCTTCTGGTGCGCTGGCCTCTGGTTTTGGGTATATCGTTTGGTATACCGTTTTGCCCGCTTTGAAGACCAGCAGCGCCGCGACCGTACAACTGAGTGTTCCGGTGATTGCAGCCCTGGGCGGGATCGTTTTCCTGGGCGAGCCCCTGACCCTGCGGTTGGTTTTGGCAGCCTTAGCGATACTGGGCGGAATTGGGTTGGTCTTGTTGAAGAGATAAACCCTCCACAACAGAAAAAAAACAGTAAACTACAACTATGCGTACCAATTGGGCAGACAATTATCAATACCAAGCCAAAAACCTCCACCAGCCCAAAACGGTGATGGGAGTACAAGCCCTGGTCAAAAAATGGACCAACAAAAAAGCATTGGGCTCTTGTCATTGTTTCAACAACATTGCGGACAGCCCTGCCAACCAGATTTCAACCGAACACCTCAACAAGGTCATTGCCATTGACGAAAAGAACCACACCGTGACCTTGGAAGCCGGTGCACGCTATGGCCAATTTGCGCAGGAACTCGATGACCAAGGCTACGCCTTGCACAATCTGGCCTCCTTGCCGCACATTTCCGTGGCGGGAGCTTGTGCAACGGCTACCCATGGTTCAGGTACAAACAATGGTAACCTGGCTACTGCGGTATCCGCGTTGGAAATGGTGACGCCCGATGGTGAACTGCTGACCTTGAGCCGCGACGACGATGGAGAGGAATTTAACGGCGTAGTTGTTGGCCTCGGCGCATTGGGCATCGTGACCAAAATGACGCTGGACCTCCAGCCTACATATTCCGTGCGTCAGGATCTCTTTCAGGACTTACCATTGGAAGCGATAAAAGACAATTTTGAGGCCATCATGTCCAGTGGCTACAGTGTGAGTCTATTTACGGATTGGCAAGACCAGGTCATCAGCCAGGTTTGGGTCAAACGAAAAGTCGAAACCAATACCCAAAGTATGGGAACCGATTTTTATGGAGCGAAAGCGGCTACCCAAAATTTGCATCCCATCACCCGCTTGTCTCCCGAAAACTGCACCGAGCAAATGGGCGTCGCCGGACCCTGGTACGAGCGTTTGCCGCACTTCAAAATGGGTTTTACCCCCAGCAGTGGCAAAGAATTGCAATCGGAATATTTTATACCCCGCGAAAACGCTGTTGAGGCCATCCTTGCTTTGGAGAAAAAAGGGGACCTGATTTATCCCCAATTGATGATCAGCGAAATTCGCTGCATTGCGGCGGATAATTTTTGGATGAGCCCATGCTACCAAAGGGATTGTGTGGCCATCCACTTTACCTGGAAGCAAAACACCCCTGAAGTTCTCCAATTGCTCCCCATGATTGAGGCTGAACTTGCGCCATTTAAGGCACGTCCGCATTGGGGGAAGTTGTTTACCCTTGCGCCTAAAGTGTTGCACGATCGGTATGAAAAACTGCCCGACTTTTTGCAATTGCTGAAAAAATACGATCCACAGGGAAAGTTTAGAAATGCTTACCTGGACTTGAATATTTATGGCCACTAGGGCTTGGGCCCCGAAATCACCCCCAAATACCGCCCCAACCAATAAGGCAGCAACCAAATGTCGCCAGCGCTGTGTTCCGAGGTGCCATTGCCGTTCTTGCGGTCGAGGTTGAACATATTGGCATTGTGCCGTTGAATGGGGCGTTCGTCGGGTGGCAAAACAGTCCCAATGCTTTGGCTGCGAAAATTGTCGGGGACTGGCTCAATGTCCTGGCGTTGGCTGTTCACAATGATCCAGTCGATCAAGTCCAGCGGGTGTTCTTGCAGGTACCACACTGCCTCTTTGAGATCAAAAGTTGGCGTACCCGTCAGGGCCGTGAAGATATTCCAGAGTCCTTCCTTCTCCGGCCTTTCGGCCTGCCAATGATCGAGGATCGCCTTTTTGTAATGCCTTTTGAGCGTATCATTGAATGCATAGCGGTACAAGCCCCAATAACCCAGAAAATACATTTCATCGTCCGAATGATTCCAGGCATCCGACATTTTTTTGCTGTGTTCATCCGCATCTACAGGCGCGTAACCGATTTGGCTCATGGGCCGCATCAGGTTTTCAAAGTACCCCTGCTGATTCAGCAATTCAAAGGCCTTTTCCTTGTATTTTGGTTTTTGGGTGAAATGATAAGCCGTTTGTAACATGGCGATGATGTTCGATGCATTCAATTTTCGATCACCAACATTGAGGGGGAAAGCATTGACGTAGCTCGGGTTCCAGCGTCCCCAGGTGGTCGGTTTGCCATCGTAATCGATCAGGTACAGGTCGTTTTTCAGGATATGCGCCATCAGGGTATCGATCAGCACAATGGCTCGTTTTTTCAGTGCCGGGTCAGTGATCAGTTCAGCCATTGCCCCAAAGGCAAAAATATGCCCGATGGCCTCATCGCTGCTGGTGGTGGACTTCCAATCCCATGCTGGATCCGGCGCGTGTTGCCAACGTTCGGGGTCGGCCAGTTTTTCAATCATGCCACTGCGTTCAAAGGACCGGGCCGGAAACCCGGGCACGGGATTAACGGTGTAAAGCCTTTCCATGGCATCGAGCGATTCCCGGCAATTTTGGAGGGCGGCGGGTTCTTTGGTCACCACGTAGCGGAAGATTTCTGCCCCAAGGTACATGGAGGTCCAGAGGCCATCATTGTCCGAATCGGATAAATAACCCGTAGACAAATCCCCTTTGTTCATGCCGCTAAGGGGAGGAGTTAAATCCGTGGCGAATGTGGCGGGCACGGACTTGCTCTTCAAAAAACACGGCCTTTTCGTGCAGGGTCATCCACATGAAATTGAGGTGTCCCAAACCTTTCTCCGTAAGGATCAACACTGATTGGTTCGGGCCTTCCGCGATGTGCTTGACCACATCTCCCGGCAACCAACGTTCGCCCTGATAATAATCAAACCGGCCATCTTTGCGCAAGGCAAAAGCGGCCTTGCGCGTACCAAACCACACTTTATCCTGGATCGTTTGCACAGCAGTGATTGCCGTACAAGGAAGTTTTTGCAGTTTTGACCCAATTTGTTTTTGGGTTTTGAGGTCGTATTCGAGGTAGCCATCGCCGGTGCCGATGATGATTTTAGTTTGGTCTGGTGAAAAATCGAAACTGCTGAAATCAGCCCCGGCAAATTGCTGTTCCAGCACATTGGTAACGGGTGAAAATCTGTACAGGGTTTTAGCCCCCAAAATCCAAAAAAGCTTGGTGGTCTTATGAAAACGAATCTCCCGGACGCTGTCATTCGTCAAACTGCCTTTCCAGTGTGTTTTGGCCGCTTTGAGGTAATGAATTTGGCTGCCATCCGCTAGTAAAAAATCAAAGTTTTGGCCTCCGGCAAACAATCTGGCCTGTGGCAGCTCATGTTTGACCAACAAGGTACCCGCCCAGGCATTGCTCAACACCGTTTGCTCGTCGAGGAATACAAACTGATTTTCGCAGATCCCGATGGCGCTGATTTTTTTGTTGTCAAGGCTACGGTAAGTTTGGTCGGGTCGAACTTCGCCGGGATACAAAAATCGGCCATTATGGGGCTGCATCAGGCCACTGGAGGATTGGATTTTGATGACACAGTTGCGGTCAGCGAAGGCCGTGTTGAGTTGGATTTTGCTCTCTGCAGGAAGGTAATATTTGATGCTGTAATCTTGCAGAAAGGGTTTATCGAGGTGGATGGGTTGTTTGGTTTGGG
>NZ_JADKCX010000061.1 GCF_016718685.1 Haliscomenobacter sp. | reverse complement strand
CGGAGGAAATAGGCCCAAAAGGTACTTTTTTGCTGCATTTACACGCCTACGTAGGTATACAGGAAGTAGATCTGTACGGAATCGAATATGAAACTCCGGAGGGGCGCAGCATGTCCCTGGACTTTTCGCAAATGTACATTTCAGACGTCCAGTTGGTCAAAGCTGACGGCTCGGTGTATGCGATCAAAGGCAAAAGTTTACTAAAGAACCTCAAAGTGCATACCTATGAGATCGGTCAAGTACCAGTTGGCAATTACAAGTCGATCCGCTTCAAAGTGGGCCTTCCGCCAAGCATCAATTCTTTGAACCCCACCGCACCCAGTGATTCCTCGATTCTCAACCGGCCCAGCATGTGGTGGGGAAACACGGCCAACCAGGCGGATACGTCTTTTTGAACGTCCAGGGCAAAATCGACACCTCCCACAACATGGATAAAGCACCAGTACCCTTTGTGTATAAAATTGGCACCAATAACCATTTCATCCAGGTGAATATGGGTGAAAAAGAATTCAGCATTGAAGCAGAGGCTTATGTTTACGGGCATCTCATCGTGGATTACAGTAAACTTTTTAACGGCATCACCCTGAATCAGGCCGGATCTTTAAGCGTAAAAACGGCAGCAGAAAACAACGCGGCCCTGGGACAAAAAATCGCCAACAACATCCCGGCCATGTTTACTTATGAATAAGCACTGTATTCATAGTCGACTATTTTATCACCCAAACTCATTCATTCATGAAACACAACTACCATTTTTCCATCAACATACTTGTTGTACTGACCCTGTTATTTTTTTTCAGCCAGCCGCTCTTGGCCCATTTTGGCTCTAGAGGCCCTTTTGGAGGTTCAGTCAGCGTAGCCATCAGCAATGATTCTACTGTATATGTGGGTACATTCAACGGTGGCGTTTACGAAAGTACCAACTCCAGGCTGACCGCCTGGCGGGCACTACCCGTAGGATTGAGAAGTGGCAGAATAACGGCCCTTACCCATTCGGGTACTAATTTATTCGCCGGAACCCTGGATGATGGAGTCTATATTTACAGTGGTGTGGTCGGTACAGACAAGCATTGGGTGAGAATCAGCAACGGCCTGACCAATTTAAGGGTTACCGCTCTGGTCGCACTGGATGCGAATACCTTGATCGCGGGTACTGAAAGTGGTGGCGTATACAAAACCACCGACAAGGGTGCCAATTGGAAATTCCTCAATAGCGCCTGGTTGAATGGCACCACAATCACCGGTCTATTGAAACTCGGCAACCGGATCATCGCGTCTTCCCGCGAAGGTGGGGTATTTGTGACCAAAGACGGCAACGGATGGGACAGTTTCAGCGATGGAAAAACCCTCGATGTGGTGGCACCAACTCCATTTCCTACAATGCCAAAACCAACGAGCTGGCGGTGATCAATATGGATGGCCTGTTCATGTTGTCCAATGCCAGCGCAGTAACAAATACGATCAACTACCGCACAATTCAACCCGGCTTGCCCTCGGGAACGGTCATGCGCTCCATCGCAAACAATGGCGACAATTGGTTTTTGACCACCAATAAAGGGGTCTTTACTTCCGCAACGGGTGCCACCTGGACTCCGGCCAATGACGGACTGGCGACCAGCGATGTTACCGTAGCTCTCGGCTTTAGAACCACAGTATTGCTGGGCACCCGCAAAGAAGGTATTTACACCACTCCAGCCAGCGCCCTCAACTGGGTGAGCCGCAACACCAATTTCAACAACCTTGAAACATATGCCATGGAATCCAGCGGCGAACGGATCGTAGTCGCCGCTACAGAAAAAGGGGTTTTTGTCAGCCGGGATTTGGCTGCTTCGTATGTTCGCGCCAACAAGGGTTTGTCCGATAGCCTCAATGTGACCTACCTGAAGTTTTACGGCAGCAGCCTGTATGCCTCAACCCAAAACGGAGGCGTCTTTGTCAGTGCCGATACCGGAAAAACCTGGACGGCTCAAAATGCTGGTTTGACCAACCTGAATGTTAAAAAGATTTACGCGTCAAGTAGCAACGTCTACATCCTGGACGACAGCTATGGCGTGTTTCAACTGAACGGCTCCAGATGGAATTCCATTCAGGCTGGCTTGCCGGTCAATACTGTGCTCACCTCAATGGCCTTTTATGGCAGTAAAATCTTGCTGGGCACCCTGGGCCAAGGGGTGTTTACCCGTGAGGTTGCTTCGGGTACCTGGACGGCGGTAAACACTGGACTTGGCAATCTCAGGGTAACTTCAGTGGCTACCAATGGCAGCCGATTGTTTGCCGGAACCGATGGCGCTGGGGTATTTGTAGCCAATCTCGATGCGGCAAACTGGACTCCAACGGCAGCTACATCCATTTCACATACCACTTTGATGGGGCTGGACGGCAGCAAAATTCAGGACATGGCCTATTACAATGGTTATATTTTTGCCAGCTACAAAGGTGGCTTGTTGGCTAGTTCGGACAATGGTCAAACCTGGATCGCGGGAGGGAATCAGTTCAATTTGCCGAGTTACACGGGCGTGCACAAGATTTCCTTTGTGACTACCCGGGTATTCGTTTCGACTGAATTCAATTCTTTGTACTCCAATGCGCTTTCCGAGCTTCCAGCCGTAGTCACTGGTGTAAACGACCTGAATCTCGCCTTAAACGCAGCCATTCGGATTGTGCCGAACCCCAATGATGGTCGCTTCGCCATTCAATTGGAAAATGCCAGTACCAAAGTGGAAGGGAGTCACTTTGTTTGACAACATGGGGAGAAGGATTCAGGATTTGGGCAACCCTAATGACTTGCAAAACCTGCGTGACAAGGTGAATTGCCAAGCGAGTTTATTTTTTACACATTCGCACGAAGGAAGGGCTGGCGGTAAAAAGGGTAGTGATTCGGTAAACCTCAGTATAATATTGGCAAACAAAAGCCACCCCTAGGTTGTCGATTTTTCAAAAGCATAAACAACTTGATTTTTAGCGCAAAGCGCCACCAAGAAACTCACAAACGACGAACGACGATCACGACGTCATAGCGATCACCAAGAATTTTGTTTCTATTCAACGCGCATCTTGAACGTCAGAAAACCGCCGTCAATATCATATCATTGTGCCTTTGTGCTTTTCTTAGTGTCCTTTGTGCTAATTTTTTGTCTGTGATGCTCATTAAAGATACCGACATGATTCATAGTTTTGTCGTTCATCTCCCCTCAACGCACAATGACTATTTTTTTAGCATACTTCTTGGCAGTTCCTTCCTCCACGATTTCCAACAAATACAAGCCCGCAGATAAGTGACTGACATTAAAATCTGTAGATGCATCCCTCAGCAAAGTGCTGTTGATCACTGTTCTGCCATTGGCATCGTGCAAGCGGATTTGTAAGTTTTTGTTTTCTTCGGTTTTGCGAATGGTTAACCTATCCGTAGCGGGGTTGGGAAAAATGAGGATTTCCGCAATTCCGGTTTCTGCCGTGGAAACGACATTGTCGGAAAGTAATCGCCAAAGCTCTGATCCCTGGACTCCATCATTGGCAGCGAAATACAAATCGTTTTGGTAGGAGGTGAAATGATCAGGATCACTTGAAGCGGAGCCTTTGTTTAAATCAAATAGCAACACTGTCCCCTCTTCAGTGCCATCGGTGCGCCACAATTCGTGCCCATTGATGCCATTGTCTGCTGAAAAATACAAATATTTGCCCCATGAAAAGAGGTTGCGGATATAAGTCTGTTGTTGCTTGTACCAATTTGTTTAACCCGTACTGTTCCTTCCGGGTCCATCGGTTTTCCAGAGTGATCTTTGTTATTTTGTCCTTCATTGTCCACTACGAAAATAATTCATTGTTGTGTACGGTCAAATTGTAGGGTATAGAACTCGAGCCGGGTGCAATATCTTTACCACATACTGTTCCATTTAAGGAGCCATCACTTCTCCAAAGTTCAGAACCAGATGTAGCGTCACTGGCATTGAAATAAAACTTGTTTTTATAGATTATGCCATTACGCGGATTGGAACCAAATTGCCCCGGGGCAATGTCTTTTACAAATCGGGTACCTTCATTGGTGCCATCGGTTATCCATAATTCTTCGCCTAAAACCATTGAAGGCAGAAAAAACAAGGTATCGCTCAGTTTTGCCAAAATAGAGCCTACCCCGCTAATGGCATTATTATTTGTCACCAGTAAAGTCCCTTCACTTGTACCATTCGTTTTCCAAAGTTGTTGTCCTCTTTGCCCATCACTAGCCGTAAAAAACAAGAAACTATCCTGCAAAATAACTGGAGGCTGAGGAAGGAAGGAAAGATTGACCAGTCGGATAGATGTCTTTTAACAACTTTGGCCCTGGCTCGGTACCATCTGAAACCCATAGCTCTTCCCCTTTCGATGGTATAAGCGTTAAAATTAGTTTGTTTTTAAGACCGCGATGTGTTCGGTAGAGGTGATTCCATTGCCCTGGTGGTCTTTCAAAATGACCGTTCCTGCACTTGTTCCATCACTTTTCCAAATATATCGCTGGATGGATTGATGGGCTGCAGTGAAAACATACAAGTCATTAAAGAGCGTTGGCAATAAAATATTGCTACTTTCAGCGCCAGGATATAGGTCTTTTACCAATTGAGTACCCGCTGAGGTGCCATCCGATTTCCACAATTCAAACCTGTTGTTTCGGTTTTTCGGAAAACATCAAAATCCTTGACTACCTTGATTTGGTAGGGAAAAGAACTTGCACCAGCTGAATTCAATTTGGTGAAAATTTTGGTTCCATTTGCTGAACCATCACTTTTCCAAAGCTCTAATCCATTTATGCCGTCTTGTGTTTTAAAATAAAGTTCATTTTTAAAGGTGATCAATTCCGATACCTCTGTTGCGTTAATGCTCGGAGATAATCTTTTTCACCAATGGTTCCAGCCAAAGTCCCATCACTGCGCCACAATGCTTTCCTTTAAGACTATCTTTAGCAACAAAGAAAATGAGTACGCCATCGTACTTTGGATGGCTATTGTTCCAAGCCTTCCTGTCCGTACAAAATATCTTTTACCAACTGGGTGCCTTGAGCAGTTCCATCACTTTTCCATAATTCTATGCCAACTGCTCCATCGTTAGCGAGAAAAAAAGGGTATTGTTGAATTTTTGAAACTTATAGGGCAAGAGCCTTGGATGCCAGCCTAATGTCTTTGACCAACTGTGTTGATAGAACGCTGCCTTCGGTCGCCACAATCTGGCACCATTCGCAGCGGATCAGTGGTAAAAAAAGGTTGTTTCCAAAACAACCGTAGATTAGTGGGAAAACACTCATTGCCCCTGGAATCAGATCTAAAAACAATTTTGTTCCACTGGCTGTACCATCTGATTGCCACAATTCCCAACCACTGATGCCATCGTTGGCAACGAAATAGATCGTGTCTTTGAATACCGTATACTCAAATGTACCATACTGGTTGTCAACTGATTTGATTAAAGCTGTACCGTTACTGGTGCCATCACTTTTCCATAGTTGACTGAGTCCCGCATTGTTTTCTGCCAAAAAAATCAGTTGGTTTTTGAAGACACTCAATTGGCTGGGAAAAATATTTCTTCCAAATTCAAATACACGCGTGGTTCCTTCCGGGGTTCCATCGGTTTTCCATAATTCCATCAAGTAATTTTCGTTGCGGTGTAAAAAATAAACATGGTCGCCGAACTTGGTAAATTGACCATTTTGCCCACTGGCAATGCCATTGACCGTAAAGGTCTTGAGCAAAACCGGTTCAGGGTTTTTTAGACTGGTACGCCAGTATTGAAGGGCTTCAGCATCAATGCTGGTAATAAAATAGCAGGTGGTATCGATAATGCTAAGCCCCCAAAATTGCGAACTGGCATTCCCAACATTAATGTCCTTGATCAATTTTGTCCCGGATTCGGTTCCATTGCTGATGAATAATTCGCGGCCATATTGGTCACTCAAAGCGGTAAAAACAAAATGCTCAAGGCTTGCTCGAACAAAACTTGGGTCGCTCCCCACCGCCGATTTGTTGATGTCGGTAACTAAAAATTGACTTTTGAGCAGAAAAGGAAACAAGGTAATTAGCAGTAAAATACAGCAGTTCTTCTTTTTCATAAGTGGAGCCTTTGATGGTTTTGGATCATTGTCTATCAAATTGTTATTTTTTTCAGAATCCTGTACTCAAAATCCACAAAATGTAAGTCATTTGTCAAGAGCTTCACCTTCATTTAACATTCATGTTGTAAAAATATCCTTGCGCATTGGGCATTGCAACACTTGGCGAGCGGTTGCATTTCACTTTTCACTTTTCACTTTTCAGCCCCCTGCCCATTCTTTAAACCCCGCCGCTCCTTCCTGACTGACCACCACCTCAAATGGCGGGCTCGGCTGCAACTCCAACAACAACTTGCTCTTGCTCACGCTGCTGATGCGTTTCACCGCTCGGGTACTCACGATCACCTGTCGGTTGGCTCGGCGAAACTGCGCGGGGTCAAGCTCTGCTTCCAGGGCAGCCAGGGTTTTTTCCAACAAATACCGTGTGCCTTCAAAAGTCATGAGGAAACTCAGTTTGTATTCGCTAAAAAAATAGGCGATGTTGGCAATGTCGATGGGGTAATAATCGCCGCCTTTTTCGCCCAAAAAGCGGGTTTTGCGTTGGCTGGGCGTTTGTAAATCTTGCAGCAATTGCGGCAGTTTTTGCAAAAAATGACTTTTTAGGTGCTCGTATTTGGCCAATGCGGCGCGCAAATGTTCCACTTTCAGGGGTTTTAACAAGTAGTCGATGCTGTTGGTGTGAAAGGCTTCGAGCAGGTACTGGTCGTAAGCGCTGAGGAAAATGACTGGAATGTTGACGGGATATTGGCGGAAGATGTCGAAGGAAAGTCCGTCGCTGAGGCGGATGTCAAAAAAAGCCAGATCGATGTGGACTTTGGTTTGCAAAAAAGCCAGGGTTTCGGCAACGCTGGCACATTCGCCAACAATGCTTGCTTGTGGCCAAATGTCGGTCAATCCCGCCTTTAATAAGTCCCGGGCAGGCAATTCGTCTTCTACGATCAGTACGTTCATCTCAGTTGATTTTCACCAATGGTAAAGTTACCGAAAAAAGCTCCTCCTGATCGCTAATCTCGATGGCACGCCCGGTGATCAGTCGAAAACGTTCATCCAGGTTTTTTAATCCTACCGCCAGAGAATTTTGACTGGCAATGGATTTTTTGGATCTAGGGTTTTCTACCCGTAAGGTATCCGTTCCGAAGTTGATGTTGACAATCAGTGGTTTATTGGCACTAAATTCGTTGTGTTTCATGGCGTTTTCCAGCAAAATTTGCAAGGATATGGGTGGGATAAACCATTGGCCGTGGGCAGGTTCATTCGTCCATTGCATGTCCAGGGCTTCCCCAAAACGCATCTGCATCAAGGAGAGGTAACTTTGCAAAAAGCGTTGTTCCTCTTCCAGGCGTACCAGTTCCACATCTTTACTTTTGAGGATGTAGCGGTACATATCGGCCAGGTGTTCCAAAAACAATTTGGCTTTTTTGGGGTCTTCGGTGATGAAATGCGAAAGGGTGTTCAGGGAGTTGAACATAAAATGTGGGTCGACCTGGTTTTTGAGTGCTTCCAATTCCGCGGTGGCTTTGAGTTTTTCCAGATTGGCCGCCCGCAAACGTTCGTCTTCCCAGTCTTTGAGCAAAAAGGTGGTTTCGTAAATGTTGGTGATAAAAATGACCGCTATCACGTTGATTAGTTCGGTGGTGACCACCACGTTTTGATCCACGGGCAGCCCTTGACTCCAGTACCACAAAAAACACATGGTAAGCGTGAATGGTGCGGTATAAAAGATGAGCCCGAACAACATGGTCAAGATGCGCATAAAGGGGCGACTAAACCAGTCGTAATAGTCTCTTTGCCGCAGGTAGATAAATCGATTGCCCCACCATATGGCAAAAGCCGCCGCAATAAAATACAGATAGCCCACCCAATACTGCCAATCGCGCCAGGACAAATCGCCAAACAGACCCGACAGGTTGGGAATGATCAACCCAAAACAGGGGACGATCCACTTCATCACCTGCACATCACCAATGTCTTTTTTTATCGTCAATGAATCGCTGTTTGAATGTCGTAGCTGAAAAATCCGGTTTCAGATTGTCCTTTTCCGGTTTCGGTCACTTATGCCAGCAAAGTTCGGGTATCGTGGGATATGTTTAGGTATAATTTTAAAAAAGTTGAGGAGTTGAGGAGGGGATTGAGGCTACGCCCCCTCAACCCTCTCAACTTCTCAACCTCTAAATTCAATCAACATGAAACCAGAACTCATCAATTTTCCAGCCGTATTTGTAGCAGCAATTGCCTGTTTCATCCTGGGCGCTTTGTGGTATTCACCGCTGCTTTTTGGCAAAGCCTGGATGGAAGAAAACGGTTTTACCACCGAGATGTTACAAGCCAAAGGGGGCACGGCCCGGATATTCGGCTTCGCCTTCTTGTGGAGCCTGGTGATGTCCTTCAACCTGGCGGCTTTTCTGGCGGCAGATGGGGTTACTTTGTCTTTTGCCACCTTGGCGGGTTTCCTGGCTGGCTTTGGTTGGGCTGCATCGGGGTTGTTCATGGTGGGCTTGTTCGAATACCGCAGCACCCGCTACATGCTCATCAATGGTGGTTATGTAACTGTGGCACTGGTGATTATGGGGGTCATTTTAGGTTTGTGGAGATAATCTACAAAACCGCATCGAAAAGCGGAGGACATTGATGGGGAGGTCATTTGGTGGATTCAGCGGGCGTATGAACAAGCAGGATAAGCACTACTTTTGCAAAAAATCGCACAATCCGCTTGCAAACATAGCCCAAACCTGCGCTCACTGAAGGATTTGTTCTATCTTCATCCGCCAGAAAAAATCCGACTTAGATGAGCCAAAAAACCGCACGAATTGCCGCTACTACCCGACTTTACCGAAAATTGCACCGTTGGATCGCGATCCCACTTTTTCTTTTTTTGACCTTGATTGGTGCCACGGGCTTGTTGTTGGGCTGGAAAAAACAAGTCGGCTTATTGCCCAAAACCGAAAAAGGCAGCAAAATTGAAGCCCATTCCTGGGTGAGCCTGGACAGCATCAGTAAGGTGGCCATGGCTTACGCGACCCATACCTTGAAAAAATCACCGCTTATCGACCGCATCGATGTGCGCCCCCAAAAAGGAGTGGCCAAAATTGTTTTTGCCGATCATTTTACCGAACTACAAATCGACTGTGCTACTGGCCACATTCTAGCCGTCAACGCCCGCAATTCGGACCTCATTGAAAAAATTCACGACGGCTCAATTTTGGATTTTGAATTCAATCCCGATGGGGAACAGTTCAAATTGAGTTATACTTCCATCGCTGGTTTGGCCATGATTTTGTTGGCCATCAGTGGATTTTGGTTGTGGTACAATCCAATCCGGATGAAAAAGATCAAAAATACCAAAGTATAAAAAAATCCTCTCGCTGCTGCAACCATCGGCTCCTTCTGAGTCACTCATGTACAAATGCAGTTGATTTCAAACCTGACCGATCGTGCGCTTGTTGAAGCTTTTCTACTGACCCGTGAGGAATGGGCTTTTAGGCTTCTTTATCAACGCCACAACCCCTCGTTGTGGCGTCTGGCCATGCGTTTGTCCAAACACAATCGGGAAGTAGCCGAAGACGTGCTGCAAGATGTCTGGATAAGAGCCATTGAAAAATTGCCTCAATTTCGTTGGGATTCCAACTTGCGCACCTGGTTGTCAGGCTTTGTGCTCATGCGCTCGCGGGAACAGTGGCGCAGTAATGCCAGTGTGCAAAAACGGATGGAACCGCTTGAAAAAGCGCAAGACCTTGCCCTGTGGCCAGACTTCAGTTTTGAAAAAAATGAACTGACTCAGGCCATCGAACAATTGTCACCCGGTTTTCGCATGGTGCTCACGTTGTACGACCTCGAAGGGTTCAAACACGAAGAAATCGCGACTTTGTTGGGAATCAGCATCGGCACGAGTAAAAGCCAGTTGTCGAGAGCACGAGCTTTGTTGCGCCAACAATTGGATGGACTTAAACGCTAATTCAAGATGTCGAATCAGAATCCAAAACACGGAGAAAATAAACGTACCACCGCAGGGGATGCCGAAGGTACGCCACCCATTGATTTGTACACCAAAATAGTAGAAGCTATGAAAACTGAAGGTCTCCTTTATGCGCCAAAGGCGCTGATTCCAGCATCTGTTACCGGAATCACCAGTGCACTGGTTTTGTTTTTGGGCATTGCTCTCGCGGCTTTTTTTATAGGAAAGTCGAGTGTTCAGCCAGTCATGGCAGAAAAGATTGGCAACAAACCCAAATTTGTTTTTACTGGTCAAAGCCGACGATGTCCCGCCCGCTGATGGCATGCAACAATTCAAGGAATACTCTGCCTGGGTGGAAAACCTGAAAAAAGAGCGCTGGGCTGGGGGCGAAGCCTTGCACGGCAAAGCCTGGCGTTTGCACAAACAAGGTGCAGAGGTAGTACTTGATCATGTACTAAAGGCCTCTGCGGATGAACTAAGCGGATATTTCTTGTACGAAGCTGCGGACGCAGAAGAAGCCCTGAAAATTGCCCGAACCTGTCCCCACCTGAACTATCAAGGAACTTTGGAGCTTCGTGAAATTTTCAATAAAGATGAGAATGAAAAGATGAAGCGCAGCAGGTAAAACACCAGGCTGCGCTTCTATTGATCTATATCGAACTAAGTTTTCAACCTAAGTCTTCAAAAACTAAATATACCTGATTCCCCAAAACCAGGGTTCTTCCTCGGCTTTTCTCTGTTTGATGTGGTCTTTGACGATTTGATCGTAATCCACTTGTTTGATTTTTTTGCCCTTCAATTTGGCAGGAGGATCCAACTCGGTGCCCAATTTTTTCAACTCAATCAAATCAGCAGTTAAGGTCATCGCGCCATCGTTGACATCCACTTCCAGGATCATGCCTGGCAAGCCAAAGAAATCTTCGGGACCGCCATTATGGGGAATATCCTGGGCAAACCAGGCCACAATTTTTTGTTTGCGCACGGTATCCTGCAAGAAGGCTTTCATACAGACGTGACCCGCTACTTCCTTCAAGTCGTTCAGGATGCGCCATTTGGGTGCTTCCAAAGTGTCTTCAATGAGGTACGTTTTGCCCAAAATGGTGCGGCCATCGTATTGTACGTTTTTGGCATAATCGCGTTTGAGAAAAAATACTTCTTTGCGCCAGGAATACCCACCTTCATCTTCCGGCTCGGCTTTTTCTTCCGACTCTTCAAACTTGCTTTGGGTTTCATTAAAGAAGAGGTTGTTGTAGCTCTTCCAGACCCAACGGTTTCCGGCCATGTAGGAGGAACGCTCCCGTTGTTGTTTGCTCAAATAGTCGACGCTCTCAATTTTTTTGGCCCAGTTGTGGGTAACCAAATAGCGGATGCGTCCTTCCATGGCCTGGGAAAAAACCCAGGATGGGGAAAAGAAGGAGGAGCAGAAGCAGTGCTTTTTTCATGTTGAAAGGTTTGGTTCGAGGTTCCTGAGGTTCCAGGGTTCCAAGGTTCCAGGTTGAGCTGGGGCTCCCTGGAACTCTGGAACTACGAACCCCCGAACCCTCGTTAGAACCAGTTATTTTTCTTCAATTTGCTTTCATAACCCCGCACATTGTAGCTCATACTCAGCATAAAGTAACGGGCCAGCGTGTTGGAAATTCGCCGTTCAATGAAGTTGGCCGAGCCATTTTGATTGATGGCCAGTCGCTTGTTGAGGATGTCAAAAGCGGCCAGTCGCATTTCGATTTTGTTGCTCTTGCCGAAAAGCTGACGCACCGAAGCATTCCAGATTGGAATGTCTTGTTTGAAGTCAAAACGGTCATTGCGGAAGATGTTGTAATCCAGGTTGCTTTCAAAGAAAGCCTTTTTGGCAAACTGGTACTTCACGTTGCCATCGATTCCCGTGTTGCGGATTTTCTGGTTTTGGCTTTCCTGGATCGAATAACTGATGTTGGTTAAATTGAGGCTACCCGCCAGTGTGAAAATCAATTTCGCTGTGGGCGTTGCGCTCAAATCCACGTACACATTGCTGCCTCGGCTGGTTGTTTCGTTCTCAATTCCGTTCACAAAAGCAGGGTTTTTACTGAAATTGATTCCCCCATTGATCGACATGGTCAGCTTCGTTTTGATGAGCGGACGGTTGACCCAAAAATAGCTGGAGAATTCATTTCCCCCACTGACATTTTCAGGGCGGGTGATGCTCAGGATACCCAACTTGTCATCGGGCTGGATGATTTGGTTGTATACAATCTGGCTTTCTTTGAGGTTGTATTCCACATTAAAATTGAGGCTGCTGAAACTCGCAGGATCCCAGAAGTTGAAGCCTGCCGACATGCGGTGCGACAATTCCGGGGTCAGATTGGGGTTGCCTTCCGAACGGAAAGAAGGGTTGTTGTAGGTCGTTACTGGACGCAAATCGTTGAACTGTGGTGCTTGTACGCCGAAAGAATAACTGGAGTTGAGGTAAATGTTGTTGGGCAACTCGAAAGAAAGATCAACGTTGGGTGTAACGTGGGTGAACGTACGATCTACCGCAGGAGCAACCAGCGGCTGGTCTTCGTCGCGGGAAAACTCACCATGCAGGTTGTACTGCAGGGCGGCCAGGCCAAAAGCCAGGTTGATGCCTTCGTGAGAATACCGCAAGCCCGTACCCAAACGATTGTACAAGAGTTTGTTGTCCGAGAACAGGCTCAGGTTTTCAATCAACTGGTCGTTTAACTCAAGATCGGTCACGCGGCGCTGGTTTTGACTGCTTGCCTGACTGAAGTTGTAAAAAGATTCAAAGAACCATTTTTTACTCAAGGCATCCGTGTACAAAAGGCTTGACTTGATTTCATCATTGCCATTGTTGTCGCGGTTGAGTTGGCGGATTTGTTCGGTAAAAGTGTTGGCGGTAAAAAAGCGGTTCAGCGAGGCAAAATTTTCAGCCAGGTCATTTTGATTTTGATTGAAGGCTGCGCTAAAGGCAAAAGCCCGCCCTTTTTTCTTGAAACGATGGCGGAAAATCATTGAACTGGTCAGTGCCCAGGTATCGCGGTTGGAATTGTTGTCGGTAGAAAGGCGGTTGTTGGCTTTTTCCAGGCTGTTGGAAAACAGTTGATTTTGTAGGCTTGTCGCATCCTGATTGCTCAAACGGGCATTGGCCTTGACGATGAGCACATTGTTGGAGTCGAGATTTTGCTCCCAGCGCGAATTGATGATGTGGTTGTTGCGGTATTCACCCCGCCCGAGGGTATCGCTGTTGAAAAAAGTGGTATCGGGCAAAAAGGTTTGCCGGAGTGAAAATTCATCCAGGCTCAAGTCGGTTTGGTTGTAGGTATAACTGGCGTTGAACTTGGATTTTTTGCCATTGTCGTAGTTGTAATTGGCTCCCCCTCCAAAGTTTTTGGTGAAGCCCCGACCATCGAAACGGTTCTGGAGGCCTTCACCACCACCACCATAAAAAAAAACGGCCACTTCCACTATTGAATCCAAAGTCACCGCTGTCAAAGTCGTTGTAAGCGTTCTGGCCCTTGAATTCGCCGTAATCTTCCCAGTTGACCCCGGTTTGGTTGATGTTGTTGCCAAAACCAATGAGTGAAAACTGTTCTTTGGTGTTGAAGCGGTTGAAGTTGCCCCGGGCAGCCCAGCGTTCCTGATCGCCCAGTGCACCGGTTATTTTGCCAAAAGCACCTTTTTTGTATTCGGCCTTGAGTTCCAGGTTCATCACTTTGTTCTTTTGGCCATCGTCTACACCGGTGATTTTGGCTTGTTCAGATTGTTCATTGAACACTTGCACCTTAGAGATGGTCTCTGCACCCAGGTTTTTGGTAGCCGCCTTGGGATCGTCACCAAAAAAGGTTTTGCCGTCTACGTATACCTTACGCACGTCTTTACCCTGTGATTTGATGTTGCCATCTGCGTCTACATCGATTCCGGGCAAGCGGCGCAAGAGGTCTTCTACGGTTGAGCCAGGAGGTACTTTAAAAGTCGAAGCATCGTATTCAATGGTATCGCCACGAAAACTCAGGTTGGCTTTAGCCGATCGGATGACCACCTCCATCAACTCCAGTGAGATGGGTTTGATCTTCACATTGCCCAAATCGTTGATTTCTTTGTCGTGTGGTGCCACCCCTATTTGGCGAGGTTGGTAACTGAGCAATGAAATTTTGAGCAGGTAGGGTACGTTGCGCACATTTTTGAACTCAAAAGCGCCTTTTTCGTCAGCACGGGTAAAGTTGATCAAACTGGAATCGACTGGGTTGAGCAGCATTACAGTAGGGTAGGGGGCTGGAACATCGGAAGTGTCTACTACAGTACCTTTAATGGTCACTTTAGCCGGGTTTTGGGCATAGATGATGTTGACGGCCAACAACATGATCCATAAGCCTAGAGAGCGTTTCATTGAATAATTTCTCAGTTAGTCGGGTGTGCAAATATTGTTTCAGTACTATGCGAACGGACAAATCTTGTCCGTTTATATGCGAATGATGCTAATTTTGAGTAAATAGTTGCGTGAAAAAAGTTTTTTTGAAAAAATGCTGTGAAAGTAGTGTTTTTAGTTGTGTATTTGTTGTTATTTTTTGCCTGGATATTGCTTTTGAAAGAAGAACGGAGCGTGATTTGTTTTTAAGTATTTATATTTTATGAAAGAAATCACCAATGATGACAGTTAACTTGAAGTACGCCCAGATTCTATAACCTTTAAATACAATTATGAACCGTCAACCTATGATCCATTTGTTGGCGCTGTTTTTTTACCCATGGTTTTATTTTTTTTTTACCACTCTTTGGCCAAACCTTCCTCCGCCAGGTTGTTGCCCTCAACTTTCCAGAGGCCTTGTGGGTGCGTTGTGAAATTGCTCAATTGAGCAAATCGCGGGGGCACGTCTATTTGGATCTGGTAGAAAAAGCCGAAACAGAAAACGAGCCCATTGCTCAGGCATCTGCTGCTATTTGGCAAAACACCTTAAAGCGTTTGCAAAGCAAACTGGGGGCTACCAACCTTAATCCGCTGCTCCAGGCGGGCGTTGAAGTACTGCTGCGGGTAAAAGTGGAATACCACGAGCGCTACGGACTCAAACTCGTAGTGGAAGACATTGACCCCAGTTACACCCTGGGTAACCGGGCAAACGCCGCAGGCAGCTTTGACACGCCCAAGGGCTGATGGCAAAATGCACAAATCCCTTACGCCCGGTATTGCAACGCATTGCCATCATCAGTTCAGAAACCGCGGCGGGATACCAGGATTTTCGCAACACCTGGGTGAAAACGCTTATGGGTACGCCTTCAAAACGACTTTTTCGCGGCCGCAGTGGAAGGCGCAAGTAGAAGCCGAGGTACTCAAACAGCTGCGAGCGGTACAACGCCAGGCCACCCGCTTTGATGCCGTTGCCCTGATTCGGGGAGGTGGAGCCAAACTGGATTTGGCGGGTTTTGATAGTTTGGCCTTGTGCCAGGCCATTGCCGATTTCCCCCTGCCCATTTTTACCGGAATAGGCCATGATGTCGACGAAACCCTGGTAGACCTCGTTGCCCACAGGGCCTTAAAAACACCCACGGCGGTAGCCGATTTTCTGATTCAGCACAACCTGCATTTTGAAAGCCAATTGGTCGAATTGAGCCAATACCTGCGCTATGTCATCCGGAAAACATGCACGAGGCTCAACCCAGCCAGTCAAATGTACAATCGCCATGCAAACGACCCCCGTGCAACTGCTGGCTGGCTCGTCAAAAGATCAGCCTGCAACGCTTTGCTGCCGAACTGCCCCTAACTTTGCGCTACCAGCAACGTGAACAATGGCAGAAAATTGAACAAATGGAGCAAATTTGCCAACTGCTGAGTATTGAGGGAACTTTGCAAAGGGGATTTTCAATCACCCTGCGGGAAGGGAAACCTCTGGCTTCAGCAAACCTGATTCAGCCCGGGGATGTACTCGATATCCAATTCAAAGATGGAACAGTTCGCAGCAAAGTCTAATGGTTCAGCGCACGAGGATGAACCAGGGGATATCAAATTTTCCCTTAAAGAGGATAATGCGCACTTCGTCTCCTTGTTGAAGCTGATCGTAAAGATGCTTGGGTACTGATACTTGTTCTGACTGTTTTCTGGGCCCCCAGGGCGCCAGATCTAAATAATAGATGGTGGTTTTTCCAGTGCTAATGCTTTTTCCTACAATTTCAGCCCGGTAAGCGATACCGTTGGAATGATCAAAATAGCAATTGGTTGTAATCACGGTGCCATAAGCGTAACATAAAGATAACAAAGCTAGTCCAATTACAGAAAGTACATTCCTTCCTTTCCTAAGGTCAAACTCCTTGTTGTTGACCAGAATGATCACCATGAACAACATTACGATCAGCGAAAGAGGCAACCAGATATTGTCATATTCCAAAATGTCAAAATCGAATGCAGCTCTCATCGCCAGTCCTAGCGATGGTACAAAAAAAGCCCAAAACACCGTTGGATGGGCGATGTTTTTTTGTTCGTCCAGGCGAATCAGCCCATTAAAGCCTTTCAGTACCATCAAAGCAAGGATTGGAGTAATGATAGCCAAGAGCAAAACCAAGAGGTAGGGAACCGGCCATAAAATGACCCAGGCCGAGATGATGACCGCTATCACGTTAAGCATAGTTGCCGTTTTTTCGGCTCGTCGCAAGGCCCCCATTCTTTCATTAAGGCTGCTACCAAAAGTAGGGTCCTTTAACATTGCCTGATATCTCTGTTCCTCCTCTATTTTATCCAGATCGGGGTATTTCTTTTCTAACCAGGCAACAAGTTCTTCCAGGTTGCCATAGTACTTTTGGATTTTTATACGCTTCTTCCACTCCGTTTTTGGTTCGATAAAAATGTAATGTTCATGGATGCGAAAACCTTTTACATCATCAAGCGCAATCCAGCGGGTGGAAAAAACATTTTTTGCGCGGATTTGCTTTTTGTCAATACTGACTTTTCCGATCGCTGTATCAATCACAGCTGCAACCATCAGCCCCATAAAGGTCAGTGCAAAGGGAATGCCAATCCAAAAAAAAGCAGGAGGAGGGGTTTCACCTTTGTTCATTTCTGGAATGAACAAGATCAAAATAGGCAGGCTGAAAAGCACAAATAATGGAAGTGCGGCAACGTAGATGAAAATTGCCCAACCCTTGGCCATTTTGTATTCTTTCATCGGGTTTACTAATTTCCGGTGTATAAATATTTTTGGGTACAATATAAGGTCTATTATCTTTGCTCGCTATGGAATTAACTTACGAAAAAGCCATGCAGGAACTGCAAACCATCACGCAGGACTTGCAGGAGGGAAAAATTGGCATTGATGAACTCGCGGCACAATTGCAACGCGCCGCAGAATTGATTCGTTTTTGCCGGGAAAAACTCAGGAACGTGGAAAAAGAGATTGAAGGGCTATTTGAAGAATAGACTTGTTACGACGGGAGCGGTTGAGCCAAGCAGTCTCCCGTCGCAACAAGTCTAATAAGCGCTGAGGTATGGAAAGAGTATATCTGGCCACAGGCAGCAACCTGGGCGACAAAGCAGCTAATCTACAGGCGGCATTGGATTTGATCGAAATCTACATCGGGGATCTGGTGGCGGTCTCTGGTCTTTACCGCACCGAAGCTTGGGGCATCGAAGATCAACCAGAATTTTACAATCAGGTGATGGCGGTAGATACCAATCTGGAATCGGAAACCTTGTTGGTGGCCGTGATGGAAATCGAACGCCAAATGGGTCGCGAGCGCCGGAGTCGCTGGGGAGAACGACTGATCGACATCGATATCCTGTTTTATGGAGCGCTGGTGGCACAATCGCAACGTTTGACCATTCCTCACCCCTTTATCCAGGAACGCAATTTCGTGTTGCAGCCCCTGTTGGAAATTGCCCCGGATTTGGTGCATCCTGTATTGCAAAAAACCATCCGTGAACTCGCCGCGGCATCTCCTGACCCGCTAAAAGTGGAACGAATCTGAGCACCATGACCAACACTTTTCCGTATCAATTCATTGCCATTGAAGGAAACATTGGCGCAGGAAAAACCACCCTCTCCAATCAATTGGCGGAAGAGTATGGGTGCCGCCTCATTTTGGAACAGTTTACCGACAATCCTTTCCTCCCCCTGTTTTACGACAATCCTGAGCGGTATTCATTCCCAGTGGAACTGTTTTTTATGACCGAGCGTCACAAGCAGTTGCAAGAAGAATTGTCGCAAACCGACCTTTTTCAGCAATCGATCATTGCCGATTATTTCTTCATCAAGACCCTGCTTTTTGCCAAAAACAACCTCAAAGAAGAAGAGTACAGATTGTTTCAGCGTTTGTTCAACGTCTTGAATTCGACCTTTCCCCGGCCCGATTTACTGGTCTATTTGCACCGCCCGGTTGAACGTCTCTTGCACCATATCCGCAAAAGAGGGCGGGCTTTTGAGCAAGACATTACAGGAACTTATCTGGAGCAGATCCAGGCCTCGTATCTCGAATTTTTTCGAACCGAAACCGCTATACCCGTTTTGATCATTGAATTGGAAGACCTGGATTTTGCCAACGAAGCAGCGGCGTATCAGCAGGTCAAAGACCTGATTTTTCAGGAATATACACCCGGCGTACACCGCAAACAACCATAGTTTACCTGATGATTTCACTACAAGCTTACCATACTTTTGGGGTGAACGCCGGTGCTGAGGCGCTGATCGAAATTGATACGGTCGATACCCTGCTGGAGTTCATTCAAACCCAGCCCAAGCGGCCTTTTTTCATCCTGGGTGGAGGAAGCAATGTCCTGTTTCGGCAAGATTTAGCCGCTACGGTTTTGCTCAACCGCATCAAGGGCAAACAGGTAATAGAAGCCGATGAAGACACCGTGACCATCTGCGTAGGCGGTGGCGAAAACTGGCATGAGTTGGTGCTTTGGACTTTGGAAAACAATTGGGGTGGCCTGGAAAACCTCTCGCTGATTCCCGGTACCGTGGGCGCAGCGCCCATTCAAAACATCGGGGCTTATGGAGTCGAACTCAAAGATTCATTTGTGGGACTTGAAGCCCTTGAGTTGAGTTCGGGTGAAGAACAGGTTTTTTCAGCGGAAGATTGTGCGTTTGGTTACCGCGATAGCTATTTCAAACGTGAGGGTAAAGGCAAATACTTCATTACCCAGGTATATTTTAACCTACAAAAGCACCCTCAGGTCAATACGGCTTATGGGGCCATTCAGGAGGTATTGCAAGCAGCTCAAATTGAGCATCCCACAGTAAAGGATGTGAGTGATGCCGTAGTGAAAATCCGCAGTTCGAAACTTCCCGATCCGGCTGTGTTGGGCAATGGGGGGAGTTTTTTTAAAAACCCGGAAATAGAACCTGCACTTTTTGCCCAGTTGCAAGGGAGCCATCCACAAATGCCGAATTACCCTGGCAGCGCTGGAAAAATCAAGGTTCCCGCCGGTTGGTTGATCGAGCAATGTGGCTGGAAAGGGCAACGCCGAGGCAATGCGGGCTGTTATGAAAAGCAGGCGCTGGTGCTGGTCAATCTAGGTGGTGCCACTGGGGCGGAGATCTGGAGCCTGGCCCAGGAGATTAGAGCGTCGGTACAAATGAAATTTGGAATTGATCTGGAAGTGGAAATCAACGTGCTTTGATTGGGTGTTCACTTTACTCCGGGTGAATCGTCTCGAAATTTCCCGTTTTCCGGTTTTTGCGCACATTGTCCCAATTGAAATAGCGGCCATTCATCACCACGTAAATGCCCGGAGGCAACAGTTGGACAAAGGCCAGGGCACTGCCCATGTTGAAAAATCCATCCGAAGAAGTGCCAAAAGCGTAGGGAATCATCGCCCCGGTGAGGACGATGGTTTTGTTTTCAATATTGGCATTGGCCAGATAGGTTGCGGTTTGTACAATCGTGTCGGTGCCGTGGGTAATCAAAATCCGCGCATGCTCGTTACGCTGACAATTGTGGGCGATGATGGAGCGGTCGGCGTCGGTCATTTGCAGGCTGTCGATCATCATCAGGGTTTTGACATCGATATCCAAAGTGCAGCGCCCGGTGACCAACATTTTGGGCAGGTGGGTATCCTGGAAATACAATTTCCCTTCAATGTAATTGTACTCTTTGTCAAAAGTACCGCCAGTTACGAAGATTTGAACCATTATTTAATAAAACTGGGTAGAGACGCGATATTGCATCGCGTCTCTACATGATGAATCCCGCAAAATTAGCTTATTCTACCTTAAATTTTGTGTCATCAATGCCCTTATTCCATTCTACTGACTTCACGCTGAATTCCAGTGGAAAAGGCAGTGCGCCAGTGATGGTGACTTTACGGGGGAAATAAATTCCATCCTTGGCCTGGTAATCTCCAAATTCCAGGGTTGTGGTTCCTGCCTCGGTGGCCTCCACGTTTTTCACCATATAACCCGTTTTGACGTCGAAAAAGGTAGTTTCTTTGTTCCCTTTCGGATCTTCGATGACAATTTTGTGGGCATCCGCACCATTGATTGCCTCGATGCCTTTGTAGCTTAGCTTGTGTCCCGTTTTGCTGTAGTGCAATTCGGGGAAAATGGCGGCATCGTAGGAGCTTTTGACCAAATCATTTTCACTCATGGCCGCAGCTTGTCCTTGTTGGGTCACCTGGCCTTTTTTGCCATCGTACACCGTGGATTGCATCACGTTGCCGCCTACACTGACCGAGATCGAGAGTTTGCCCGGTTCTTTTTTCAGGGAAACCATTTCGAGGGGCATGCCCTGTACCGTGGCTTCCATCGTGACGGCCTCGTCCTTGATGGTCATGAGTTTTTCTTTGCCCCCAATGGCCTGGACGTACTTGTCGATCACCTGTTCGGCGGTAATGCCTCCGGGATTGGCAGCAGCGCTGGGTGCTTTTACGGGGTTGCCATAGCTGTCATAATAGTTAAGGGGCCAAAAGCCTTGAGCTTTTCGGCTACATCGTCTTGACTGCCGACGACGACAATGTGGGCATCTTCGGGTAACAGGTACTTTTGCGCAGCAGCTTGAACATCTTCAGCCGTGATTTTGCTGAGCCGTTCAAGATAAGTCCGGTAATAGTCTTGTGGAAGTCCATACCGGGCCGTATAGAGTGCAAATCGCGCGATGGTTTGTGGCCTTTCCAGCCCCATCGCAAAGTTGCCTGCCATGACTGCTTTGATGCGGTTCAATTCCTCGGTACTGGCCTTGGTATCGCGCATCCTTTTGAACTCATTCATGAATTCAACAAGGGCACTGTCGGTTACACTGTTGCGGAAACTTCCGGAAGCAGTAAAATAACCCACTTCCAAATCAGGACTCAGGTTTGAGCCCACTCCATAGGTATACGCTTTATCTTCGCGCAGATTTTGGGTCAAGCGACTGGTAAAGTCTGTACCCAGCAGGGTATTCATCACGATCACCGCTAAATAATCTGGCTGGCTGAGCTTGAGTTGTACCGGGTAAGTAATGTCGATTACGGATTGCACTGAACCATCGCGGTTGACCAAGTCAACCTGGGTGGGTTTAGGCGGGACTGGCACGGTAAAAGCAGTTTTTGCTACGGTACCTTTTTGCCACTTCCCAAAATATTGGGTTGCCTTGGCTAAAGCAGCTGCTGGTGTGATGTCTCCTACAATAATCAAATAAGAGATATTGGGCTTAAAGTAAGTTTGGTAGTACTTGCGGCATTGCTCCACGGTAATTTTGTTGACCGTTTCTTCTGTAGTCAACTCACCATAAGGATGGTTTTTCCCATATCGAACAACGCTTGATACATTGCTGGCAATGGCTTCTGGTTTTTCTTTAGCGTCGGCCAACCCGGACAAGGTCTGCTTTTTCAACTTCTCAAATTCTTCCTCCGGGAAGGTGGAATTGAACAGCATGTCACTCATCAAGGCTAAAATTTTATCCTGGTGCTTGGTCAAACCCGAACCAAACAAACCACTGGCGCTGGAGCCAATGTTTGCCCCAATAAAATCAATGGCTTCGTCCAATTGGGCTTTGGTCTTGGTTTTGGTGCCATTGCCCAGCAAAGAACCCGCCATGTCGCCTACTCCTGCAAATTCTCCCTCCAGATGGATGGGCGCATCTACAAAGATTTGGAAAGAAACTTTGGGCAATTTGTGGTTTTCTACCACAATGACTTTAAGTCCGTTGGGTAGTACATTTTGTACATAATTGCCCAATTGGATTTTGGGCGCAGGAAGGGCCGCTGGAGCTGTTTTCCGAAAGTCTTCTTGGGCTTTTAAGCTCAAACTAAGACCGAGTCCTGCTACAAAACAGATGAACCAAATGATGTATTTTTTCATGTTATCACTATTCTTTGGATTCGACAATTATTGTTTTTGTTCTGGTAACCAATACAAGAGCACCCGATTGTTTTTGTCCAGGTATTTCTTTGCTACCCGCTGTAAGTCTTCCCGGGTAACCTTCAGATAGCGATTAATGTTGGTATTGATCAGGTTGGCGTCACCAAAGAGGACTTCAAAATTGGCCAAATTAAGGGCAATTCCTTCCAAAGCGCTGTTGTCGTCCACCAATTCGGCTTCCAACTGATTGCGCAGTTTTTGGAATTCCAGTTCAGGCACCAAAGTCGTTTTGACCTTTTCAATTTCAACATCGAGTGCTTCCTGCACTTTGGCCGGATCGACGCCCAAATTGCTGATGCCCAGCACGATGAGTGCCCCCGGTTGCTCAAGTGGGTACGAAAATGATTGTGCAGCCACTGCCAGTTGTTTTTCATCTACCAATGACCGATAGATGCGCGAACTTTGCCCGCCAGAAAGCAAACGATTGAGCATTTCCAGCGCGTAAAAATCAGGATCGCTCTGCGCAGGAGTGCGGTAAGCCATAAAGACTGCGGGCAATTGCACCTTATCATAAAAAGTGTCCCTCAGTTCCCTACCAAGTGGTGGTTCTACGATGTTGGGGCGGTAAATTGGTTTTTTGCTTTTGGGAATGGTCGCAAAATACTTTTCAATCATCGGCTTTATCTGCGCCGGGTTGAAATCTCCGGCAATGGTCAACACGGCATTGTCGGGCACATAGAAGTCTTTGTAAAAATTGACGTAGTCAGACTCGGTAGCATTGTCCAGGTGCGCCATGGAGCCAATGGGGGCCCAGCGGTAAGGATGTGTTTTAAAAAGGCGTGCCGGGATTTCTTCTTGAAATCGTGCATAGGGCTGATTGTCGATGCGCATGCGCCGCTCTTCCTTCACGACTTGTCTTTGGGTTTCGATGCCCTTGGTTTCTACTTTGGCGTGTAACATGCGTTCAGATTCCAGCCACAAGGCGAGCGGAACCTGGTTGGAAGGCAAGGCCTCATAATAATAGGTTTTATCCTGGGAAGTAAAGGCATTATTGTTTGCCCCGGCACTGGACATGTATTTGTCAAACTGACCCCTCGGAACATTTTCTGATCCTTCAAAAAGCAGGTGCTCAAAAAAATGGGCAAAACCGGTTCGTTCCGGGTTCTCATTTTTTGAACCTACGTGGTAAAGTACAGAAACCACCGCGATTGGGGTGGAATGGTCTTCGTGTAGAATTACCTTGAGGCCATTGCTCAGGGTGTAACGTTCGAATTTCACAGGATTCATCTGGGCCTCAGCCAAGAACGGAATCCCCAGAAAGCACAACAGCAGGGAACACCAAATGCGCATAAGATTATAGTTTAATGGAAGAATAAATGCATTGCTGTATAATAAAGCAGCTACGCAGGTCAAATGTTGACAATAGAACGCAGTTGGTGAAAATTCTTGGATAAAAAATTAGGGGAATATCGACTAAAGTTGAAAAGTTGAAGAGTTTATAGTTGAAAAGAGGGCACCTTGCTCAACTGAGCACAGTACCCTCTCTTCAACTGTTCAACTATAAACTCTTCAACTTTTACGCTACTTTATCCGCGCAGCTAGAGCTCGCAAAGGCATCCGGTTTTGCTTTGAATTCAAAACCCATCGACACAATGTAGCCCATGGCTTCTTTCAGCGCCACATTGGATTCAAAGTGTGGATCGGTGTTGATGTCTGCGTGTACTTCCAGTTCCACGTCGTACTTGTCCAGCAAGTCACAAAGGGCATAAGCCACCTCAATGGATTTGGATACTTCAAAAATCATCCGCTCGCGCAAGCTCATGCGGCGGGTTTCGCGGCTGTTTTGGATGTACATGAAGCCGCCTTTTTTTTCCCGTAAAAAGACGATGACCGTTGCATATTCTACGGTGCCACCACGTACCTGGGAATCAGAACCAATGCACACTTTGAGTTTGTGGCCCAGTTCTTTCTCACGAATGATCGTTTTTTCAACTGCGTCTTTGATCGGAAGTTCGATTCGTTGACCATCAAATTTACGCCAACTCATGTTTATTGGATTTATTGGGTAATTTAGTAAATCATCGCAGGATAAACTGTGTTAAACCAAAACTTAATTTTGGCTTCACGAAGAATTAACAAATCTCCGGCGAATAAGTTAATCCTTTAAGCGTGATTTCGAATCAATAGGTTCCCTCGATTGGTATCTTTTTCTTTATTTTGCCAAGTATAATCAAGTATTAATGGAATCGCATCTATTTGTATATGGAACCCTGATGATTGGGGTAGAGTCCAGAATGGCTGGTTTGCTCCAACGCAACAGCAAATGGCTGGGTTCGGCCTGCATTCCCGGTTTGCTTTACGACCTGGGGCGCTACCCCGGTGCACAATGGATTCAAGAGCACCCTCAAAAAGTGTATGGGCAGATTTTTTTATTAGAAGATCCCGAATTTTTGCTCGTACATTTAGATGAATACGAAGGGATTGACCCTCAATTTCCCGCAGCGGGGGAGTATGTACGCAAGTTGATTCCCGCATTTTTGGAAGATGAAAACCGCATGGTCGATACCTGGTTTTACCATTTCAATCAACCCTCAAAAAAACTGACATTGATTGAATCGGGGCGTTATCTGGATTATTATCCGCAGAAGCCGGCGCATCTGGATTTTATTCGGACGACGGTAAAGATAATTTCACAGTCACAGAGACAGATTAAGATAGACAAAATGAAAACACCGTGAGCATTGCTGCCCACGGCGTCAGTATATTCAATGGTATGATAAAATGTTGGGCTGTTTGGGTTTTTAGGTGTTTTTAGTTATTGGATGATCCACATTTTGCCGAATAGGTCGTCGGAGCCCGTGTATTGGCGGGTCAGCGCCTCGGAAACATTCGCATTATTGGTGGTAAACTCCGCAGAAGGATATTTAAAACGCATAGGAATTTTGCCCTGATTTCCAACGCCTACTCCTGTCAGGAAAGCAGGAATGCCCGTGCGGCGCCAGTTCAGATATGCTTCCTGACCTGAATTTTGCGCCAAAGTCAGGTATTTTTGCTTTAAAATTTGCTCCAAGCCAGTGGTATTGTTTCCTGCGTATTTCACTTTTGTTTGGGCCAAATATGCTGTAAAATCAACGTTGATGGAGTAGCTGTTGAACTCGCCCAACTTAGCACCGCTTTTTTGGAAATCTACGGCATTGGCACCAGCCTTGAGGCCATAAAAATCCATGGATGCCTGGATACCTTGGTTGTAGAAATTTTCTGCATTGCCGGTAGCCCAACCACGGTTGATGCCTTCAGCAATGTTGAAACACATCTCGGAATATCCGACCTGAGTGATCGGTTCGCCAGTATAGGTGGAATAAAAACGCTTGCGGTTGATCAAAGAGTAAACGCCTTGCTGCGCTTTAAACGCCATGTCATCCAGGTTTTCACCAGAGCTGGCGCCTTCAAAAGCGTCGAAAGAAGTAGGGCTTACACCTGCTTTTACCTTCGCTTCTGCTGGCTCGGCAACCAGGAACAAACGAGGATCCTGGAATTCTTTCAGCAGATCAATGTACAACTTGGAGGTGTTTTCACGCAGGGCGTCAAAACCATAGGTATTTGGATTTTTTGGATAATAGTTGGCCGGAATCGAACCGATTGGACGATAGGTAAAGTTGTCCGCGTTGCTGGCGAAGATCGGGAACTTGGCTGGAGTGCTCAAGATTTCAGCAAAACGAGCCTTCAATTTCAGGTCCGCATCTGCTTCTTTTTTGCTCAAGCTGATCAGGACGCGCAACTTGTAGCTGTTGACCAGTTTTTGCCATTTGCTAAGGTCACCGCCGTAGTACCAGTCGCCGTCTGCTTTTTGACCACCTTTGGCAATCAAAGCTGCCAGGTCAGCATTGGCTTCATCCAACCAGTTCAATACTTGTACGTAAATCTCCTTTTGGGTGTTGTATTTTGGCGCAGCATCCCCCAATCCTTGTAGTGCGTCGCTGAGGGGCAAATCACCCACTTTTTGGGTCATGTTGACGAAATGGTAAGCACGGAAAAACTTGCCCAATGCAGCATAAGGGTTGACATCGGCAGCACCTGCTTTTTTAGCTTCTTCCTCCATTTTGATCACGTTCTTCAAACGGGTAAAGTCCAGCGTAGCACCGCCTGACCAATATTCATTGGTTCCGTAGTAGTTGTAGTTGATGCACCAATATTGGTTCCAACGTTGCTCCAGGCTCCAGGCTCCAGTTGTGAGGTTGCTCAATACGCCATTCAGGATCAAGCTGGCGGGTGCACTGGTTGGGCGGTTTGGATCTTCGTCCAGGCCGTCAAATGTGCAGCTACCCAACACTAAGGCGATGGAAAGGGCTGCGAGAGTATAAAATTTATTGAATTTCATGGTTGAAAGTTTAGGGGTTCGAGGGTTCGGGGATTCGAAAGTTCGAGGGTTACCGAAACCCCCGAACCTTCGAACCCCCGAACTCAAGAACCTTTTTTAAAATGTAAAATTGAAGTTTACTCCGTAACGCTTGGTGGTCGGGGTGTCAAAATCGGAACTGCCTTGACGACCGATGTAACGATCCAAATCAACGTCTTTCTTCTCGGCGAAATACAGCAGGTTGCGGGCAACCAGCGACACAGTCATTTGGTTGAAAAAACTATTCGACTTCAGGGGCACCTTGTAGGTAAGCGTGATTTCGCGCAACTTGGCAAAAGTACGGCTCATCAAATTGGTTTCATCGTCCTGATAGTAGCGGCTGATCCAGTCTTGAAGGAAGGTTTTGGTGTCGTTTGGTTTAAATACCAATTCGTTGTAGTTGGTGATGTTGCCATAATCATCCGTTTTGATGGTACCACTCACCAGTTGTACACCCTCGCCTACCCAGGTACGGTTGCCTTTGGTATCTTCCAAACGCGCGATGCCCATGGCACCTTCGGTGGTTTCAATGTGACGACCACCACGGAATGTTTGGCGCTGGATGTAGTTGGCAATTACACCACCCACCCGGCCATCAAACTGGAACTGGAGGGTCCAGTTTTTAACACTGAAGCGGTTGATAAAACTCCACACAAAATCTGGATCCATGTGTCCCAGCAATTTGCGGGCGTTGCCATTTACGGAAGCCAAACGAATTGGGCGACCACCTGCGTCGTTGATGATTTGACCATCTTGCGTGTACAGGTAACCCACGTTATTTATTTCATCTACCCGGTCACCAATTTGTCTCCAGGGATCCAATTGGGTCAATTCATTGCCGTTTTCGTCGGTGTAAAATTTCACCCAACGCTCACGCAGGGTTGAAAAGTTGATCATTGGGTTCCATCTCAAGCCAGTTTTGTTTTTGAATGGATCAGCGCTCAGGGTAATTTCTACCCCTTTGCGGCGCGTAACGATGCCATTCACCTGTTGGGCAGTATAACCAGAAGTTTCAGAAATTGGCCGGGCAAAAATCAGTGGCCCTTCTTTCACATTGAAGTAAGTAAACTCAACATTCACCATGTTTTTGAAGAGGCCGATATCGGCGCCCAATTCAAATTCCTCACGAGAGTTCCGGTCCAGGGCAGCATTGCTCAAGGTATTGGTGTAATAAGCGGCGGGTGCGTTGTTGTAGCCCAATGGTGTAGAATAGGGTTCGGCATTGGCATAACTTGGCCCATTGTACACAGAGCTGTAATTCTCGCCATAACCTAAAACCGAAGCACCTGCAGCACCAATGGTTGATTGAGTCAAACCATCTTTCACATTGGCGTAAGCACCGCGCAGTTTCAACAAAGAAATCGGTCCCAACTTGACATACTCGGTTACAATGGAGTTAAAACCAAGCGATGGGTAAAAGAACGTTTGGTTTTCCGTAGGTAGTGTAGAAATGCGGTCAACCCGGCCCGTGTGGCTCAAGGTCAAATATTTATTCAACGTAACATCGGCCGAATAGTACCCGGAAGTAACCAGCATGTTGGCGTTGTAACCAAATGCGCGTACCGGATTGGCAGAGTTCGCAAAGTTGTATACGCCTGGTGTGATCAGGTAGTCGGTAGAAGCGTAGTTGGTGGTGTATTTGAAGGTACGTACAGCTCCACCGCCTAAAACATTCACCCGTATTTTGTTAAATGTTCTGCTAAAATCCAACATCACATCGGTGTTGTTTTCGAACAAAGAACGACGGTCTTCACGATAATCGCCACGGCGTTCGTCACGACCGTAAGCACCAGCAGAGTAAGGCATTTTTTCGGTGCGCAGCAGGTCGTAAGTGTTTACCCCGTTGCGGGCAATCAACTTCAGGTCAGGCGTGATTTTGTAGGACAAAGACAAGTACCCGTAAGTATTGTTGTTGTAATGGCCACGCAACCAGTAGTTCGCCATGAACCAAGGGTTGTTGTAACGCTGGTACTCGGCATAAATTTGCTGAACACCTTCTTTACCTGGCTGCCAGATTTGTTTCATGTCGTCAACGTCCCAGTCGGCACCTGCCCAGGTGGTGATGTTGTAGATCAAGGAGTTCGGGCCGTAGTTGGCGTCGGGGATATTATCAGTGTACTGGCGGTTGTAGTTGATGTTGGCTTCAAAACGCAGACGATCAGTGAAGTTGTAACCGATGTTGGCGTTGAAGTTGGTGATGTTCAAATTGGTATTTGGCACAATACCAGTTTGGTTCATGTGACCCAGTGAAAAACGCAAATCAGAGCGATCAGTGGAACTGGAAACCGCTACGCTGTTGTTGAACAAAAACCCAGGCCGTAGGAAACGCTCCAGGTTGTCTTTACCCCGAGGAATCCAGGGCGTAGGAATCAGTTTGCCAGTGGCAGGATCAACTGGGCTGTCGTATTGAGGCAATAAACGGCCATCGAGTGGTGGTCCCCATACATCGTAGTCGTTGTCGTTTTTACCACCCCCTTTGCCATCGACAAATTCGTAAATACCATGGTCGCCAGGGCCGTATTCGTCCTGAGTTGTTGGCAAGGAGTTAAACCCATTTTCCATCATAGATGAAGAGTTGAACTCCACGGAAAAGCCACGAGGGTTTTTGGAGCCTTTTTTGCTCGTGATCAAAATTGCGCCGTTACGGCCACGGAAACCATAAATGGCGGAAGCTGTAGCACCTTTCAATACGGTATAATGTTCAACATCATCGGTGTTGATGTTCCAGGTATCTGAGTTGATGGGTACCCCATCGACTACATAAAGAATGTCACCACTGCCACGCAATACAACGTTAGGACGTCGCAACATTTCGCTGTTTAATCCGATCGTCAAACCGGCAATTTTACCTACCAAACCCGCGATGTTGTTGGGTTCGCGTGCTTTGATCAGTTCGGATGATTTTACGGCTTGTTGTGAAGAGGTTAGAAAACGTCTTTCTTTCGTTACACCCAAACCGGTGACCATTACTTCAGAAAGTCCAATGACATCGGCTTCTAACGTGAGGCTCAGGTTAGTTTGGTTGGTAACATCCACTTCGGTTGTAGGATAACCTGTGTACGACACGATCAGGGTGTTTTCTCCTTCGCCAATTACTACACTGAATTTTCCGTCGACATCCGTCACCGTACCGCGCACGGTGTTTTTTACCGTTACTGAAGCACCAATGAGCGCTTCGCCGGTTTTGGCGTCGCTAATGGTTCCGTTGAGTGTACGCTGGGCATTGGCTTGCAGGGAGAGCAGTAAGCCAAATAGCAGACAAAAGCTGCGCAAAGCCAAAAACAGGCCTTGCATGGGTAAACTTAATTTCATAGGTTTAACTGATTAGATTATTCAATCTAGAATGTTTAGGGCTATGCTGGTTGCCGCCAGTCATAGCCTTTTTTAGTCGGTTTAACTTCTGCAAAAGTCCAGATTATGAACGACTTAGAAGGGAAAGTGAAATTAAGTAATGTTGAAGCTTTTGTAAATTATCTGACAAATCCGGGTGCATGTTGTGAAGTAGGAAACCCAGGGGTTTTGACTTATGTGTAAGTTGAGTTTGAGTATAAGTAAAATTGAAAATTTTAACCTTAACTTAAAATGGGCTTCATCTTAAACAATGAAAGCCTACATTTTGCTAAGAAAACTAGCTTTTTGGAACGATTTAATCAGTTAACAATCCAATTGTCACTTCTTACTGATTGGGATTGAAAATTAATTTTGGCCACTTCTGGTAACATCCAATGTAGTGGTCGATATGGAAGTGAAAACAATCATTTCACTAAAAATTCTCCTTATGCACATGGCTAGAATTTTATTTCCCAATGCGATCATTCGAACTGTAGCACTACTGCTGCTATTATGGGGTAGCATCGCTTCCACACAAGCACAGGGTTGTTCACAGCCTTCAAACCTAAACTCCAATGTATTTTCACCTGGTTCGGTATCACTTCGGTGGTCGGCTATTCAAGGCGCCAGAAGTTACACTTTGCAGTACCGCCTGGGCAACACTGGCGCCTGGACGATTGGAGGAACCATTACGGCAACGAATTTGACGATCAGCAATTTACTTCCTGAGCGGGTATACACCTGGCGGGTCAAAGCCAGTTGTTCAACCTATTCCAGTATAGCTACTTTTAACAGCGGCGGCGGGGTTGGGGGCAACACGGCTTGTTCTTCACCTTCCAATCAGCAGGCAAGATCACTTTCTTCGAGCAGCGTCTCGCTGAGTTGGTCGGCCATTGAAGGCTCATTTTATTACACGGTACAGTATCGTCGGAGTAATGTTAGCGCCTGGACGACAGCGGGTTCTGTGCCAGGTACCAGCCTCACCCTTTCTGGTCTAGTTGCAAATTCAGAATACAACTGGAGAGTGAAAGCCAGTTGTTCGGTCTATTCTAGTATTGACAAGTTTAACACTGGAGGTACTACCGGAGGCGGTGGCACAGGTACAGGTGGCGGTAGCACGTCTTGCTCGGCACCTTCTAACACCAATACCAATGTTGTTTTGTCCACTTCTGCTCAGGTGAGTTGGGAGCCTCAAGGCGGAGCGCTCAATTACACCCTGCAATACCGATTGGCAACGAGCAGCACTTACGTTACAGTGGGCACTGTTACTGCCGCCAATGCCACCATTACGGGTCTACAAGCTGGTCGAGAGTACGTATGGCGAGTAAAAGCGAATTGTTCCCCCTATGGTAGCGATGTGCAGTTTAGCACGCCTTTTGCCTTCACGGGTTCTACGGCGGCGGCACCATTGAACACTCAAGCCAATCTGCGTTTGTTTCCCAATCCGGTTACTGCCGATCTTGTACACATTCAAACCGAAGGTACTGGTGGACAATTGTTCATTTTGAACAGCGCCGGGCAAGTTGTGGCAAATGAGTTGATCACGGACGGTGTACAAACACTGGATGTGTCGCGCTTGAACAATGGATTGTACTTTGTACGGGTGCAAGAGGCTGGAGGAAAGAGTCAGGTGCAGAAACTGGTGGTGGCGCACTAATGAATGCGTATCCTTTATGTATTTGAGTTTTTGAATACGGGTGGCCCGGAGAAACTTCTCCGGGCCATTCGTTGTTTTCTAGGGAAGTACCTTTAAAATCCCCTGCATCACCAAGTAATGGCCCGGATACGTACACACAAACTGGTAATCTCCTGGTTTGGTCGGCGCGGTAAAGTAAATGGTTTCCGTTGTCCCTGGTTCCAAAATTTTGGAATGGGCAATTACGTCACCAAGATTGGGTACGTAGTGCATTTCCGGGCCTTTCAAGCCAAGCGCCATGCCTTTTTCTCCAATTTTATTGGCCATTCCAGGCATCGTCACGACCAGGTTGTGCTGCATGTCGTCATTGTTGTTGAACACCAGTTTGACTTTGCTGCCTGCCTTGATGCTCAACACATCCTGATCGTACTTCAGGCCAGGTTTAGTACCCAAGGAGAGCACGACATCGGGCTGTCCCCAACCAGCAGGCATGTCGTTGAGGTTTTTGCTCAGGGCAACTGTTGCCGTAGCTTTGGCTGCTTTTTTGCCTTTTTTGGTATTGCTGACCACCGGAGGTTTTGTCATGGCCATGTGATCATGGTTCATGGGGTTACCTGCGGGCGTTACGCTTACTTTTTGCTCTGCGCTCAGCATCACTTTTTCTCCAGCAGGAATGCTGTTCATGGTATAGTAAGCAAAATCGTGGAGTAGGGGAGTACCATCCGCAGCTTTAATGTTCTTCAATTTCAGTTCATGGATGTAGCCTTCACGAATGCTGTCCAGCACCACGCGAACTTTTAATCCGTCTTCCGAAACGATGATGCCCCGCAGTGGGCAATTTCCTTGATTGATGATGGGGCTGCCGTACTGGTGCTGGTACTTGTAATTGAAGGAAGCGAAGCCATAGTTGGCGGCGACTTTTGCGGCGGTTTTATCCACAGGAAGGGTGAACTCGATTTCAAATCCATCGGCACGTGCGCTGATGTTTTTCATTTCAAAAGGTATTTTACCCGACCATACCAGGCGTTGCAGGGCATAATCGGCTTTGCCTGTGCTGGACCAACCCCTACTGGTCATGCCGCCCCACATCGAAGCATCAGTTCCCCAACGCAGGCGCAAAAGGCCCGAGGCCCAGCCCTCGCGGAAAGGATAACAAGCCCCCTGGTATTCGCCATTGATTTTTTCGAGGGTCATGCGCATCACTTTGGAGTGCCCCTGGTCGGCCACAAAGTATTGTCCACTGAATGGGCCAAAGCTGCCTCCGGTATTGTCTTCAATGATGTCGGAAGTAGAAATACCCATCAGGGTATGGGGAAACCAGACGCAGGGAAGTTTCATTTCCTTGATTACTTTGGCAGCGTCGTACATGGTGCGGCCATCGTCTACTTTGGCCAGATCGGCCTTGGTCAGGCGCAAGGGAGAATTGGGTTCCTGGGTCCAGTTCAAACCTCCGGCATTGCCTGCAAAGTCGCCTTTTTCCAGGTGAGTTACCCGGCCTGATCCCACCCAGTCGCCCTGGTTTTCGGCGTAAAAAACCTCGTCTTTGGAGTTGAGTAAAAAACCAGCGGGTGAGCGCAATCCTGTAGCAATGGGCTCCATGCTGCCATCGGGCTTGATTTTGAGCAACCAGCCATGCCATTTGGACAAGCCTTCGCCGTAGCCCACCCAGGCCACATTTAAGGTGACGTACATATCGCCTTTGCTGTCAAATACCGGGCCGTAAGCGTATTCGTGGTAATTGCCACTCAGGTCGAAACGGTAAATAGGCTCAAATACATCGGCGCGGCCATCTCCATCGGTATCGGTCATTTTGGTCAATTCGCCACGCTGGGTACAGTACAGGGAGCCGTCCTTATAGGCCAATCCCAGTACTTCGTGTAGCCCCTCGGCGTACAGCTGATAATGGGGCTGGGTACCGTTGAGCATGTAGGGGTTTTCAATCATCCAGATTTCGCCCCGGCGGGTGGATACTGCCAAACGCCCATCAGCTAGTGGAGCCAGTCCACCTACTTCCAGCTTGATGTCTTCAGGGATGGCTACTGTTTTAAGGAAATAATAATCGCTCTCGGTCAAGGCTTTACCACTTTGAGCGATGGCGATAAAAGCTGTGCAACAAAAGTAAAGTGCACAAAATATTTTTAAGATTTTCATACCGCGGTGGTTTTAAAAAATCAAAGAGGAGGATACCTTCAGGTCGGTTTGGGCCGACTCAAAAATCAATTCTTTTTGCCCATTGTTGCTCACTATTTTATAGTTGGCGGGATCAGCCACCCGGATGAAGTAACGCTGGCCGTCAACGGCGTACAATCCATTGCCCATGCTGCTGATTTCAGCGCCTTGCGCCAGGCGGTAAGTGAATTTTTTTCCCTCCGGATTTTTGATGCTGGTGATTCGCTCCAGCGCCTGACCCGTAGTTGCTACTTTAAAACTTTCGGTAAATCCTACACTGCGGTATTGATATTTAAACGTAGGATAACGCTCGGCAGACAATTGGTAACCCTGATATTTTAAATCCGTCTGTTGATCCAACGTGTCGGGCAAACCATCGATTGCCAGCGGACAGCGGCCTGGCAATATCACCCCAACCCCCATGGCCGAGGCCGTTTGAGGCTCACCACGTTCGTGCCACATGTCGGTAACATTGGCAAATTCACCCCGCCAAACTTGCAGCAATGCACCCTGATTGAGGTCATAGGCATAGTGTGTCGAGCTTGGATCGCCTACCAAAATGACGTGGGTCTTTTTCTTTTTGAGGTGCTGAAAAAAACAGCGCAACAAACTAGGCTCTTGTTTGGTACCGACCGCAATAAGCGGAGTAGGTCTGGGATCGGGCATTGAGGCCCGGGTGTGCAAGGCAATAGGTTTGCCGTTGGTTTTTTGCAAACTAAGTCCCGCCGCAGTAGGCCACCAGCCGAAACTTTTGACATAGCTCGCTGTAAAGGTATGCTCGCCCACACCGAGGTAAGTGGTAGCGATGGAGGGATCGCCAATCCATTTCCACTCGCTCGGGATGACTTCTTTGCCATCTACGCTCAATTTTCCTGAGCCATAACGTTGCAAAATCCATTGGTAGTTGGCGGCTTCTTTGATCTCGATTTTACCGGTAAAGACCAGCCCCATCCTGTTCACGTTGTCGGCCAGGGTGTAGTCGATGCGCTCGGCCTTGCCCTCGCGGGTGAGTTTAGCGGTAGCCAGGGCTTCAAAATTCTCAAAATTCCCTTCGTAATATTGGTAAGTCAGTTCTTTGAGCGGTGCTTCAAAGGGATTGAGTAAGGCGTATTTGATGTTGCGGAAGGCCACAGGGCCATGATCGCCCTGGATGCGGAAAGGAGCTTTGGCCACTTCGGCCTCGGATACAGCTCCCCGCGTAACGCCCTGCAAAATGATGTTTTCGTGAATGGTGACGCCATTGAGCACAATTTTGCTGAACATGGCCGATTTGGTCTTGCGGCCCTGGGCATCAAATTCGGGTGCTTGAAAATGGATTTCCAGGTGTTGCCACAATCCAGGGGCAAGCGAAGCATTCACCCGTGGCGCGTGCCCTTCATAATTCGTTTTGGTAGCTTCAATCCAACGTGGATAAATGGCTCCTGCATCCTGGTATTTGGGTCGTCCAGCTCCCCAGGAGTCGAACAATTGTACCTCGTAACGGCTTTGCAGGTAAATGCCCGAATTGGCACCTTGTGGGAGCATAAAATCGAATTCGAGATAAATGTCGCCGTGCTCCAGCACGCTGTACAAATCCGCTTCGGGTTTGTACTTGAATTTATCGCTGAAATTGTCAAAAGCACGCCATTGCCCGGTTTAGCGCTGAGTGTTTTGCTCTCCGGACTGCTGCTGGTTTCGCCTACAACCTGCCAGTTGGCGCTGGGTGTGCGGAAGCCATCCAGGTTGTTGAGGGGCAAGGTACTGAGCTCGTAAAACGCCGTTTGGGCATAACTGCCCATTCCTACGCACAAGAACAGACGCAGGAGTGCAATTCCGTGGTGTTTTTGTTTGTAAAAAGCCATTGATCCAATGTTTTACCAAAAATAATAAGGTGTGTCAGCCATGCACTAAGTCAGCTCGGACATCAATCCAGCCACACACGCCGTAAGGAAACAGGCTACCGAACCCGCAATCAGTGCGCGGATGCCCAATTCTGTCAGGTTTTTGCGTTGCCCCGGAGCAAGGGCTCCAATGCCGCCAATTTGAATGCCAATGGAGGCAAAATTGGAAAAACCACAAAGGGCATACGTGGCGATGAGGATGGATTTGGGATCCATTTTGATGGATTCTTTCATGACCCCCAACTCGCCATAGGCCACAAATTCATTGATCATGGTTTTCATCCCCAAAAGTTGACCAATCAGGGTAATGTCCTGGTAGGGCGTACCCATCAACCAGGCCAGGGGAGCAAAAACCAACCCCAACAAATAAGAGAACGTCAAACCTTCAAAACGGCCATTGGTAGACAATTTGATGTCATCGTTGATTCCAAACCAGACACCAGGGCCGTACAACAAAATTTGATTGAGCATGAACACCATGGCGGTAAACACCAGCAACATTGCCCCTACATTCACGGCCAGGCGCAATCCTTCCGTGGTGCCACGTGCGATGGCGTCGAGCAAATTGTTGTCTAAATTTTCGGCGTCGATATCCAATTGTTTGATGTCAATTTCTTCGGTTTCGGGCAAAATTAATTTTGAAGCCACAATGGCTGCCGGAGCCGAAATCACCGATGCTGTAAGCAAGATCACTTTATTCATCAACCAGGCAAGACCGTAAACCACGCGTTGTAGAATGCCCAAGTGGAATAAAACTGCCGTTAAGGAAGAGAAAAATACGATGGTAGGCAGGACCTGGAAGGCAAAAATATAACCAAATGCGTCTCTTTTTACGACCAAATCACCAAATAAAAAAGTGGCGCCGGCCTCGGAAAACTTCAATACTTGTTGAAAAAAAGAGGCCACTCCATCAAAAATGTAACTGGCACCGGGTACTTTAAGGATTAAAAAAGCCAGTAAAAATTGTAGGGCGATACCCGCGCCAATGGTGCGCCAGTGAATGGCTTTGCGGTTGCTGCTTATTGCGTAACAAATGCCCATCAACACGGCCATGCCCAGCAGACAGCGCAGTACGGTTATCAGAAGTTCCATAAATCCAATTGAGTTGTGTAATGCAAACTGGCCAAAACTAGAAATAAAAACGATAAATGGAGCATGTCAAAGGGCAAATTGTGGAATTATCCTCAATTTGCCCTTTAGAAATGTTAACACAGCTTCTCTTGCTGTGTTGACCTACAAATGCCTTGCCGCAGTCGTACAGTGGTCGATTTAGTTCCGATCCTGACGGTCGTGTTTCTGCTTGGCGATGTTGCGGCTGGCGCGTTCTTGCTGGTTGTGGATTTGAGCACGTTCACGTCTGGTGACAACGCCATCCGCTTTGGCATCTTGTTTGTTGTCTTGGATATGGGCTTGCTGGCCAGCCAACCTTGCTGTTTCGACTTTGGTCAGTTCACCCGACTTGCGGCCGTGTTTGATGCGCTTTACCTGGTTTTCCTGGCGTTCACGGGCAACCGGAGTCTTGGTGTTCTGGGCAAAGGAAACGGCAGTACAGCCAAGGAAGAACATGGCGACGAATAAGACTTTCGTTTTCATGGTTTTGTGATTTTTGGTTTTTGTTAATCAGATTCATGTCTACTCAGACTCGGAGTGGAGATCCTAAGGTTTAAAATACGAAGCGTTAAAGAAGCGTTAAATGGGAGAATGAAAGCCAAACGGGTCAAAAAAAACTACTGGATTTTTGTTTTACTCCTGCTTTCAAATGTACATTCATGCAATCACGACTGTTATTGATCTTGCTTTTTTTGGGTATCTACACCTCAGTTCTGGCTCAGCTTATGCCCAAATCACCAGCCACTGCTCCCGCTCCAGTGCCACGAACAACTTCTACGCAATTTCAAATGAGCTGGGTGGCCATGGGGGATACCATTTATTTGTTGAAAAATACTATGTGTCTGCTGCGGCGCGGACCCGTGCGCAGCCTTAGCCAAAAAGAAGTAGAAACATTGACTCGATCGCATCAGGATCACCTGGATTGGTTGAGTGAAACCAAAAAGCTCTGCATCTCAGGGCCCCTGGATGGTGATGGAGACATTCGCGAAATGCTTATCCTGAGCGCATTCTCACTGGAAGAGGCCGAGCACTTGATCTGGCTCGATCCGGCGGTAAAAGCAGGGCGCTTTACGGTGGAGGTACTGCCTTGGTGGGGCCGGTGGGGAGTAGTTGTGGTGAGCGTGATTAAATTTTAATCCCCGCTTCAACCCTGCCCCCTGGAACTATAGACTTTCATATGGTGTTGGAATTCGGAAACTCAAAGAGTAGTAAGTCGGCTATGCCAAGCCCAAAAGCACCAAAATCATGCATTCAGCTTTTATCATACTCAGCTTACCAACACCTGGGGCGCCATCTCGCCAATTGCGCCTGGAAGTGATTCGAGTTCTGGCAAATTGGGCACAGCAACACGCTTACAACTTTCGCAATCTGTATCCAGGTAATCAAGGCCCTTATCAGAATGGGTTGGGCGCAATGGGGCCACATTCAGATACTTTTGATTTCCCCAAAAGTTATTTATTGATAGAAAGGGAGGGGGCATATCTTCATTTGAACCGCGAAAAACAAATAATTTTGTCCTCATGGACTTGGGCAGGTATACCTTTCGAAATATCCATCATTCCCTGGATTGAACACGACACCGATTGGCCACTTGAGCCCCAAAATACGATGATGAATTTTTTTCGAGCACCCTGGGAACCTGCTTACAAAAGCAGCAGTGATTCGGCGGTACAACTACGTGATTGGAACGATCAAAGTATCGTCGTCGAATGTTACGAGGCTCGTGGAGGACAACACAATGTGGATACAGCAAGAAATATGTTGAGGAGTTTACTTTTTAGCCAGAGTTTAAATGATACTTTTAAACCATAAGCCATAAATATGTATACATGGGACATCGAATCCATCTTGACCCAGCTCGAGATGGTTCAATCAAAGAGTCGCTCCCTGGTATTTTGATTTTATTTTTGTGGGTATTGATGGCTTAGGGGGGCATTTAAAATGGTTCACCCATTCAACTTCTCCTTAATCAACCCCACACTATCCTCATAAGAAGCCCCCACTGGAATCTCCACTCCATTGACCCAAACCTGCTGGCGGGCAATTTTACCCACGTGCTGCACGCCCACAATAAAGGAGCGGTGCACCCGGACAAAATCCTGCTCTGGCAAGGTTTGGAGCGCTTCCGGCACATTTTGACGGCACATGAGCTTGCGCTCTTTGAGCACATACGTCATGTAATTTCCGGCAGCTTCTATGTACAGGATGTCTTTGAGGTAGACCTTCTCTTCCTCGTAACCCGTTTTGAGAAAAATGAATTCGGGTACTTCTGTACGTACATTTTTCATTTCCAGGGCCTTGTTACAAGCCTTGGTGAAACGCGCCAGGGAAAAAGGTTTGAGCAGGTAATCCACTGCATCCAGGTCAAAACCCTGCACGGCGTATTCGCTGTACGCCGTCGTGAAGACCACCAGGGGGCCATTTTTCAAAATCTGGGCAAACTCTATCCCCGAAATATCCGGCATTTTGATGTCTAAGAAGATGAGGTCAACCTTGTGCTGCCGCAAAAAAGGCAGTGCCTCAAATGCATCGATGAAACTTGCTTGCAGTTCCAGAAAAGGCACTTTAGCCGCGTGCATTTGCACCACTTCCAGGGCTTTGGGTTCGTCATCGATGGCAATGGCAACTAACTTCATGGTGTGCTTAAGCTATAGTCAATACTAAAGATTACAAAATAATCGTGGTCTGAGACCTGGATACTCAGATCGTGTTTGTCGGGGGTACAGCAATTCAGGCGTTTGCGCATTGTCGAGCCCAATGCCGTGGCTGTCTTTTTTCGGGGTCGAGTTCGTTGTCATTTTTGGGGTGATAGCTGTTGTGCACTTTGAAAAAATGTGTTCTGGATCGTGCGTAAGCGTAATGTCAATCCAGGACGCATTGCGGAAACTGATGCCGTGTTGAAAGCGTTTTCCCCAAAAGGATTGAGCAACATGGGGGCAATGAACACCTCGCGATCAGGATTTTGCAGGTTGATCTTGAGTTCAATCTGCTGGTTTTCATCCAGCCGCAATTCCTGGATGCTGATCAGGTTGTGCAGGTATTCAATTTCTTTGGCCAGCGGGATGCGGTTTTGGTGGTTTTCGTGCAGCATGAAGCGCATCATATCGCCCAGTTTTTGGATGCCGTCGGCGGTTTTTTCACTGTTTTCCTTCATCGCAATGGCGTAAAGGGTATTGAGGGCATTGAACAAAAAATGGGGGTTGATTTGGGCGCGGAGCACCGAGTTCGGCGGACGTTTGGGAAACTTCGGTGAGGAAACGTCCGTTTTTCACGGCGAAAAATAGAGCGTAAATAGGCACTGCCAATGGCCAGACTATGGATGCCTATAAAGACCCAAATCAGACTGTAGCCGTAGGAAATGGGCAGAGCGGTGAGATAAATGGCCACCAATATTGGGCCAATCAGCAATTCGGCAAATCGATAGCCGATTGTCGTCCACAAAACCACCCTGGATGATCGGGATACAGCGGTAAAACCAATGCAGGTGTAAAGCAACAGCAGGGATAATCCAAAACCGCATTTGGGCAATTCGGCTGTATTCATTTTCATCCCCAGTCATCACCGTATAGCTGATTTTTCCAATGTACCATAATATGAACAGTACAGCAGAAAAAAGGATGAATTCCGCCAGGGTTTTAAGTACCAGACTCCGATTTTCTTTGGCTCGGGCAACTAAAAAATGATACAACTCTGTCCCTGCTTCATAGGCTAAAATGACCATGAATACCTTAAACTGTCCTGAACACATGCAGCGCTAAAATAACGAAATGCCTCTGGGCCATCGTCATTTCTCCAAAGTCGATGTTGGTCAACCCATAACCTGCAGCAGCAACAAAAATCAAAACCGATGATGCTGGCCAATATCGCCAACAATGCCAAATTTCTGGCCACGATGGCCGGAGTAACATAAAGTGAAAAACGAGGCCAGCCAACAATCCTCTAACCAAAGCACAGCAATGGGAACAGGTCATTTTTCAAAAAGTCATATTGACCATCAAAACATTGAAAACAATGATCTTGAGCTTCCTGAAAGTTGATGTAGCTGTTGACCATCATTCCCGCTGCCAAGACTACACTCAGCAAAAATCCCAATCCCCAGTTGCGCTTTTCTACTGTCGCCATTACTTTTTTTTGGTAAAGTAGGGTTTCACCTACATCTAGAATGGAAATGGGCTGAATCAGACTTTTTTGGGATAAAAACTAAAAATCATAACAATCCATCCCTTTGCCCCCTTTCTTTTTGCCATTGCCTCCTTTGCCCCCCGTGGACATGTTCTTCGGCCAGGGACTAATTTTTACTGCGGCGTAAAAGCCCGCTTCCGAAAGATTCCCCCGCGTCATCCAGGCCCGAGGTTGTCCGTGCCAATGGTGAGGAGCCAAACGCAGGGCTGCCCCCACGCAAGCGTTGCCAGCGGTACAGGCTGATGGGCATGTATGCACCCACCCAGTTGTTTTCCCAGCCACCAACTACCGCAGCGGTGCTGGCCTTGTGCAATTGGTTGGCTTTCAGTGGAAGGGATTGTTGTACTCACAAAATACATGCGCCATCCTACTTCCTGGGACAGGCCGCCGTGGAAAACCAAATGGGTCGGTAAGCCAATTGAAAAGAAGAATCGACCAGAGGCCTGCGGATTACCACTGAGTAAATCGCTCAGCAGGGAAGCTTTTTAGGGGTAAATCACTGGCTCCACTCCAGGTGGTGTAAGGATTGGGTCAAAAATCAAGGTAGCGTTGTTGCGAAATTGGTGCATCTGGCCACTGTTGCGAAGCGGATATTGCCTACATCGTTGAGGGCAAAACCCAGATTGCAGTTCCAGCGCTCCCCCAGGTATTCGTACACTACCCCCAGATCCAGGCCAAGGCCCGTGCCCTGAATTTTGGGTTCGTAAGGCGTATTTTCATCCACGCCCAGGTTTCCGCTCGTAAACATCAGCGTAGCTGCACCGGGGCTGACCTCAAAACTGTCGGTGCGGATCTGTCGGTAGCTGAACTGCTCATTAAAAATGGACAAGCCTTCATAACCTTGCAGGTAGCGTAGGTTCACCCCCAGGATAAGCCGCCGATCATCGGCAGAACTCAGGGTATAATCGTAGTGTAGACCCCATTCGCGCCAGGCCATGCTGCTGATATGCGAAGGAGTCATGTTGACATTTCCCCGATTGGCATTGTAGGTATAATAGCCCAGATCGGGCGGAAAAATGGTTTCGGTTTCCACCCGGGCACGGGTCGTCAATCCAATGCCGTGCTGCCCCAGGCGAAGCAAAAAAGAAGGACCCAGGATGTTTGCGGACACGTCTGCATAAAAAGAGGTATTGCGGGTATTGTAGTCGAGAACCAGATCATTTGGCCCCAGCGTTTGGTCATTGGTCAGGTCTGGTCGGCTGTACAGGTTCTGGATGCTGCGGTAACGATTGACTTCCCCCGCTTTGGAATTTTCCAAAAAACCGTAATTGTTGCTGATGGAGTTGACGGTTTCGATCAGGTTGATGTCCCATTTTTGGCATACATCCCTCCTAATGCTGGATTGAGCAGGGTACTGTTGATGCCGCTGAATTGTTGCAAACGCAACCCGAGGGCTTCTTGCCCCTGACTGGAAACTGATACCGTGAAGGCAGCCATCAACAGCAATATTTTCAGATTCTTCATACAATGTATTTCATTAGACTTGTTGTAACGGGAGACTGCTTGGCTCAAAAATGGTCTTTTTTCCCTGCTTTTCGTTTATTTTATCGTCCGTCCTTTGGCTTCGCTCAGGGACCGGGCCTGAGCGAAGTCGAGGAGCGCACTAAAATAAGCCTCAATCAGGAAAAAAATCCCTTATTTTTGATCTCAAGCGCTCCCGTTACAACAAGTCTATTTTGTTTTGAACGCAGAATGAAGGATGTTTCTTTTCCACTCCTCCATTCGGCGTATTGGTTTTGGTGAGCATGAAGAGATGAAAGTAGTGATTTTTTCTGATCTACCTGATTTACCCAGAACCCTGTTTTTATTCCCATTCATTCACTGGCCAGTCATTTGTCGCATTGCTTCAAAAACTCATCTTTCCTGCGCCGTGCGATGGGCACTTTACCCCCTTCTTCCATCAAGGCATACCCACCTTCCTCTTTGAGTATTTTTTTGACAAAAGACAAGTTGATCAGGTGAGATTGATGGAGTTTGAAAAAGGTGTCTTTGGGCAGTAATTCTTCAAATTCTTTCATCGGGCGGGATACCACGTGGCGTTCCTGTTTGAGCAGGTAAAAAGTGGTATAACTGCCGTCCGATTCGAGCCGCACTATCTGATCAAGTTGCAAAACCATGCCCTCCTGACTGGTAAGGGTGATTTTATGCAATTGTTTACTGCGGGTACTCTCCAGCAAGTTGTTGATCTTGGTTTGATGATTAGGGATAACTTCCGGCTTCACCCGGTCGATCGTCTGGGCCAGTTCTACGGGGTTGATGGGTTTTAAAAGGTAATCCAAAGCGTGGTAACGGAAAGCCTTCAAGGCAAATTCGTCGTGCGCAGTAGTGAAAAACCTGGAAATCAGGCCGGGGAAATTTGTCGAGCAGGTCAAACCCACTTCCTTCCTCCAGTGAAATATCGAGCAATACCGCATGGGGTTGGGTTTGGCGGATCAGCACATACGCGCTTTCCACACTGTCCGCCTCACCGCAGACCTCCCTTTGGCTGACTTAACTTCATATGTGAAGCGATTTTTTAAAGCGTAGCTTTTCCAGTTCAGGTAATTGTTCAACATGTTCAGTTCATCTTCTAGCAGTATTTTTCCGGCTACGGAGGCATTGACACATTTCTCACCAAACCCGCAAAAACGACCGAGGTAAAGAATGGCAGAGTCTTTTTCATTTTGGAGGATATAGTTTTGGATGGAATTCAGGCAATTGAAAATGAAATGGGGATTCATCTGTGCTTGTAAGGCGGCACGCTCCAATTCGGTGATCTGTTGTTGAATTTGGTTCTGTTTTTTAAGCTGTCCAATTCGAAATTTGTATACACCGAAGAATAGAAAAAGTGCAACAACGATGGTCCCGATTCTGGCCCACCTCAGCTGTCCCGCACCGGGAGGATGGATGGCCAGACGGAGGCTGGTTGAGGCACTCCAGATGCCGTCTTCGTTTTGTGCTTGCACCTCAAAGCGCTTACCGGGGGCAATTCCGGAAAATTGAGTGAACCCTTAATGCCTGTGCCGGTAGCACTACCGTCCATGCGGTAGCGGTAGGGGATTTTGCCATTCATCTTAAAATTGATGGCAAAAAGTTGATTTCAGGTTGTTTTATTCCATTTCAAAGCCAGTGGTTTGCTTAGATCGAGCGGATGGTTGTTGGCCAAAGTACCGAAGCCAAAATCGGTTTGGGGAGAAAGGTGATGGGTTTATTAGGAAATGCACCAGCCTTTGCTGGGCACTGCCTAAATGTCTTCTCCCAACTCCTCATTTAGGTGATCTCGTTGGAGGGGGTAGTCCGTGAGCGACGGTGATGGTTTTACTTTTCGCTTCCCGAGGTACCGCTGATTCAGGTTTAGTCCATTGAGTGTGCCTGCCCAGACCACCCCTTTTCATCCACATGTAGATATTCCATCACTGTCGGCGCTCCAGCCCCTGTTCAATGATCAATTGATAGAAATGTTGGCCATTTTTTCCAAAAAATGCCTCCGCCCTTGGTGGCTGGCCAAAGTACTATCGGGCAGCAGTACAATATCCTCTACCCGCAGCGCAAAAGAAGAAAGCGGGGTGTAAGCTGGCGTTCCAACAAAACTCCATCCCTTCCATTCAAACAGCCCTTGGGGCGTCCTACCCAAACCAAACCAGCCAAGTCTTCGCGAACCGCCGTTACGCTGGTAGTAGCCGATATGACGATTGGCCAGCGTTTTTCAGGGAGTTCGATACTCATGAACCCCACACAGTTTTACACCCATAGTCGCTCCCCTTTTGGGCTTTCCGTGATGTGGTTGGAAATACCGAATGACCGTCCATTATCTGGCACTTCGTGCTGGTACCGGCTTGTTGTTTTGGAGGTAAAATAAACCGATCCGCCCGCCCAAAGTTGTTGTTTGTGATGGTCAAAATGGAGGTCTCTGAGTGGAACCAGTACCGGGCACTACTGGAAGTTTTGTCCATTTTTTGTTATCCGATCGCGGCTTAATACCTCTCCATTTCCCAGCCCTACATATACTTCGTTTGCGCTTTTAAGAACTGATGCGGTTACTTTCATCAGGCCATCCTGTCTCTTGGTCTGGCCGCAAAAAGCATCAGGCTGGGGCGCAAAGCACGCCATTTTCGTTGTGGTGGCCAACCAGCGTCCACCGGCGCGGTCTTCCATGAAATGACTCACGGTTTGCCCAGGTAGCCAATTGGATCCGGGCTCTTTTCAGAAAGCTTCTACGGAGGGATAAACCCTTAATCCTCATGTTGGTGAAGCCAGGAACAATTGCCCGTTTTCATCAAGCAGGCATGCAAAATTTGGTAGAAATGATGGTGCCAGCGAATCTGTCCGTTTTGATAGACCAAAACATTGTAATGCAATTGAATGAGAAAATATTCCCCGAGCGTAAACGAAAGAGTTGAATGCAAGAAACCCTTTTGAAAATCTTCATTTTGGGAATGATAAAACTCCAGGTACTTCCACACATCTTTTTGGGTATGGATATAAACCGAAGACAGCGCTGCCGTCGGATCAGCTGTTCCTGATAGGTTTTTATCATATTTGGCGCTACGGTGACGAATATGGCGCTGATCGCGTGATCATCGACTTCAAAGATCTGCCTGAAAGACGGCTCCTGTTGCCGAGATAAGTATTCGTGGTACCTTCCTTGCTGATGCTGATTATGCCATAGCAAGCTGGCGTGGCAATGTTTGCCACTTCCGGCACCTTCAGCAATGAAGCCTTTAACGTAATCTGGTCTATCTATAAAATTCAACAAAACGTGATTGTTCCAATAAGGGTGGATACTTTGCCCATCCAGATAATATAAGTTCCCACTCATCGCCTGCATCCACAAGCGACTGCCCAAGGTATCAAAGCATCTCGAAGCCGGCATTTTCTTTGAGCCCATCTTTGAAGCCATAATTGCGGAATTGGTAGCCATCGAAGCGACTGACGCCATTGTCAGAAATCGAGATGTAGCCCTGCTTGTCTAGGACGATGCAATAAGTTTCG
>NZ_JADKCX010000060.1 GCF_016718685.1 Haliscomenobacter sp. | reverse complement strand
TACATCAAGGTGATGGCCAACATACCCAACAGATAAACCGTAAAGAAGTCTTTATCGAAACCATGGCTTTTTGCCAAAACGTTGACCAGGTACAACAAAGGCACGCTGGATAAGGCCATGACAAACACAAACACGAATACGGTACTCGCCATCAAGTGCAAGGTCGAATTGAGTTTCTGCATGATGCTCATGTTGGAATTCCAAACGATGGGCAACATTTTGCGGGCAGTTTCAGCGCCACCTTTCATCCAGCGGAACTGTTGCGCCTTGAGGGCGTTCATGTCTGCTGGCAATTCAGAAGGCACCGAAATGTCTTCCAAAAACTTGATCTTGTATCCTTTCAACTGAGAACGAATGCTCAAGTCGAGGTCTTCAGTCAGGGTATCAGCTTCCCAACCACCCGCATCTTCGATGGTCTTGCGGCGCCACAAACCAGCGGTACCGTTGAACTGCAAGAAGTGTTTGCCTTCCATGCGGCCTACTTGCTCAACCGTAAAGTGTACGTTGAGTTGCAGCGCTTGCAGGCGGGTGATCAGCGAATAATCTTCGTTGATGTGCTCCCAGCGGGTTTGTACCACGCCTACTTTAGGATCCTGGAAGTGTGGAACAGTCTTTTTGAGGAAGTCAGGACGAGGCAAAAAGTCGGCGTCAAAAATGGCCATGAATTCACCTTTGGCAAACTCCATCCCATCTTTCAAAGCACCAGCTTTGTAACCTTTGCGCTCTTTGCGGCGAATCTGTTCGATGTTGATTCCTTGTGCCTGGTGGTAGGCCACGCGTGCTTTTACCAGTTCCTGGGTTTCATCGGTGGAGTCGTCCAATACGTGGATCTCAAAACGATCCCGTGGATAATCCATTTGCACCATGTTGTCGATCAAGCGCTCTACCACGTACTTTTCATTGTACAGTGGCAACTGAATGGTTACAAATGGGTAAGTTTTTTCGTACTCATCCGTACTCATCAGGCTGTAATCAGCGTTGGCAACGCCGAGGTTTTGAGCAGAGGTGATGGTTTTGCCCCCAACAGCGGCAGAAGCAACAGCAACAGCTTCTGCCTGAGCAGTGGCCGCAAATCTTGCTTTGAATTCCTCCTTTTTGCGGCGCCAGTCAAAGCGCTTGTAGTAATAGAGGAGATTGAATTGTGACAAACAGTAAGCGGTCACGTAGGTCAGGGCTAAGGTGTACACCCCCAAAAAGAAGAAGGCAAGTGCTGACATCATATTGGTTATGTGCGTTTTTCTCGTTTTAACAGGTTTCTTAGCAATCCTTGTGTTGAAAAACGCTGCAATTTACACCGTTTTTCATTAGTTTAGAACGATTTATGCACCTAAAGTAACGTGCTCATTAAACATATTTTTTTCTATAATTTTTGCAAACGTTTGCGAGCACTTTCCGGTCGGTCTACCCCTAAAAACCTTATGTCTCTTTTTGAATCAAAAGCAGAATCTAATTTCGTTTTTTCGCTGTTAGGTGTACACTTAATCGCCTCAAAGGTATTTGAAGATGGTGTACAATATTTTGTACCCAGCCAGGATGGTTCCTTTCACCGTTCCAGATACTTTAGACACGCCTACCCGTTTGCGGTAACGTACACCGATCTCGGTACAGCGCAATTTTTGTTTTGCAGCCTTGATTTGCATCTCCACCGTCCAGCCGTAATTGCGGTCTACCATTTTCAATTGCAACAAACTGCTCCAGCGGATGGCTCGAAAAGGCCCCAAATCAGTAAACTGATAGTTGTACAAATGCCGAATCAGGAACGTCGCTAACCAATTGCCGATAATCACCGTCCAGAAAAACCAGGATGTCGGGTTGCTCTGCCGTGGGTTTTTGCTGGATGTATTCCATGCCCTTGAGGCAAGCATTACCGTAACCTTTGTTGGGTTGGTACAACACGGTAGCCCCTGCAGCTAGGGCGACTTCAGCGGTATTGTCGCTGCTGCCATTGTTGCACACGATGACTTCCTGTACCCAGTCCTTGGGAATGTCGGCCAGTACCAAACCAATGGATTTTTCTTCGTTAAAAACGGGGATGATGACGTGGATGATGGGCTTGTGCAAAAGGATTGGATGGTTTTGATTAGGATGGCAAAGGTAAGCCTAAATCCAACAGACTTGTTGCGAGTGATAAAAATAAGGGTAGTTATCCCCCCGCGCGCTGGAAAAATAAATAAAGAGAAAAGACCCCTCGCAACAAATCTAACCCTCCCTCACGACTTTCTGCAACTTCTCAAGCACTTCCCTACGATTTTTCACTTCCAGAATTTTGTAAATGTTGTTGATGTGGGTTTTGACGGTACTCAGCGCCACATACAAAGTTGAGGCGATTTCCTTGTTGCTTTTACCCGCACTGATCAGCTTAAGTACCTCAATTTCTCGGCTGGATAGCAGGGTGTAAAAATTATCCTGAGCATTTTTTTCACTGGCCTCAAATGCCTGAAGGATCTGGTTTTTTTGTTTTTCGAGTTCCAAATGCAACCAGGTTCGGATGAAAAAGAAGGCAAGCAACATCAAGCCGATGGCCACCATGGGCGCTTTTTGCCATACCCACTGCGTTTCACGGCCATCGAAGGAATAACAAGCAATTGCGCTCAACGATAAAAAAATGCTCAATCCCAGTATCACTTGTTGCTTGCGTTCAATACTGATCGTCATTGATTCAGCGGTTTAGGTTTGAAGAAAAACAAACTCAAGGCAATGGCCGCAATGGCCCAGATGCACACAGCCAAACCCAGATGCTCTTGCAAAATTATAAAACTTACCTTTTAGGCATGGATGAAAGTGCAAGCGAAAGGTGTCAGGGTATACAAGATACCTACCGCCAGCAATTGACTTCTGCTCAGCAATTTGCCTCCCCCATCAATAGGACCAAGGCGGCCGCTGCCATTCCAACCCAAATGAGCCATCGCCAGGGCGTAGCGATCAAAAATACCAGACCATCGTGGTCAAAGCGAAAACTCAAGGCCAGCAAAACGCTAAACACCAGAAGGCCAAAGGATGATTGTGCCACAATTTTTTGTCCATGATCGGTCATTTTTAAATGATGAATATTGGACCAAACCAATCGCGAGGCGTCACGAGATGCACACGTTAGATAAACGTGGCGGGGCCATCAAAATATCCTTCCGCGGGGCTAATTGGTTGGACAAACTAGGGCGGCAGGATAGACCATTTGAGGTGGATAAAGGGTGGATTTGTGTAAAAGGAATTTGTTTCAATTTTTTTTCCAAAACCTCCTAACGCCATACCGCTTTCCGACATATAGAAGTAGACCAGGGGAAAACAAGTTCTCCTCAAATAATGACAAAAAATTAGAAGGTCTTTTTTGTAGGCGTCGACATTGCCATTTCTACTTGACGACTAAACCTGCAGCAACGACTTGAAAAAAAACTGAACTACAATTATGCCCTTCCCCTGGTTTTTTATAAAATGTTAGCATTCATGTACTTTATGTATAAATGAACTCCAGTAATGACTTTGTATTTTTCTAAACCCAGTTGATGAAACTAAACCCTGAAAAAAACTAAACCCCTGTTAATGAAATTAAACCCCTATTTTTTTCTTCTTCCACTGCACTAGGGAATTTAGGTTATTGCATTGAACTGTTTCAAAAATAGCTTTCATAATGATTATTCAGGCGTTGGCCAAACATGAGTTGATCCCAAATTTTTGACAAAGCCATTTACGACTTTTGATTGATGGTCTAGCCATCCAAAAGCAATCAAACCCAAAAGAGCAATACCCACAAAAACAGAGGGCCCATTTCAAATGCAAACCTTCCATCGGTTTTATGCTCGGGTAGCGCAAACTTCATCAACAGTTGCAGTGTGAATGAATTGAGCGCCAAAACATACCAACCAGTGCCCAGTATCTTTAAATAGCGCCGAGCCGGATTCAGGGAAACAAATGCCGCCGAAGTATCCCCAAACCCACGGATAATTTGAGACTTTGGGAATCCACCGGGCATATGAAAATGATGATCAACATCGACAATAAGGAGATAGCCCACCAAGGTAATTTTTCAAACCATGATTTTGAGTGGAGTACTGGAGATGGCCTTCTTCTCCTTTGAATGGTTTGTATTTCAGAAACAGGAGTATTGTATTGGTGATCATCAAGCGAAACTGTTCGGCAACCTGCATTTTGGGGGAAAGTTCTTGATGGCAATAAAGTTTTCCAAATGCTCGCTCGCTTTCCATCAACTGAAGGCGAATCATTGCCAACCTGTTTTGCTTTTTTCCACCACGTTGTTCAAGTAACGCAAGCACCATGAATGTCGCCACTTGCAATAGCGGCGGGAATTCCCAGAATCTGGCTTGTCGTATTCATATCAAAAGTTTCTTCCAGCATCGGAAGAATCAGTATGGCTTTATAGCGGTTTTTAGGGCATTCAACCACCTCTTTCTGATTGCTAAGTCTGTTTTTTAAATCAGACAGCTTGTAAAAACTTTTGATATTTAAAGGTTTGCAAAGATCACAATTGCATGGCAATAATTTTTCACAATTCAGCTTAGCAAAGCGTTCAAGGATTTGGTCAAATTGCTCACAAATGATTGTAAGGAATTTTTTTACCTTCCCTGCTACCTTGATGTCGATTTTGAATTCATTGCCATACGCTTCAATGACCTCAGCCCAGGCAGCACCCCTTTGCAAAACTACGCCCTTGCGCCAAACCTGTTCATGATCTGAATGTAACGATGCAAGGCCACAATGAGTTCGGTAATCAAACCCTTGGGCATGAAGACAAACTCGTAGCTGAGCATCAATAAATCATCTTGATGCACCCATTCTGGTAGGGTTTGGGTTCAGGAAGATGTTCGGGAGCAATGAATTGGTCAGAATTTTTAAACACGATAGGCGAGATTGAACCGTTCCAGCTTCGCAACATCGTGGATCAATTGTACCCAGCCTCAGGCCAGATGCCCCACATCAGCAAATCAAATCGCCCCCTTTTTTTCTTTAACTTCTGGATCATTCAGAGTTTGTACAACGTTTTCGTGGTCCAGTTGGCATCCAAAAAGATGCGGTTTTTTAACACCGGCTCGTGTTGAAAATGCAAAAACACCCCGATGTCATGTAGGTATTGGCTGAGTTGCAATACCTTATCCAGCTCGGTCATCTCATGTCCGCCACATATTTCAAGGTAGCGTTCAAAACTGATGAAGGGTTTGTTTTCTTCACGTAGCGCCTGGCGGATTTCGGCCCAACTTTTGGGTAACTTGCACCAATATGGGCAACTCACCCAGGTACGCTTGACACAATTGCGCAGACGTTCCAAGCGACTGACGTCATTTGGATCTCCAAAATTTACATCCAATAGTTCTTTAAAAATTCAAAACGCCCTTTTAAGCCCATTTCATCAATGCGCCAACGGTAGCCCTGTTTTTCATTGATGACCACCAGTAGCGGACTGTCGCCGCCCAGTTGTTCCACGATGTTCATCCAGTAGTTGAAATCGGTTTCTGTAAGCGGCATTGGCCAATAGCACGTACAAGGAACGATGACTGAGAAAAACGTGGGTAGAATGGTAAATTTCTTGCCCGCCAAAATCCCATAGGTTGGTGCGAAAACCATTGTTTAAGGCTTGCTCCAAGGCCATTTCATTGGTGAATTGATCGCCCTTGGTGGATGCCAACACTTGATTTGGATAGATCAAAACGCCCATTGGGCCACTTCATGCCTCGGGTAGTTTCCTTCTTGCAAGGTTGCTGCATTATTTTGGATTTTTCGGGCAAAGAAGTTTTGCCAGCGCCACTTTCACCCAGGATCGAGTTGGCTTCAAAAGTATCTTCACCTTGTGCCTGGAGCTGCTCAAAAATTGAGCATGGCGTCGTTTTTTTGGATGATTTCAGGAGGAGGTGTATTTAAGGGGTTGTTGTAGAGGTTGATTCGGAACGATGTTGTTCTATTGTAATGGGAATACCTTTTTTGACCAGTTCAATCAGCGGAGCAATATCCGAGATTTGATTGTCGCTGAGGTATAGGGTTTGGAGCTGGCTGAGTTTTTCCAACCAGCGGATGTCGCTGATTTGATTGGAACTGAGGTTGAGCGAAGTCAGGCTGGCTGAGCTTTTCCAAAAAGCGGATGTCGCTGATTTGATTGTCGCTGAGGTATAGGGTTTGGAGCTGGCTGAGTTTTTCCAACCAGCGGATGTCGCTGATTTGTTGTAGTTAGGTTGAGGGTATGGAGCTGGTTGAGTTTTCCAACCAGCGGATGTCGCTGATTTTATTGTTGTGAGGTTGAGGGTATGGAGCTGTTGAGATTTTCCAAAAGCTGATGTCCTGATTTTATTGTTGCTGAGGTTGAGATTGAGCTGGCTAGTTTTTCCAAAAAGCCGATGTCGCTGATTTGATTGTTGCGAGTTCTAAGGATTGAGCTGCCAGATTTTCCAAAAGCTGTAGTCGCTGATTTTTATAGCTGAGTTCTAAGGATTGAAGCTGTCCGAGTTTTCCAACAGCTGTAGTCGCTGATTTGATTGGACTGAGGTATGGGGTTTGGAGCTGGCTGAGTTTTCCAAAGAGCTGATGTCGCTGATTTGATTGGAGCCGAGGTATAGGGATTGGAGCTGGCTGAGTTTTTCCAAAGAGCTGATGTCGTTGATTTGATTTTGGCTGAGGCCGAGGAATTGGAGTTGGCTGAGTTTTTCCAACCAGCTGATGTCGCTGATTTGAGTGGAGTTGAGGTCGGGAATGGAGCTGGCTGAGTTTTTCCAAAGAGCTGATGTCGCTGATTTGATTTTGGCTGAGGCCGAGGAATTGAGTTGGCTGAGTTTTTTCCAACCAGCTGATGTCGCTGATTTGATTAAAGGCGAGGTTTGGATTGAGCTGGCTGAGATTTTCCAAAAAGCTGATATCACTGATTTGATTTTCGCTGAGGTCAAGGGATTGGAGTTTGCTGAGTTTTTCCAACCAGCTGTAGTCGCTGATTTGATTGCTGAGTTGAGGGATTGGAGTTTGCTGAGTTTTTCCAGCCAAGGATGTTGCTGATTTGATTGTAGTTCAGGTTGAGGGTATGGAGCTGGTTGAGTTTTTCCAACCAGCGGATGTCGCTGATTTTATTATAGCTGAGTTCTAGATTGAGCTGTGAGTTTTTCCAACCAGTGGATGTCGTTGATTTGATTGGAGCGGAGGTTTAGGATTGAGCTGGCTGAGATTTTCTAAAGCCGGCTGATTTGATTAAAGGCGAGGTTAGGGATTGGAGCTGGTGAGATTTTCCAAAACTGATGTCGCTGATTTGATTAAAGCTTGATAGAGGCTCTTTAGGTAAACAATTTTTCAATTCCCACGAAATCGGTATAATTCCATGTAGAAAGATAATCTCCCCCAAGTTTGAATTTTTTTAGATTCACTAATTTCCCCAATGAATCAGGAACAACCGAAAAAAAATTGTCATGGCCTGGATTTGTACTTTCTATCCATTGTTTTTGCTCCCAATCCCACCACCGATTGCAGACTATTAGCCCTCAACCAAACCAACTCAAACAACTCCTCCGGCCAATCTGTCAACCCACACTTCCCCAATCCAACTTCCCCGTCCGTTCCCGTTTTGTTTTTCAATTAATTCTAAAGCGAGCTGTGACATAATTTCAGGGTATTTGTTTCGTGAATACCCTATACGGCTAAGACAATACAAGCTCATCGATTATTCAATCAAAGGGGGCCCGCAAGGGACGCCACGACGTACATTTTTCCTTATCTTCGCCGTTCAATACCCAAAATAATCCGCATGACGCGCATATACCTCTACTTTTTCCTGACGCTGTGCCTCGCCACCGCCCTGGGCTCCTGCAACAACGACGAGACTTTCACCACCGATAGCAACGCCAAACTCGCTTTTTCCTCCGATACCCTGCGTTTCGACACGGTGTTTACCCGGCGTGGCTCAGCGGTGCGCTACATCAAAATCATCAACAACAACGACCAGCCCCTGCGGGTCTCGAAAATATTTTTGCTCAACCGCGACAAATCGAAGTTTACTTTGAACGTGGATGGCACCCCCGGGCGCGAGTTCCAGGATGTGGAAATTTATGCCAACGACAGCATCTATCTTTTTGCCACGGTGACCATTGACCCCAACGACCCCGTATCGGTCAGTCCCTTTATCGTGGATGAAAAAGTCATTTTTGAAACCAACGGCAACGTGCAGGAACTGACCCTGGAGGCCTGGGGGCAAAACGCCAATTATTTCCCCAGTCGCTTCAACGGCGGGCAGCCGGTGGTGTTGACCTGCCGCAATTCCGAAATCAGTTTTGACGACCCTAAGCCCTACGTGTTTTACGGGGCCATTTTTATCGACAGTTGTACCGTCAACATTCCGGAAGGCACCCGGATTTACGTGCACGGCGGGGTAGCCAAAAACGATCTTTTTGGCATCTTCAACGATGGCATCATTTACGTGTTGCGCAATGGCCGCCTGCAAATCAAGGGCACTAAAGAAAAACCGGTGGTGATTCAGGGCGATCGTTTGGAAGCGTCTTTTCAGGACGACGAAGGCCAGTGGAATGGTATCTTCATCAGTCGTGGCAGCCGCGGCAATACCATTGATTACACCACCATCAAAAACTCCAACATTGGGGTATACGTCGATTCTTCGGCGCAGCTGACGGTGCGCAACTCCCGCTTTTACAACACCGCAGGAAGTGGCTTATTGGCCGTACACAGTACCGTGACCGCGGAAAACTGCCTATTTTACAACAACCAGGTGACCTCGGTGGTCTTGCGCCACGGGGGCGATTACAATTTTACCTATTGCACCATGGCGAGTTACGGCATCCGGGCTTCGGCGCTGGGACTGAGCAATTTCCGCTGTTACAAGGAAGATTGTAGTGTAGCCAACGTGTACCGCCTCAATGCCAGTTTCCGCAACTGCATCATCTATGGATCCGACCGTGACGAACTGGAAATGAGCGATGCCTCCCAGGGCCAAACGGCGGGGATATTCAATGTGAAATTTGAAAATTGTGTGGTAAAGGTTCAAGATTTGATCAGCAGGGGTCAGTTTGTCAATTTCCTAGGCGAAACTTGTGATCCATGCATCAATGGAAAAGCAACAGACAAAGTATTCAAAGACCCGAATAAAGACGATTATCGGCTGGACAGTTTATCGGTTGCGCAAAATTACGGCAAACCCATCACTACTCCACGCGCCATCACCATCGACATTGAAAACACCGTGCGCAATGCCCAGAAACCAGATCCAGGCTGCTTTGAACGTCAACAATGATCGGGCATGAGGGTACCATCAACGCTGTGGATGTAGTCCAGACGGACTTCCAGACCGTTGTCGAGTTGCACAAATTCTTCTTTGTTGCGGGTTTGTAGGTTCACGATCCGCACTTCGCAATGGCGCATGTTGCCTTCAGGGGTTTCAAATTCTACCAAAACAATCTTTTGCTGGGTAGCAAATGCTTCCAGCTCGTCATAAAAGTCGCAGCTTATGGGCTTATAAGGTTGTTTTGGATGCATCAGCGTTTCTTTTTGGTATTTTACAAACCTGTTGTTTCAGGAAAACTTATTTCAGATTTCTAAGTTAGGGAAATTGTATTGAATTGTCAAATCAAAAATTTACATGGCGTTGAATTCTATCCATACCATTTCTGTTTTAGGCGCTGGCTGGTTGGGCTGGCCGCTAGCGAAACACCTGCAAGCCTTGGGTTTTTCCCTCAAAACCTCAACAACTACGCCGGAAAAGCTCCACGCCCTGCAAGCGGAAGCACTAAATCCTTGTTTGCTGAGCGTGGACCAATCCAAAATTAATGTAAGTGACCCGGCATTTTTTGACACAGATTTGATAATTCTGAATATCCCGCCCTCGCGCCGACGACCCGACGTGGAAGACTGGTATCCGGCTCAAATTCGGGCAATCGTGGATTTTGCCAAAATACATGCAGTACAAAAAATCCTGTTCATTGGTTCCACCAGCGTATATGGCGATGTCAACGACGTGGTGACCGAGGCTTCAGAACTCCACCCAGATACCCCTTCCGCACGGGCGCTGATTGCCGCAGAACAGGTGCTGAAAACGGCTTTCCCAAACACCGCTTCCTCCATTCTGCGCATGTCCGGTCTGGTGGGGGGCGATCGCAAAGCAGGCCGCTTTTTTGCGGGCAAACGCGATGTACCCGAAGGTAATGCCCCGGTTAATCTGGTACAACTGGAAGATTGTATTGGTGTGATTGAAGCCCTGATTCAGCAGAACGCCTGGGGCAAATTGTACAACGTTTGTGCAGACGAGCATCCGCGAAAGGCTGATTTTTATACTACTCGGGCGCTCAAAGAAGGTTTTGAAGCTCCCACTTTTTTACCCGATGAAGCCCCCCGCTTTAAAATAGTCAGCAACGAAAAAGTTAAGCGGGAGTTGGGGTATGTTTTTCATGAGTTTTAAAGCGAAAAGCGAAAAGCGAAAAGCGAAAAGCTATTTTTAACTATTCGCTTTTCGCTATTCGCTATTCGCTTTTCACTATTCGCTTATTTCTTCCACTCCGCGATAGACACTTCGTTCATATTGATGTAATCCTGGTTTTTTGCTTCTTTAGCAGCGGCCAGAGACTTCATCGCTACGTCGATGGCTTCTTTTTTCTTGCCCAGGTCAGCCAGAATCAGCGATTCTTTGCGCAGGGTCCAGAACTGTGGAGACATTGCGTTGGCTTTTTGTACCCATTCCAAAGCCTTGTTCAGGTCTTTTTTGGTATCGTGGTAGTAAGAACCGGCAGTGTAATAATCGTTGGCAGAAGGACCCGCCAATACACGATCGATGCTGGCCTTTACTTTGCCTTCAACATCTACACTCAAAGGCATGCTCACCTTGGTGTTTTCCCAGAGGATGTTGATGCTGGCTTTGTCCATCGTTTGGTCGTTGATGTCGATGGTAAAAGTTTCTACCTTTTCAGCCAATTTTTGTGGCTTCAAAGTCCAGGTAGCAACTGCAGTTTTGTCGCCGTATCCACCCGCGTTGGTTGTTTCGTAGTTGAAGAACATCACCTTCCACTCGGTAGCACCGGGGGTAGAGAAGATGGCATAATCACCTTTCTTGATGGCCGTACCACCAATGGTAACGTCGTCGCCGAAAGAAATTTTGGTAGCAGAGTTGGCTCCTGTTCTCCACATGCTTCCAAAAGGAACCACGGAAGTTTTGGCAGCAGCAAAAACGGTACGACCCTTGATGCTAGGGCGAGAGTAAAGCAAAGAAACATCCGTAAGACCTACTTTGGTTTTTAATTCAACGGTAGGGCTTGGAGCGGGTGTTTGAATTTGGGCGCTAAGTGGCAAAGCCATAGCGAGCGCCATTGAAAGGGCTGCAACAATCGAGCAGAACTTTTTCATAGTTACGTTTGATTTATGAAATTAAGTTGGTAAATCCTGGTTTGTGGTTTGCAAACGTTTAATTTTTTCATTTATTTCCAGACAAAGGTATTGAATCTGGATTAGGTTGTGCAAACCTACCATGCAAGACAAGTTTTCTGGTATCTCATACAATTTAGGGGGGCAAAAAGTTTACGACACCGATAACTTAATCTATTTTCACCAGCGAAATAATTTAGAAATATGACCATTGCACTGATTGCACACGATAGTAAAAAAGTAGATATGGTGGGTTTTGTTCGAGACCATATTGATTTCTTTAAAGAGCACAACATCAAATTGATCGCTACAGGCACTACGGGGACTTACCTGGAAAAAGCCGGCCTGGAAATCGAAAAGCTGTTGAGCGGGCCGCTGGGCGGTGATGCCCAAATTGCCAGTCGGATGGTGGAAGGGAAGGTGGACATGATCATTTTTTTCCGTGATCCCTTGGGGAAACACCCCCATGAAGTGGACGTGAGCATGTTGATGCGTTTGTGTGATGTACACAACATTCCATTGGCGACCAATCCGGCAGCGGGCTTGCGTTTTGTGCAGTCATTGGAACACGAGATGAAGGGGGAGTAAGATTTATTTGCTCACATTAGACACAAAGGCACTAAGCATGACTTCGCGTTAGTGCCTTTGTGTCTTGTAAAAATTGTGTTAGAATCAATGTTCCCCATACCTTTTTTCTCCTGCGCTTACTGCAATGGACAGTGTGTTTTGTGGGGGAGGTAATGGACAAGTCGCAAACTCTGTAAACGCACAAGGCGGGTTGTAGGCTTTATTAAAATCCAACGTTGTTTTGCCCCCAGCATCGGGTTTTTTCGCGTACAAAAAACGGCCCGATTGATAAGTATGTTTGTGGTTGGTTTTGTCGGCAAATAGAATGAACAGTTCATCGCCACTTTCTACCGCATCCAGGCGGTGTTCCTTTCCTTTGAGGGTAAAAACCAGGGTGCCAGGGGAGACTTGCATACTGGTTTGGCCCAGCACGTCGGTAATAGGAATTTTGCGTTCATCCGGGAAAATTTCCAGTTTGGCTTCTACCTTCCATTTGGCGTCGATGGGGTAGGAGTCAATCCCTTTGAAGTTGGTCAAGGCCGGATGTTCCAAATCCCGCAAACGGATACCGTATTTTTCTCCTCTTTTGATCACGTACCAGCGTAAAGAACGGTGGCGCAACAACAGCGGTTCATGGTTGCCCGCGCTGAAAATTTTTAGCTTTTCTATTGGTTCTTCCCCTTGCCAGATTTCTTCCCCAGGCCTTGTTTCAACCCAAACTTCGCCATTTTCCAAAATCAAACGGCCCAAATGAGCGGCGCTTTTGCCCTTGGGGAAAACGATTTGATTGTCCGGAGCATCTCCGAAACTGTTGCTGCCCGGCTTCAACCAGTACAAACCCGCCAAATTGAGCCAGCCATCCTCTTTTTTTAAAGATTCAACCCGGTCTTTGTGCCAATTTTTGATTTCTTCTACATATTTTGGGTCATCACCATTGGTAAAACTCAGCATCAGCGCACTCGTTATCCAAAACGCTGGTTTAAAAAAGTTGGATCGATGCATATCCTTTGTCTTTGACGGCAAATTAAAAATAAATCCATCGATTAAGTAGTGTTTCAACAAAATTGCCACTCATGAAGTTGTTCAACAAACGTCAATTTTTACAAACCATCGCCACGCTTAGCGGGGGAGCCATACTTCCAAGTAAATCTATGGAATCTTTTTTTCAAGAAATTGAACACCTTCAGCCACAAGAACTGGCGCAGGACGATACTTTTTGGCAAAAAATCCGCAAGACCTATGCTGTAACCCACGATTTTATCCAACTCGAGAATGGCTATTACTCCCTGGCAGCTACTGAGGTTTTAGAAAAATACATCCAGCACATTCGGCGGATCAATGCCGTGTCTTCTTATTACATGCGCACCCGCCAGGGCGATGACAAACTGGCCTCTCGCCAAGCCTTGGCAAAGGTATTTGGCTGTTCTACCGAAGAATTGATCATCACCCGCAACACCACGGAATCGCTGGATACGATCATTGCCGGAATCGACTGGAAAGCGGGCGACGAGGCAGTCATGGCCGAACAAGACTACGGCGCGATGCTCGACATGTTCAAACTACAAGCGCGGCGTTATGGCATCGTAAACCGCATGGTGTCGGTGCCGCTTGATCCCGCTTCCGACGAAGAGATCGTGGAATTGTACGAAAAAGCCATCACGCCGAAAACCCGCCTCTTGATGATCTGCCACCTGATCAACATCACGGGGCATATTTTGCCCGTCAAAAAAATCGTCGACATGGCGCATCGGCACGGCGTGGAGGTTTTGGTGGACGGAGCGCACGCTTTTGCGCACCTCGATTTTAAAATTGCTGACCTGGGTTGTGACTATTACGGCAGCAGTTTGCACAAGTGGATGGGCGTGCCCCTGGGTGCAGGCATTTTGTACGTGCGCAAGGAAAAAATTGCCAAAATCTGGCAACTGTTTGGCGACATGGGTTATGCCGATGATGACATCCGCAAGCTTAACCATACCGGAACCCACCCCGTAGCCACTGATTTGGCCATTTTAGACGCCATCCGTTTTCACGAGATGATCGGCATCCAGCGCAAGGAAGCGCGCTTGCGTTACCTGCAGCGCTATTGGACGGATCAGGTGCGCAATCATCCCAAAATTTTCCTCAATACGCCGACCGCCCCGGAGCGTTCTTGTGGCATTGCCAATGTAGGCATCCAGGGCATCAAACCGGGTGACTTAGCCAAAATACTGATGGAAAAATACAAAATTTTCACTGTAGCCATCGATTATGCCAACGTACACGGGATTCGGGTAACGCCACATGTGTACGTGAGTACGAAGGAGTTGGATCTGTTTGTCAAAGCGTTGAAGGAAATCGCCATGTAGGGGCAACCCCCGCCCTCTTAGGGGCCCCCTACACGTTGACCTTTTTCCATCTCCCGCGTTTAAAAATCACAATCAAAATCACCGCCAATAAACTTTCACTCGCAGGTACCGCAATACAAATGCCCATCACTTCTAAGCCCATGGTCACCGCGAGGAAATACCCCAATGGAATTTCAATCAGCCAAAAGCAGATGAAATTGACGATCATCGGCGTGCGGGTATCACCAGCCCCATTAAAGGCCTGGCTGATCACCATCCCGTAGGCATACATCACATTGCCAATACTGAAAATCCGCAAGGTCATGATGCCAATTTTGGTCACCAGTGGAATGTCAGTGAAAAAAGTCATGATTTGTGGGGCAAACGTGATGCACAGCACCGAGACCACCAACAAGAATATGGTATTGAAATATCCCGCCCGCCAGGCCGATTGTTCCGCCCGATCGGGCTGATTGGCGCCCAGGTTTTGGCCCACCAGCGTAGCCGCCGCATTGGCCAATCCCCAGGAAGGCAATAAGGCAAAAATGATCACCCGAATGGCTATGGTGTAACCAGCTACAGATTCGCTGCCAAAGCGCGAAATGATGCGCATCAAAAAAATCCAGCTGGCCGAGGCAATGATGAACTGAAACGCACCCGAAACCGATACTTCAATCAACTTGCGGATGATGCCCCAATCAATTTTCATCAGTTTGGGCCCAATCTGGATGGCACCCTTGCCCCAAAACATGTTGTACAGTTGATACATCACCCCAATGCTGCGTCCAATGGTAGTGGCGACCGCCGCTCCGGTTACCCCCATCGCGGGTATGGGGCCCAGGCCAAAAATGAAAATGGGGTCTAAAATGATGTTGAGGCCGTTGGCAATGAGCAAAGTGCGCATGGCAATGGCCGGATCTCCAGCACCACGAAATACCCCGTTGAGTAAAAACAGCAGCATGATGACCACATTGGAACCCAGCATGATGCGTACAAAATTGGTTCCAGTGGCGATCACTTCCGGGGTTGCGCCCATCAGCCGCAGAATGTCTTCGGCCATAAAAATGCCAATGATCCCGGTGATGGCACCAAATGACACGCCTACCATCAGGGCTTGAAAAGCAGTAAAAGAAGCCGCTTTGGGATTTTTTTCACCAATTCGCCTGGCCACCAGCGCTGTTGCCCCCGAACTGCATCCAATGGCAACAGAATAGATCAGGGTAAGCACAGCCTCAGTCAGGCCAATGGTTGTAACCGCGTCCACTCCGATTTTAGAGACAAAAAAGATGTCGACCAGCGCAAATAGCGATTCCATAAACATTTCAATGACCATCGGAATGGCCAAAATGATCAGCGCTTGATTCAATCCTCCGGTAGTGTAATCGCGCTCCTTGCCTTTGATGGCATCGAGGATAACAGTCAGTGTGCTTTGCATAGGTGAAAAAGGGTTCGTGGGTTCGTAGGTTCGGGAGTTCGTAGGCTCTAAAGCGCGGACTTAACCCACGAACTCCCGAACCTACGAACTCCCGAACCTTTAACCCGTGTTTTTCGTTCCATTCGTCGCCTAAAAAATTTGCTTTGAATGGAATTTTTTATTTTTCCGATTCACAAATGAAGCCAAATATGTTCAGATTATTACTGCTTTTGTTCCTTTTTCCGGTAGTTATTTTTTCCCAAAACACCGCGAAACGCATGTTGGAGCATGCCGACATTGCCAAATGGAAGAACATTGAGTCTTCTAAAATTTCGGGAGATGGCCGTTGGGTTGCCTACGTGGTAAAACCCCTGGAAGGAGATGCCGAACTTCGACTTTACGATGCACAAACCGAAAAAACGTACGCTGTACCCCGCGCTGAAAAACCTCAATTTCAGTCAGGATAGCCGTTACCTCGCGTTTATCATCAAACCGCACCAGGACAGTACGATGAACATGCGTCGGCGCAAGGTCAAAAAGAGGATTTACCCAAAGGATACCCTGGGCGTTTATGACCTGAGAACGCTACGTTTGAGCAAATACGGCGGAGTCAAATCCTACCAGATGCCGGAAAAATGGTCAGGCTGGTTGGCTTATTTGCGCGAGCCTGTAAAAAGACCCGCAAAAGATACTTCAGGTTTCGTCTGGAAAAAAGAAAGTGAAGAAAACGGTAGCCGACTGGTATTGCTGGAGCTGGAAGGAAATCAGGAAAGGCTGATTGGCTATGTAAAAACCTACCAATTGGCGCGGGACAAAGCCCGAATCGCCTGGTATACAACAGGAGGCGATCCTGAGCAAAAGCCTGGCGTGTACGTCTTTGATGGCGAAACCCGCCAGACCAAACAAGTTTTGGCTCAAAAAGGCAACGTCAAGCAACTGGTTTTTGATCGCCCCGGTACCCAGTTGGCTTTCGTGGCCGATATCGACACCACCAAGGCGCGTATTCGCCCCTTTGGCCTCTACCATTGGCAAAATACCGCCGATAAAGCCAAATTGGTATTGAGCCCAGGTGCCAGTTTTTTACCCAAAGATTGGTTGCCCAGCGAAAATGGCGCGATTTCCTTTTCGAAGGACGGGTCAAAAATGTTCTTCGGTATTGCGCCACCACCCATTTTGCAAGACACCACGCTGCTGGATGAGGAAATTGTCAACATGGAAGTTTGGTCGACCAACGATCCACGGATTTACCCGATGCAGAAGGTGCAGTTGGATCGAGACCGTAAAAAATCATACACGTGTATCCTGCATACTGCGGACGGAAAATTGGTGCAATTGGGTAGCCCTGATGTACCCGAAATCCGCTTGAGCAATGAAGGAAATGGCAACCTAGCCTTAGGGCTTTCCAATTTACCTTACCTGATTCAGGTTAGCTGGGATGCTGAACCTGTCAATGATGTGTACCTGATTGATGTAACGAATGGCAAAAAAGAAAAAATAGCCACAGCGGTGCACGGTAGTCCGGCCTTATCGCCAGTGGGTAAATACGTATACTGGTTCAATGCCACCGATACAGCCTGGACGGCCTGGAACATTGCCAAAAAAGAACTGGTTAAACTGAGCAATAACCAGAAAGTCTCCTTTGTTGATGAATTGCATGACAGCCCCTCTAGCCCAAATGATTACGGCTTTGCAGGCTGGACCAGTGAGGATGATTATTTCATGGCCTACGATCGGTACGACATCTGGTTGCTCGATCCTACCAATCAATTGAAAGCCACCAATTTGACCAATATGCGCGCCGAAAAAATCGAGATGCGCTACATCCGAACCGACCCTGAAGAACGTTCCATCGAAGAAGTGAAGCCTTTGCTGTTGCATTTCACCAACGAAACGACCAAAGATGAAGGCTATTATTGGTACGACATCCACAGTGGCAAAAAACGCCCCCTACAGCAAGGTGCTTTTATGTATTCCCGACAAGTACAGAAAGCCAAAAATGCCGATCGATGGATTTTTACCCGCGAAAACTTCCAAACTTTTCCGGATTTGGTGTACTCCTCCGATTTGCAAAAAATCAAAACCATCAGTCAGGCCAATCCTCAGCAGTCGGAATTTTACTGGGGAACGGTGGAATTGACCGAATGGACCGCACTGGATGGACAGCGCCTGCAAGGGTTATTGATCAAACCTGCTGGTTTTGATCCCAAGAAAAAGTACCCGATGATTACGTATTTCTACGAGCGGAATTCCGATCTATTGCACCAACACCGGACGCCAGCGTATAACCGTACCGTACTCAGTTTTTCGCAATTGGCTAGTCGGGGATTTTTGGTGTTCATTCCCGATATTCCTTACCGCATTGGTTACCCGGGAGAAAGTGCGCACAATGCAGTCATTTCGGGGGTTACGGCCCTGGTGGACAAGGGTTTTGTGGACAAAGATAATCTGGGCGTACAGGGGCACAGTTGGGGTGGTTACCAAATTGCCTATTTGGTCACCCAAACCAACATTTTTAAATGCGCCGAGTCGGGTGCGCCCGTAGTCAACATGGTTTCGGCCTACGGGGGCATTCGCTGGGAAACTGGCATGAGCCGGATGTTCCAGTACGAACATACCCAAAGCCGGATTGGAGGCACGCTGTGGGAAAAACCATTGCGTTACCTGGAGAACTCGCCCATCTTCTTCATCGACAAGGTGAATACTCCGCTGCTGATCATGCACAACGACAAAGACGGTGCCGTACCCTGGTATCAGGGGATTGAGTTTTACATGGCACTGCGCCGTTTGGGTAAACCTGCCTGGATGTTGAACTACAACGAAGAGGGGCACGGACTGGTGAAATACCAGAACCGCAAGGATTTCCAATTGCGCATGTTGCAGTTTTTTGAGCATTATTTGAAAGGTGCACCAAAACCTGTTTGGATGGAAAAAGGAGTGCCTGCCATCGAGAAAGGGGTGAAGTAATACCAAATGATGGAGGTGTAATCCGCGAGTTACGAGCGGGTGACATCTCCATCTCCTAGTGTTCAGCCACAAGTTCATACAAATTAATTTGTACCATTTTGTGTAATTTGTGGCTGAACCCATTTACCTTCATGGGCTATAACCAACAACCCATTACATGCTGCGCTTCGGCTACGATGCCAAACGGCTTTTCAACAACTTCACTGGTTTAGGAAACTACAGCCGTACCTTGCTGAAAAACCTCGCTTATTACTATCCTGATCACGCCTATTTTCTTTTTTCGCCGAAAGTTGAGCGCAAGCCTGAGACCAAATTGTTCACTTCCAGTGCCTCGTTTAGTTTGTACAGCCCTTCGCGCTACCAACGGCCCGTTTGGAGATCCTACGGCATCCGGTACGCCTTGAAGCGCCAAAAAATTCAATTGTTCCACGGTCTGAGCAATGAACTGCCCATTGGAATCCGCAGCATGGGCATCAAAAGTATTGTCACGATTCACGACCTGGTGTTTAAACACCGCCCCGATTATTACCCGCTCATCGATCGGGCGGTGTACGACATCAAATTCAAATACGCCTGCCGTCAAGCCGATGCCGTTGTGGCCATCAGCGAAAGCACCAAAAATGACATCGTCAACTTTTATGGCATTCGCCCTGAAAAAATCAAGGTGATTTACCAGTCTTGTGACGAGCGTTTTATGCAGGAAAAATCGCCCAAACTGATTGATCAGATTTTGGCGAAATACCAATTGCCCGCAGAATTCATGTTGTATGTGGGTACCATTTCTGAGCGCAAAAACCTCTTGGGTGTCGTTCAAGCCATGTCACAATTGCCGGCTAGTCTGAACATTCCTCTGGTGGTTATTGGGCAAGGCAAGGAATACAAGGCGCAAGTGCAACATTTTTTACAAAAAGAGGGCCTGAGCCAGCTGGTCATTTTTACCCAGGTCGACAACGATGATCTGCCCGCCATTTTCCAAAAAGCGCGGATCTTTTTGTACCCCTCCCGCCTGGAGGGTTTTGGCATTCCGGTGATTGAGGCCCTGTTTAGCCGTACGCCAGTGATCAGTTCCAAAGTATCTTCCTTGCCGGAAGCTGCTGGCCCTGCTTCCTGGCTGGTGGATCCCGAAGAACCTTTACAGATCACAGCAGGCATAGAGCGGATTTTGAGCGATGATGCTTACCGCAAAAACATGATCGACGCAGGGTTTCAATACGCGCAAAGTTTTAGAGGTGAGGTAGTTACTGAGGAGATGATGGATTTGTACGAGCAAGTGCTGGGAAGAGAATAAAATAGGGTTCGAAGGTTCGTTGTTCGGGGGTTCGAGGCTACCGCAAGCGACCTACCAAAGTGACATGATTTTTTACCTTTGTCGCTCGCGGCAGCCTCAACTTTCAACTTTCTCAACCTCCTCAACTTTTATAAAAAATGGATGCATACACGATTGGTGAAGACTTTTCCAAACAAGACTACACTGAAACACCACTCCCCAGAGGAGAATACGACGACTGCAACTTTGACAATTGCGTTTTTGCCAACGGTGACCTGTCCGGCAGCACTTTTGCCAAATGCAACTTCAGCAATTGCGACCTCAGTATGGTCAAGCTGCGCAAAACCACTTTCCACGAGGTCGAATTCAAAGATTGCAAACTCCAGGGCTTGCATTTCGACGATTGCAACGATTTCCTGATCTCCTTCGATTTTGAGGGCTGTATCCTCAACTATTCTATTTTCCAGAAACTGAAACTAAAAAGTACCCGCTTCAAGGGCTGTAAGTTGGTGGAGGTGGATTTTACGGGTACGGACTTATCCAATGCGGTGTTTGAGGATTGTGACCTGAGTGGCGCTACCTTTGAAAATACCATCCTGGAAGCTGCGGACTTGCGGAGCGCCTGGAACTTTGAGCTTGACCCGACGCAGAACCGCTTGGCCAAGGCGAAGTTTTCCAAGGAGAATGTGGTCGGATTGTTGGGGCGGTTTGGGGTTTTGGTGGAGTGAGGAGGAGCTTATAGTTGCATTCCTCTCAATGTTTCCACTTCGAAATTCAAGGCAATGCCCTCCACATAAAGGACATTTACCTGAATCTCTTCTCTTAAACAATCTCTTATTGTTGACGCAACAAGCGCATTTGCCGCTTCAATTCCTGGATTTCAATTTCCTGTGCACGGAGACGCTCCTGCAAGTCTTCATTTTCGGCTTTCAACTCATCCACTTGCCGCTGCAATTGACTACTGCCTCTGAATGGATTGAAACTCGTCTCATCGTCCTCCGCTTTTTCGTTGGATTCTACCGTTTCCGTTTCACCGATTTTGAAAAAACGTTTGATGTTGCCAATCCCGTCTTGACCATTGTAATAAGAAGCCCCGATGTACGCCAGTGGCGCCACAAACAACATGATGATGAAAAATCGGGCAAATCCGGTTGTTTTAAACTTTCCAGCCATGATGATTAATTTTCCACAAAAGTAAGCCATCTGCAACCGGAAGTAAACTAGAATCTACTGACGTAGGAAAATTCTGGATAAAAACCCCGTATCTAGTTGAAGAGTTGTGAAGAGAAGCAAAGAATTAGACCCCGGATCATTTCTTCTCCTCCCTTTTCTAAACCTTCCCCCCTCCTCGCAACTCCACCCCTTCAACTTTACGATCTTGCAACATACAAAACGAGAACCAAGCAATGGAGCCATCATCCCACCGCACCCGCGCCCAAGAATCCCGCGCAGCCGTACAACGTTTATACATCGCCATGCGCCACTTGTTCATTCGGGGGAGTTACAAACCACTGGGTCTGTCGGGGGATGCAATGATTGAGGCCTTAAAAACGCTGCAACCCGAAATTTATGGCTCCATCAATGACCCCGAGCGGGTTGAACTCAATGGTTTATTGTACGTGTTTCAGCGCTTGCCTCGGGGCATCGAAGAATGCCGATACGTGCGCTTGATCACGCGGGAAGGCTATGAAGATTCTGGTTTTGAACCTTTGATTCCTCCTCGCCGCAAACGCAATTGTTACCGCATCGACGCTGAACAAATGTTTGTGGAAATGACGCGTGGCCGCAGCGACATCTACGACATCATGACCCACCTGACCTTCATGTACATCGAGGCGGAAAAAATTCGTCGTAATGGCGAAGACCACAAAGACCGCAAACGCCGGGAATGGGCACTCTTGGAAGCCCTGGTGGAAAAAGAATTAAATGGAGAAGCCATTGATGAAGAAGTAGCCTATACCTACCTGAGTGTGCTTTTGGGACGCACTTATCAGGAAACTCTGGAAGCGGCCAAAAGATTTGCCGCAGATTCCAATGCCAACAGCCTTTTTCACGTCACGTATTGGCTGGGACGTTTGGCTGCCGAAGAGCAATGGGACAACAACGATCGCGAAATCAGTTTTTCGTCGGCCTTGCGGGAAAAAATTGGCCATCACGTACTCGGTGAAGCCTGGTCGGCCAACATCAAGCGGTTTTTATACGAAAACAAACTGGAAAATCGCCCCCTGCACATCATCAGCGCCAACACCCACAGCATCATGAATTGCCTGTACGCCCCTGCTGCGCTCAAAGGAGTCTCCAGCGCCAGCAAACTTGAAGACATGGCGCGGGAACTGAGCATCGAAAGCAACGGGGAACTGCGCAAAAAGGTAAGAAATCTGGCCCTCCAACATGGCATGTACGAACTGGACGACCACAGCGGCACCAACATCCCCGCACAAATTTTCGACCTCGCCCAGATCGACCCAAAGACCCTCTCGCCCGAGATCAGCTGGAATGCGGACCATGTGCAGCAAGAGCAACCACTTCTTTTTGTGATGGATTACGCTTTTGGCGAGCAGGCTTTTGAAACCTTTGACGAACTGTTCAAGCCCTACGAAAACGACGGTGGCCGCCGCGTCATTCCAGTCAAATCGATTGGCATCATGGGCAAAGCGGGCATTTTGGAAGGGGGCAAAGGGGACATCATGGTACCCAACGCCCACATTTTTGAAGGTACTGCCGACAATTACCCCATCGACAACGACCTTAATAAGGCCGACTTTGAGGGCCAGGGTTTGCAGGTGTTCGAAGGCCCCATGATTACGGTACTCGGCACGAGTTTGCAAAACAAAGACATTCTGCGCTATTTCCTCAAATCTTCCTGGAAAGCGATTGGGCTGGAAATGGAGGGTGCCCACTATCAAAAAGCCATTCAGGCGCATGCGCGCATTCGCAACAACATTCCTGCCGATGTGGTGCTGCGTTACGCTTATTACGCTTCGGATAATCCGCTGGAAACGGGGGGGACGCTGGCTTCGGGAAGTTTGGGCTTGGATGGGGTGAAACCGACGTATCTGATTTCGATCAAGTTGTTGAACAAAATTGTGGGGGGTAAACCATGATCAACGACCATCAACCCGAACACATCGTCCTCATCGGCGCTGGCATCATGAGCGCTACCCTGGGTATTTTGCTCAAAGAACTGAATCCTCGTTACCACATCAGCATCTACGAGCGCTTGGACCAGGTCGCAGCAGAAAGTTCAGATGCCTGGAACAACGCTGGCACGGGGCACTCCGCTTTTTGTGAGCTCAATTATACACCACAGGATGAGAACGGGCAGGTAGACATCAAAAAGGCCATCAAAATCGCCAGCAATTTTGAGCTGTCCAAGGCTTTTTGGTCCTACCTGGTCAAAGAAGATTATTTCGCTGATCCTGAAGCCTTCATCAACAATATTCCCGCACGCCAGTTTTGTCTGGGGTGCGGGAAACGTCGCTTTTTTGAAGGCGCGTTACACGGCTTTACAAGCGCATCCACTTTTTGCAGGCATGGAATACAGCGAAGACCCAGCAGTGTTAAAAACCTGGATGCCACTGGTTATGGAAGGGCGTGACGACAGGGAAAAAGTAGCCGCCACCAAAGTCGACATTGGCACCGATATCAATTTTGGCAATCTGGCGCGGGTTCTATTCAATCATTTGTCCAGTTTGCCCAACGTGCACCTGCACTTGTTGCATGAAGTGCGCGACCTGGAAAAACAAGAAGATGGTACCTGGGAATTGAAGATCAAAAACTTGCAGGATGATGAAAAATTTTTCGTCAAAGCGGATTTTGTCTTCATTGGTGCCGGCGGTGGGGCTTTGCCTCTGTTGGACAAATCGGATATCGAAGAAGCCCGCGGGTATGGTGGTTTTCCGGTGAGTGGCCAGTGGCTGGTGTGCAACAATGAATCAGTTGTTGCGGAGCACAACGTCAAAGTGTATGGCAAAGCCTCGGTAGGTGCGCCGCCCATGTCGGTTCCACACCTGGATACCCGGTTGATTGATGGTAAAAAAGCCTTGTTGTTTGGCCCATTTGCAGGTTTTACCACCAAGTTTTTAAAAAATGGTTCCTATTTTGATTTGCCATTATCCATCGAATTGGACAACATCATCCCCATGTTGAGTGCTGGCTGGAATAACCTGGCCCTAACGCGGTATTTGATTCAACAAGCCACCCTTTCGCATGCGGATAGGGTAGAGGCGTTGCGGGAATATTATCCTCATGCTGAAGCAGAAGATTGGGAATTGGCCATTGCCGGCCAACGGGTTCAAGTCATCAAAAAAGACGAAGCAGAAGGCGGGGTTCTGGAGTTTGGTACGGAAATCATTCACGCCGCCGATGGCAGTCTGGCCGCCCTTTTAGGCGCTTCACCCGGGGCTTCAACCTCGGTGGCCATCATGCTGGAAATATTGGAAAAATGTTTTGCCAAAAAAATGCAGTCTTCGGTTTGGCAAAAACGCCTTAAAAAGATGATTCCATTCTACGGCAAAGCTTTTAAAGGCAACGAAAAACGCTGGTTGGAGTTGCGGAAGTACAACAACAGCGTACTGCACCTGAATGATTAAGTCACAATAGGCACTTTTTACCGCAGGTGAAGGTCGAGTTTGTTAAAGGGCCCGCAAGGCCGTATCTGTTGGTTTTTGACCTCAATTTCACTTTTGGGATAAAAATCGCTCAGCTTTTTTCCCCAGAAAAAAGTTAAAGCGCCCAGGGCCAGATTGGCCAGGCCCAGCAGGCTTTCAATCGGTTTATCGATCAGCAAAAATATCAGCATCCATACACTAATGATCAGATAGATCAGTTGCAGCCAGGGAAACCAGGGACTGCGATAACCTCGCAATTCAGGAAACTTATACCGCAGGACGAACACCCCGGCGATCGTCAAGGCATTGAACAACTGCAAAATGAATCCACTGTACAACAGTAATTGCTCAAAGGTACCGGTTAGCATCAGCACCAAACTGATGCAGGCCTGAAACCAAATGGCGCGAACAGGAATGCCATGGCGGTTTTGGGTACGGAAAAACCGCCAGTTATCGTGGTCTTTGGCCATGGAACCAATGATGCGTGGCCCCACCCAGACCATGGCACTCAAACTGGAAGCCAACAACAAAGCAATGATCACACTAAACCAGTTGCCGATGGTGGCGCCAAACATCGACTCTGCCGCCAAATGCCCCACTTCGACCTTTTGCATCAATACTTCCAGGGGCACTTGACGCAAAAAAGAAAGTTGTAGCAATACATAAAGTACACTCACTACGGCAGCACCGCCAATCAGTGCACGGGGCAAATTGCGAATGGGTTGACGAATTTCTTCAACAATGTAGGCTGCGGCATTCCAGCCCGAATAAGAGTAATTGACGAATACCAGTGCGACCGCTAATGCAGCAGAGTCCCAAATCCAGGGGCTATTTGACCCCGTTTGCCATGACTCTCCAGCAGCAGGCGGCAGATACCACCCTGCAACGATCAACAATACGATCAAAGCGACCTTGAGAATGGTCAAGCTGTTTTGTACCAAACTGCTCTGTCGAATGCTAAAGGAATGAACCAGCGAAAGAACCACGATGGAAATAAAAGCAATGAAAGTGGGGTTTTGGTGCAGAAACGGGGTCATGTAAAAACCCATCGCCATTGCAGTGAGGGCAACCGAAGCCCCAAACCCAACCGTGACCGATATCCAACCCGACAAATAACCTAAAAAAGGATGGTATAAGGTGCTGAGGTAGTGGTATTCTCCACCTGAACGCCGGAGGTGAGTGCCTAATTCCGCATAAGCAAAGGCGCCCAAAAGTGCGTTGAGCCCTCCCAAGGCCCATAAAAACAGAATGGCATAGCGATTTTGTACAATCTCCACCTGAAAACCCAGACTGGTGAACACACCCGTTCCCACCATGTTGGCAACTACGACTGCCGCCGCGCTGCCCCAGCCAATTTTTTGCGGTTTCCGCATGGTATCGATGCTCACATTCATGGGTTTTCTATAGTATGTATTCCTAAACCGACAAAACTAGTGCTTTTGGTGGGGATCGTAAGAAGAATAACATTTTCTTAAGATATGGAAGCCAAGCAACAGACATTTGTTTAGGCAATACCCGCGATTTTAAGCAAAAACAATACATAGATCAAAATGAATATGATTCCTTCCCAACGAGAAATCCGTTTGTCTTGGGTGAGTAAGTAAAAGAACAACCCACTGCCCAACATCACGGGCAAGGAAAAAGTCAATAGGTCGGCTGGCACGTGAATCGGCCCTACCCAGGAAGCGACTGCCGGGATTGTTAAGGTATTAAATATACAAGACCCTAAAATATTGCCAATGGCCATCTCTGCGTTGCCCTTGCGAATGGCAGAAACATTGACGGCTAGTTCGGGTAGGGTCGTACCGATGGATAGTAGCGTAAGGGCAATGATGGAAGGTGCAATCTGTAGCCTTTGGGCGATATTGCTGATGGAAGATACGGTATAGTTGGCCCCAAAATAAATGCCTACCCCGGCAATGATCAACACGATCAAGGCCTTAAATGGAAACGAAGGATTAATCGGCTGTTCAGCTTGTAGTTCATCTCCAATACCCGCCTGTTCAGCGGGTTTAATCAGATAAAAACTATAGGCGAAAAAGGCAAATAAGCCCACCAGGGCTTCCAACCATTTGATCTCTCCATCGTAAACCATCAAAACCAGGATGAAAAAAGCGCCCAGTAAATAATGGAGATGCACAAAAATGTAGCCTTCGGAGAGCACAATATCTTTGCGGTTGAGATACGCAACCAATCCTGTAATGAGTAAAATATTGGAAATATTGGCGCCCATGATGTTGCCGGGCAAAATTTCCGAGACGCCTTTTGATACAGAAATCACCCCCGAAACCAATTCCGGCAAGGAGGTTCCGATGCCTACAATAAACACTCCAATGATGAAAGCGGGCATTTTGAAATAAAAGCCAATTTGTTCGGCAGCATTGGTGAAGTAACGGGCCGCAATCAACAGCACAGTCAGAGCAACTGCAAAGATCAAAAATTGCAAAAGCATCCGATTTGAATTTTACTAAGGAAGATGAAATTCAAAAGATCAAGTTGAAAATGTCGATTAATATTGTTCCAGCACTTATTGTTCCTTGAGGTCAAAAATCTTGTCCATCAACAACCATTTTTCGCCCGGCTGCGCTAGAGGCAAGGCTTGTTGGTACTTCCACATCAAGGTTTCCCATTCCTGAACTTTGGGATTTGCGGCATCCATGGCTGCTTTTTGTTCAAAACGGAAGGCATCACCAACTTCCAAAATCATGAACAAGCGTACTCCAATGCGGTAAATTTCCAGATCATGGACCCCCGCATCCACGATACTGGCGGTTATTTCAGGCCAGATTTTTTCGTGGTATTGCTCATACTCCGCAATCAGTGCCGGATCATCCACGAGGTCCAGCGCCAGGCAAAATCGTTTCATAGTTAAAAGTTAAAAGCGAATAGCGAATAGCGAATAGCGAAAAGTTAAAAGTTAAAAGCGAAAAGTGAATAGTTGTCAAAGTCGCTTTAGCTATTCGCTATTCGCTTTTAGCTTATCAAGCAGTTTTATATCCCCTCGCGCCATACCAGGCCACAACCAATAAACAGACCAGGGGCACGATATAGGCTACTTTGATGGTAGACTGATCGGAGATCCAGCCCATCAACAAGGGCGCGAAGGCTCCACCAACGATGGACATCACCACCAGTGAAGAACCCAGTTCGGTATCTTCCTTCAAATCCTGGATGGCCAGGGAGAAGATGGTGGGGAACATGATGGATTCAAAAAAGGGAACCAAAATAATGGCCCACACCGCGATGTTTGATCCGGTTACAATGGCCACTCCCAAAAGGCCGGCCGCAATCAGCGAATACAGAAACAACAACCGGTTGGGGGCAATGTATCTGGTAAGCAAGGTGCCAAAAAAGCGACCCAACATGAAGCCCAGCATGGCCATACTCAGCCAAAAGGCGGCTTCTTTTTCGGGGGTATTGCTGGAGAATTTGGCAAAACGGATGAAAAAACTGGTTACACAAACCTGCGCCCCTACGTAAAAAAACTGGGCAATCACCCCGTTGCGCAAGTGTGGATGGCGTAAGGCATGCAGCAGATTGCGCTTTTCCTGCGTTCCCGTTTCTTTGATTCCCGGCTCAGGAGTGCGGATGAAAATGAAAAGTATTGCGACCAGTAGCACCACCAATCCAATGATCAGATAGGGGATTTGTACGGTATTTGCTTCGCTTTGCAAATAAGTGTTCATCTGTTCCGCCGACAGGGTAGCTTTTTCGGCGTCACTCATTTCAATACCGCTTAAAATGAATTGTCCACCTAGGACGGGGGCTACAAAAGCACCGAGGCCGTTAAAAGACTGGCTCAGGTTCAACCGAGTGGTGGCTGCTTCGGGTTTTCCGAGCAGGGTCACATAGGGGTTGGCTACGGTTTCCAAAAAGGTACAACCCGAAGCAATGATGAACAGCGCACCCAAAAAGAAAATGTACATGCGGGTACTGGCTGCGGGAATGAACAAAAAAGCACCGAAGGCATAGAGCAGCAATCCAATGATGATGCCGCGCCGGAAGCCGTATTTTTTCATCACAATTCCCGCCGGAATGGCCATGATGAAATACCCCAAATACACCGCCGAATCGATCAGGGCCGATTGCATGTCGGTAAGCTCACAGGCTTTTTTGAGGTGGGGAATCAGAATGGGCTCCAGGTTGTGCACGAAGGCCCATAAGAAGAACAGGCTGGTCACCAGCACAAAAGATAGGGTGTAAGAGGCGATCTTGTTGGTCATAACTGATGTAAGTGAAAAGTGAAAAGCTAAAAGCGAATAGCTAATAGCTAAAAGCGAATAGCTAAAAGTGAATAGCAAGCAATGAAAAACCAATGGTATATTCTATTCGCTTTTCATTTTCGTTTTCGCTTAAAGTAGTGCGCGATCCAAATGAACATACCCTCCATCCACGTGAATGATTTGTCCGGTGGTATGGCTTGAGCGGGAGGAGAGCAGGAATACCGCCATGTCGGCAATCTCTTCCTGCGTGGTCATCCGTTTGCCCAGGGGGATTTTGTCTTTGATTTTTTCCAGCATGGTTTCAGGATTAGCCAAGGTCGTGAGCCAAGACTCATACAAGGGTGTCATACATTCTGCCACCACCACCGCGTTGACCCGAATCCCATATTTGAGTAGCTCCACTGCCCATTCGCGGGTAAGCGCATTGCGGCCTCCATTGGCAGCGGCATATGCCGAGGTATTGCCTTGTCCAGTCTCCGCAGTTTTAGACGTAATGTTGAGGATGGAACCCTGAGAAGCTTTTAATGCTGGTAGCGCGTGATGAGCCATCAGGTAATAATGCACCAGGTTTTTGTGCAAAGAAGCGATGAAGCCTTCGTAACTGCCATTTTCCAAACCTACGCCATCGTTTACTCCAGCGTTGTTGACCAGGCCGTCGATGCGGCCGAGAATATTGTGGGCTTGCTCAACGGCGCTTTTACAAGCGGCCGGATCGGTCAAGTCAAGGGCAATTTGATACCCCTGGCTGTTGATAGCTTTGAGGGTTTCAGGTTGTGTTCGGCGCTACGGCTGATGATGATCGGAATGGCGCCTTCGCGGGCCAGGGCATGCATGATGCCCGCGCCGATACCACGTCCGCCGCCCGTAACGATAATGGCTTTGTCTTGTAGGTGTAAGTCCATTGATGATGTAGGTTTGGGTTTCGGTAAAAATAGAATTGATTTTGTGGACAATAAAATCTTGAGGAAAAAATTGTCAAATGTTTATTCCTTACAACCCATACACCCTCACCGCATTTCTTCCCATCACATCCTTTTGTTCCTCGGCACTAAAAGCATTAAAATACGCCTCACAAATCCCGATAACATTGGAATAGCTGGCCGCCACCAGGCATACGGGCCAATCCGAGCCGTACAACAATCGTTTGGTCCCAAATGCTTCCGTTACCTTATCCAAAAAAGGTCGAAAATTTCGGAATTCCCAGTTCTTCCAGTTCGCCTCCGTCACCATGCCCGATACCTTACAATGCACGTTGGGCATTTCGGCCAGGTGCTCAATGAAGGACGCCCATTGGTCTAACTCGCCCTGTTTGATGTAGGGTTTGGCCAGGTGATCCAGGACAAAAGTTTGATCAGGAAAAGCCTTGACCAATTCGATGGCTGCGGGCAATTGGTGGGGATAAATTAAAATGTCGTAAGTATATCCTGCTTTGCCCAAGGCGGCGATGCCTCGGCGGAAGGCTGGGTTTTGCAAAAAATAAGGATCACTTTCACCTTGCACAATGTGTCGGAACCCTTTCAGGACGGGATAATTTTTGTAAAAAGCCAGTCGCTCCTCAACATTATCGGCGCGCAAATCCACCCAGCCTACGGTTCCTTTGATGAAGGAATTTTGCTGGGCCAACTCGATGAAAAACAAGTTTTCTTCCTCATTTTGATCCACTTGCACTAAAATGCTCCCATCCAGTTGATGCCTTTCTAGTTCGGGTTGTAAATCCTGGGGCAAAAAATTCCGCTGGATCAGGTGCATGTCGTCATTGATCCAGGCGTGGGTTTCTGGGCGATAGTTCAAAAAATGTTGATGGGCGTCGATTCGCATTAGAGATTTTTCGTTTGCTCAAAGGTAGGAAAAATAACGTAAAAGGTTCAGGGGTTCGAAGTTCGGGAGTTCGAGGGTTAACCGGTCGCCGAGCGGAGTCGAGGCGCATGTAACCTCGAACCCCGAACTTCGAACCTCTTTAGAATCTCGTCTCCAAATAATGCGGCAACATCTGCCTCCAAGTTGGCCAGTCGTGCTTGATATCGGTTCCCCAAATGTCCAATTCGTGAGGTATGCCTTTACTATTCAGAATATGGGATAAATTCCGGCTCGCCTGAGGGTCTTCATAATCTCCCGATCCCGAAACCAAATGTATATGCCCGGAAGTACGCAACAAATGCAAGGTATGTTCATCCGAGGTATTGGGCAAATAGTGGCAGGGTGAGTTAAAATAAACATTGTCGTCGTAGTGCCCTTTGCTGTAAGCCGTCAGGTCATACACCCCCGACATGGCGATTACGCCCTTGAACAAATCAGGCCTGCGGAAGAACAAATTCGCGGAGTGCAAGGCACCCAAAGAAGCCCCGGAGATAATGATTGGCGTATCGACACTGGTATTGTCCTTGATAAAAGGCACGACTTCCTGTTCAACGTAGGCATTGAATTGTTGGTGCCGGATGCCCTTGTGTACCGGATTCATGTGGTCGTTGAGCCAAGCCTCCGAATTGATGCTGTTGATGGAAAAAACCTTCACTTTGCCACTTTCAATGAATGGACGAATGGTTTCAATGAGCTGAAAACGTTCGTATTCCAAATAGTCGGCGGCAGCAGTCGGCAAGAGCAAAAGAGCAAAACCATAGTGACCATACATGGCAATTTCCATGTGTTTGTTCAAGTTGGGGCTGTACCAGTGTTGAATTTCGCGATTCATGTATGTCGATTTTTCGCTATAGCGGGTAAAAAGAGGTAGGAAACTTACGGTTTTTTGTTGAATTTGTTTTTGGGAGGGGGGGGGGGGGGGGGGGGGGGGGGGGGGGGGGGGGGGGGGGGGCCCGGACGCCCCCCTTTTAACCAAACAAAACCCCCCACGGGGGCATTTTTGCAAACAAAAATTTTCACACAACCCTTTTCTCAAAAAAATATTCATTCCTCTTTCAAAAACTTGATGTTGCGTTGTAGTCCATCCCATTTGGTGCGTTTTACCGCCGAATGCTGAAATATCTGGTTGAATACCTCTTGGGTAATTTCCTCCCACTCCGCTTTGCGCATACTCAGTAGATCAGGATGTGGCGCAAAAGCAGGCTCATGATGGGACTCGGAAAAACGATTCCAGGGACAAACGTCTTGGCAGATGTCGCAACCAAACATCCAATTGTCCATTTTGCCTTTGAATTCATCCGGGATGGCCTCGCGCAATTCGATGGTAAGGTAGGAAATACATTTGCTGCCGTCTACCAGGTAACCTTCGGGCGAAATGGCCTCCGTGGGGCAGGCGTCAATGCAGCGTCGGCAAGTGCCACAATAATCGCGCATGGGCGCGTCGTATTCCAGCTCAAGATCGAGGATTAATTCGGCCAAAAAGAAATAAGAACCCGCTTTGGGGTTGATCAAGAGGGTATTGCGGCCAACCCAGCCCAGCCCTGAGCGCTTGGCCCAATCGCGTTCGAGTACGGGGGCGGAGTCGACAAAACAGCGGCCTTGTACCTCCCCGATTTCTTGCTGGATGAAATGCAGCAAGGCTTTGAGCTTGTCTTTGACCACAAAATGGTAGTCTTTTCCATAAGCGTATTGCGAAATTTTGGGCGCAGTAGGGTCTTCTTGTTTGGCCGGGTTGTAATAATTGTACACCAAACTGATGACCGATTTGGCGCCCGGCACCAGTTGAGTAGGATCTACCCGTTTGTCGAAATGGTTGGCCATGTAGTGCATCTGCCCGTGCATGCCCTGCTGGAGCCATTGTTCCAAGTGCCGGGCTTCTTCTTCCATAAACTCGGCCTTGGCCATGCCCACCTGATCAAAACCCAATCGTTGGGCCTCGGCACGAATCATGTTGGTATGGGTTTGAGCCTTGTGCATGCATTAATTATTAAGGCGTAAAATAGAGCATAAAGATAAAAAAACCAGACCGAAGGATTAGAAACCCAGGAATGTCTTTACATTTCTTTAAAAAACAAGTACCTTTGCAGCCTTTTAAAACCACAAAAATTACAAGTCATGGGAAAAGGTGATAAAAGATCCTTACGCGGCAAAATCTTTCAGGGTTCATACGGCAACACCCGTCCAAAGAAAGGGAAAAATGTCAAGAAGCAAGAACCTACTGTAGCGTCCTAGGTTTTAAGTTTTATGTTTTATGTTGCACACAATTTTGCTCATTATGAGAAAACTGTGTGTAACTTAAAACTTAAAACCTAAAACTTAAAACTTGTTAATTTTTTACCAAATTTTATTTCCCCATTCCTTCTTTTTTTCTCCAATAATATTCTATTTTTAGCACTGACGATTGTTGGGCGCAGTATTCACTGCCCTGTTCCAACAAAACACGAACTTGTACTCTGCCATGAAAATACTCCACGTCAGTGCAGAATGTTACCCCGCAGCCAAAGCTGGCGGTTTGGGTGATGTTGTAGGCGCTCTTCCGAAATACCTGAGTCAGCGCGGCTGGGCTTCCGCAGCGGTGATTCCAAAGTATCAGTTGCCCTGGTTTATGGCCAGACAGTTTGAATTGGTGTATACTGGGGCTTTCCGACTGAACAATATCTACTACCCCTTTGCCATTGAAAAAGAGCAAAATGATAGCCTGGGCTTTCCGCTTTATGTAGTCAATCTTCCCGGAAAATTTGACCGGCCAGGTATTTACGGAGATACGACCGGTTGGTACAATGACAACGCTGAACGTTGGGTTTTCTTTCAGCAAGCCATTCTCAATTGGGTGCTGAATATGCCGGAAAAACCGGCAGTGCTCCATTGCCATGACCACCACTCGGGCCTGATTCCTTTTATGCTCCAGCACAGTTTGGAGTACCGAGCCATCAGCCAAATTCCTACCGTTTTTACCATCCACAACGGCGAGTACCACGGCGCTTTTGGCTGGGACAAACACGTCTTATTGCCTGCATTTGAGGCCAGTGCTTCTGGTTTGATCGACTGGGGTGGAGGGATCAATCCACTGGCTTCGGCCATCAAGTGTGCCTGGAAAGTAACTACGGTTTCGCAGACTTACCTCAGGGAACTGATGGAATACTCCAATGGCCTGGAAGGTTTGCTGCGTGCCGAGGCGACCAAATGTGTGGGTATCCTCAACGGAATCGATGCCGATGTTTGGGATCCGGCAATAGACACTTATTTGCCACATCATTTTGAAGGCGATATTGGCGCTTTTAAAGCCAGGAACAAACAAGCATTGCAACAGCATTTTAACGCTGATCTGGATTTGCCGGTCATTACCTTTATTGGCCGACTGGTGCGCGAAAAAGGGGCCGACCTGATTCCTGATCTCATTGCGAGGGTGTTAAATGAGGGATTGGGTGTCAGCTTTTTGATCTTGGGTACGGGCGAGCCCCACATCCATGAAGCCCTGGCCAGTTTACAATGGCGTTTCACCAAACGTTGTGCGGTGATGTTGGCCTACAATGAAGGCGTGGCCCACCAGTTGTACGCCGGAGCCGACTTCCTCTTGATGCCCTCAAGGGTGGAGCCTTGCGGCTTAAACCAAATGTATTCCATGCGCTATGGAACCGTGCCCATTGTGCGTTCGGTGGGTGGACTCAGCGATACGGTCATCGATATTGCCGAACCTGCGTTGCCTGGACGAGGCATTCGCTTCGACAATTTTTCATTGGATGACGCCACTATGGCGGTTTATCGGGCGCATGAGTTGTACCACAATCAGGCTTATTTTGGTCAGGTTCGGCAGCGCATCATGGGGGTAGATTTCTCCTGGGAAAAGGCGGCGGAGCAATACATTGAAATTTACGAAGAACTATAAGAACCACTTTACAGGGGATCGATTTTTGATAAATCAGGGGTGACCACAAAATTTTAAAAACCTGGATACTCCAACCTAAATTCGTATGGAAGTGAAAATGATTGCACTTATTCTTGGCGGTGGGTCTGGCTCGCGGCTGTATCCACTTACCGAGCAACGCTCCAAGCCAGCGGTGCCTATTGCTGGCAAGTACCGCCTGATCGACATCCCGATTTCCAACTGCCTGAATTCAGGAGTGCGCAGGATGTTTGTGGTGACCCAGTTCAACTCGGCTTCACTCAATCAGCACATCAAAAATACCTACACCTTCGACATGTTTACACATGGTTTTGTAGATATTTTGGCCGCTGAACAAACACCCAATTCTCCCAACTGGTTTCAAGGAACGGCAGATGCGGTACGTCAATCGATGCACCACATGGTCAACCACGATTTTGACTACATTTTGATCCTTTCCGGCGATCAATTGTACCAAATGGATTTTAAAGAGCTGGCCTTTTACCACCTGGACAAAGGAGCAGACCTGACCATCGCCACCATTCCCGTCGTGGCAAAAGAGGCCTCGGAGTTCGGCATCCTCAAAGTGAATCAGGAGCAGTACATCGAAGACTTTACGGAAAAGCCCAAAAAGGATGTACTTCCTGCTTGGCGTTCGCCGCTAGAGGAAAAATATACTTCCAAGGGCAAAGACTACCTGGCTTCAATGGGTATTTACGTCTTCAAAAGAGATGTACTGGAGCGCTTGTTTGAGGAAAATCCTGATGCGACGGACTTTGGCAAGGAGATCATTCCTTATGCCATCAACAACAACTACAAAGTAGCCAGCTACGCTTTTGACAGTTATTGGACGGACATTGGTACCATTGCTTCTTTCTTTGAAGCCAATATCGCCCTCACTGATCCAATTCCTGACTTCAATCTTTTTGATAAAAATGCGACGGTGTTCACCCGGCCCCGGCCATTGGCACCTTCCAAAATTTATGGTACCTTCTTCAACCGTACCCTGGTAGCGGAAGGCTGTATCATCCATGCCAAAAAAATAGATAAGGCTGTTGTGGGGATTCGCTCGCGCATCGGCGAGGGCACAGAAATCAACAATGCCATTCTCATGGGCGCCGATTATTACGAGTCGCTGGAGCAGATCGAAGCAGCGGAGATCCCCATGGGCATCGGTAAAGATTGTTACATCGAGAACGCCATCGTGGATAAAAACTGCAGCATTGGCCACGATGTGATCATCAAAGGCCACCATTCTTTGCAGGACATGGAAACCAGTACTTATGTGATCCGGGACGGGATTGTGGTACTGAAGAAAAAAGCCGTGATCCCGAACGGGACGAAGATTGGGTTGGCGTGAAAAAAGTTGAAGAGTTTAGGGTTGAAGGGTTGAAAAGTAATCATAGCCTAAGATTTGAGAAATGAGACAATAACCGAATTTGGCTTAGTGCTCAGATCTTACGCTACCCACTATTCAGCTTTTCAACCCTTAACTTTTCAACTTATCTCCCCGCCGTTTTCTCAACCGCCTTCCACACCCGCAGCACATTTTTGGAGCAAATCTTGGCGATGTCCTCTTCGCTGTAGCCGCGTTTCAGCAGTTCAAAAATCAGGTTGGGATATTGCGATACGTCTTTGAGTCCGGTGGGCAAGGAGTCACCTACCCCGTCATAGTCGGAACCCAAACCGACATGGTCTATGCCAATTAGTTTCACCACGTGGTCGATGTGGTCGGCCACGGTTTTGACATCGGCATATAGTTTGGGGTTCTTTTTCCCAAACTCGTCGATGATGGGTTTTGCGGCAGCGTCAGTATCTTTCAATCCCGCCTTTTTCAGTATTTCATTCAATTCATCCCGCTTTTTGTTGTTGTATTCCGGGATTTTTGAATCCAGGAAGGTCGATCCAAAGTTGATTTGGATGACACCGCCATTTTTTTTCAAGGCCATCAATTGATCATCGCTCATGTTGCGCTGCCAGCCGGGAGTAAACTTGCGGCAGGAAGAATGCGAAGCGATCACTGGCGCTTTGGTAATTTTGATGGCATCAAAAAAGGCGCTGTCCGAAATGTGCGATACATCGACCATGATGCCGACCCGATTCATCTCCGCGACCACTTTTTCACCAAAAGGACTTAGCCCCTTCCAGGTACCCGTGGTGTCGTAAGAAGAATCACAAATTTGGTTGTCTTTGCCGTGGGTCAGCGTGATGTACCGGATGCCCCGGCGGTGAAAATAGGCCACATTGGCCAGATCGTCCATGATGGGAGCACCGTTTTCCATACCCATGGGCAGGGAGATAAGGCCTTGTTTAAAATTGGCTTCCACCTCCGCTGGAGAAAGGGCAATTTTAAACTTGTCGGGAATTTCCCGCGCAATTCCACTCACCATATCGATCAGGGAATCCGCCAACAACTTGGCCTTGCCATTCAATTGATACGAAGAGGGAATATAAATGGACATAAAGGGGCAACTCAGTCCACCCTTTTTGGCGCGTACATAATCAAAGTCCCCTTCTGTGGTTTCTACCGGGATCCCAATGTACTGGCGGGTGAGTTGAAAGTTGGTCACTTTGAGGCGATAGGGCAAATCCACGTGACCATCAATGATGATGTATTTGTGGGCCAGTGCATCGGCTAAGGTGCGCAGGGCTTCGTCGGATTGTTTCATAACTGCTGTTTTACGTGAGCAACCCAGTGCTAATGCCAACAATATCAAAAGGTAGGGCAACTTTTTGTGCATGTGAATGTGTTTTAAATGATCAGTAAACGCTTGTTCAGTTGAATTTGCAAGTAGTTCCACTACTTAAGTTGGAAAAGTAGATACTTTTCAGCGTTTTTGCGTCAAATTCGAGGCTACTTCTTAATATCACTGAGAAGATAAGTTCAACTGCGAAATCATAATCTTTTACCATTTGTTAAAATGTGGATCATGTCTCAAAAAATCCTATTCCCAACAATTTGCCTTTTGGTTTTTAGTCTAAAAGGATTTGCACAAAGTCCGGTGAAATCCAAGCCCGTATATTGTGACAATTTGCCGAGTGCTTATGACTCCAAACCAAAACCCAAAGCGCTTCCTGTATTCAACACCACAACCGGACTGGAGTATCGTGTACAGGTTGCGGTATTGCGCGATACCGACCCACGGAATTACCATTTCCACAATAGTTTAGCGGCCCGTTATCAACCTTGTGAACAAGTTTGGATCGTGGAATCGAAAAAAACCTTCAAGAGTAGAGCTGAGGCAGAACGCTTGAAAGCCGACCTGGAAAGATTGGGTTATCCTGGGAGTTACATTACGACGATTGTGTCGTATGAGTGAGGGGGGCGAGAGTTCATGGGTTCGTGGGTTCGTGGGTTCGGGGGGGTTGATGCTCCGTTGTTGCCAATAGAATTTCAAAAGCAGAGCACCAAAACCCTCGAACCCTCGATCCCCCGAACCCCCGAACCCTAAACCATGCTATTGTTTCATGATTCTAACTGTCACAAGGCCACTTACGCTAGCTACCTGCGCAAGATATAGATGAAAAAGTGATGGGCGCATTCAAAGTCTAAAAAGTAAGGCAACAGCAATATTTTGGAGATGAAGGGAATGTGACAAAAATCACGAAACCCCAGCCCCAAATGCTCCAACTTTGCACAACATCCCTCCATCCACAAAAACCAAAGCTTATGCGCATCAACCTTACTACAATCTTCCTCTTCTTCCTGGCCATCGGCTTTGGAATCAGCGCTTGCGCCCCCGCAAAACAACCTGCCGCATTAAACGAACAGGAGCAAAAAGCCTACCTGACCCGCGGGCAAACCCTGGCTCAAACCTCCTTTGCCGCCCTGAGCAGCCGCTTGATGGCCGCCATCGAAACCGGAGGAATTCCCCATGCCGTCACATACTGCAACACCGCGGCGCTGCCGCTGATCGATAGCCTGTCCAAACAGCACAAAGCGAGTATTCGCCGCACCAGCCTCAAGGTGCGCAACCCGATGGATGCCCCGCAGGATTGGGAAAAAGAAGTTTTGCTCAGTTACCAGCAACAATTGGCCGAAGGCAAACGCCCCACACCAATTGTGAAAATGTTGGACAAAAAAAGGGTGGCTTTTGCCTCGCCCATCTTTATGGCGCAACCCTGTTTGAAATGCCACGGCAAACTCGGGGAAACCTTATCTGCGGACCATTACCAGGTGGTGAAACAATTGTACCCCAAGGATCAGGCCATTGGTTATGTTGATGGCGATTGGCGGGGGATGTGGAGCATTACGTTTGTAAGAAACTGATGTACTATGTTTAAGCTGACAGCGATGTCCAGTGATATACCCGTGCGGGGTATACCTTGGTTTGTGTTCTTTTACGTTTTTTTGTACATTTACTTTGCTGAAAATAGGTTCTAAAACCCAATTGATATGAACGCAACCAAATGGACTGCAGGCTTTCTCCTTCTCTTCTTGATCGCAGTTTCCTGCAAAAATGACCAGGCGACCGGTAATCAGAAATCTACCGTTGTGCGCATGCAAGCTGACTATCCGGCAGCGCCCAATGCCCAAAAGAAGCCACAAGAGTTTGCAGAACACGGGTATTCCCGAGTTGACAATTATTATTGGCTAAAAGACAAAACCAACCCCGAGGTGATCCGCTACCTGAAATCGGAAAATCAGTACGCAGATACCGTGATGGCGCATACCAAAGCCATGCGGGAACAACTGTTCCAAGAAATGAAAGGCCGCATCAAAGAGGATGACGCCAGTGTGCCGGTATTGGACAAGGGTTATTATTATTACTACCGTACCGAAAAAGAAAAACAATACCGCATCCATTGCCGGAAAAAGGGCAGCCTGGATGCGGCGGAAGAAATACTGCTGGATGGGAATGCCCTGGCCAAAGGAAAACCCGCCTTTCTTCTTGGGGACATCCAAATTAGTACCAACAATCGGCTGATCGCTTACAGCACCAATTATACGGGTTCGTATGTAAAATTCACTTTGCACTTCCGCGATCTGGAAAAGAAGCAGGATCTCTCAGAGCGCATTGAAGACGTTGCATCCTTTGTGTGGGCCAACGACAACCGCACCCTCTTTTACACCATTCCCGACGATGCCTTGCGCTCTTACCGCCTTTACCGCTATGAATTGGGTAGTGGACGGGCAGCAGAACTGTTGTATGAAGAAAAAGACCAGCTTTTTGGGATTGGGCTCAACAAAAGCAGAAACGGCCAATTTATTTTTCTCGGATCAGGTAGTTTTACTTCCTCGGAGTACCGCTACCTGCCGGCCAACCAGCCCAAAGGCAAGTTTAAACTCATTGCGGCCCGCAAGCCCGATGTTCAATACCATCCGGAAGCCCACAACGACCACATGTACTTCCTGGTCAAAGACCCGAATGCCAAAAACTTTAAAGTGCTCGAAGCGCCTATTGCTAGTTTTGACAATCCAGCCACCTGGAAAGATTACATCTCGCACGATCCCAAAGTGAAAATCGAAAGCATTGACGCTTTTGAAAAATACCTGGTCATGGGCGTCCGGACGAATGGCTTGCAGGAAATCCGCGTGATCAAGCTAGCCGACAAATCCACGGAGAAGGTATCCTTCCCGGAACCAGTTTATGCACTGTACTCCGGCAATACCCCCGAATACACGTCCACGAAATTCCGGTACCACTACATGTCGCTGAATCGGCCCATGAGTACTTTTGACTACGATATGGTAACAGGAAAGAGCGAGTTGAAAAAACAAGAAGAAATTCCCAGCGGTTTTGAACCCTCTAACTATACCGTAAAACGTATCTGGGCCATTGCACCAGACGGCGTGAAGGTCCCGATGGCACTGGTGTACAAAAAAGGCCTGCGACAAGACGGCACCAATCCTACCTTGTTGTATTCCTATGGCTCTTACGGCTCCAGTACCGATCCCACGTTTAACCGCAACGTCTTTAGTTTGATCGACCGTGGGTTTGTGTATGCCATTGCCCAAATTCGTGGGGGCAGTGACCTCGGTGAACAATGGTATGAAGATGGGAAGTTGCTCAAAAGAAAAACACCTTTACCGATTTTATCGCCTGTGCGGAAAAACTGATCGCCGACAAATACACTTCCAAAGATTTGCTCGCGATCAATGGTGGCAGCGCAGGCGGTTTGTTGATGGGCGCGGTGACCAACATGCGGCCTGACCTCTTTAAAGTAGTTTTGGCCGAGGTGCCTTTTGTCGACGTCATCAATACGATGCTCGATCCCAAGCTCCCGCTCACGACTCAGGAATACGAACAATGGGGAAATCCCAAGGATAAAACCTACTACGATTATATCCGTTCGTATTCCCCTTACGACAACATCGAAAAGAAAAACTACCCGAATATGTTGATCACCGGAGGCTTGAACGATTCTCAGGTACTCTTCCACGAACCGGCAAAATACGCTGCCAAGTTGCGGGAGCTGAAAACCGACAACAACCTCCTCATGCTCAGGATCAATATGGACTCGGGCCACGGTGGAGCCACCGGGCGGTTTGATTACCTGAAAGAGGAGGCCTTCAACTATGCTTTCGTGATGGATCGGATGGGGGTTAAGGGGAAGAAGCTGAAGAATTAATAGGCTATAAATACAAACCATGAAAACATTCTGGGACGAAAGATACAGTGCTGCTGAGTACGTCTACGGGGAAAGCCCCAATGCTTTTTTTAAAGCACAATTGGGGAAAATTAGCCCCGGCCGCTTGCTCTTGCCCTGCGAAGGTGAAGGCCGCAATGCCGTTTATGCAGCCCAAATGGGCTGGGAGGTTGTTGCTTTTGATCAAAGTGAGATGGGGCGCGACAAAGCATTGCGCCTGGCCGAACGCAAGGCTGTTCAGATCAACTACCAAATTTGTGATTGGAATGAAGCCAGTTACCCAGAGGAATCCTTCGACGCCATCGCGCTCATTTTTGCCCACTTACCCGCTACTATTCGCGCCGCCGCCCACCAACAATTGATCCCGTACCTCAAACCAGGCGGAATGCTCATTTTGGAGGGGTTTAACCCCCAACAATTGCAATACCAAACGGGTGGACCCAAAGACCCAACCATGTTGTTCACAGAGGCCATCCTGCGACAGGATTTCGCGGAGCTGGAACTGTTGGAGTTGTACGAGACTGAAGAGGAATTGGATGAAGGGCCTTACCACAGCGGCAGGGCAGCAGTGATAAGGCTGGTGGGAAGGAAGGGCTAAACGACCATCTTATTTGAAAGTTTCCAAGGCCGCATTGAGTAAATGATTTTTATCGGTGGTTTTTTTGACCACTTGGCTGGGCTCAATCCCAAAGCCAACGAATTCTTTACCATTGGCCATATAATCTCTTTTGGAGCAGATTTGAAAACCTCCGTTACCAGGTAAGGCGAAGCCAATCGGATTGCCGGTTGTACCCGCGCTTGACCTTCCTATCACCTTACCTATCCCCGTGTTTAAAAAGGCTGAAACAAAATCTTCAGCCGCAGAGTAGGTTTTTTCGCTCATGAGCACCAGAACAGGTTTAGTATAGCGCAAGGCTGCATCAACGGGTTGAACCAGGTCTCCATTGTTGTCCTGCCATTGAGTATTGTAGCCCCAAGAGGCATAAGCTGGCATATACATAAGCGTCTTCCAGCGGGATGTTTCAAATGGTTTTTGTACAAAATGGCTTAATACATAATGGGAATTATTGCTGTTCCCTCCTTGATTTTCAGATACATCAATGATTAGTTTAGTGGTGTTGCCAATCCGGGGATAAATGCTGTCAAATTCAGTTTCGAAATTTTCTCCCCAGAATCGTGTAATTTTTAAATAACCAATTCCGTCTTTCAAAACCTTGAATTCAAAAATCGGATCCTCTTTTGTGTTTTTTTTCAATTTGCGGCTAATGGTGAAAACCTTCCCATTTTTTGATTTGATCACTAAAGGCTGATCAATGGGTCCCAACAGCAAATTGTATTCATAAACCTGAACCTCCATATCCTGTTTTGTAGAATAAAAAACATAAGGCTTGATGTTTTGAAGCGCATGTTGATGAACCTCTTTGCCGTTGATTTCCACAATCTCCATTCCGATGGTTATTCCCGCCTCTTTTAGGGTATCGTTTTGGATTTCCGTGATGATTACCTTGTTGTCAATCAATTCAGTTTTGAGTGCAGGAGCCACTTCCAGGTTTTTTCTCAACTCCCAAGGTACAATTACCCGGGTATGCCCATCATTCAGCAGGGAGCAAAACTTTTGCAGAACCTTATAGTATTCGTAGGTATTCTGGGTGGCCAGTACCTTGGCGATGTATTCCTGGTAGGTTTGATCCCAATTCAGGGAAGGGATGTGATCAAAGAAAACAAAATTCTTATCCGCTTCTTTCCAAACTTTCGAAAGCCCAAATATTTTGTCTTCTGCAGAAAGAGTTGTTGCATTTTTTTGAGCAAACAAAAAAACTGCACAGGAAATCAGGCAGCTTAACAATGTGATTTTTTTCATTTTTATGCGATTTGTGTTAATGAAAAGAGTTTCTCTTTAATTGCATTAAAGGCTAAAATTGAATTTGGTGATTGATTGGAATCTTTTGACAAATTAAAAATCAGAACCTCTTTTCCCCTTTTCACATGGAGTTGAAACGATTTTTTGCTTGAATTTATGTGTACCGGTGACTAATTTTCAGACATCTTTTGCCTTTTCTTAGACCCTGCGGATTGCCCACTACTTCCCATAATTTTGACGCCATCCTGTAGTTTTTCCTGTTTTGTTTGAATAGAAAATTTATACAACTATTTTTTATCCAAAATTCCCCTCCAAATAATTCCTGGTCAATTCCACCTGTGGATTCCCAAACAATTCCTCCGTTGGTGCATATTCAATCACCTCTCCAAAATACATAAAAGCTGTCAGGTCAGCTACCCGCTGCGCCTGTTGCATGTTGTGCGTCACAATCACGATGGTGTAGTCTTTTTTGAGTTCCAGCATCAGGTTTTCAATTTTGGCGGTACTGATGGGGTCAAGGGCTGAGCAGGGTTCGTCCATGAGCAGTACTTCGGGTTCAACTGCCACCGCGCGAGCGATGCACATGCGTTGCTGCTGGCCACCCGAAAGGGAGAGTGCCGATTTGTCCAGGTCGTCTTTTACTTCTTCCCAGAGGTAGCTGCTCTTTAACGTCCGTTCCACAACCTCCTGGAGTTGCTGCTTGTCGTGTTGACCAGCAATTTTTAAGCCATAAGCAATGTTGTCAAAGATGGACTTGGGGAAAGGATTGGGTTTTTGGAACACCATCCCGATTTTGCGCCGCACGTCCACGGCATCTCTTCCCGGGGCGTAAATATTGTCGCCTTCGAGCAGGATTTCTCCCATGATGTGTACTTCAGGACTGAGGTCGTGCATGCGGTTCATGGCCCGCAAAAGCGTGGATTTCCCGCAACCGGAGGGCCCAATCAAGGCCACAATCTTGTTTTCAGGTATGTCCATCGTGATGCCCTTGAGCACCTTTTTGGTTCCGTAAGCAAGGTGAAGGTCTTTCACCTGTAGTTTCGTCTTCATACACGGGCTTGATTAAAACTTCGGTAGCGATACCGAATGATGAACGCAAGGATATTGAGCACAAACACCAGGCTCAAAAGCACCAATGCCGTCCCGTAAGCCAGGGGACGAACCTCCTCAATGGCATGGTGCTGCGTGGATAAAATATAGAGGTGATAAGGCATGGCCATAAAAGAGTCGTGAATGCTACTGGGCAGGTAGCGCAAGTAAAATGCTACTCCAGTGAACAAGATGGGGGCGGTTTCACCTGCCGCTCTGGACAGCCCCAAAATAGACCCGGTCACGATGCCCGGTACCGCACTGGGCAAAACATTGCTCCAAATGGCTTCCCATTTGGTCGCGCCCAGTGCCAAAGCTCCTTCGCGATAGGAGTGGGGCACATTTTTGAGGGCTTCTTCGGTGGTGGTGATGATGTAGGGCAGCGTGAGCAAACCCAGGGTAAGCCCCGATGACAATACCGAGGAACCCAAACCCATGCCTTGTACAAATACGGCTACACCAAACAGGCCATAAATAATGGAAGGCACTCCAGCCAAATTGCGGATCGAGGCTCGCATCAGGCGATTTATCCAATTGTTGTTGGCATACTCACTCAGATAAATGGCCGTACAAATCCCCAGTGGAATGGCAAAAACCGTGGTCACTAAAGTGACAAAAATGGTGCCTATGATGGTGGGAAAAATTCCCCAGGGTCATTCCCTTGCGCGGGTAGTCGAAAATAAAATCTAGCCCAATGGCACTGCCTCCTTTGGAAAAAACCTCCCAGAGGATGAGGCCGAGAAAAAACAAGACCAGGAGGACAAAAAAACGTAGCGTATAGAGTCCGATTTGTTCTTGGAGGAGGCTTTGTTTCATAGGACAAATATCAATTATGCTTTATACCGATACTTCGCTGCGATATTTTCCGCAATCAGGTTGATGCCCAAACTGATCAAAAAAAGCAAAGCACCTACCGCAAATAAGCTATAATAATGGGTAGTACCATAAGGCACTTCGCCCAGTTCAATCGCGATGGTGGCGGTCATGGTGCGCACCGGATCAAAAAAACCATGTGGCATGGCCAGAGCATTACCCGTGGCCATGAGTACCGTCATGGTTTCGCCAATCGCGCGGCCCATGCCCAGAATGATGGCGGCAATAATCCCCGAGTAAGAGGCGGGTAGAATGACTTTCGTGAGCGTAGTCCACTGATTGGCACCCAAAGCGTAAGATCCTTCTTTAAAACTGTTGGGTACTGAGCGGATGGCGTCTTCCGCTACCGTAATAATGGTGGGTAAAGACATTACGGCGAGTAATATCGATCCGTTTAAAGCGGTCAGGCCATTGCTCAAACCAAATACTTTGGCAATGAAGGGCCCCACCATCACGATGCCGATGAAACCCACCACCACCGATGGAATGGCAGCCAATAACTCAATAATTGGCTTGAGCACCAGGCGCGTTTTTGCTTGGGCCACTTGCGCCAGGTATGCCGCTGCACCGATGCCCAATGGAACTGCGATGCACATTGCGCCAAACGTGACCAAAAATGTGCTGAAAAGCATCGCTACAATGCCATAACTTGGCTTGCCGTAAGCGGCGGGATTCCAATTGCTGCTAAAAAAGAATTCAGTGAGACTGATGTGCTCAAAAGCTTTGATTCCATTCATCAGCAACATGCCAAAGATGCCCAACAGAACTAAGACCGACAAGGTAGCCGCGAGGAAAAACAGCTGTTTGATGGCTCGATCAATGAAGCGACGACTTTGCATAGGTTGTGTTTAAGGCCAATTCATTTTGTTCCTGATACATTTTTGACACCGGGAAATAGCCATTTTGTTGCACCAATGCCTGCCCTTCCTCGCTGAGGCAATAGCGCAAAAACTGTAGTAGTTTACCTTTGGGTTTTCCATCGGTATACTGAAACAAAGGCCGGATGATCGGATAATTACCTTGTTGGATGTTTTCCAAAAGAGCGGGGGAATAAGCGAGCGTGTGGTCGGTTGATTTAATGGCCAAAACCTTTATTCCTTTGGCGGCATTGCCATTTTTTTCCAAAATATAACCTACTCCAACGTAACCGATGCCGCTGGCGTCGGTTTTGATGGCCTCCACAATTTGCGCAGTGCCATTCATTTGTTTGACTTTGGGGGAGTATTCGGCCTGGAGGATGCTGTCGCGAAAATAAACAAAAGTGCCCGAGTTGCTTTGTCGGCCGTAGAGGGATATTTCCTGGTCGGGTCCACCCAATTGTTTCCAGTTGTGGATCTTTCCCCGGTAAATGTCCCCCAGGTTCTGTTTGGAAAGTTCTTTTATCGGGCATTGGGGGTGTACAACAATCGCAATGGCATCCATGCCCAGTACGGTTGACAATGGATTTACCCCTCGTTCCTGTGCCAAGAGAAGTTCCTCAGCTTTCATCGGTCGGGAAGCGTTGGCTATATTGGTTTTTCCATTGATCAGTGCAGCGATCCCCGCACCAGAGCCTCCTCCGCTTACGCTGATAGAAATGCTAAGGTCTTCCATCATGTAGGTTTCGGCTAAAGCAAGCGCTAAATTCACTTCGGTATCGGAACCTTTAATTATGAGGTTTTCGACCTGACCATGCTGATGGGTGCATGACCAAAGATACAAGCCGAAAAAAAAGACAATGAACAAATGTGAATGCTTTCTCATGATACACTGTGCTGTAAATAAGCAAAGTGTAATATACCCGCAAGGTGTCAACTACAGGTTAAGGAATGGTTACGTTATGGTAAATTGATAAAAATCATTTCGTAAAAGTAAAGCTATCTTTCTTATAAGTAAACCCTTGCCTTCATGGTGAAAAAAATTACATTTTTTTTTGCCTTAAGTCTTGACATTAGTTTTTTTTCATGTATTTTTGTGTCGTATTAATTGTCTTGCAACGGACAAGTATATTTTTTACTTTTTTAGACTGATCGAGAGTTGTGCTATCTTCTAGAGTACAATTGATTATATAGGCTCATCTACATACTACATATGTTTGGTTAAATCCAAACGTCATCCACATTGAATCAATGTTGTTTCACTACATTCCAGATAAGTAATTAGCTGGTTTAGTGTCTCAAAACCATTATACGTTGAATGGACTAAACCCGGGTTAATTCCTCATTTTACTTTTTTGACCATAGACCATTCAGGACGCCGAGAAATCTACAACACCAAACAAAGATTTAACTTGTACAGGAGGCTGTTTAGGGAAACCATTAGGTATTCCCACTGAAAAGCTATGTCTGTTACATGCATTGGATTGGCAATTGACCAATACCAAAAGGGCAATCTTATACTCTAATTTTTAATCTCATAACATCATTAACACCAAATTTTTTAAACCATGGGTATTTTAAACTCTTTCAAAAAAATTTTTCCCATCCTTTTGTTGATGGGCATCGTGTTCAGTGCCTGCGATAATGACGACGACGACAAGATCCTGGAACTGGACAAAGTTACCGTAGCGGATTATGATCACGAGGTCGCTTCTGCATGGAACAACGTTTTCCTGGAACTGGAGCGCTATGCCGCGGGATATCGTCCTGGGCCAGCACCACGTGCTTTGGCTTACATTGGTTTGGCTTCTTATGAAGCTTGCGTAACGGGCATGGAAGACCACAAGTCAGTTGCTTCACTGTATCCTGGCCTGAAGCTTCCGGTTGCCGACGCTTCAGCGGAATACCACTGGCCAACGGTTGTAAACACGCTGCGTGCTAACCTGATGCGCCGCTTCTTCCGCTCTGCCAGCCCTGCACTGTACGAAAAAATCAACACGCTGGAAACGAACCTGGGCAGCAAGTACCGTACCCAAAGCACCGAGGACGTAATCAAACGTTCGGTTGCACATGGGCAAGCGGTGGCGGATGCCATGTGGGAATGGTCAGCAACGGATGCTGTAGGACACGATGCTTACCTGGATCCATTCAAAGGCTACAACTGGGCAGATTACGCCAATAAGCCTGGCCACTGGCGCCCAACTGTACCTGGACCCACCCAGCCGATGTTTCCATTCTGGGGCCGTGCCCGTACCTTTGCGATTAGTGAAAGTGACAAACTTTGCCCTCCACCATTGGCCTACAGCGAGTCAACTTCTTCTCCGTTTTTCAACCAGGCCATGGAAGTAGTGGCACAAACGGTAAATGCACCTTATGAAAATATCTGGATTGCCGAGTACTGGAGCGATGACCTGGTTAACCTGACTTTTAGCCCTGGTCCACGTTGGACGGCTATTGCCAATCAGGTTTATGAAAATGAAGATACCGACCTTGAAACGGCCCTGTTGTGTGATGCTAAAGTAGGGATGGCCCTCAACGACGCAGCGGTAGCTTGCTGGCACTCCAAATACTACTACAACGTAGAGCGCCCTGAATCTTACATCAAGCGGATCATCGACCCAAACTGGGAACCCGTACTGGACAATCCATTGAATACCGATAAAGGTTTCAGCCCTCCATTTCCTGCCTATCCTTCAGGCCACTCGACCATGGGTGCTGCTGGTGCCGAGGCTTTGGCGAGTATCTTTGGCTACGACTACGCCATGACCGACCGTTGCCATGAAAACCGCCAGGACTTTGAAGGCCGCCCACGTTCTTTTGGCTCTTTCTACGAAATGGCTGAGGAAAATGCCTGGTCTCGGGTACCACTGGGTGTACACTTCCGGATGGATTCCGAGCAAGGGGTAAACTTGGGCTACCGTGTAGCCCGCAAAGTGAACAGATTGCCTTGGGATAAATAATTCTATAGGACATTAGAAAAAAGATGAATAAGGCTCCTGGTGTAGGCTTTTGGTTGTGCTCCGCCACACCGCCTGCACCAGGAGTCTTTTTTGTTTAAAACAGCGGGGATCAAAGTTTCCCCCAAATTCATGATAACATGAACTTTCAGCGAACAATCATATCCAGTTTGGCAGGACTGTTTTTGCTGCTGCTCAATGCCTGTAACAATCCATCTGCGCCCAAAGAGGTGGTGCTTAATCATCCCGATGGAAGCCTGAAGCGGCGGTATACCTTGGTCGATAGCCTGATTGAAGGAGAAATGACGGAATATTACCCCGGCACCGGAGCCCTTCAAGTCAAACGTATTTTTGTAAAAGGAGTACAATCCGGGCGTACCCAATTGTTTTATCCCGATGGGAAACTCAAGGAAGTGCAATACTACCAAAATGGCAAAAAACAAGGTGGGGATACTATTTTTTACCCGAACGGAGATCCTCAGTTTGTCGTGACCTTTAAAGACGGCAAGATGCATGGGCCTATGCGCAAATGGGCCGAGGATGGGAAGCTGTTTTTTGAAGCACGTTACGAACGGGATTCGCTGATCGAGGTGACGAAAAAGATGGAAGCTTTACCGAAGAATGAGTGAGGGTTCGGGGGTTCGAAGGTTCGAGGGTTCGAGGGTTCGAAGGTTACCTACAAGTTGTAAGCAACCCTCGAACCCCCGAACCCTCGAACCCTCTACCGCATATGTATATCAATAATCGGTATCTTAATCTCGACCCTGGTGCCTAGCGCTTCTCCTGTTTTTTCATCTTTCAGATCAATCGTTAAAACATAGACCTTTTTTTCACGGGAATTGTACAACAATTGCAGGCGCTGCTCGGTGATCGCGGTGCCCCGTGAACGGTGGTTGGTATACCGACCATCGTTGAGGTGCATTAGGCGGGCTTTTTCGCGACCAATGCCATCATCTTCTACCACACAAAGAATGGTGTCTTCGTTGTGTAGTGAAAATTCCACTTTTATCTTTCCCGACTCCTTGTTGCGCAAGCCATGTTCAATGGCATTTTCAACGTAAGGTTGTACAATCATGGTGGGTACGCCGGTGATGTCTTCTTCAATTTCGTCGTCCACAGAGATGGTGTAACTCAGGCGGTCTTCAAAGCGCAATTTTTCGTTGATGTATAAATAGTCGCTGAGGAAAGCGATCTCTTTTTCCAAAGACACGACTTCCAGATCGGAGTATTCCAGGCTTTGGCGCATCAATTTGGCAAAGCGAGCCAGGTATTTCGCGGCATTGGTACTCTCGTTGGAGGTGATGTAGTTTTGGATGGAATTGAGGGCATTGAACAAAAAATGGGGATTCATTTGTGCCCTCAAGGCCTTGAGTTGCAATTTTGCCGCTTGAAGGCGCAGCAACTCAGCTTCCTTGTGCTGTTTTTCAGCTTCGTATTTTACTTCCAACTCCATACGTTTGCGCTCATTTACATCCTGTTGGTACAGTTCGGCGTTTTTGCTGTGTTCCAACAGGTGCTCATAGGCTTTGGCATACATGCCCAAATGGGCAAAAAAGCCCGCCATGTCTTTGTAAATGCTGGACAAACGTTTGTAATCAGAGGCTTCTTCGGCAAACAACAAGGCCTTGGTGAAATGTTTTTCGGCTTGCACCGTCTTGCCTAATGCACCATAAGCCAAGCCTCTCCAGGACTCAATCAGGGCAAAATTCTCCAGGGCATCCGCTGACATGCCTTTGAATTGGGCCTCGGCTTTTTTGAAAAGCTTGAGGGCGTTTTCGTAGTTTTTGTGCTGTAATTGGCAATACCCTACATTGGCCAGGGCGCTGGCTTTGGCGTAGGGATTGACGTCTTCGTGGGTTTCAATGGCTTTGAGGAAATAATATTCGGCACTTTCGAGGTTGTTGAGGGCCATAAAACCATTGCCCACATTGAGGTAGTTCCAGGAAAGACGGCTGCGCATGTCCATTGCTTCGGCCATTTCTACCGCTTTCAGGTAGGCTTCGACACTTTTTTCCTGATCGTCATTGCGTTCATAAATGGTGCCCAAACCGGTGTGAATCAGAATTAAAAAGTGGTAATCCTTGAGGTTGATGTAGCTGCCAAATTCGGTGATTTGTTTGTCTGCTTCGATCAACAGTTCAATGGCTCGGGAATAGTTGGCAAAATGCAACTGAACAAAACCTTCCCGGGCGGTATGCCGGGCCCGTAGGCGCTCGTCGGGAAAGGCGCGCAGGAGTTTACCTGCTTTGTCCAGAAAAAACAGGGCTTGATCCATGTCCTGCATGTTGATGCAGGTACCCGCAAAATCAATGTATACTTCGGCTTGTTGTTTTACGTCTCCACACTCTTCAACCAAACCGAGTAATTCAGTGAAATGATTCAAAGAACTGGAATAGTTGTACAATTGATTTTCAACAATGGCCGAATAAAGGTGAAAGTTGAGCTCAACATCGGCATTGGGGTGTGTCCTGATGAGGGCGCTTTGCTCGGCCAGCAGTACCTTGGCTCGTTGGGGATTGGTATAGGTATAGTACGCCAATAGCCGATCCAACAAAATCAAACGTTGATGGGGCGCTTTTTGCTGCTGTAGCTTGTGCTCCAAGCTGCGGATATCATCAATTTGAGGAAGAAGATCGGTCATGACAGGTTTGGGTTTTGCGTTTTGGGGATAGTTGACTATTCATACACAACCTACAACCCAAAACGCAAAACGCAAAACTTTATTAAATGGAATGATTGGCAACGAGTCTACTCACCGTAGGTTCTGCACTCCCTCCTTGCGGTTCGATGGTGATGTTGAGGCTAGTGGCATTGGGTAAGTATTTCAATTCCTGGTATTTCTCCAAATTTTCGCTGATCAGGCCAACGCTGAGCATTTTGCCATCTACATCAGCCCAGATTTGGTATTGTTCTTTGGAACTCAATGGCTTCAAACTAAAAGGATTGATCATTGCCTCATGTTTAGCCTCATTCCAATACACCAATGCAGCAGCCTGTGGCGCATTGGCGGTACCTTCCAACATAACTGGCGTGGTCTGTGGATCTCTGAGGAATGCAATGATTTTTTCGCGGCTTTCGCAAGTAATGAGTTGTCCTTGCAGGGTATGGTTTTCGGCTTGCAGGCTGCGCATGCGCAGGGCAGTGAGTCCACAGAGTAGTGCCAAGGCACCAATGACACCGATATTTAGCCAGGTGACCCTGCCATGAGTGGCCGCGGTTTGGCTGGAAGGGGGCGCACTCTTTTGATCAATTTCTTGCAATAATTTACCTTTAATACCTGGAGGAGGTGGAATGGCATGTTGTAGTGCATACTGCTCAATGGCCTTACGCATGTCTTCTACTTCTTCACGCAGTTCGGGGTACCTTTCCAGGTATTGGGCTACTACCTCCTCTTCGTTAGGATCAGTAAGCCCCAAAACGTGTTGTTCCAATAAACCAGATGCCAAAAACGTCTCTTTATCCATAGTATTACATGATTAGTAGTAAGCACCACCAAACGCTACTGTACTGAACAGAAAAAACCTTACGCAGTTCACGTAAAGCAATACGAACTCTTGATTTTACAGTTCCCAAGGGAATGTTTAATTCTTCCGTTACTTCCTCCTGGGTATACCCTTTAAAATAAATCAGATCGATGACGTGGCGGTATTTTTCCTCCAGTTTGTTCACCTGGGAGTTTAATCCAATGTGATCGGTTGGAATTTCGGAAAAACCTTCCTGCTGGTTCGGCGCAATCCGGTTCCGCGATTCTTCAGTTCTCAATTTATCAATGGCGGTATTGCGGGTGATGTTGAGCATCCAGGTAAATAGGGTACCCTTGCTAGGGTTGTATGAATGACCTTTTTTCCAAATTTTCACAAAAGCTTCTTGCAACACATCTTCAGCAATCATCTCCGAGCGCACAATTTTGAGCACGATACCATACAATGCAGGCCCATACTGATCGTACAAAGCACCAATGGCTTGTTTGTTCTGCTCTTGGAGCTGCTTTATCATTTGCCCGTCTGGTGCTTGCATATCGAAACCCGGTAAATTGATGCTGAAAGTAGAAGAAGAACAGTAAGAAACAAAAAAGGTTCGGGGTTTTTAGTTCAAGGTTCGAAAGTCAGCATTTGCTCGTCCGACTAAACCCTCGAACCCCCAAACCCTCGAACCCTCGAACCCCCAAACCCCCAAACCTTCCGAACTTTTTTCTATCTTCGCCCTGCATTATTCATTACCGCGGCTCATGAACCAAGCATTGTACAAAATTAGAGAAAAAGGAAAATACGGCTTCATTAATCGGCAAGGAGAAGTGGTGATTGAACCACAGTATTACGATGCAGAGGATTTTTTCAATGGCTATTCACGGATCCGGCTCAATGATAAGTTGGTTCCAATGGATCCACTGGGTCGCTTGCTGATCAAACATTTTTTCAACTTTGTAGGCTATTTTGAAGAGGGCCTGGCCAGAGCACAGTTGGTCAATCGCTGGGGGTACATCGACCAAAAATGTAACCTTGTCATCGATGTTCAATACGATCAAGCCGGAGACTTTAGTGGTGGACTAGCTGCTGTGAGTAAAAAAAAGCAGTATGGCTTCATCAACCCGGAAGGGGATTGGGTCGTACAACCCCAATACGAATGGGCTGGAACCTTTTGCAAGGGGCTAGCGCCAGTGGCGTGGAATACTGGCTCAGGGTTTATTGGCCCGGATGGTTTTTTGGCATTCAGTACCCCGTATGAAAAATGTCTGCCTTTTCAAGGAGATGTTTCCACCATCGTGCAGCGGCGCCAGTGGGGTTTGCTCAATCGGGATGGAGCTACCCTCTGTGAACCCCAATACCTATACAAGGAAGGAATCTCAAATGGTGAGTTTTTTGAAGATAGAGCCATCATATGTTGTGATGAACGTTTTGGCTTTCTCAACCGTGATGGCCGTGAAGTCATTGCACCACAATACGTCGCGGTTGGAGATTTTAGTGAAGGATTGGCACCGGTAAAAGACGACAAATTTTACGGGTACATCAATCTTGCGGGGCAGGTACAGCTTGCGCCGCAGTTTCAGGATGCTGATGTTTTTTCGGAGGGTATGGCCGCAGTGAGCATCAAGGGCTCCTGGGGGTACATCAATCGGGATGGAGAATTGGTCATTCCTAGCATTTTTAAACAAGCAAAGCCTTTCAAGAATGGATTGGCGTTGGTAACCCTTGCATGGGAAGATGGGCACATCAACTCAAAAGGAGAACCAGTCTAAGACACAAAATGCCTCAAGGCAATGGTTTTTTCGTTAAAATGTATATTTGTAAGCAACAACCTTGAATTAATGATGGAAATACCAACCTTAAAAAGACTGAAGAATACCACAAAATGGGTGAATATGGGATTCTTCCAGAGCACGGTGTTGAATTAATTAGAGGAGAAATTATTGAAATGAGCCCAATTGGAAGCCTGCATTCATCAAGAGTGAACAAACTGAATGCGCTACTAGCGCAGATTTTGGGAAAATCAGTTATCATCAGCATTCAAAACTCGGTAGTATTGAGCAATTTTTCTGAACCTGAACCAGATATTGCCATTCTTGAATACCGAGAAGATTATTATGCCACAGCTTTGCCTACGGCTGAGGATGTAAAACTTATTATTGAAATTGCTCATTCCAGTTTTTCCTATGATCGGAAGGTTAAATTGCCATTGTATGCCGAAAGTGGAATTTCTGAACTATGGATCATTAACCTGGAGAAAGAAGAAATTGAGGTCTACTGGGAGCCAGCAGGCAATAACTACCGCTTTAGAGAGCTGCTTAGGCCTGGTGACGTTTTAAAAGCGAAGGGTTTAAATTTAGAGCTGGATGTCTCAGAAGTACTATTGTGCTAATATTTAGCAGCACACCGCAATCACGTCCACATTCCCCTTCACCTTTTGCCCAATCGAAACCTTCACATCGGCGTCAAGTGGCAAAAATAAATCGACCCGGGAGCCAAATTTAATGAAACCGTATTCTTGGCCTTGTTCCAAAATTTGTCCCTCTTTTACGTAGTAGCGGATGCGCCGGGCTACCGCCCCTGCAATCTGGCGCAGCAGAATTTCTGCTTTTGCGTTTTTGATCACCACCGTAGTGCGCTCGTTTTCCGTTGAAGATTTGGGATGCCAGGCAACCAGGTATTTTCCAGGGTGGTATTTTGCATATTGCACCGTACCGCCAATGGCTGCTCGGTTGACGTGTACGTTGAGGGGCGACATAAAAATGGAGACTTGTAATCTTTTCTCCTTAAAATATTCGGGTTCCTCCGTTTCTTCAATCACGACCACTTGCCCATCCGCAGGAGCATAAATCCAGCCTTCATTTTTCTGGGCAATATTGCGCTGTGGATTGCGAAAGAACTGTACAATCAAGCCAAAAAAAACCAGGCTCAGGATCCCCAACCAGGGTTGTAACACCGAATGAAAGTCGCACAAAGTGCATTGATGAGCCCCAGGCCAAGGGTTGCGATGAGGATGATGAAATGGCCTTCGCGGTGAATGATCATAAGTTGAAATTTGAGAGTGGAGTTTGCCAACCCCCCCCACCCCCCTTTAACCTAATTAAATATCCAAAACAAATAAGCCGCCGAAAAAGGCAGCTGAAACATAAATCCGTCGAAACGATCCAGAAAGCCCCCGTGGCCTGGCAATAAATCACTGGAATCCTTGATGTTGAAACCGCGTTTGAAGCTAGATTCCACCAAATCGCCAATCGATCCAAAGATGATCACGATGACACCCAAGACCACCCAGTGCATCAGGGCCAATTCCGGAAACAGCCGCCATAGCCCCCAGGCTACGATGAGCGTAAATACCGCCGCCCCCAGGGAACCCTCCCAGGTTTTTTTAGGAGAAATTTTTGGGAAAAGTGGAGTTCTGCCCAATTTGGAACCGACCAAATATGCACTGGTATCTGAAGTCCAGGTCATCAGCATCAAACCAAGCGGAATATGAAATGAAAAATCGGAGTCAATAAACGCAATGGCATTCAGCAAGGAAAAGGGGATACCAATGTATAATACGGTCAAAAAGATGAACCCAACTTGATGAAAAGCCTGTGTATTGCCTTCGGATAATTCATAAACGAAAGGCAAAAACAACAAGGGAAAAAAGGTCAACAACATGGGTAGCCAACAATCCTCCGAGATAAATCCCAAGTTGAAACCACTCAGCCAAAGATAGGGGAGTAGTCCTAAACCTACCCCAATCGAGCGCCGGATGAAGTTGCTACGGGTTTCTTCATAAAAGGTCAAACCCGTAAACTCCCATAAGCACATTCCCGTAATGGCGCCAAATAGTAAAACAAAAGGAATTTTACCTCCAAAAACACCCCCCAGCATAATCAGTACAAAAACAGTAGCAGTAATTACCCGCAAACGAAGACCGCCCATATTGCCCGGATTTAATGATTGTTTTGAAGGGGGGGGGGGGGGGGGGCCCCTTTATGCATTCTGCTAAGGTAATATCCTACCACGATGATGACCACCAACCCCAATGCACCCCCCAGCCAATTGGGGCCGTCAATGGCTTGATCAGGACTAAACTGTCCTGCGTTTTCACCCAGTACATAATAAGCCACAACTTGCAAACTGTTGAACAAAAAATGGGCAATGATGGGAAGCCACAAACTTTTAGACCAATGAAACAGATACCCCAGCCCTGCACCCAGAAACATACGGGGCAAAAAGCCGACAAATTGCATGTGAATGGCGCTAAATATAAAAGCAGTAACCCAAATGGCTGCTATTGGCTGCCGGAGCAATTTGCTCAACTGCTGTTGTACAATCCCCCTGAAAACCAATTCTTCTCCTACGGCTGCTACAACCCCTACGGTGAGCAGATTGAGCAGCAACTCAGCCGGGCTTTCCATGTGCAGCAAAATTTTCACCAATTCATTGGCATTTTGCTCCATGTCTTTCATCCAGGTGGGCAAGGGAAGTTGCTGGTTGATCCAATAGGTGGTTTGGGCAAAAGGGAAAATGCCCACAATGAACAAGAAACTTGCTCCAATGAACAACCAACCGGGCCAATGGTTGAGTTTTAAGTCCTGGAGCCACTTGCTCCGGAAAAAGAGCAGCGCTACCAGTAGTGCCCCGCCCGTAAAGGCAAACAAATGGGGAAACAGATTGGCCCAGCGGGCAAGATTTCTTTGTTGTAGGCTGGCTTCCTCCTTAAGGGTGTTGAGAAAACTTAGCCCTTCAAATCCTAGTGAAGTGATCAAGCCTGTGGTCACGAGGGAACCGATCACCAGACCAATTAGCATAAATGCCACCAAACAAAACAGCACGATCCAGGGAGAAGTCTCATTTCCTTTCGCTGGCATTTCTGAATCCGGGAGTGGATAGTCCATGAATTTTTTTTGTAAAATTACGTAAACTCATTCATGTATCGGGGAAAAAATATCGAGCTTTGCTTTAAAAGAAAAAGGTTGAGGAGGTTGAGGAGTTGGGGCTACCGCGAGCGCCCAACCAACTCCAACCTTCTCAACCATAACCTCCTCAACTTCTACCATGGAAAGTGTCCGCTTAAGCGTCAACATCAATAAAATTGCCTTAATCCGCAACTCCAGGGGAGCAAACCTTCCCGATTTGACCCAAATCGCCCGCGATTGTGAAGCATTTGGGGCGCAAGGCATCACCGTTCACCCTCGTCCGGATGAACGCCACGTGCGGTTTGATGATCTTCCTTTGCTCAAAGCCACCGTCCGTACCGAATTCAATATCGAAGGCAACCCCGATCCTCGCTTTTTACGGGAAGTCATGCAGGTAAAACCCCATCAGGCTACGCTGGTACCCGATGGTCCGCAGGCACTTACTTCGGATCAGGGTTGGGACACTGCCAAATACCACGATTTTTTGGTGGATGTGGTGGCGCAATTGCAATCGGTAGGTACTCGGGTTTCCATTTTTGTAGATGCGGAGGAGCGATTTGTAGAAGGTGCCAAACGGGTAGGTGCCGATCGAATCGAATTCTATACCGGCCATTATGCCAAAATTTTTAAAAGATCCTGCAAAAGCGGTGGACAATCACGTGCGTTGTGCAAAGTTGGCTACAGAACTTGGACTGGGCGTCAATGCTGGCCACGATTTGAACCTCAAAAACCTCAAATTTTACAAAGAACAGGTGAAAGGTTTGATGGAAGTATCCATTGGCCATGCCCTGGTGTGTGACGCCTTATATTATGGTTTGCAAAACACCATTCAGATGTATTTAAGGCAGTTGAATTGAAACCAAAAAAAAGAAGTGAAACTGCCTTAAACCAAAAAAATAATAAGTTCATAAAAAAAAACCCGGATGGCTAATAATTGACAAATTTTGAATTATTTGGCAGCGGATTAGTAAATATTGGACGCAAGCAGTAATATTCAACTTTATTTCTCACCCATTTGGGGGGAGGAATTCTCGGCTTTTAATTTTTTTCAACATAAAACAGCGATAGTATGAAAAAACACTTACTAGCACTCACGCTAGTAATGTTCGCATGTGTTGCCACATGGGCACAGCGGAGCATTACTGGTAAAGTGGTCGACAAACAAGGAGAAGCACTCATCGGTGCAAGTATCCTCGCAAAAGGTACTGCCAGCGGTACCGTTACCGACATTGATGGAACGTATAGTCTTTCTGTTCCTGCCAACGCCTCCATATTGGTTATTAGCTACACCGGGTACAACACCCAGGAACTCACCTTAGGATCTTCAAATGTGCTTGATGTTACCCTGGAAGCAGGGATTACCCTGGAAGAAACGGTGATTACCGGTTTGGGTATCAAGCGTTCAGAAAAATCGGTGCCTTATGCCGTACAAACGGTAAAAGCCGAAGACCTGAACGTGATTCGCCAAACCAACCTCAACAACGCCCTGGCCGGTAAAGTAGCTGGTGTACAGTTGCGTGGTCAGTCTACCGTGAAATTAGACCAAAACTCTTCCATTCGGATTCGTGGTGCAGGTTCCTTGAACGACAAGGCACCACTTTACGTCATCGATGGCACACCTGCCGACGCGCTCGACTTCAACATGGACGACATTGAGTCTTTGACCGTGTTGAAAGGACCAAACGCTACGGCCATCTATGGTCAGCGTGGGGATGCCGGGGTAATCGTGGTGACTACTAAAAAGGCCGCAAAGCGCCCAGGTATTGGCATCCAATTCAACCAAAGTACTTTCCTGGACAAGGTGTACATCCTCCCCAAATACCAAAACGCGTATGCGGGTGGTGGTTCCGCCGACTTGATCAAGTTTTCCTGGGAACAAGGGATGCCAGAAGAATGGAAAGTTTTTGAAGGCAAATACCATCACGACTATTCCGACGACGCCAGTTGGGGTCCACGGATGGTTGGGCAAGAATACATTCCCTGGTATTCCTGGTATGTGGGTTCACCCGTATTTGGGCAAACGGCTAAATTAACGGCACAACCCAACAACATCCGGGATTTTTACAATACCGGCGTAAGCACCAACACCAACCTGAATTTCACGAAAGCTGGTGATGGATATTCTTCACGGGTATCTTTGACCAAGCAGAACACCAAAGGTTTGTTGCCCAACTCTGGTTTGGACAAATACACGTTGTCTACCCAGAATACCCTCAACCTGAGCAAACACTTTGAAGTAGGTGCCAACATCAACTTTACCACTACGGAGGTAAAAGGTGAATTCCAGGATGGGTATTCCAACAACAGTACCGGTTCGTTCAACTCCTGGTTCCACCGGAACCTGGACATGGGCAAAATCAAAGAATACAGCAACCTGCGTTCTCCTGAAGGTATTTTGGCATCCTGGAACCACAACAACCCAGGTTCTTACCTGAGTTCCCCATTGGCATTTTACGGCGCCAACTACTGGTACAACTTCTTTGGCTACTTTGATCAGCTTGATCAACAAAGCAACCGCGAGCGTTTGTTTGGCGACATCAGTTTGACCTACAAACTCAATGACAAATTCCGGGTTACTGGCTTTGTGCGTCGCAACCAGGTGAATACTTTCTTTGAGAACAAAGGACCTGCACTCCTGCAAAACAGTGCGACGCAGACTGGCTTCAAAGCCTTCTATGCAACAGGACAGACGTTCAACCGCGAAGACAACTACGAATTGCTGGCCGTTTATGCTGACCGCTTTGGTGACCTGCTTTCGGTTGAAATCAACGCGGGGGAAACATTCGCGAAAAAACACGCAAATTATTCTAGAGGAACACCGTGGATGGTTTGAGTGTTCCTGATTTGTTTACGTTGGGCAACTCCATTAAAGCAACCCTTTGGTTCAAATAACCAACTAACTTCCGTTCCAACAAAGAGGTACGCAGCTTGTATGCGCGTGGATCTTTTGGTTTGAAAGACATGTTGTTTGTAGACTGGTCGGTGCGCAACGACTGGAGCTCTGCGCTGCCAGTTGAAAACAACTCTTACCTCTATCCATCGATTGGTGGTAGCTTTGTATTCAGCGAATTGACCAAAAACGCCCTGCCTTTCTTGAGCTTCGGTAAAATCCGCGGCAGCTGGGCACAAGTAGGTTCTGACTTAGATGCCTACCAATTGGCCCTGACTTATGGCCTGGGAGCAGACCAATACAATGGCAACATCCTGATGGGTACCCCCAACGAATTGGTGGATCCAAACATCCAACCTTCACTGTCTTCGGCCATTGAATTTGGGGTAGACCTGCGTTTTGCCAAAAACCGCCTGGGTTTGAGCGTAACCTACTATGATGAATCCAAAACCAACGAAATCCTTTCGGTTTCCGTTGCTGGGGCCAGTGGCTTTACTTCCAAAAAAATCAACGCGGGTCAGATCGACCGCAGCGGGGTAGAAATTCAATTGGAAGCAAAACCGATTGCCAGCAAGGATTTCAGCTGGGACATGAACCTGAACTTCGCGAAGAACACCACTCAGATTGTTGAATTGGCGGATGGCATCACTGCCTTTATCGCTGAAACGGGTACTTTTGGTACTTCTTCTGGTGCACGTTTGGTACACGTAGTAGGTGAAAGATGGGGACAAATCCGTGGTGGTGGTATCCAGAAAATTGACGGCAAAAACGTAGTAGACGCCAGTGGCCTCTTCGTAGCACAACCAGATTCCTATTTTGGTTCGGCTTTGCCTGATTTCACCGGTGGGTTTTTGAACACTATTTCGTACAAAAACTTCCAGTTGAACTTCAACATCGACTTCTCGAAAGGAGGCAAGTACTTCTCTTTGTCTGACCACTGGGGAACTTTCTCTGGTTTGTTTGAGCGCACTGCCGAACTCAACGACAAAGGCAATCCTTCTCGCGATCCAGTTGCCGATGGTGGTGGCGTACACGTACAAGCAGTAAATGCCGATGGTACACCATTTGATGGCTACATCGATGCGCAGACTTACTGGCACCAGTTCCGCAGCCGCAACATCGCCGAAACCAACGTGTACGATCTGACTTTCGTAAAACTGCGCGAAGTAAGCTTGGGCTATAGCTTGCCTGTGAAAAAAATGGGCTTGAGCAAATATGTGCAGAATGCTACCGTTTCATTGGTAGCACGTAACCCATGGTTGATCTACTCCAAGAACCGCGACTTTGATCCATCAGAAATTTCTGACAGATATGGTGAAAACGGTCAGTTCCCGGGCACACGTTCCTTTGGTTTCAACATTTCTTTAGGCTTCTAAAAACGAATAACAATGAAGAGATTCATGTTCAATAAATCCGCTTTGGTTTTTGTAACTGGTTTGTTTTTAGCATCCAGTTGCGACATCACCGATTTCGGAGATACCAACGTTAGCCCCAACGCCACGACGATTCCGATTACCTCGGCGTTGTTGACCAACGCCATGATTGGTACCTTTAATACAGGTACACTCAGCGATCTGACTGCTGGTGCTTATGCCCAGTACGTAGCCTCCACCCAGTACACCGAAGCTACGTTGTACACTTTCTCCAACCCTGCTTGGGATGGGGTGTATGCCGGTTCTTTGTACGATTTGCAAAACCTGATCAACAACAATACCGATCCAGCTACGGCTCCGGTTGTGGCCGTAAACGGTTCCAATGCCAACCAGATTGCGGTGGCCCGCATCGTGAAGGCTTACCGTTACTGGTGTTTGACCGATGATTATGGCGATATTCCTTACTCTGGTGCATTGAAAGGGGAATCTCAGGTTCCTTACGACAACCAGGCCGACATCTACAAGGACTTGTTCAAGGAATTGAAAGAAGCGGTAGCGCAGTTTGACGGTGGTTTGGCTGCCAAAGGTGATATTTTGTACAATGGCAACATTGCCAAGTGGAAAAAATTCGCCAATTCGATCCGCTTGATCATGGCCCTGCGCATCTCCAAGGCCGATGCCACTTTGGGCAAAGCGGAAGCAGCCAGCGCCATTGCAGCTGGTGTGATTGAAGCCAATGCCGATAATGCGGTGATGAG
>NZ_JADKCX010000059.1 GCF_016718685.1 Haliscomenobacter sp. | reverse complement strand
GAGGTCAAGCTCACTTACAGTGGGATGACATTCATCGAATCAAGAAAAATGATCAGGCTAATTAATTTTCTAATTGACTTGCTGCTTTTGGGAACTATCCTTTACCTACTGATCAAAGCATTACCCGAAAAACTCGAAAATTGAGCCCTTTATCATTCCATCCGTTTTGTTTTTGTATTATTGGCTACTAGAATCAAGGTGGGGAATTACCGTAGGCAAATTCATTACAGGCTGTAAACTTGTGGATGAAAATTATCAAAACCCATCGATCGACACCGTTTTTATTAGAACGATTTGCCGCTTAATACCTAGCCCATGGTGGTTAGATCGCCCAATGCACGATCAACTATCAAAAACGTTTGTAGTGAGCAGAAAGAAATTGAGTGATCTAAATAAATTATAATTAATCAATTGATTACAAATAAACACCTTTTGTACAAGCACAACACATGAAAATCATCAACAGCACCCACGCTGACATCGATACCATCTTCCACCTCTACGACGAAGCCATCGCCTTTCAAAAAAAGGTCTTCAACAAACAATGGGAAGGTTTTGAAAGGGATTTGATAGAAACCGAAATTCAGGAAAACCGCCAATGGAAAATCATTATTGACAACCAGGTAGCTTGTATTTTTGCAACCACCTTGAGCGATGCCGTACTTTGGAAAGAAAAAGACCAGGAGCCTGCTGTATCATCCACCGGATCGTGACCAATCCAGCTTTTCGAGGTGCCGCATTTGTCAAAACCATTGTAGATTGGGCCCGTCAGTATTGCCAGGAGAATCAACTGGACTACATCCGACTGGACACCTGGGGCGACAACCCACGTTTGATTGATTATTACGTGAGCTGCGGATTTACTTACCTCAAAACGATTGATCTGGACAACACGGAGGGGCTGCCCAAGCATTACAAGGGAGTATTGGCCTTATTAGAGATTCCAATTTAGATAAAAAGATACGGGTAAAGGAACTTCGTCCAACTTTTGTCTGTTCAATTTCAGCAAAATCTTCCACCTATGATCATCAAAATTGCCGAAACCACCCTCCACACCAAATACGGTATCTACCACGAACAGCTCTACTACAACGGACAAAAGGAAATCATCGCTTTGACGATGGGCGAAATTGCTGGAGTGGAAGACGTATTGTGCCGCGTACACTCTTCCTGTATTCACGGGCACCATTTCAACAGCATCGAATGTGACTGCCGCGAACAAATGGAAATTTCCCAACAACTCATCGAAAAAGCTGGATTGGGCATCATCATTTGGCTGGATCAAGAGGGCAAAGGCAATGGCCATTACGCCTTGTTGAAAAGTATAGAACATAAAAGAAAAGGCCTAAGCCAAGCCGATGCCTATGAGGCGGTCGGATTTAACAAAGATGCCCGGGATTTTACCAGCGCCGCCGAAATTTTGACAGATATCGGGGTCAAATCAATTCGCATGTTGACCGATAATCCGAAAAAAGTAGAAACACTAACCCGATTAGGGATCAAGGTTCTTGGAACAATGCTTATCCAGTAAACCAAAAATGCGGGCATCATTTCTTTACGAGCGTCGCAAAATTTCCAATATTTTATCGAGCGCTGTTTGATTGCTTACCCGGCCAAATGCATGAATTCGTTTGCTGCCCTCTGCTCCACTTTCATTGTCAACAATGGTTTGGATGGTGTATTGGCCATTGCAATTGTAAAGCGTCCAGTCTTTGGAAACATCTAAAATTTTTCCATTCATGGTCTCAGCTTGTACAAGCATCACTGTCGGGTTGAAATTCAGCAGGGTAGTCACCAAAATATAGTCCAGCCGTAAAACTCCCGCTCGCTGTCGTGTCAGTCGCTGCAAAATAATATACTGAAAAATCCAGACCTTTGGTTTCTCTCATGAAATAGCCAGTTGGCAAAGTGATGTAGAAATTACTTTGTCCAATCTGTTGCTCTTGCAAACTGCTGGTTAGCGTATTATCAATTTGTTCCGAGCCAATCTGCTTTCGACCTGTACAACTGCATGCTGACAGCAGTAAAATTGCCATCAGGATATTGCCCGTAAGTCTAATCATTGCATTCATAACATTGCGTATAATTTGATCACTGAATCTTATACAACTCCATCCCCGCTTTAACCGGAGATACCGTTGCCGAGCGTTCGCCCTCTGCAACCACGTAATATTGCACGCCCGCATCCAACTCCAGTTCATAAACCCCTTCCGCACTTTTGATCGCCTCCTGCTCACGGAAGATGCCCAAGCTGCCTTTCCGCCAAAAAACCCATACGTGTTGGGCACCGGTTGCTTGAATCGTGATTTTGGCCTTATTCGCTGTTTTTAGGTGTTGAACTTTACTGATGGCTGCTTCCTCTATAAATAGATATGGAACTTCTTTCAAGGCATCCCGGCGACCATCCATCAAGGGTTGAATACCTGGAATCGATTCTCCGCTCGCATCAACAGACTCGGTCAAGGATGCGGCAAAAGCCTTATCCGGATACAACTTGTATTTGTCCTGCTTGAGGTGAGGGGCTACAAATGCCTGCCACTCTTTGGCGCGCTGCAAGTACAGTCCATTTTCCAGATAATCCTTGTAAATGGTCCGGCAATGCGCCAGGTACATCTTGCGGTAGAGGTTATTGGCCAAGAGTTTGGTCACCAAGGGTCGTTTTTCATTTGACTCTTTGTAGTGCACGAACAAGTGCAGGTTTTTCATCTCATCGTTGGTCAGTCTTTTGGCGCCAGTCATCAAACGGAATCCACCAAAGGCGAGATTCAAGTCCCAAATTAGCGGATGATAGCCTCCCAATGAATCGAGGTAGAGGTAATAATTTTGGGAAAAAGCACCAATGTAACTATCAATGTTGAGCATCACATTGTTGAAAGCCAGTAGCCACAAGGCCTGGTCTACATCCATCAGTTCGGGGACATCATTGGGTGAACGCTGTAGCGTACGGGTCAATTTAATGAGGGCCTGTGCAGCTTCTGGTGAATTGAATTCATACAAATATTGGTAGCACAGGGTGTCTTCGCCCAAATAATTGAGCGAACACTTGTCTCCATCGGGGCATTTGGGCGGTTTTGTGGCAGTCCAATTGGGATCTGCTTTGATCGTCGGACCATCGTGGTCGCCAAAAAAGCGGTCTAAGAATGGCCCGTCCACCGATTCGGTATTGGTATAGATCCCCAGCAATTCATCATTGACGTACACCTTGGCAAAATTGGCCTTGGGCGCAGGCATGTAATTGCGGGCAATTTCATACGCCAAAACCTCCCGCACCATACTGGGATCACGAAATCCGTTGGATAATTTCAAGGCGGTATACCCCCCTGGCAATTTTTTCAATCGATCGGTATGGTTCACTTTGATGTTGAGTGGGAGCTTGACTTGGCCACTTTTGCGGGCATTTGCATAAGAACTGTTGCCCTTGTAACGCACCCCTACTCCGGGGTATTTCACCCCGTTGAGCACCATGTCCGCCAACAAACGCTCTTCCTGTTTTTCATCCTTGAGGGAATCCAGGGTTTGCTTCCACTTGGGGTTTTTGAAGTAAATTTTGATCTCCGTTAGCTTTTTGGGATCATAAATGTCTTGGGCCGTCAGTACCAAAGGTGCCAGAACGACTAGCAAAATCAGCGTCAAATTGAACTTCATACTATTTATTGATTTCTTCCAGGGTAGCGGAATGCCGCTCGAACATGTAGCGTTCGGGGGAATAAGCAATGGCTTTAACATTTTCGGCCTGAATGTAGTATTCAATGCGGCTGTTGCCCGAGTTGGGTTTCAGACTGACGCCATAAATGAAATCTCCGGCTTTTTCATCGTGGTGCTGGCCGTCGTCGTGCATCATGGCCGCTTTGAAAGATTCCCGATTGTTGTAACGGTAAAAAACTGTCACTTTGGTCGCGAACTCACTGATTTTGGCGTTGAGTTGAAATTCTTCCATCGCATTGGCCACAAATTTTTCACGGTGTTTTGCTTTGACCTCTGTAACTGTAGGCGGCAAACGGCCAATGCTGGATGGCGTTTGAGAAAACGTACTCGTTCGTTCATCAATTCTACGATACCGGGAATTTGGGTCAAGCGGCCAATGGTAGCAATCAGGCTGCGGTCAAAATCGGTATTGGAATAGGCTTTATTGACATCATTCGCCAGGGCGGGCTTGATGAATTCTTGCAATTGTTTCGCTTTGGTTTCGTAGGCGCCTGTCAATAACTCCGAAAACAAGATGGTACGCAAGTGCGACAGGTACACTTTTGCATAGTGTGGATTCGACAAGAGCTTATTGATCAAAGGTTTCAGGGCATTATCAACATTGAGCATGGGATCCATTTGTTGGAGTTGAAGGAGGCTCAAGTCCGAACCACGTCCAGTGCTTTTGTAGGAACCAAATGTAAAATTGAAATCACCAATCAGCGGGGTAAACCGACCATCAGCGTCTCGATACAGGTAATATCCGGTGCTTTTTCCGCCGCTGTAGCTGTAGAGATTGATCAAAACATTGTTGTATGCCAACATCCACAAGGTTCGGTCTACGTCCAGAATGGATTCAATTTGTGCGGGTGCTTGATTAAGAACTCTCGACAACTCTGCCAAATCCCGCAACCCCCCGCCTTGCACAACCACAAAGTTATCGCCGTAGCAAGACTCGGTTTTTTCCAATTGCAGCGTACCATAGCCACCATTCAAACAGCCAGCTCTAACGATGGTATCTTTACGAATGGCTGGACAATAATAAAAGGCTCCATTGTTCGATTCAAAATAGCGTTCAAAAAATGGAGCCTCGAAAGGTTCGATGTTGACCATCAACCCATAATATTTCCCATTGATGGTTAGATTGGCGTAATTGGCTTTTGGCGCTGGCATAAATTTGCCAGCGATATCCGTGGCTAAAACCTCACGCACCATGCTGGGGTCGCGCAGTGCACTCGAAAGGCGAATACTTTTGTAGCCCTGTAGCTGTTGCCCGCTTGAAACGTTGTCCAACTGAATGTGCAGGTTGTTGCGTTGGTTCCCGGGTTGGAATCCTCCGCTTTCCCGGATGCGGATGCCCACGCGGCCAAATGATTTTCCATTGACTTTCAGCTCAGCGTTGAGCAGCCCATCGCCATTGTACCGCAATGAATCCAGTAAATACCGCCACTTCTCCGACTTAAAAGTGAGGTCGATTTCCTGAATGGTCTGCGGGTCAAAAAAGTCCTTGTTGGCCCCGGATTGTGCCTGGAGCATGGAGAGCTTACCGACTGCAAGCAGAATAAAGAAAAAGGTAAAAGTTCTGTTCATGATGGCTAAACGATCAAATTCCTTGCAATATTAGCAAAATAAATTTATGAACTGTGAAATCAGCGTTTCTAACGCATTAACGTGAAAAAAGGGGAAAGTTGTGAATGAATCTCCAGAGAATTTTGTCAATTGTCAAAAAATACCTTTCGATAGATGGGGCAGATTTGTATTTTTTATCCGTTTTTAGCGTTTGATTAGATGCTTTATCTTCTGCAAATTCTATCCATTACAAAATGAAAAACTACCTGATTCTTGCCTGTGTGCTCAACATTTTTTCGGTTTTGAACGCTCAAAAAGCCGGGGAGCTAGCCAAAATCACCATTCCGGGCGGCAAAGCTGAGTTCAGCCTGGCATTTATCCCGGCAGGTCAATTGCCGATTCAATCTGCTGATGGGAAAAAACTGAACATTGAGTTGGATGCCTTCTGGATGGGCACTCGCGAGGTCACCTACGACGAGTTCATCCAATTCCAATACCGCAGAAACGACAACAACAGCAGCAACTGGAAAGATGGCAAATACAGCGCTGATGCCGTAACCCGCCCTACGCCCCAATACATGGATTATACCTGGGGCATGGGTACTTTAGGTGGCGTACCAGCAGTGGCGATGACCCAACAAGGTGCCCTGCGCTACTGCCAATGGTTGTACCAAAAAACCGGGCAATTTTTCCGCTTGCCTACCGAAGCTGAATGGGAGTACGCTTGCCGTGCCGGTGCTAAAGGCCCTCAGCCAGAAGGGGTAACCGAAGACAATCTAGGCGATTATGCCTGGCACTACGACAACAGTACTGAAAAATACCACCCAACGGCCAGAAAAAAGCCAACGCTTGGGGCCTTTTTGACATGCTCGGCAATGTAGCCGAATGGACTGCGGATTCCTATGTGGACGACTATTTTGGCGAAAGCAGCAAAAATCCCAAAAATCCTTGGCACAAACCAAGCGCCAAATACTCCCACACCATCAAAGGGGGCTCTTTCGACGACAACCCTGAAGATTGCTCCTGCTCCAAACGGGTAAAATCCTTGCCCAGCTTGCAAAAACGGGATCCACAAATTCCCAGAAGCCGCTGGTGGAATACCGATTCCTCCTGGTTGGGTTTCCGTATAGTGCGTCCAGTCATACAACCTACGGTGGCGGAGATAGAAACCTATTTCAAAGAAGCAATTGTGGATTAGTTGAGAGTTGGAGTTCGAAGAGTTGCAATGAGGTTTCGAAATGCTAGGCTTGTCGAAACCTGAACCCTCAACTTCTAAACTTCCAACTTTCCATTTCAACTCTTCAACTTTTCCTACCTTTACCATAATTGTAAACATCAATCGCTACATAGCATGAGCACAAAAAACAAAAAGACGGGTTTCGATCGCCGCCGTTTCGTAAGGACTTCGGCAGCCGTAACTGGAGGACTACTGTTGGTACCTGAATTACTCAGCGCCAAAGCTTTCAACAGTGTTGATGATGCCATTAAAGTTGGCGTGATTGGCTGTGGTGGCCGCGGTAGGGGCGCAGCTATACAAGCGCTCTCCACGTCCCAAAACGTAAAATTGGTCGCCATGGGCGACGCTTTCGCCGATCGGGTAGAAAACAGCCATAAGCAGATCGAAAAAGCAATGACGGCCAAGCAAAAAACGGACCGGCTGGATGTGCCTAAAGAGCGCCGTTTTGTCGGTTTTGATGCCTATCAAAAGGTCATCGCACTGTGCGACGTGGTGATTTTGGCAACTCCTCCGGGTTTCCGCCCTGATCACTTTGCCGCAGCCGTTGCAGCAGGCAAACAAATCTTTATGGAAAAACCGGTCGCCACTGATGCAATCGGTGTGCGTAAAGTACTGGAAGCTGCCGCAATTGCCAAGCAAAAAAAACTCAATGTGGTCGTTGGTTTGCAACGCCACTACGAAAACGTTTACCAGCAGTGGGTTGAAAAACTGCACGAAGGCGTCATTGGTGACATCACCATGAGCAGCGTATATTGGAACAACGAAGGTGTTTGGGTGAAAAAAACCAAATGCGCAACTGGTACTACTTCAACTGGCTTTGTGGCGACCATATCGTAGAACAACACATCCACAACCTGGACGTGGGCAACTGGGTGAAAAAAGGTCATCCCGTAAAAGCTTCCGGTATGGGTGGCCGCCAGGTACGCACGGGCAAAGAATATGGTGAGATTTTTGACCACCACTTCGTAGAATATGAATATGCCGATGGTTCAATGATGTACAGCCAGTGCCGTCACCAACCAGGTACCCCAAGTAAGGTAACCGAGGCGTTTGTGGGCACCAAAGGCCGGGCACCAAAACCAGGTATCATCCAGGATCATGCGGGCAAAACCATCATGCGCATCAGCGGCAAAGATGATCCAGATCCCTACCAGGTTGAGCACGATGTCTTGTTTGCAGCCATTGCCAAAGGTGAATACAAATTCGCAGATGCCGAAAATGGTGCCCATGCAACCATGACCGCGATCCTGGGCCGGATGGCTACCTATTCTGGTCAAGTTGTTGAATGGGACAAAGCTTTGAATTCCAATATCAGCCTGTTCCCGGATAAACTGGATTGGAATGCCATGCCCAAATCCTTACCCGACAAAGATGGTTTCTATCCCATCGCCATGCCAGGCAAAACCGAGGTAATTTAACTTACAATACCTTGATTTTTTAACCGCAGTTGCATAAAGTTGTCTCTGAACGCCGTGCAACTCGTAAAACCTCATTAAAACCTCAACCTACAAACCACACCCTAACACAAACCCTTTCTCATGCCCCTTCCCATCAGCATTCCTTTTTTTGCCTTTCGTTTGAGTTTCAGCAACAATGTGACCTTGCTGAATCCGATGACGGACGCACAGTCGATTCGTTTGGGAAAAACCTTGAGTGAGGTAGCAGATGAATACCAATCAGCCTTACAGGAACAGTTGTACAACCAAACACCCCTGCTGCCCTTGATGGATTTGTTGAGGCCCAGCACGTACTACACTTCAGAATTGGAAGTAGATTTTCCGGCGGGTTCCAGTGGGCCAGGTACTCCGGCCTTTAATTTGAGTTTCGAGTTTTTTTATCAGCAACAGGAACACGCCTGGCGGGCCATTTTGCCTGCGCTCGGGCTGGAAACCTCGGCAACTTTTGAAGTCGATTTGGCCGAAAATTTGCGGGAATTGGTACGCATTGATTTTCGCCGAAAAGATCGTCTCCTTTCTGTTCAGGACATCATCTCCACGATTTGGTTCAAAAGTATTGAACTCATTCAAAAAGAAATCAACCTGGAAGCACTTGATCCGGGTGAAAAACGCCCAGAAAAAGAACAGGGCAAGTTTGTTTGGCTCGACAAAGTGGCCAGCAACCTCAACATCATCCGCCAGGAGAGTTATGGCTGCGAAAAAGAATTGAACCAGGTCTTGCGCATTTTGCGTGGTGGTTATCCCAACAACTTGCTCATCATCGGACCTTCCGGGGTAGGAAAAACTGCCCTGATCTGGGAAGCAACCCGTCAGTTGAAGCTACACTATCCCGATGAATTCAACATTTGGGAAACCACCGCTTCCACCCTCATTAAAGAACTTTCACAGGAGCGCGGCTGGGAATTTAACCTGTCTGAATTAATCAAAGAAATTGCCAATACGCCTCATATTCTATATTTGCGCAACCTGATGGATTTGTTTGAGGTGGGCCAATACCAGGGCAATGAAGCGAGTATGGCGGAGTTTTTGACCTCCTACCTCAGTCAGGGACAGATTCGGATGATCAGTGAATGTACCGAAGAGCAATTTGCCCGCATTGAATTGAACGCTCCCGGCTATCCGGCCTATTTTCAGGTGTTGCGCCTCAACGAACCACGTGGGGAGCAAATGGAACAGATCATTCTGGACAAAGTCAAAGCCCTGGCAGAACAAGCCAATATCCTGATTGCAGAAGAAGCAGTCAACGAAGTCATCCGTTTGCACCGCCGCTTTATGCCTTATGCGGGCATGCCAGGCAAACCCATCCGGTTTTTGGAGGGTATGGCCTTGCGGATGAGCAAACCGCAAGGTGGCCATGAAGATTTTTCCATCATCGACCGCAACGAAGTCATCCGGTATTTTTGTGCCGAAAGTGGCATGCCACCCATGATTGTGGACCCAAACATTTCCTTGGTTCCTACACAAGTCAAAGCCTATTTTTACCAGCAAGTATTTGGACAGGAATTGGCCGTGGATGCGGTGGTAGATGCGATGGTGGCCATTAAAACCGCACTGGCGAGGACGGATAAACCCATTGCTTCCTTTTTGTTTGCTGGCCCAACCGGAGTTGGCAAAACGGAATTGGCCAAGGTGCTCACTGCATTCATGTTTGGCGACAAAGACCGCATGGTGCGCTTCGACATGAGCGAATATGGCACGCCCGGTGCGCTTTTTCGCCTCTCAGGAGCGGGCAATGTGGAAGGATTGCTCACTTCAGCCATCCGCAAACAACCCTTTAGCGTCCTGCTTTTTGATGAAATTGAAAAAGCCCACCCCAATTTTTTTGACCTCTTGCTGCAACTCTTGGGCGAAGGCCGCCTGAGCGACAACCGAGGCCGTACCGCCGATTTTTGTAGTGCCATCATCATCATGACCACCAACCTGGGCGCCGACGCCAACCGGCCTCGGCCAGGGTTTGGCAACGTAGGCAAACCAGCCCAAGAATTGTATCAAGACGCCATCAAAAAATATTTTCGCCCGGAACTGGTCAATCGCATCGACCAAATCATCGCTTTCCAATCACTCGACAAAACCCTCATCCGGGCCATTGTCACCCGCGAAATTGAGCAATTCAAAACCCGCGACGGAATTCGCTACCGCAAACTGGAGTTGAGCATCAACGACAATGCCCTGGAGAAACTGGCCGAAGAAGGCTTTCATCCCAAATCCGGTGGCCGTCAACTCCAACGGGCCATCCGCGAACTCATTGCCCTGCCACTTTCCAACCAGCTCAATCTATACGACCCCACCGATAAACTGAATGTGGTGGTTAAAACCAGCAAAGGAAACGTAAAAGTAGAAGTAGAACCAGAACCTGTTCCTTTGGAAGAGTTGCTCGATGAATTCAATTTGCAAGACGGTGCTGATCAGGCCTCGGTGTTGCGAAGCTCGGCTATTTCGTTTAAGGAGAGTCATTTGTTTACCTTGCTGCTGCAGGAACTGGATGATTTGGAAGAAGAAGCAAAAAGTGAAGAAGGCAAAGACCCTGTTTTTTCAGCTCAGGCCGAAATCCGTAAAACACAATTGATGGCGCTCCGCGATAAAGTAGAAAGTTTGGTCAACGAAGTAGAAGACCTGGAGCAAAAGCTGAGTTTGGCGGTGCTGGGTATCGGTAGTGCTGCGGACGAAATAGCCGAAGTTGAACAGTGGGAAGAAAAATTTTTCCGGCTCAAAGTTGAAGTGTATCAGCAAGCCAATCCTTCGGCCAATATCGCTTACCTGGGCATTTTTGGAGAGGCCTGCGAAAAAATGCGCCCCGTGTACAGCGCATTGTGCATCGAAAAAAATTATGAATTTGCGTTTACCGAGGTTTGGTACCGAGAGTCCTATTATTACAGTGTCAATGATGAAAACAAAACTGAGCAATACCTGTTGATAGAGCAAAATCAACTGGCTGAATTTTTACCCGAAGCACAGGATCGTTTGGTGGGCATCATTTTGAAAATCACTGGTCCTGCCGTGCAATTGTTTTTTGCAGGGGAAACGGGCATCCAGAAATGGCTGAACCCCCAGCGCAAAGAAATCTTGGCAGAAATCAAACTGAGTGAACAAAAGGATGCGCCACCCAAGGGCATTCACCTGAAAAATTATTTCAGTCGCTTGCCCGTTCGGCGTAGTTTGGAGTTTCCCCAGATCAAAGATAATGTATGGCGCATTAACCGGCAATTGGCCGAAGACCAGTACTCTGCATATCTTCTTTTTCAACTCGAACAACAATTTAAACTAAACCTAGACAACCAATTTTAGCATTTGAACGTATTATAGCATGTGACTGTTATTTGTGTTCAACATCTAAATCCTGAACACCCTAGGATCTAAAAAAAAGGCAATGAGATTTGAGTTGAATTTATTCGTTTGGAAGAAGTATGCCCGTTTGGTAAGTATTTTGGCTTGTTTTGTACTGACGCTTACCTGGCTTTCTGCACAAAACAAAACCTTTTTAGGCAAAATCCAGGATGGGAAGTCCTTGGAAGCACTGGCCTTTGTCAGCATTGGCATCAAAGGTAACCCCCAGGGAACCACCACCGATCTTGATGGAAATTTCACGGTTGTTGCACCCAGTACTGCTACCCTGGTGATCAGCTACGTGGGATATCAAACCAAAGAAGTACCGCTCAAAGATGTTGGTTCATTTCTGTTGATTTCCCTCACGGAAGACGTGCTGAGTTTGCCCGAAGTGACCATCCGCCCCAAAGAAAACCCGGCCTGGGGGATCATTCGCAAAGTGTTGGCCAATCGACCCCAAAACAATCCTGAAGAATATGGCTCTTACCAATACCTTTCTTACAATAAGTCTTCCTTTACCGTAGGCAATTTCCAAAAATTCAAAGAATCGCTTAAAAAGGACAAAGAAAAGGACGCCAAAACCAAGCAGCGTTCGCCCGAAGCCATCCGCCGCGATTCCATCATCAGCGATGCCCTGCGCAACAAGATGTACCTCTGGGTAAAAGAATCAGCGGTGGAAGTATTTCATAAAAAACCCACCCAGGACAAAGAGCGCATCATTGCCAGTAAATCTTCCCTACCCGGCGATTTTTCCATGGGTTTTGCCGCGAGCGATTTTCAGCCTTTTGGCTTTTACAAAGAAGTCATGTCCCTCACTTTGGCCAGCCTGAACTTTGTCAACCCCATCAGTGACGGTACATTCAACCGCTACGATTTCCAGATTCGCGATACCATTTACCAAGGCGAAGACAGCACTTTTGTGATTTTTTACCAACCCTTCAAAGGCAAAAACTTCGACGGGATGAGAGGGGTGCTGCACATCAATTCCAATGGTTACGCCATGGAAAACGTGATCGCCAGTCCTGCCGACACCACCCTCAACATCAAATTCCGGGTACAACAGCAGTACCGCTTTACGGGTAAATTTTGGTTCCCGGAAATCCTGCAAACCGAACTCAGCATGCCTGTTGGCAATGAAGGCAGTACCTTTGATTTGCAAATCCGCAACCGCACCCAGGTAAAAGACCCCAAAATAAACGAAGTTATACCAGCCAGCGTGTTCAATTACGCCACCCGCGAACAGGAAGCCGATGCCAAACAGCTCAGCGACGAAGAATGGAAAACCCTGCGTCTAGACACCCTCAGTACCCGCGAGCAGAATTCTTATACCTTATGGGATTCCTTGCCCGAATTGAAGGGGCCGCGCAATTTGTTCAAATTCTTGGGTGGGTCCGCCAAAGCGTATTATACGGGTATGTTGCCCATCGGCCAGTTTGAAATCCCCCTGCGCGATGTGATCGGTTTGAATGGTTATGAAGGGTATCGCCTGGGTTTGGCCCTGCGCAGCAATTTCAAAAACTTGTCCTGGCTGCAACTTCGGGGTTACGTGGCCTACGGACTCAAGGACGAAGCATGGAAATACGGCCTGCGTAGTGAATTCTTGTTGAGTAAGCAAAAAGACCTGCGTTTGCGCTTGTCTTATCGCCGTGACCTCAACGAACCGGGTTCGTTCAATATCTTGTCCGACAATACGCCCCTACTCGGTCGTATCGCCCCGCGCAACTGGATCCGCAACCGCATGGACAGCATCGAGTCTTTCCGGACGGAGTTGTTCTACCGGCCTAGCGCGCATTTGCAATTCAATCCCTATTGGCACCGCGAAAGCCGTCAAACCACTTATCCTTATTCCTTTGTACAAGGGGAAAGTATTTCCAAGGGTACCTTCCGCAAGGAAGAAATAGGGCTAAACATGCGCTTTGCCCCTAAAGAATGGTTGCACAAGGACGGCATTACCGAAACGATATATTATTTCACCTATCCGGTATTTGATTTTCAGGTGGCCCAAGGCAAAATCAATGGTGGCCCCTCCCCTATCAATTTTACCCGTTTGATCCTGAGTATGGAAGCGCAAAATACTTCCAAAGCTTTTGGGAAAAGTATTTTCCGGCTGATGGGCGGTATGATGTTGGGCAATGTGCCTTATCCTTATTTGTTCAATGCGCCGGGTGTACGCCGCGAAGGTGGCTCCCCCATTTTCAGTTACCACGTTTTCCAAACGATGGGGCTGTACGAGTTTGCGGGTGATCGCTTCGCGTACCTCTTTTTTGAACACAACTTTGGCAAACTCTTGCTCAAAATCAACTCCAAATACTCTCAGCCGGAAATTGCCCTGGCCCAAAACATCGCCTGGGGGAACCTACTGAACAAAGAAGCGCACCAGGAAGTGGAATTCAATACGCTCGACAAAGGCTATTACGAAACCGGGCTTTATTTGCGGAATTTATTGCTGATTCCGATTTTGAAGGCCGCGAAGTTCAGTGCGGGCATCGGTGCGTTCTACCGCTGGGGGCCGTATTCCTTGCCGGAGCGGAAGGATAACTTTTCTTATCAGTTTAATTTTTATTTTACGTTGTAACCATCTATCAATGTGGAAAAATTGGTTTATTGCAATCAGTGCTCTTTTTATCCTGCTGGGTTGTAAACCAAAATTATCACCCATTACGACTATTGAAAAAGGTGGGAATCTTAATGAAAATTTCTGTGATACTCATCCGTGGAAAGATGATACTGTTTTTCACACAACCGTTGAGAATTTTCAATTTGAGCAGATTGAAGGGATAGTAATATCCAGGAAATTCAAATACGGCAAGAAATTTGTGGCATGTATTGTTTCAGGTATTGGCCTGGAAAATGGCTTTGTTGGCGTTTTTATCAGTGATTCTTTGGGGCAAAAATGGAGCCCTTGTTTTTGTGGGAAAGCTGAAATTGCATCTAGTTACGAAATACTTCTTCCTGATCTCAATTTTGATGGAAACCCTGATATCCTTGTAGATGGATCAGATGGAGGAGTTCACGGCAATTCTTTTTCTATGGCATTTTTATACAACCCAAAACTTAAGACCTTTCAGCGCTACCCTTCTCTTGATTTACCAAACCTTTCTGTTGATCACCAACATAAACAAATAAGGGCAAGGCATTACAGCTCCATATGTGGAGGAAGTAGAAAATCGCTGTATAATTGGCAGAATAAAAGGTTAACACTAGTAGGAGAGGCTATAGTTCAAGGTTGTTTTGGTGACTCTGCCACGCTTGAATGGACTTTACATGGTAATAAAAAGACCACATCTGATTCGATCTTTATCAATACGAATCAAGCCTGGTCTAAATTTAATAATTTACTTTGGAAAGGATTTGATCGAGAAGAGGAAATAAATAACTCACACCGTTAAATTGTTTACCCAAACAACAATCTCGCTTCCCAAAAAAATATATTTTTGCCGATTGCAAAATAATGTTCTCCAAAATCAAATCAAAAAATAGCACAAAGAGCATTAAATTGAGCGTCACTTTGTGCCCTTTGCTTTTCCTTGTGTTCTTTGTGTTAAAAAAATTGTCGCTTTTAAGCCACTAGAAAATTCGAAATAATTCCTTTTGTGGCTAATGACTCCGGTTTGCCTCAAAACTCCCCTACCGCTTCACCACCAATTTTTTCACTACCCTACTTCCTTCGGCTTTCACCTGCACCCAATACACGCCCACTGGCAATTGTTGCACCTGCAAGGGGATTTGCTGTGCACCCGCTGCAAGGCGTTGATTCAATCCTGGTGTTTGCAAACGCCCCAACAAGTCGTACAATTCCATCCGTACTTGAGCCGACTCAGCAAGCTGAAACTTGATTTGCACTTCCTCCGCCGTAGGATTTGGGAAAAGTTGTAGATTTTGGATGCTACCCTTGTCCAGGTCTTTGGCACTGGTCGCCGTGCGGTAGTAGTATTCCAGCGTGACTGCACCAAACCTGAGGTAATCGCTCTGCTTGTTGTTGTTCATGGGCACTTCAAACGAAATAGTGATGGGCACACCCGCAGCTGGCCAGGTACTCAAGCCGTAAGCAGCGGGATTGAACAAATCCATTGGATTAACCACAACAGCTTTGGCGATGCCATTCACCACGGTAACCGGACTGAAAAAAGCAATGACTTTGCCATTGACACTGGCTTTCAGTTGCATGGTTGCACCCCAGGTACTCTCGAAGGGATTGAGGCCGGTGATTCCGGTGATGGGTATGGAAATGAGGGCAAATTGGAGTACCTGTTTGGTTGAAGCTGGTGCGGGCAAATACACCGTGAATTGGGTTTGTTTCTCGGTTTGATTGGAGCCGTTGTAAAAATCTCCAGCAGTCAGTTGACCACTTACCGTGTTGTCGGAGGCAGTGCCCAAACTTAATTTTTCCAAAGTAGCACCTTGAAAAACGGTGAATTTGGATTGTGCCCGCAAGACTGGGGTCTGCTCTCCGGGCACACGGCGCAACACATTCACCGTATAGTCACCAGGGGCAAGGTTGTTGAGGTAAGTGATAAACGTGGTTAAATTGCGGTCGCTGGATTGGGAAAAGGCACACCAGCGGAATTCATTTTTGCCTTTGTACGCACAAAAATTGCCATCAGGCTGAATCACTGCGTAAAAACTACCCGATCCGACCGTGGCATCGCTACACCAGACTTCCGTATCCTGCGCTTGGCCTTTCAGATACACGCACAGCCTGCCCGTGGGATTCAAACGGGCATAATACTGCGCGTTAAGCACAACCGGAGGAGTGGTACTGGACCAGCGCGGCAGCACAGCACCACGTTCCCAGACACTAAGTTGTCCATTCGACTGGAGCGTAAGGTAAAAATTTCCGTTTTTTGAAGGCAGCTGTTCTCCGGGACTCAATAAGGTGCCGGCTTTTAACGTGTCTTTTCCCGCGCCAAATGAAAATTGGGTAGCACTTGATTTGATTTCAACACTATAGTCTCCCTTGGCCCCAACAACATAAGGCACTACGGAAACCGGATACCCTTGAGGTATCATACTGGCATTTGGCGGAGGCGTAGCAAGGTTGAAAGGTGCAGCAAAAATGCCCAAATCATAGATGTCCAGATTGCCATTTTCCAGTGGTTTGTAGACTTCCGGGTATTTGCCTTTCCACATGTTTTTGGGCTTCCCTTGAATGGTCTCTTCATAAAATGGGCAAACAAAATAGCCCCAGGGCGTGGCGAGATAACCCTTAAAAACTCGTTCACTGGCTGGAATCACCGCCCCTTGCCGGGTAGAATGAGGGCCAGTATATACCCCAAAATGGAGGTGTGGCCCCGAAGATGCCCCCGAACTGGCCATAATGCCGAGCAAAGCACCTTCGGGAATGGTATCCCCCAATTTGTATTTTTTCAGCACCGGAAGTCCTTGTTTCAAGTGTGCGTACTGGGTTACAAAACCGTTATTGTGCTGCAAATACACAACGTTGCCGCTACCATCCGTTGTGCCTTGAATGTTGAATCCAGTGTGCGAGGGTGCAAGATCGGTTACGGTTAATTTGTTGCTGGGGGTCATTTTATCCCAGGCTACACTGCCGTTGAGTCTGTCGGCGAGGCCATCGCGGTAGGCCACCAATACTCCTTTTGCGGCAGCGTAGATTTTTGCTCCGTCGTTGTCGGTAGTACGGTAAAAATTAAGCCCGATGTCAATGCCATTGTGGCCGCCAGTTCCGCCTTTGTAATCTGTGTCATTGGCTTTCAGCACGGTATAACGGGAGGGAAACAAAAAGGGGTCACTATTGGCGTATACAGGAGAAACCGTGGGGTCGAATCGGATCGGCCAACTGAATTGCAGGTCTTGCCAATTGAAGGAGTAGTTTTGTGCGCTAAGCCTGCTTGTTGTCAGCACACAAAAAAATAAGCATAAAGTAAAAGTGATCAATCGGAAATGGGAAAAAGTGTTTTTCATACTGATGGGTTTTAAAGAGAAGATAATTTCGTTTCATAAAAATATATCCTTTCAAATTGTTTTTCCATCGCTTTTTATCAAAGACGTTTTTTTAAACAAAACAATATTGATGAGATTTTTTTAACTGAGTAAAAAACATTTCTATCATTTTAAAAACCCTACAATATCTTGCAGCTGTTTAGCGAACTTTCGCTAAATCTGAAAAACCCAAAGCCATGCTCGAACAATACATCAGCTCGCGAAACCTCCGCTTTGTGCTGTACGAACTCCTCGACGTCACTCAATTGCAAAAAATTGAACGTTTTGAGGCATATGACCGCGAAGCCATCGACATGACCCTGGATGCTGCCAAACAAATCGGCGACCAATATCTCTTTCCGTTTTACCGGGCCATGGACAAAGAAAAGGCGCGCTACGCTGATGGCGAGGTGTTGGTTCACCCTTCTATGAAACCCGCCATCTTGGCCATGGCAGAAGGTGGTTGGATCAATGCTCACGACGATTTTGAAGCCGGTGGCCAACAAATGCCTTATGCCATCCTCAATGCGGCAACCCTGATTTTTCATGCCGCCAATGCCAACATCGCCTGTCATCCTTTTCTCACAACCGGGGCAGCCAACCTGATCCGTACTTTTGGCTCCGCTGCCCTCAATGAAACCTATATCCCCAACTTGTACAATGGAACATGGCAGGGCACCATGGCCCTGACTGAACCACAAGCGGGCAGCTCACTATCGGACATTACTTCCAGCGCCGAACCGGTCAACGATGGGGAATACTACAAAATCAAAGGTCAAAAAATCTATATTTCTGGCGGGGACCACAACGCTGTAGACAATGTAGTACACCTGCTGCTGGCACGCATCAAGGGTGCCCCGGTAGGCACCAAGGGAATTTCACTATTCGTTGTCCCCAAACTTCGTTACGAAAACGGAGAACTGGTTACCAACGATGTCACTACCGCCGGAATCTACGGCAAAATGGGCCAAAAAGGCTACGTTGCTGCGCACCTGATGATGGGCGAACAACACGACGATTGCCGGGGCTACCTGGTCGGGCAGCCCAACCAGGGCTTGCGCTACATGTTCCAGATGATGAACGAAGCCCGCATCGGTACCGGTATGGTGGCTGCTGCAACCGCTTCAGCCGCATATTACGCCTCCCTAAAATACGCCAATGAACGCCCTCAAGGACGACATCCTTCCAATAAAGATGTACACCAGCCCCAAGTCTTGATCATCGAACACGCTGATGTGCGCCGCATGTTGCTATACCAAAAAGCCATTGTGGAAGGTAGCATCGCCCTGCTTTTGCAATGTAGTTTGTACGGCGATTTGGCTCATCATGGCCAAGGTGAGGACGCGGTCAATGCCAATTTATTGCTGGAATTGCTTACACCGATTGCCAAGTCTTATCCTTCTGAAATGGGCATTCATTCCGTCAGCCAGGGCATGCAGGTATTGGGTGGAGCAGGTTATACTGACGATTTTCCATTGGAGCAGCACTACCGCGACATCCGGGTGAATGCCATTTATGAGGGCACGACCACCATCCACGGCATGGATCTTTTGGGACGTAAATTGACGATGGAAAATGGTAAAGGGCTCCAATTGTTGAGCAAAGAAATCCAAACGGCCATTGAAGCCGCCGTGCTGATTCCGAGCTTAAAACCCTACGCCGAACAACTGATGAAAACGGGGGCGAGTTTGCAAGAAACCACCGTAAATCTTTTCCAGTTGGCCAGCAAAGAATCGCCAGAAGTTTTTTTAGCTGACGCCACCTTGTACCTCGAATACTTCGGCACCCTGGTGTTGGCCTGGATCTGGCTCAAACAGGCGCTGGTGGCCGAAAGGGGGCTCGCTCAAAATCCTTCCACCAACGACCAAAATTTCTACGCAGGTAAAATACAGACCTTCAAGTATTTCTTCGAATACGAGTTACCCAAAATGGTCGCGATGAAAATTCGGTTGAACAGTTCGGTGCGGGTTACTTTAGAAACCCGGGCAGAAGAGTTGGTGTAATTGGGAAGGTTGATAAGGGTTGATGAAGGTTGATAAAAGTTGATATTCCCATCAACCCCTATCAACTTTCATCAACCCTTATCAACTATTCTCAACTTCTCACCCTATCTTTGCCCCGCACAAAATAACCATATGATCAAAATCCTCGACCTTCAATTTTTGGGCGCTTCGGAAGCGATTGCCGTTTTTTTGCTTGAAACTGATAGCGGCCCAGTGCTAATTGAAACGGGACCTTACTCCACATTCCCAGTGCTCGAGGCGGGTTTGGCGCAACATGGGTATACCCCTGCCGACATTAAACATGTGTTCATTACCCACATTCATTTTGATCACGCAGGTGCAGCCTGGGCTTTTGCTGAGCATGGAGCCACCATTTATTTGCATCCTTTTGGCGAGCGGCACATGAACAACCCTGAAAAGTTGCTCAACTCAGCCCGACGCATTTATCAGGATCAAATGGATACTTTATGGGGAGAAATGAAACCCATTCCCCAGGAACAGTTAAGGGTGGTTGCACATGGCGAAACCATTTATCTCGATGGCCTGACCATCCGGGCCTGGCATACACCAGGTCATGCTGTGCACCATTTGGTTTGGCAAATTGGCGATAAAGTTTTTACCGGCGATGTAGCCGGAGTGAAAATAGGGGCAGGAATCGTTGTCCCGCCTTGCCCACCACCGGATATTAATGTTGAAGACTGGTTGCAATCCATTCGTTTGTTGTCAAGCCTCAAACCCACTGAATTGTACCTTACGCATTTTGGTGCAGTTTCTGGGGACATTCCCACTCACCTGCTTGATCTGGAAAGGCGACTACTGGATTGGGCGAATTGGATCAAGCCCTACGTCGACGATCAAACGCCCGCCGAAACGATCATTCCGATCTTCGAACATTACGTGCAAAACCAATTGATTGAAGGCGGTGCGACGCCCGTTGATCTGGCCAAGTACGCCGCCGCCAATCCGGCACACATGAGTGTAGCGGGGTTGATAAGATATTGGGCCAAGCGGCAGGAGCAATAAAGCGAAAAGCGAAAAAGTTGAAAAAGTGCTACAATTTTCCCAAAATCATATCTGCGGCTTTCTCTGCAATCATGTAAACTGGCGCATTGGTATTTCCAGACACGATGGTTGGCATGATGGACGCATCCACCACCCGCAAACCTTCAATGCCGTGCACCCGCAATTGATCATCTACCACTGCCATAGTATCCTGCCCCATTTTACAGGTGCCTACCGGGTGGTAGACCGTCTCAAGTCGGCGTTTCACATGCTCCGCAATGGCGTCATCTGAAGAACCATACTGTGGCGGAACCACTTTCGATTTCGTTATGGCCGACAGTGGATTTTGCTCCATGATTTCGAGGGCCAGTTTTATCCCTTCGACCAGGATTTTCAGATCCTGCTCCTCGCTCAAAAAATTGGGTTGAACCAAAGGTGCAGCATGTGGGTCATTAGAATGCAGTCCTACATACCCCCTGCTTTTGGGCTTTAATAAAGTAGGCAGAATACTGAATCCATCTACGAGCGGTAGGGTTTTCCAATTGTGCAGGTCGGTTGCATAATCGGCTTGAATGGGTGCAAAATGCAATTGCAAATCCGGGCGGTCATTGTCTTTAACAACTTTGGTAAAAGCCACTGCTTCCAGTGGCCCGATGGTCATTGGCCCAGTTTTGTTGATGGCGTATTGTAGCAAATACTTCAATTGGCTAAGCGGCGCCAAAGCATGGTTGATGCCCTTAACCTTGGTTATGGCAGAGGCATTGACGAACAAATGATCTTGTAAATTTTGCCCCACCCCGGGCAGTTCTTTTTTTAGCGGAATGCCAAATCGTTTTAATTCTTCAGCGGCTCCCACGCCAGAAAGCAGCAACAATTGTGGACTGTTGAAAGCACCTGCGCTCAGGATTACCTCTTTTTTGGCGCTGGCAACTTGCACCGATTTTCCAGCACTCAGAAATTCAACGCCCACTGCACGGTCTTGCTCGATCAAAATGCGCTGGGTTTGGGCCCAGGTGATGACTTTTAGATTGGAGCGATGCAATGCTGGTTTAAGAAAGGCCGTAACAGCGCTGTGTCGTTTTTGGTTTTTGATGTTGAACTGGAAAAGACCCACGCCCTCCTGTTCAGCACCGTTGACGTCCGGGTTTTCGGGAATCCCCACAGCCAGGCAAGAAGCCAGGAAGGCATCCGCAGCAGGTGTGCGAAATACTTGGTTAAAAGTCACGTTGAGCGGACCTCCACTGCCGTGGTAGGTACTGCCAAGTTGACTCAATTGTTCATTGTGCTCAGAGCGTTTGAAATAAGGCAAGACATCCGGGTATCCCCAAGCCGCATTGCCCAATTTTGCCCAATCGTTGTAATCTTCCCGATGGCCTCGAATGTAGGCCATGGCATTGGTGGAACTACAGCCGCCCAAGGTTTTTCCTCTTGGTAAATAGATCCGTCGGTTGTATAAGTGTTCTTGTGGCTCGGTTTCAAACCCCCAGTCCACCGCCGAACGGTGCAACTTGGCGTAGCCAGCCGGAATATGAATTTCCAATTTGCGATCGGGGCCACCAGCCTCCAACAACAAAACCTGATTGTTTGGATCTGCAGATAAACGGTTGGCCAACACACAACCTGCTGAACCAGCGCCAATAATGATGTAGTCAAAAGTCATGCTTGCGAATTTTGTACACGTAATACATTTCTAATATTCGGGTGGTGATAAGAAGGAACGACAAATTAATAAAAACTATCGATTCAGCAATTGGTCTACTAAATTGCGAACACCTGTTGTGGCTTTTTCAGCAATGATGGTAACTTCCGGGTACGACTGCTGCGAAATACTGGGCTTGGGATCAATGTAATAGATGGCCGCATGACCCTGGGCATAATCCACCAGGCCAGCCGCCGGATACACTTGCATGGAAGTGCCGATGATGATCAAATGATCACATGCTGCTACGGCCTGGGCCCCAATTTCAATTTTGGGTACCATCTCCCCAAACCAGACGATGTGCGGGCGCAATTGATGGCCTTTATCACAGAGATCCCCCAGATTGATGTCTTCCTCACAATGATAAATCAGATTTTCATGCTTCGAGCTGCGTACTTTGCGCAGTTCTCCATGCAAATGCACGATGGATGAACTACCCGCACGTTCGTGCAAATCGTCTACATTTTGCGTGACTATGGTTACCTCATATTTCTGTTCCAGTTCAACCAGCGCATAGTGCGCGGCATTGGGTTCGACGGTTTTGAGTTGACGTCGACGCTGGTTGTAAAACTCCAGCACCAGGCCAGGGTTTTTACGCCAACCATCTATCGACGCCACTTCCATGATATCGTGTTGTTCCCAAAGTCCATTGGCATCCCGAAACGTGCTGATCCCACTTTCGGCACTCATTCCTGCTCCGGAGAGCATGACTATCTTTTCTTTTGGCATAAGCTGATTTTAAAGCCAATATAGTACAAATCAAGTAAACCTTTTCCTGGCCATTTGTTTATTATGGTAAAGATATCACCCATGAAGACTGAACCAAATATTGCATTATCCCTATCCGGCGGAGCTGCCCGTGGCGCTTACCAAATTGGCGTATGGCACGCCCTTTATGAAAATGGCTTACAACACCGCATTAAAGTAGCAACAGGTGCTTCCGTAGGAGCGATCAATGCCGCATTGATCGCACAAGGGGATTTACAAAAAGCCCTTGATTTATGGCAAAACAGCCAGCCCGAAGAAGCTTTTGACAATTTGCGGGAAAAACCACAGGATGGATATTTCGGCCTGTTGAAAGATGGACTCTTCAATCGGGGGATTCGAGTCAATGGGTTGAAAGACCTGCTGCGCAAAGCACTGGATGAAAAACTAATCCGTAGTTCGTCCATCGCATTTGGTTTGGTGGTGTACAATCTTACACAACGCCGTGGGGAGTCATTTTTTCAGGAAGACATTCCTGATCAACAATTGGTGGAGTACATCATCGGCAGTGCGAGTTGTTCTGCCTTTCAATCCCACCAAATCGGCAACAACAAATATATTGATGGAGGTATCTACAAAATCATGCCCATCGATTTGACTTTTGAAAAGCCCAATATTGACTTGATGATCGGGATTGATGTAGCCGAAGCATCCAAGTTTTTGCCCTTACTCTGGGGACTCAAACGCAAGTATGGTGAAAAGCTACTTTACCTCCGCCCCTCGCGTACCCTACCGAATCCAGCCAACTTTTCAGCGCAGGCTCGAGCCATTCAACTGGAGATCGGCTACCACGATGGATTGCAATTGTTGAAAAAAATAGCTTAATCATTGACGTCCCGACTACGCCAGATATAATAAAATGGTAACCCCGTGGCAATCAGCCCCAAGCCCATCAGGGCTTCGCGTGGTTGATTGATCAAGGTATTGCCTACCAGGATGATGCAGAATACAATAAACACAATCGGCACCACAGGATAGCCCCATACCCGGTAGGGCCGATGAGCGTCGGGCATTTTGCGCCGCAGGATAAACACACCGAATGTAGTGGCTCCATAAAAGATAAATGAGGCAAAAATGAGCATATCGGTCAATTGATCGAAACTCCCTGAAAAGACCAACATACAAGTCCAAATGCATTGGTAAATCAGCGCTTTGCTAGGTGTTTGATACTTCGGATGAATGACCGCAGCTTGTTTAAAAAACACCCCCTCTCCAGCCATGGCAAAATACGTACGGGCAGCGAGCAAGATGGTGGTATGGGTAGAAGCAAGAGTGGTCACCAAAATCAGAATGGAGATAAAATAGCCGCCTCCAGCCCCCCAAAAGGATTTGATGGCCTCTACTGCCGCAATACTATTGGTAGAACGTTTGATCTCGATCAACTGATCAACTGGCAACAAGACCAGATAAGTAAGATTGGCCAAAAAATATACAACGATCACTGTAAGTACGCCCCAAAACAGGACTATTGGCAAATTGCGATTGGGGTTTTGAATTTCCCCACCGATGTATCCAATGGTGTTCCAGCCTTCATAAGCCCAAAATGCAGCAAGCATGGCCGTAAACATGGCGGATACCAACCCACTCCAGCCCAGACTGACATACCCCGTGGCGGGTTGGCTCAATCGACTCCAATCCGCTTGTCCGCTGCTCAACCCAAAGATGACAATGGTTGAAATACCCACCAATACCAAAATGATCAGCAACTTGCTGATTTCTCCGCCCAATTTTACTCCCCGAATGTTTACAAAGGTAAGTAAGACAATGACCAGCACGGTAAATAACTTAACACTCAAGTTTTGGAAGGGGTAAAACCACCCATAGATGTTGATATCAGCCCATTGCGGCAATAATTCTGGTAAGGGAAAAAGCGAATGAAAAGACTGGGTAAACACATAGGCGATGGATGCAATGGCCGCTGTTTTTATTACAGCAAAATTTGCCCAGCCAAACAGAAATGCAAAAAACTTCCCGTATATTGTGCGGTAATAACGGTATTCTCCTCCTGTTCCCGCCAATAAACTCGCTACCTCGGCATTGCTGATGGCGCCTGCTAGGCTAATAAGTCCACCCAGCAACCAACAAATCATAACCAACATTGGCGACTGAAGTGTATCGGACATCGGAGCTACTTTTTTGTAGACACCAGATCCGATCATCGAACTGATAATCAACGCAATTGCGGTGGGTAAAGTTATTGCTTTAGCCAGTTGCATGGAATTGTTGGTATTCGGCATAAATTTTTTTGTTGCTGTTTCGATTTTTTGCTCTCAGAACCAAAAATACAATACCCCAGCAAACGACCAAGATTTATTTTTCCCCTTATTTATAAACAAATCTAAAATGCTGATGAAAGTGAACTTAACAACACTGCGGATGCTTGTCTTGCTGATGCTCTTGCCGGCTGCAACATTTTGCTTTACGAGCGCTTCCTCCTTCTCTTCCAAATTCGTTTTAACACCCCCTATTGTTGCTGATCCTCCTCATTATCATTTTTCGTATGAAGACATGGATCGTATGTTACAATTGATTGAAACCTACCGCAACATGAAGCCTTTTCACGCTACAATGGATTATGGGATCAAGTTTTATCCCGAAAAAAACCCGACCACTGGCCAGCTTGCTCTGGTTGCCAGAGCCTGTGTGGTTTTCCCCTTCGATGCGGTTCCATTAAATTTACCAGGCAATTATTTTGCAGGTAAACTGGTGGGTGAAAATTTCTTTGAGGATGGTTTCATAAAAACATTTCAACAACCGCCTGCTCTGGCGAATGGTGCAGCACAAGCCTATACTTTTGCTGTACTTTTTGAAAATCAAGTACAAATTCTTCTTTCAGGAAGAGGCGTTGTAGGTGTTAACGCCTACCAGGCAGTTGTGGATTATCGAATTCTTGTCCCTCCGGCAACTACTTCCATTTTTTACAACCTCAACTTGGTAGGGGATATACCAGGTGGCGGTTTTGGCAAAGGTTCTCAGTTTTTCCTCGCCTTTCCATGTCCACCGTTCTGGCGAGAGTAGCATTACATCGGACAAATGTATACATCAGGCGAAAATCTGGACAAGCTGTTCCAGGTTTTCGCCTTCTTGTTTAACTTGTGCAGCTGAATTGAGACAGCCAAATACAACGTGATAAAGACGACTACAGTTTTGATACTTTTGTGGCTCGGTGTGTTCCTTTTCGGAACCCATAATTTTCTATTTAGTCAAAATGATTTGTTTTTCAATGAATTAACCAGCAGAAATGGCTTAGAAGATACCAAAGTAGTTTTTGTTTACAAAGATACGCGGGGCTTTACCTGGATTGGAGCCTTAGGAGGACTGTACCGCTTTGATGGACTTGAAGTAATCTATTATGGCGAAGCGAAAGGCGTGGATGAACCCTACCTTCAGGGTTCAATGCTGGAAGACAAATACGGGAATCTTTGGTTTTGTGCCTACAACAAGTTGTTCTGCTATGAACGGTTGCGTGACACCTGCCTATCTTTTGGCGGGTTTCAGGAACGAAAGGGTAAGGAAACCCTAGCCGATTATGGACTCATCACACTTGATGAACAAAACCAGTTGTGGCTAACTGCTGGCCAAAAGTTATTTCAGGTAGATCTGGATAAAACCTTGCTCAATAAAAAACTCTCTTTTCAAGCCTGCCAAACTGGGGAACAAAAAATAGAAGGCAAGCGCTTTCTCCCTATTTTAAATGCTGAAAAACAATTCACCGGATTTGTTGAGTTTTTTTTCATCGGATCTGGAATGAGAATTTGGCATAAGCACTCCGATCACAGCTTCCAAAGCAAACGCTATTTGACGTCCGATAATGGTAAACTGCCAGCCCTAAAAGTCAAACAAGTTTTGCCAATCCAAGATAAGCCTACTGAATATTTACTTTGCACTTCCCTGGGCTTAGTTTTATTTGATGGAACCAAGGAAAATCTTGGTCAATTTTTTGCCCTTCCAAACCGGATCAACATCACGTTTGCCATTTATTTTCAACCAGGTTTAGTACTGTGCAGTACTTCCGATGGCCTTTATTTTTTCAATCTTCGTAGTAAAACGTTTTCTAAAGCCAAAGACTGGTCTGCAAACCTGAATACCAGTATCATTTCAAGGAACAATTTGCGTGAGTTGCAACTGGATCGGGACGGTATTCTATGGGGGCTTGCATTCGACGAAGGGCTTTGTTATGCCGATCCAAAAATGGTAAAAGCCAGTTTCACGGATTTACCATTTAGAGTGGAATGTTTACAAGAAACCTCCAATGGAGGACTATTGATTGGGTCGGTAAATGGTTTTTATTTTATGAAAAAAAATGGAAACCGAAGCCAGTTCCTCCCCAATGAACGCATCAATGCATTTTATGTGGATCGAAATCAAAAATGGATTTGGGTAATTACCGAAAAACACCTGTATACTTTTGAACCCAGTACTTCAAAGTTAAACAAGATGATCGAAGACACAGGTTTCCCCTGGTCTCTTTATCAAAGCTCTGATGGCACCTACTGGGTGGGCAATATTCAAGGAGTAAAAAAATTCAATCTTGACCGAGGCAATAAAATGCACATCAATTCACAAACGGCTCAGCTCCTCGGTGGCCGAAACATTTGGGAGGATAGGTACTACCAACGACTGTATCTCCAGGAAAATTTAAGCAATCTGCACGTTTACCATTATCAACAGGGCAATTGGCTCGGTGATACCACTTTTTCCATCAAGGGGCAATTGGGCGGATACCTCATCCCTCGTGGCAGCAATAAAATTTGGGTAGCAACCATTAAGGGCATCAAACTAATTCACCGAACAAAATTAAGTATCGAAGACTTACCCATTCCCTCCTATTGGCCATCTAGCAACATCACCGGGATGCTTCAAGATCAAGCGGGGATCATTTGGGTAAGTACCAATGCCAACTTATTAAGTTTTTCTCCCCGTGGAAAACCGCTGCATGTGCACAACACTCAAGAAGGATTGTTTGCGGCGCCTTTCCAATATGAAACCTTGCGGCGTTTGAGTGACAACAGTTTAGTTATTGCCGGGCGTTATGGGTTTAGCCGCTTTTACCCACAGCAAATGGAGCAACATCAAGCCCTGCCCAAAGTACAACTTACCCGTTTGTTGATTCAAGGACGTCCATTTCATGAAGTATTCCCAACAGATACTGCCATAAGCGAAAAAAATTACATTCGCTTGAAATACCAGCAAAATTCAATTTCGCTGCGATTGATTGGCATTGAATTGGGTCAGCCAGGGAACGTTAAAATACAGTACTATTTGCAGGGCTTGGAAAAACAAGCTGAAGCCAGCATTCGCGATCAGGTAGCTGAACCCCGCTATGGAAAACTCGCTCCAAGAAGATACGTCATGATGGTTCGGGTGGCCAATGCCAACGGGGTTTGGAGTGCCTGGGAGGCCAAAATGCGCATTGAAATTATACCACCCATCTACATGCGTTGGTGGTTTATCCTGTTGGCACTCCTCCTTTTCAGTTTGGGAATCGTTGGCATCGTTCAGTTGTACTACCGTGCCCAACTCCGCGATGCCCGCGTTCGCAACGAAGAACAAGAGCGCATTCTACGCGACATCCACGACCTTACCAGTGGGAAAGTGGTTTTCTTCCAGGACTTTCGTGAGTTTGCGCAAGATAAAATACCCCAAGTTGAGTTTAGGGATAAAGCCTTAAACATTGCCGAACAGGCCTTACAACTTTTTAAACGAATCTCTTCCGCCGTGCGCAACAGCAAGGAAACCGATAGCACTTTGTTAGAGTTTTTGCATCAACTCATTACGGAAAGCCGCAAAATGGTTGCTGATCAATTGGCTTTTGAAGCCCAACTGGATGCTTCCATTCCGTACCGTTGGGTTGCCGGTGAAAGCAAGAAGCATTTGAATCTTGTCATTCAAGAGGCATTGGGCAATATTTTGAAACACGCCAACGCCACTCAAGTTCAGTTGTCAGCTAAGGTGGTGGATGGTAAACTCCATATTGTCCTCAAAGACAATGGAAGTGGAATACCAGATGCCGTCATTGCTCAAATCAAACCCACAGCGACAATAAAAGAATCGGGGAATGGTTTAGGCAACATGTTATGGCGAATGAACAGTATTGGTGGGCACATTGAGTGGATCAATCAACATGGAACCAGTGTAATTATTTCCATTCCACTACAAAAAGTACAGCCAAAACGCCGAACTTTGGGCAACTTTAACAAACTTACGCTGTTGTAGTTTTTAATTGGTTGCCTTTCGGATTTGGAAAGTTGAAGTAATGGAAAAAATTCACGTTGCAATAGTTGAAGATTTAACCGAATTCCGCGAACGTTACAGTCGCCTGATTAATCTATCGCAAGAATTCGTTTGTTTGCCTGAACACCAATTCTCCTGTTGTGAAGATTCTGTACCCACCTTAATCGAAGATCCACGCATCAAAGTGGTGATCCAGGACATTGGGATGCCCAAAGGACACATCAATGGCATTGCAAGTATGCAGCAAATCAAAAACAAACGCCAGGGTTTGCTCTTTATGATTGCTACCGTTTACATCGAAGATACCTACCTTTTTGAGGCACTTTGTGCCGGAGCGGATAGTTACATGCTAAAAACCGATCCGGATGCGGTCTTCGTACATCACTTAAAAGAACTGGCGCTGGAAAATGGTCGACCATTTAGTGGCCCACTTATGCGGAAAATTCTGGATGTTTTTCGAAGTCAGGAATCCGACAACAACAAAATCAAACCAACGGCCTTCCAAAAACAGTTATTGGAGAAAATTTTGGAGGGAGAGATCAATGAAATCAGTTATACCAATGAAGAATTGGCAGAAGAGTTGAATCGACAAGTCAAAGAAATTACCCGTGAAATTCGAGCCATTTACAAAATGCTTCACGTCAACAACCGCAAAGAAATGATCAAAAAGTACCAAAGTTGGAAAGTACGTTTCTTTGGGTTTGATTAGACGCTTATCTGTTTTTTTTTTGCAAGTAATCCCAAGGTGACATCCCGTGCAGTGGAAAATCCTGGTAATATTTTTCAGCTGCAAATATTGCTTTGCGATTGTATTGGTCAAGGTACTGATTCAAATCCTCATTCAATAGCTCCAAATCGGTATAGGTAGCCTGTTTTTTTCTCAGTTCAGGTACGATGTGATCCAATAAATACTGTTGAAATTTCTGGCAATAACCATTGGTTTTAGGCCCACCCACTACTGTCAATAAGTGTACCACCGATTGCTCCCGCAAAAACGAGTTAAAGGGATGTTTACCATAGGCAAAATATTCGGAGTCTTTACTGGTTTCCACCGTTTTGATCGTGACATCCATTGAGTCGTAAAAAGGAAAAATCACCTCTTCCAACAATTCAGCACACAATAATTTATCTTTTGTAAAACTAACTGAAGCATGAACAAAGCCCGAACTGGCATCAAGTCCAAAAATGATAAATACCTTTCCCAACCAGGTAAGTTGGCCCAAAAAATATGAAAATACCGAGATCAATTCACCCGGCGCACTAATTTTTCTACCTACTTCCAATAAGGCCGGATTGTACTTGCAGATGAAATCTTTTTGCTCATTATTTAAGAAGTAATCAGTTTCAGCCATAATTTTTTGTTCCAGTGTCTTCAAACGAGCCTTAGCTGTTCCTAATCCGTTTTGTTGTAAAATTTTTTGTACGCTAACCGCAGAAATATTGAGGTTTTCTTCGGCAAGTTTATAACTGATGTTGTGACACCCGAATGGGCACAACAGTGCTAAATCTAATATTCTTTGATAGGTTTCAAGGCCAATCTTTCGAGGTGCATAGGGTTTGCTCGCTGCGGGTTCCGGGTTTTTCAGCAATTTATAGTATTGGCTCTTGCTAATACCCAGTTTTTGGCAGGCTTCCCTAATGTTATGACTTGCCTGAATTACTTCAAGTAGCTCAATCCCTTTTTTCTTTTTAGCATATTTGCAATGTGTCCACAAATTTAGTTAACTCTATTCAGATATTCAAACCATACCTAAACCAAAAAAAGGCCTTTTCTTTGTCAAAGGAATCAGTAATGAGCTTTATTGTTCCTGTTTAGTTTACCTGCCTATTCCCAAAACCAGAGTTCGAACGCTTATCTACATGAATCACTGTCACGAAAATAGCAATTGAACACTGTAGTGCAACACATGCACTCTAATTCGTGAAGTTCCCTCTTTTTTTTTAACTCCTCCTCCCTCATCTTTATGCACGCTTTTTGTATTGAGGGAGAGGTTTTTTTTACTAGCATATAATCCCTATTTTAAACAATAGAACACAGTTTTTTCATTTTGGATGTCGTCGACAGATTTAGATTCATTGTAATCTGTCGACGATTATTTTTTTACTCTCCTTTGAAATCACTTTTGGCAATGTAAACCAACAGAAAGCCAAATACCACCATCAACACCCGGACAGCAAATCCAAAGAAGCGGCCCGGCGCATCCAGCCAGATTAAAAAGCTGAACCGTAGTCCTACAAAACTTAAGGCCAGGGCAGAAATTCCCAAAGTGACCAATACAAAGCCAACCAAGCTTAGCCATTCAGCGTTCTTTTTCATAGACATTGTGTTTTCCGTTATTGCCATCCTAACAATTTGCATCAGGAGTGGTTGAAAATCGCACAAAATTAATCCGTGTTCGCTCAGTTTTAGCAGTTTTCACAGAAAACACTACTTTTAGGATTGGATTGATTCTTAAGTCCGCAAAAAAATTGACAACGCTGGCCCATGAGCCCATCTACCAAACCATTAAAAATCATTGAGTGCCCACGTGATGCCATGCAGGGTTTAAAAGATTTTATTCCTACCGAAGTCAAGGCCAACTACATCAATTTATTGCTTAAAGCTGGTTTTGACACCCTTGATTTTGGCAGTTTTGTATCCCCCAAAGCCATTCCCCAAATGAGGGATACTGCCGAAGTACTGAGTAGGCTGGACTTGGCCAACAACCCTACCAAACTGTTGGCTATTGTAGCCAATAGTCGAGGTGCCGAGGATGCCGCAGCTTTTTCAGAAATCGATTACCTGGGCTACCCTTTTTCCATCTCCGAAACCTTTCAATTGCGCAATACCAACGCCACCATCCATGAATCTTTGGAAAGGGTAAAACAAATTCAGGATATTTGCTTGTTAAAGAACAAGCAACTGGTGCTGTACATTTCTATGGGATTTGGCAATCCCTATGGCGATCCCTGGAATGCCGAGATCGTAAAAACCTGGGTAGACCAATTGCAAGCCATGAGCATCAACATTTTTCAACTTTCGGATACCATTGGGGTCGCTACGCCCCAAAGCATTCGTTATATTTTTTCGGAATTGATCTCGGCCTATCCCGCATTGGAAATTGGTGCCCATTTTCATACCGTTCCGGCGCTTTGGCAAGAAAAAATTGAGGCAGCTTACCAAAGTGGGTGTCGCCGTTTTGATGGTGCCATCAAAGGATATGGGGGTTGTCCGATGGCAAAGGATGACCTTACCGGAAACATGCCCACGGAAAACATGATTGCCTATTTTCACGAAGCTGGCGAACAAACCGGGATCAATCTGGAAATTTTATTGAGGGCTTTGGCTAAGGCACAAGAAGTTTTTCCTGCACATTGAGCTTTAGTTCCTTTAATTTTGAACACTTTACTGGCCTGTTTTTGCGTTATTGGCGCAAATTTTTAGTTCAACTAGTTCCACGAAGCATGCTAATGAGATACACTCTAGTCCGTTTTTCTTTTCTGTTGTTTTGTTGCTCCGGCCTTTTTGCCCAAAACGACCCCATGCAGGTCGTGCGCTGTTTGGCCATCGAACCTGATCAGCCCATTCGCAATATATTTGTAGATGAAACCAATCAAAAATGGGTTGGAAACGGCAGCATCGTGTACCAGGTCAAAGCTTTGGATTTAGCCACTCCACTTCCATTGAAAGAGGGCGAACAATCCCTCTTGTCTTTATCGGGTGGAAATGCAGATATTCGCTGGAGCGTCGCATCCTTACAAAGTCTCCTTAAAATTAAGCTCAGTGCTGATAATCGCCTCAGTACCGGATATTACGATGCTCAAAAAGACTTGCTCTTGTTGGGCACCAGCGGAAGTGGTTTTTTTGAACTAAAAACCAAACCAAGCCTTCAACTCCTGAATGCTTATACCACGGCAAATTCCAAATTGCGCTCCAATATTGTCAACATCATCTATGCCGATAGTTATGGCAAAATCTGGATTGGCACCGATCAAGGGCTGCTTCAAGGGAGCGCTGGTAAATGGGAGTTGGTGAACAAATACTTTAACGTAAGCGGTATTCAAACTTATTTGCCCTTTACTTATGTACTCTCAGATGGGCAACTCTGGCGTTGGGATGGTAAGGGAGAATGGGAAGACTACGGCTTTGATGAACGGATGGTTGAAGGCAATATTTCCGCATTCACCCTCGATGTGCAGGGTCGTTTTTGGATCGCTTCTGAAATGTTGGCGCGTTATGATCCTGAAATCGACAAGTTTCAAACCTTTGGTCCGGCTGATTATTATACCAGTCAGTTTCCCACTTGCCTAAGACTCGACAATGAAGGTGCGCTTTGGGTCGGTACGGAAGACAAAGGCGTGTACCTCGTTGAAAAAGCCAGCGCCTTAACCCTAAATCTCATTACGGGAGTTTTGCAAGGTTGTGACCCAACTGGTATGACCATCCGAGCCAAACTCACCGGGGGAAAAACACCATTTACGTACCAATGGAGCAATGGTCAAAATACTGAAACCGCAAAAGACCTGGGTCCGGGCGAATACAGTGTAACCGTAACTGATGCAGCTGGTCTGAAAAAAACCAGTAAAACAGCATTACCTGATCCCCGCATCACTTTAAAAGTCAGTCAACAAAGTGAAGAAAGTGGCGCAAATGCTAAAGATGGCGTTGCTGCCGCCATCGCAACCGGTGGTAGTCCTTCCTATACTTATCAGTGGGACAACGGGGAAACCAGCAACATTGCCCGCAAGTTGAGCGAAGGCGTACATACCGTGACGGTAAAAGACAAAATGGGCTGCTCCACTGAAGGCAGCGTAAACATCACCCAAAAAGCCGGAGTACTAAGGGTTGCCATATCAGAACAACCAAAATTAAATTGCAACGGGGATAAAAATGCTACGTTAGGCGTTCGTGTTTCCGGGGGAAAAAGCCCATACCAATACCAATGGAACCAAGCTGGGCTAAGCGGAGATACCTTGAGTGGACTAGGGGCAGGAGATTATCAGGTAAGCGTCACGGATGCGATTGGTCAAAAAGCTACCATCAACTTCAAAATTGAGCAACCCGCAGCGTTGAACCTAGCCCTGCGGGTACAAAGCCCCGCCAGCACCAACAATGCCGATGGCAAAGCCCAGGCGCAGTTGAGTGGCGGAACAGGTCCGTTCACTTATGTTTGGGACAATGGGGAAACGACCGCATTGGCCACAAAATTGGCTCCCGGCAATCGCAGCCTCACCGTCACGGATAGCAAAGGTTGCCGTACCCAGGCCAATGTTGAACTCGCTGAAAATGTACTGGCGTTAAATGCGACCTTGATCCAAACCAAAAAACTGGATTGTGCCGGTAACAAAGACGCAGCATTAGCCGTAGAAATCAACGGGGGTAAGGCTCCCTTCACCTACAAATGGAGCCCAGCCGAACTAAGTGGCACCCAAGCTGGCGGACTAGCTGCGGGTGACTATACGGTAACCGTCAGCGATGCCAGTGGTAAAAGTGTGAGTGCCAATATAAAAATTGAACAACCCGCTCCACTACGCGTACAAATTAACGTAAACGCTCCTGCCAGCACAGGTAATGCCGATGGTAAAGCTACTGCACAAATAACTGGAGGCTCCGGACCCTATACCTATCGCTGGGACAATGGCGAAACCCTGGCCACCGCTAGCAAACTTGCTCCAGGTAGTCATATTGTGACGGTAACCGACGCCAAAGGTTGTCGTGCCGAAGCAGGATCATCCATCAGCGAAAACATCCTGGCGCTAGAAGTTGCCATCAGCGCCAAATCTCCAATTTTATGTAATGGATCCAAAGGAGGTGCTTTAATGGCTACCGTAAAAGGTGGAAAAGGCCCATACAATTACAAATGGAATACCAATGGACTCAGTGGAGACCAGATTTCCGGACTAGCCGCCGGTGAATACAGCGTAAACGTGAGTGATGCCAGTGGAAAAACTGCTTCGGCAAGTTTTACAATGGAAGAGCCAAGCCCAATTCAACTCAGCACCAATGTGATAGCATCTGCCAGCACCGGCAATGCTGATGGAAAGGCAAGCGCCCGTGCCAGCGGTGGCAGCGGTACCTTAACCTACAAATGGGACAACGACGAAACGCTGCCTACTGCTGCAAAACTTGCTCCGGGTCAACATTTCGTCACCGTTACCGATAGCAAAGGTTGTACGGCCAAAGCCAGTGTTGACATTACTGAAAACATCCTTCCCCTCGCCTTGAATTTGGAAGAAAAAGCATCCATTCAGTGCAATAGTGCCCGCAGTGGTGCATTACAAGCAGTGGTCAGTGGAGGAAAAGGTCCATTCCGCTACCAGTGGAGTGATCCGTCAGGAATTGGTCCGGAAGCTACTGCAATCGGCGCAGGTACCTATAGCCTGACCGTAACCGATGCAGTAGGTGCACAAAAAACCGCCCAAATTACCCTGACTCAGCCGGAGGCGATGAGCCTAGCTTTAACCAAAAAATACGGTGTAAGTGAGGATGAGGTAAAAGATGGCTTAGCTTCTGTACAAGTGAAAGGAGGATCCGGAACTTTAACCTACGCCTGGAGTAATGGCGAAACCTTGCCTACTGCTCAAAAACTGGGCCTGGGAAGAAACACCCTCGTCGTGACCGATGCGAAAGGCTGCACTGCGACCATTGGCGTTGAAATCAACAAGAAGAACATTCCCGAACTCACCGCAGGTCGCATCCGCAATGGCCAGGCCATTCGGATCGAGCAATTGCAATTCGACGTGGATAGCATCAACATCAAATCTTCTTTTATCCCCATCCTGGACGAGGTTTTTGAGTTTTTAACCGATAACCCCGGGATTGTTGTAGAAGTAGGAGGCCATACCAACGGTTTGTGTCAGGATGAATTTTGTATCCGACTTTCTACCGCTCGTGCCAAGTCGGTAGCCGAATACCTGATCAAAAAAGGAATTGATGCCAAACGAGTCCAGTTCAAAGGATATGGCCGAAGCTTGCCCATTGCCACCAACGCTACGCCCGAAGGAAGACAAAAGAACCAACGGGTAGAAATAAAAATCGTACGCATGAATCAATAAATAGGGCGTGAGGTGTGGTGTAAAGGGTGAGTGTGAGGCGTTGGTGCCAAAAACCAATTTTTTTATCACATCCCTTTGCTTCTGTCCAATTTTTCGCTATGTTCAGCCTGAGAAACCAAATAATAATTTACACTCCTCAACTCAGCTGACTTATGAGCGGAACATTAGACACCAGAGACATCATTGTCTTTCTCATTTATTTCATCGTTGTATCGGGTTACGGCTACTGGATTTACCAGCGCAAAAAAGCGCTACCGCCGATACCAAAGACTTTTTTCTAGCCGAAGGCACCCTTACCTGGTGGGCCATTGGTGCTTCGCTCATCGCTTCCAACATTTCTGCCGAGCAATTCATCGGCATGTCTGGTTCCGGTTTTGCCATGGGTTTGGCCATTGCTTCCTACGAATGGATGGCCGCGGCGACCTTGCTCGTGGTTGCCGTATTTCTGTTGCCCATTTATTTGCGCAATAAGATTTACACCATGCCCCAGTTTTTGGCGCAGCGCTACAGTCCCCTGGTAGCCACTACCCTGGCGGTATTCTGGCTGGTGGTGTATGTATTTGTCAACCTTACCTCCATTTTGCACCTCGGCGCCCTGGCCGTGAGTACCATCTCGGGCATCAGTTATGAAGCCTGCATCTTCGGATTAACCATTTTTGCCGTATTCATCACCCTGGGAGGGATGAAAGTAATTGGCTACACAGACGTGATCCAGGTATTGGTACTCATTTTGGGTGGTTTGGCTACCACCTATTTGGCCCTGGATTTGGTTGCCCATCACTACGGCGGCAGTGGCGCATTAAACGGATTAAGCCTGCTACGTGAACACGCCAGTAGCCACTTCCACATGATTTTACAACCCGGCCAAATGATGATGCCCGATGGTTCAGGTGGAGAAAAAGATGCTTTCCAGGACCTCCCAGGAATTGCGGTGTTGGTTGGAGCCATGTGGATCGCCAACCTGAGTTATTGGGGCATGAATCAATACATCACCCAGCGCGCTTTGGGTGCAGATCTGAATACGGCCCGCGCTGGTTTGCTTTTTGCCGCTTTCCTCAAATTATTGATGCCAATCATCGTCGTATTGCCGGGGATTGCCGCTTATTTGTTGTTTCAGCAAGGAGAATTTCAAGAACAAATTACCGAAGGTGGCTTTGTCAAACCCGACAAAGCCTATCCTGTGCTGATCAATTTGCTGCCTACCGGGCTCAAAGGCCTGTCTTTTGCCGCACTTACCGCAGCAATTGTGGCTTCATTAGCCGGTAAAGCGAATAGTATTTCAACCATCTTTACCCTCGACTTGTACAAAAAGTACTTCAACCGCGATGCCAGTGAAGCCAATCAGGTCATGGTAGGCCGAGTGGTGATCGTTATTGCCTTAATTATTGGTGCCATTGTTGCCCCGGTTTTGCGCAATTTCGCCCAGGCCTTTCAGTTCATCCAAAACTTTACCGGCCTGATTTCTCCAGGGATTACGGCTATCTTCCTGCTGGGTTTCTTCTGGAAAAAAACCACGGCCAGTGCCGCAATGGCGGGGGCAATTGCCACCATCCCTGCGGGTATTGCCCTGGAAAATCTGCTGCCAAACCTACCCTTCATGCATCGCATGGGCTGGGTATTCCTGATCGTGGTAGGTTTGATGATCCTGATCAGTTTGTTGGACACAAAGGGCCGCAAAAATGTCCGATCCATCGACGTAGAAGTTTCCGATTTCAAAACAGCACCCGCATTTACAGTTGGAATGGTGGTAATTGTCATAATTTTGGCCGTTCTTTATTCGATGTTCTGGTAGATTATCAACCAGTTCATCGGCCGAAAAACCTGATCATGCAATCCAGAAGAAAATTTATACAACAAACAGGGGTACTCAGCAGTGGTTTACTGCTGAGTACCTCCCCCGTTTTGGCCTGGGCCAGCAATAACTTGGAAAGCAAACGTCCAGCACTAGCAGACCGCAAGTTTAGCAGTGATGCCGTGGAAGCGACCATCGTTCAGCTCAAAAAACAAATTGCCGATCCTGAACTCGCCTGGTTGTTTGAAAATTGTTTCCCCAATACACTCGACACTACGGTGGAGTTTGAAATGATTGATGGCAAACCCGACACTTATGTCATTACGGGTGATATTGACGCCATGTGGCTGCGCGACAGTACGGCCCAGGTTTGGCCTTATCTGCCTTTGACGAAAGGAGACAAAAAACTTCAGGAACTGATTGCTGGCGTAATCAACCGCCAAAAGAAGTGCATCATCCTGGATCCTTACGCCAATGCTTTTTACAAAGACGTCAACAAGGAAAGTGAGTGGAAAAAAGACCTTACCGTAATGAAACCCGGTATTCACGAGCGCAAATGGGAAATTGATTCCTTGTGCTATCCCATTCGTTTGGCTTACCATTACCACAAAACCACTGGAGATACTAGCGTTTTTGATACAGATTGGGTACGCAGCATCGAACTTACCCTACAAACTTTTAAAGAGCAACAGCGCAAAGAAGGCAATGGCCCTTATCATTTCCAACGCACGACCTATTGGGCAACCGACGGAGTGCCTCTATCGGGCTATGGTTATCCGGTTAAACCCGTTGGTTTGATCTGTTCGGTATTTCGGCCCAGTGATGACGCCACCATTTATCCTTTTCTGATCCCGGCGAATTATTTTGCCGTGGTTGCGCTCAAACAGGCCGCCGAGCTATTAAACAAAATATTAAAAAACAATAAATTAGCACTCGAATGCAGTGAGCTGGCGCTGGAAGTTGAAAAAGCATTGCTCCAACACGCCATCATCAAGCACCAGACCTACGGCAGGATATTTGCCTACGAGGTCAACGGATTTGGTAGTTTCAACCTTATGGACGACGCCAATGTGCCTAGCTTATTGTCCCTTCCCTATCTGGGAGCAGTAAAAAATACCGACCCAGTGTATGTCAATACCCGGAAGTATTTGCTTTCTACCAATAACCCTTTCTTTTTCAAAGGCAAAGCTGCTGAAGGCATTGGTGGACCCCACGCAGGCATGAACATGATTTGGCCATTAAGTGTGACTATGCGCGGCCTCACCTCTACCAATGCTGCTGAAGTCACTCAATGTTTGCGTAGTTTAAAATTGACACACGGTGGAACAGGCTTTATGCACGAAGCATTCCACAAAGACGATGCCAGCAATTTTACCAGAAAATGGTTTGCCTGGGCCAATACCTTGTTCGGAGAATTGGTGATGCAGACCAGCGAAAAGCAGCCGCAAATTCTGACCCAAAACCCTATATAATGATTTTTTCAAACCACTGGAAAAAGGAAAATTGTACTGCCCTTGTAGCGTGATCAGTTCCACAATTTGGCCAGAGATTGTTTTTTTTTCACAAACTTCTCCCCGAAATACAACCAACTTTGCCAGCATCGACTCTTTGACCATATCTAACAACGGAAACCGAGCCGATGCCCTATACGATCAGTATGACGGAAGCCGACCTTATTCAAGATGCTTGGAGCAAAATCGCCTTGCACAGAAAACCTTGTACGAACGCTACAAAAACGCGGTGTACACGGTGGCCTATCGCGTAACCGGTGATTTTGAACTCGCTGAAGATGTGCTTCAAGACGCCTTTATTAAGGTTTTCCGGCACCTTAGCGGATTCCGCCAAGAATCGACGCTCGGCGCATGGATCAAAACCATCGTGGTGCGCACTGCCCTGAGCAAAATCAAAAAAGAGCACTACACAGCCTCACTAGACCAGATACCACCCGACATCACGAGCATCAACTGGAGCCACCGTCTGGACGCCGAGTACCTGGAAAAAGCCATTATGGGATTGCCTACTGGTTACCGCACCGTATTCATCCTCATTGAAGTGGAAGGATACAGTCACCAGGAAGTGGCAGACCTGCTGGGTATTACCGTAGGCACCTCAAAGTCTCAATTGTTTTATGCCAAAAAACGCCTGCGGGAAACCTTGGGCAAACCTGAATAAAGATGGAAGAGCAGAACTACGACAAACTCAAAGACGCCTTGCGGCAAATGTCCCAGTACCGGGCTCCCGAATTTGTTTGGGACCGCATCGAAGACCAGTTGGAGCAGGAAGGGCACCTCCATCAGGCTATCGCAGCACTTACAAGCTATACTGCTCCTGACCGCGTTTGGACCCACATTGAAACGGTACTGGATCGGGAAACAAAAATTCGGCGTTTGCCTACCTGGGGTTGGAGTGCTGCTGCGGGAGTAGCCATTGTGGTTACCGCAGCGCTCGGAATTTACCAATGGAACCAAACCCGAGGAACGGTCAGCTACGCTTATACCGTGGAAAAAGCAGTCCCGCACAACTCCCCTCGTGATTGGGACTCCGCCGAAGCCGATGTACAAGAAGTACAAAACCGCTATGCCCACTTCTGCAAATACCAATCTCAGAACGATGCGGATTGTGGCCTAGACAACGAACTGAAAGAATTGAACGAGGCCAAAGCCGAATTGGTGGAAATCATTGCTCAATACGGCGAAGACCCCAGCTTGATCCGCCAATTGGGCGAACTGGAAGTTGATCGCTCACGAGTGGTGAAAGCCATGGTGGAAAAAATTCAGACATCATAAAAGTTGAAGTGTTGAAAAGTTGAAATGTTGAAAAGAGGTCGGTAGTGCAAAATTTGCTGATTTTCTAAAAGCTTACCGGGTGCAGTAATAAGCACCTAATTTAGGTTTATCTTACTTTTCAACACTTCAACTCTTGAACTTACCAAACTAGTTAGATATGCCAATGAAATTTCGCATTTTCCTTAGCCTTAGCTTATGGAGCATTTTGCAAATGGCTGCTGCTCAAACCAATTCCGTGCAGGTGGTCACCAAGCGCATCGATAAGGAATTCAGTTACCGGGATGGTTACGAAGTCAACATCGATGGAGAACGGGCCGAAGTCCGCATTGAAACCTGGGCAAAACCCACCATCAAAATCCAGATTGACCTGATCGCCAAAAATAGTGATAAAGAGCAGGCCGAAAAAGACCTGGAAAAAATGCGCTATCTGGCCCAACGGGTAAAGAATAAAATTTATCTGCGCAATTACCTCGATGTGCCGGATGGGGCTCCAGAGCTCCAATCTCAATTGAAAGCAGTGTACGTCATCATGGTGCCCGAAGACTGCCCCGTTTACCTCAAAAACAACTACGGTTTTGCCGACATCAAAAACCTGATGAGCAGCCTGCGCCTGAATACCCGTTTCAGCCGCATTGGCCTCGAAAACATCAAGGGCAACATCGACATCAACACCACTTTTGGCGATCTTTTTGCCGACAAACTGGATGGAAACGTCAAGGTGGCCTCCCGCCGTTCGGACATCACGTTCAAACAAATGCGGGGTAGCTACGACATCAATGCGCAATACGGTATCCTCAATTTTTTTGCCACCGATGGTTTATTGGATTTTAACCTGGAAGCCGATAAGTCGACCGTATTTTTTCACAATTTAAATCCCCAAACCCTGTCCTACAACCTAAGTGTACAAAATGGACGAGTGGAATACCCCAATGAACTGAAGTTCA
>NZ_JADKCX010000058.1 GCF_016718685.1 Haliscomenobacter sp. | reverse complement strand
AATCCGAAAACGCCGCATTAAAAATATCCTCCATCAACTGGTTGCTAATCGTGCGAATAGCAGTCTCTTGCACCGTAGAAAAATCCTGATCGGATGCATAGTTGTAGAAAAAGGAGAAATTGCGCTTCCAGACCTCTTTTTGAGTGCGGTTGTTGAAATACTCTACTGCCAGGGTGATGGTCAGGCGGTTGATCGCGGTCGTCTCCCCACCCGGGCGCTTCTGAAGAAATACGGAAATCCACGAGGGTTCCCGTAGCTCGATGTCCGGGTCTTCGTCGGTGTATTTTAGGGTCGATTGCAGACGGATTTGTCTTTCAATGCTTCCGATAATTGGATGGGCAGGTTCGGCAGGGTATTGTCCGCGTTGTTGATGAACTGCGGGATGTAATAGGTCTTGAGTTCGCCTGTATCTGCTGGATTGAACTTGATGCTACAAGCATTGAGCAAGAGTAAAAACAAGATTACTCCAAAATTAAACGCATGGCGATGGATGCTGCTGGATGCTGAGGTCATAAATCGTATTGTTTGATCTTGCGGTAAAGGGTGCGTTCCGAGATCCCCAATTCTTTAGCAGCTTCTTTGCGGCGACCCTTGTATTTGCGCAAGGCCTTTTGGATCAAATTCTTTTCGTGATCTTCGATGCGGTAGTTGTCATCCAGAATCTCCACACTTCCAAAAGCACTGCTGGTGGCTGTTTTGTGTTCGGGCATGACCTGGGGAATGATCACTTGAGGGTTGAGGTCCTCGGCGTAATCTTCTTCATCGGCCAGGCCATTGTGCAAGGGGACAGTTTCCTTGCTGCTGGGATAATTAAACCGTGATTCGGGAGAGGGCATCATCGAGCGGGGCGGTTCCAGCGAACGGAAAGGCCGTAAATCAGTAACCCGTAAGTCATTGCTTTTGATCAACTCAAAAACCAGTGATTTGAGGTCATTCAAGTCTTGTTTCATTTCAAAGAGAAACTTGTACAAGATGTCCCTTTCCTGCATATTCCCCGGCGCATCGGTACCATTGCCCACCAAGGCGGGCAGATGGCGATTGGCAATACGCGGTTCAATTTCCATCAAAGCCTCAGCGGTAATCACCCGTTCTTCAGAAAGCACGGAGACCCGTTCCGCCACGTTTTTGAGTTCGCGAACATTGCCCGGCCAGGTGTAGGTCTTGATCAGCATTTGTGCCCGCTCATCCAATTGCACCGTGGCGGAGCGGTGGCGCTCGGCAAAATCGGACGCAAACTTGCGAAACAAGAGGTATACATCGTCAGCGCGGTCACGCAAGGCGGGTACCGTAATCGATACCGTATTGAGGCGGAAGTACAAGTCTTCCCGAAATTTTCCTTTTTTGATGCGGTCTTCCAGATCAACATTGGTGGCCGCAATGATGCGTACATCGGTGCGCACCGTTTTATTGGAAACCGACCTGGAATGAATTCGCCGCTCTCCAGGATGCGCAGAAGGTAGGTGCGTATCCATGGGCATTTCCGCAATTTCATCCAAAAAAATAGTGCCACCGTCGTAGGATTCAAAATACCCTTTGCGTTCGGAAGTCGCTCCGGTAAATGAGCCTTTTTCGTGTCCAAACAATTCTGAGTTGATGGTGCCTTCGGGGATCGCGCCACAGTTGATGGCGATGAACTGGTTGTGCTTGCGGGCACTAAGCGCGTGGATGATTTTGGAAAAAACCTCTTTTCCCACGCCGCTTTCACCCGTGATGAGGACCGTCAGGTCAGTATTGGCTACCCGCACTGCGGTGCTGAGCGCCCGGTCCAATAAGGGCGAATGGCCAATGATGCCAAAGCGTTGTTTTACGGAAAGAAGGTTGTCCATATGTGAGGGTTCGAATGTTCCAGGGTTCGAGGGTTCCAGGTAGCGGGGACTGAACCCTCGAACTTCGAACCTACGAACCCTAGAACCCTTTAAAATTTTGCTTCCCCAATCAAAGTTGCACTACTCGCAGCTTTAACGAGGACATTAATGTATTGCCCAGGCTGATAACCAGGAACTTTAGGAAACACAATCATCTTGTTTTGGGAGTTGCGCCCACAAAAATCCTGCTCGGATTTACGGGAATCGCCCTCAATCAACACTTCATAAACCTTACCAATATCGCGTTGGTTGTGGCGGAAGCTCACTTGGTTTTGCAAGTTGATGATTTCTTGCAAACGCCGTTTTTTGACCTCCAAAGAAATGTCGTCGGGATACTTGCGCGCTGCCAGGGTACCAGGGCGTTCGGAGTAAAAGAACATGTAGGACATGCTGTAGTCCGCAAATTCAATCATGCTCAAGGTATCCTGGTGCTCTGCTTCGGTTTCGCTGCAAAAGCCCGCAATGATGTCGGATGAAATGGCACAATCCGGGATAATTTGCCGGATGGCCTCAATGCGTTCCATGTACCATTCGCGGTCGTAGGTGCGGTTCATCCGTTCCAGCACGTCGCTGTTACCCGATTGTACAGGCAAGTGAATGTACTTGCAGATATTCGGGTATTTGGCGATGGTATGCAGCACCTCATTGGTGATGTCTTTGGGGTGTGAGGTGGAAAAACGCACCCGTAGATCAGGAGCAACCAGGGCTACCATTTCCAACAAATGGGCGAAATTTACCAGGGTTTCGGTCTCCGGGTTGGTCCATTTGTAGGAATCCACGTTTTGCCCCAGAAGCGTTACTTCCCGATATCCACGTTCGTACAATTCTTGTGCTTCGGCCAAAATGCTGAAGGCGTCACGACTGCGCTCACGGCCACGGGTGAAAGGCACCACACAGAAGGAACACATGTTGTCGCAGCCCCGCATGATGGAGATAAAGGCACTTACGCCCTTGGAATCCAGCCGCAGCGGACTGATGTCGGCATATGTTTCTTCCCGCGAAAGGAAAACATTGACCCCTTTGTCGCCGTCTTCGGCGGTGGCGACAAGTTTGGGCAGATCGCGGTAGGCATCGGGCCCAACCACGAGGTCAACCAAACGCTCTTCTTCCAAAAACTTGGATTTGAGGCGTTCGGCCATACAGCCGAGTACCCCCACCAGGGTGCCAGGTTTCTGGCGCTTGATCGCGTCGAATATCCGCAGGCGTTTGCGCACGGTTTCTTCGGCTTTTTCACGAATCGAACAGGTATTGACCAGGATCAAATCGGCTGACTCCAGGTTGCGGGTAGGTTTGAAGCCTACTTCTGCCAAAATGGAAGCCACAATTTCGCTGTCGCTGAAGTTCATCTGGCAACCATAACTCTCGATGTAGAAGTGTTTGCCCGCTTCGCTATCCGTTAGTTCAGGAATGTTTTTATAAAAGACTTCCCCTTGCTGCTCCTCATTCATCTGGTGCTGCACATCTAGCAAGGTCGGATTGTCATTGTACAAATGCATGGTCACATGTTTTGCCTCGCAGGTTTTGCGGGATACAAAAGTAAGGGATATTTCGGATTGGCGTGCCAATTTGGCAGAAAAAATCGGACGATTTTAACTTTCTCGTTTTTGTAGTGGATTCATTGGTGTTTTGGCCCTTTTGTCAGCTACAAGCGGATCGCTTACTTGTGTTTTTCCCTCAATCGCAGGATACAGTTTTCCAGGGTTCGATACTGATGATACCCGGCCTTCCAGATGTGCCCTTTGTTGCGTTGGGCACTGCGGGGGTCTTTATCCAGCCCACTGTCGTACCATTCCCCGTTTTGGTGGTCGATCAGGTATTGCTTGATGTAGGCCCACTGCTTTTTGAATTTGGAATAATAGTCCAAGGGGTCACGGGGATAGAGATCGGCCATGATCAGCAAGGTATTCAGTGCTTCGGCCTGGGTCCACCAGTTTTTGGTATCCTGGGTTACGGTGATTCCGTTGGGCTTAAAAAAATACCCTTCATCGTAAAAACCTCCCAGGGCATCATCCCAACCCAGGTTCAGGCATTGATCGGTCATTTTTTTTGCGATGCGCCAGGTGATAGTATCATTGTGCCAGCCAGCCACATGGGAAGCTTCCATCAGGAGGTATGCCGTTTCGATATCGTGGCCCCAGGATACATGATCGAGGGCATGATGGCGCAGGATACTGGTGCGGCTAGAATCACGAAAACTCACTGGAGTCCAGTCGGGCTGAAAAAACAAAACCAGGTTACCTTTTTCATTGACAATTTTATCCCGAATCAGGTAAATCATTTCTTCCAGCCGGGTTTTGACCATGGGATCGGGCCAAATTTGGTACAACTCCGTAAAGGCTTCCAACAAATGGATCGAACTGTTTTGATCTTTATACCCCAGATCGGAAGTAGATGGGGTCGTACTGAGTCTTTTTTGGATGGCGCCGGTTTTGCTGAGGTGCTGGTAATACCCACCGTGGATGGGGTCATGGCTATATTGTTCCAACCAACGGAAGGATTTTTGGGCCATAGCCAGCGCCGCCGGATCCTTGCTCGCCGCATAGTAGGCTGAAACCGCATACAATCCAAAGGCATTGCCATAAGCAGTTTTTGATGAATCTCCGCGTGGCTTACCAGATCGATCTACTTGCCAGAAAAACCCGCCGTGGTCTTTGTCCCACATTTTATCTTGTAAAAAAGCAAAGCCGTGGCGGGCGAAGTCTCGGTATTTTTTTTCAGCAGGCCAATGTTGGGACGCTTTGGCATTGTTCCAAAGGTGCCGGGCCTGAGAAACAATCATTTTATCCTGATTGCCTACGGGTTTGAACGTAGCGTTAAAGGTAGAAAGATATCCTCCGTATTGAGTATCGATAGCAGCGGGATACCAGGTGTCAACCAGATTGGATTTGAGCAATTGTTCCAGGGTATCGGCAAGTTGGATGCGCTCGGTCGATGTGGTCGCCTCGACTTGAGCAGTTGGGATTTTACAATGGGAAAAAAAGAGCATGAGGGTGCAGAAAATGATGTAGTTCTTGATCAGCATGATGAAAGGCAGCTTTTTGGACTTTAAATATAGGCATAAATGCCTCAATTTGCTGCTTCCACTTGCGTTAATCTTTGGGTTTTTGCACAATGCAATAGCCAATTGTTGCCATATTTATCCGTCAGACCGCCAAATAATGCCCCCCAAAACGTACTTTCGATGGGATGGGTTGTCCGGCCACCTCGAGAAAGTAATCGGTAATACACCTGAATTTCAGTTTCGTTTTGGCACTCAATCAAAATTGACATGGCGTTACCTTTGACCAATCCTTGTTCGCCCACCATATCGGTGCCCATCAACAGCAAATGCTCATTGCGCAAGGTGGCATGCAGGATAAAATCTTTGATTTTTTCGGGCAATTGCTCCGCCATGGGCGATTCTCCGATGGTTTGGAACTCCAGTTCACCACCCAGGCAAGCCTGGTAAAAACTCATGGCTTCCCGGCAATTGCCATTAAAAGTAAGGTAGATGATCAGTTGATTCATGGCATCACATTTGTTCCAATACAAAGATGTAGGTAGAATTTGGATTTAATCGGGTGCAAAAACGACGGTTTAAGGGGTTGATTGCGCCAAAAGGAATGCCTATCTTTACTGCATGAAACAGGTATCCATATTAGTTCCAGAATCTGCTGTGATGGAGGCCGTGGCCGACCCTCGGTACATGTTTACTGCGGCCAATCAATTTTTGATGTCTGCGGGCAAAGCGCCCTTGTTTGCGGTGGAGTTGGTCGGTCAAAACAAGGAAGTCAGGTTGCACGATGGGGTATTTTCGGTGCATGCCGACAAAGTTTTGGCGGAAGTCAAACGCACGGATTTGGTGGTCATCCCGGCTCTATTTGGAGACATGAAGCAAGCTGTCGAAAAAAACCAGGACATCATTCCCTGGATTGTCCAACAACATCAGCAGGGAGCCGAAGTAGCTTCGCTTTGTGTAGGGGCTTTTTTACTGGCTTCGACAGGGTTATTGGATGGTAAAAAAATGTTCTACCCACTGGGCTTTTACAATGAATTTCGGGAGACGTTCCCCAGGTGGAAGTGGCGACGGCAGCATCATCACCGACGAACAAGGCTTGTATTCGAGTGGCGGCGCTAATTCTTACTGGAACCTCTTGTTGTATCTTTTGGAAAAATACACCGATCGCGATACCGCGATATTGGCCGCCAAATATTTTGCCATCGATATTGACCGTAACAACCAGTCGGCTTTCGCCATGTTCAAAGGGCAAAAAGACCACAAAGACCAGGAGATCAAACAGACTCAAGACTTTATTGAGGCCAACTATCAGGATAAAATCAGTGTAGACCAATTGGCCGATTCAGTGGCTGTAAGCCGCCGGAGTTTTGAACGCCGCTTTAAACAAGCCACGGGCAATACCGTGGTGGAATACCTCCAACGGGTCAAGATTGAAGCCGCCAAACGCAGTTTTGAATCCAGTCGCAAAAACATCAACGAGGTGATGTACGATGTGGGGTACACGGATACGAAGGCTTTCCGCACCGTTTTTAAAAAACTGACGGGCCTTACTCCCATCGAATACCGGAACAAATACAACAAGGAAGTTTAGTTTGCTACAGTTAACCTGATTTCTTTTTCCACAAACACGAGTGTCATGAATACCGACACCACAAAATAAGCACCGACCAGGTAAACAAACCAGGCACCCCAGTTTTGAGTTGCTCCAAACCAGTCCCGCCCGATTGGTAAATGAGATACAAACCCAAAGCCGATTTAACCGCCTCAAAATACACAGCATAGGGATTTCGGTCCATCAGTTCGGTGTAGGCAAAAATGGCGAGGAACAAGAACCCGCCATAATAAAAAATGCCGGGGCTACCGATGTTGACCAGGTTGGCAAAAAAATAACTGAGCAAAAAGTAATTAAAAAACATCTGCACCCAACTCCAGGCAATCAGCGCCCTTGAAGCTTTGGTGTCGTATTTCTCAAAGTGATACACGTCTTTGATGCTGTCCACAGGGTACTTTTCTACCACATCCGCAGGCCGCCAACCCGTTGGCATGAACCATACGCGCAGTTTGTCCCACCAATTGCGGGTACGCCAGGCGTCTTGCATCAAGAGCCAGAGGTGCTGGAAGTTGATTTTGATGGGATTCCAGGTGCGCACCGGGCGGGTTACACCATATACGGGTTTTATTTCGGGTAATTCTTCCTGAAAGGTTCCAAACCATTTGTCCCAAAAAATAAAGATCTGGCCGTAGTTTTTATCCAAATATTCCTTGTTCATGGCGTGGTGAACGCGGTGGTGCGAGGGGGTGACCAGGATGTATTCCAAAATCCCCATTTTGTTGATGAGTTGGGTATGGTACCAGTATTGTAAAAACAGGTGTAAAGGACCAATCACCGCCACCACCATAGTAGGCACGCCCAATAGTGCTGCGGGCAAAAGCAGGATGGTGAAGTAGTTGATGAACGAAGAAACCGATTGCCGCAAGGCACAGGACAAGTTGAACTCCTCACTGCTGTGGTGAATGATGTGGCGGTTCCACAAAAAATTGATTTCGTGCGACCAACGATGCACCCAGTAGCCCTGAAAATCGACCACCAAAAAACCGATGACAAAAGCCCAAATGGAATTGGCAGGCAATTGGGTGAGGGCAACCCGTTGAACCAACCACTCATAGGTGATCACGCTGATTCCAATTCCCAATACATCCTTCACCACGTTGGTGATGCCGGAAGAAAAGCTGGATACGCTGTCCAACCCCCGGATGACTTGCGCCCCCCGATACCATTCCACCACCTTTTCGACCAAAAAGAGGAGGACGAAAATGGGCATAACCATGTTGAGAATTGCTCCGTAGGCTTCCATATGCGATCTGATTGATGTACAAAAAATCTTTGTAGGCGATAAAAAACACGCTAAATTAAATTATTTTGCTTTTCAGAAACAACATTCTTTGAAAAAAATAGCGAATTTTCGCTATAAACAGGACACATGAAAAAAATACTTTCTTCCTTACTTTGCTTTGGTAGCTTCCTTTTTCTAAACGCTCAAGATGTTGTCAAAGGAACGATTCTGGATCAGAGCAATAATCCCATTCCCTATGTGAACATTGGGGTCTTGAACACCGCTACAGGAACAGTCAGCAATGAGGGGGGGCGCTTCGAATTGGTGGTGGACAAAGTTAACCCTGGTGATACCATCAAAATTTCCGCGATTGGCTTTAGTAGCCGGGTTTTTCAATTGCAAAATCTGCGCAAGTTGTTGGAAAATAGTGCCGAAATCACCCTGGAAGCCATCAAATACGATCTGGCCGAAGTGACCATCAAACCCCTAATCTTTGAAGAATTTGGTTTTGAACGCACCAGCAGCAACCGCAATGTCAATTTTTCCATCTCCTCTTATCCCCGTCAAAACCTGGGAGGAGAGATTGCCCGCAAGTTCAAAATGAAGAAATACACGCAACGCAGCAAAAGTAAAACTTGCCGCATTGATGCCCTCAAGTTTTACCTCGGGTATTGTGACTACGATTGGGCCAAACTGCGGGTGATGGCTTACCGTTTGGACAAGGGGCAGCCTGGAGAAACGCTGTTGAACGAAAATGTCATCGTGGAGGTCAAAAAAGGCCAAACGGGCTGGATTGAGGTCAATTTAAAACCCTACGATTTGATTGTTGATGAAGATGTAGCCATTGGTTTGGAATGGATTGATCATGCTCCCACCGGTCGTAGGCTGAGTTTGCCGATTGCTTTTCCAGCAGTTGGCTCCACCCATTTTTACCAATTTGGGAGCCAGAACGCCTGGCGGAAGTTTCCGAATATGTCGACGCCAATGGTGATTAAAGTGGCGTATTAAACAGCTATAAATTGTTGTTCGTATCAAAATCTACAACCATGTTTGGGCAAAAAACAACGTTTGATTATTTGATCGGCTTTTTGGCACTGGCTTTGCTGTTGTGCCAAATCCTACTTCCAGTATGGTATTGGGATCAATTGCCAGAGCGTTTGCCGGTTCATTATGGTTTTAATGGGGAAGCTGATCGGTTTGGCAGCAAAATGAGTTTGTTGCTTTTACCTGTGGTTGGACTGGGTATATTTATATTGCTTACCGTGGTGGGGCGGAACCCACAAGCCATGAATCTCCCGGTGCGTGTAACCGATGAAAACCGGGAAAGGGTGTATCGGGCTGGAATACAATTTATCCATATTTTGCGCGTGGTCACTGCTGCTTTGTTTGCCTATTTGATTTGGGGAACCATTCAGGTGGGCTTGGGGGCACAGCCGCAACTGGATGTGCGGATTTTGTATGGATTGTTGAGTGGAACGACGCTGGGTTTGGTCTGGTTTTTCATCAATGTTTCCAAAAAAGATAAAGAGGCGTAATTAGACGTTCATAACAAAACCCTTCCATATGCTTAAAAGATTTTTTCCCTTGATTGTCTTGTTGAGTAGCACACTCCAGGCTCAAAATACCATTATTGCGGGTAAATTTCCTTATCAACGCAATGTCCCTTTTTCAGTAGAATTCATTTCCAACCAGATTATCCTGATTGATGAATGGGGCAAAATTGCGGATACCAGTGATGCCAATGGTCATTTTAAAGTCAGCCTGCAATTGGACAAACCCAGCATCATTCGCTTTTCACAAAACGATTTTATCGAATTGTACCTGCGTCCTGGTGACAGTTTATGGGTGGAAATGATCAATAGCAGGAATGTAAGTTTTGGCGGGACAGCGGCAAGAGAAAACACGCTATTGATGCAGGTACACAATCGCCCATTTATTCCCTTGGAGACGGCTGATGATCCCTCACTTTTTTCCCAAATGATCGATACGCTCTACCGTGCGCAAATGCAAGGCTTGGAACTTTACGAAGCGGATCAACCCAATGCTGATTTTGTGCCGCTGTATTTGGCAAAAGTGTACGATCGATATTTGAATGATAAAATCAAAACCTACAATACGCTGCTTAAAGAAGGCCTGGAAGGAAGCCTGATGGATCGTGTAAGCAGACAGATTCGCTCGGTATCCTTGGTCGATGAAATTCGTTCGGAAGCTTACATCAATACGTTGCACACCCTGTTTACCATGGAGACACTCAAGATCATGGGCCAAGAATTTGAACCCCAGGAGTTTGGCCAACAAACCTACCCAATTGGGTATGCAGAGGTGTTTCAGGGTCATGTGAAAGAGCGTTTGTCGGCCTATCCGCAGTTAAAGCAGTATTTTGAATTGCAAGAGATCGTTTACCAAATTCAAATGATCAAAAGTGTGGAACAATTAGCGGACGCTTCCAGCGGGTTAGCACGCCTCAAACAGGAGCAAGGTTATGCTTCCTTGTACAAATTGATGCAACAAACCTACCGAAAAAAAGAAATCATTTACCAGCTTGGAAAACTGCCCATTGCCAACTGGGAAACGCCGGAGGGGCAAAAATTTCAACTCAGCGCATCTACCGATCAACAAACTTTAGTGGTGTTTTGGGATGCCAATGTACCAGAAAGTGTGGCAGCCTTGAACTATTTTCAAAGCGAAAGCCCCATCAAACCACTTGGAACCATGCGCTACATTTGGGTGCAGTACGGAGGAGATAAAGAACTTTGGAAGCATAAGATTGCGGAAATTCCAAATACGTATTCCGTACAACATGTTATGTTGGAGAATCGAGACGATCTTGCTGCCCTAAAACCCTATTTTTTTCGGCCTGAGCTGCCCATTTCTTTTACCCTCAGCCAGGATTTGACGATCAAAAGCATTGGCACAAAACCAAGCGCCTTGTTGGATGAGATGTGGGAGGTGATGTCGGTGGGCGGGCGAATGATCTGGAGAGCGAGGCGGGAGTGAGGTTATTGTTCACCGCGGATTTACTCAGATTCACTCAGATTTTGTGTCTGTTTAGCACCCGCCTGCAGCGGAATTTGATAAAGATAATTTCACCACAGATTCCACAGATTTGCACAGATTTTTTGGATATGACGAAAAAATCTGCGTTAATCTGTGTGAATCTGTGGTGAATAAAAACACGATGTGCTACGGCATTTGCAAATACTCCAAAAGACTTCACTTTCAAGGCCCCCATCCCATTTTTGCTCAGCAGCTCATTCAATTTGGCCACATGTTTGTCCTTTAATTTTTGAAACTCAAGTTTGGCGCTGTTAAAACCTGCTTCAATGAACTTAAGGTTTCCTAGCTCATTGGCCGAAGGTTTGTACAAACTGGTGGCGAGGTTATTGTACAAAGCCGTCATTTTTTCACGCAATTGAGGCTCACCAGCAGACACGTAGTTGTCGCCAGTGGTGACCACCAAGGTCTCCTTTAACTTATTGAATTCGGCCAACATCGGAGTGATGGTATTGGACAGGCTGGCATCTTTCACCAGGAGCTGATTGGCTACCGTTACAGTTTCATCCAATTCATACACCAGATAGGCCAGAGATTGGGTCATGTCGAACATTTTTTTGATCGTTTGTTCCTTCACTTTTCGGTCTTCCAGCGTAAGTTTGGAACGTGGATCGTAAGCGATGTCCCAATCATGGGTATAGGCTTCCGCTCCCTTCTGGACCACAATTTTGTATTTCCCGGCAGGAACACGAAGAGGCGCACCAAAAGTGAGGGTTTGGCCTTTGGCGATTTTTGGCGTTTTGCTGGTATAGCCCCACTCAACGATGTTGATGCCTTTGGTTTTTCCAGGTGTAATTTCCGCGACCTTTTGGCCTTTGGCATCCTGAATCTCCATGGTGAATTTACCCAGGGTATGGCGCTTTTTGAGGTAGTACACGATCTGTCCTGCCCGGGAGGGGTTGGGTCCAACGAACTGGGTCTCGCCACTGGTGCCCCCGAAGCCATTCTCGTCATACATGATGGCGGGCCGGTTTTTGAAAAAATGCAGATCCTTGGCCAATACCTCGTCGTTGATCTGGCGCAATGGGCTGATGTCGTCAATGATGATGACTCCCCGGCCGTGGGTGCCCATGACCAGGTCGTTGGTTTTGCGCTGGATTTCAATGAAATGCACGGCCACGGCTGGCATATTGTTGGTGAATTTGTACCAGTTCTTGCCCCCATTCAGGGTAATGTACAAACCGAACTCGGTGCCCAGAAAGAGCAAATTAGGATTCACAAAATCTTCCTGGATGTTGCGAACGAAACCTTCGACCTCAGGCGTCAAAACCGAAGTCCAGGAAGCACCGAAGTTGGTGGTTTTGTAGGCGTAGGGCTTCATGTCGCCGCTGGAATGTCCATCAAATACCGCGTATGCGGTTCCTTTGTTAAAACTACTGGGTTCGATGTGGTAACACCAGGTCCCAGCGGGTAGGCCCGGCAGGTTGGTGTTGACGTTTTTCCAGATTTTGCCCCCATCCTGGGTGACCTGTACATTACCATCATCGGTGCCCACCCAAATGACTTTTTCATCGAGCGGGGATTCCGCGATGGTGAAAATCGTGCAATGGTTTTCCGCTCCCGAATTGTCCGTAGACAAGCCACCCGAATTGCCCTGATCGTACTTTTTAGGGTCTTTGGTGGTTAGGTCGGGCGATATTTTAACCCAGGTGTCGCCCATGTCTTCCGACTTGTGCAAAAACTGGCTGCCCATGTAAAAACGGTCAGGCTGGTGTGGACTGGTGGCCATGGGCGGGTTCCAGTTCCAGCGCAATTTGGGGTCGCCCATTACGGGTAAAGGTTGGATGACCCGGAATTGGCCTTTTTCAAGATCGATTCGCCAAACATTGTCAGCACCTTGCATTTCGGAATAAGCGAAGCGTTTGGTGGGATGGGGGAGCACCCGAAATCCATCGCCAGCGCCGATCAGGTTCCAATCACGCGCCTCGATGCCTCCGGGTGAAGTGGAAGGGCCGTACCAGGCATTGTTGTCCTGAAGGCCGCCGTAAATGTTGTAAGGTTCCTGATTGTCAACGCTGATCTGGTAAAATTGGGAAACGGGTAGATTTTCTACAATCTCCATGGTAGTTCCGCCATTCCAGGAACGGTACACGCCCCCATCGGTTCCGGCAAAGAGGCGTTCAGAGTCGTTGATGGCAAAAACGACATCGTGGATATCTGAGTGCATCGCGCCTAGGTTGCGAAAGGTTTTGCCGCCATCCCGCGAAATGGAACCCGACAAGCCACCTTTGGCAATGACATCCGGGTTGCGCGGGTCGACCGTAATTCTAGAAAAATAAAAAGGCCGCACCACGATGCCGAAGTCATTGTTCAACTGTTTCCAGGAAGCACCGGCGTCATCGCTGCGGTACAAACCCTTGTCTTTGTCTTGTTCCGATTCAATGACGGTGTACAAGATATTGGGATTAGATGGCGCAATGGCAATGCCCAATCGACCCAGTTTACCACTGGGGAAACCCTTGTGGATTTTGTTCCAGGTTTTCCCGCCATCGGTCGATTTGTACAAAGCACTGTTGGCCCCACCGGAATTGAAATTCCAGGCCGTACGGCGAAACTCCCAAAATGAGGCGTACAATACCTGGGGATTGGTGGGATCCATGGCCATATCCGCACAGCCCGTTTTGGGGTCAACGTAGAGGATTTTGTTCCAGGTTTTGCCACCATCGTTGGTTTTGTATACGCCACGATCTTCACTATCGCTCCACAAAGCACCGAGCACACCCACGTAAACCTCATTGGGGTCTTTGGGGTTGACGATGATGCTGGCAATCCGTTCGGATTTTTCCAGCCCCATTTTGGTCCAGTTGATCCCGCCATCGGCGGAGCGATAAATACCGTCACCAATCGAGACGCTGTTGCGGGTCCAGGTTTCGCCAGTGCCCACCCAAACCACGTTGTCGGGCGCGCTGGGATCTACAGCGACTGCGCCGATAGACTGGCAATGGTTGTCAAAAACGGAGTTGAAACGTGCGCCACCGTCATTGCTTTTCCAGACTCCACCGCCAGCGGTACCGGCGTAAATGACTTTGGGATTGCTGGGATGCAATTCCAAATCGGTGATTCGGCCACTCATGATGGCGGGCCCAATCTGGCGGGCACGGAGGTCACCAAACAATTCTTTACCCTTGGTGATGGCGTCTTGCGCGGGGAGGAATGCCGGCAAAAGCAAGCTTAAACAGATGAAGGTGTATATCTTCTGCATTTTTTTCGATTGAGCGATTCGATAAAATAAAAAAACTGCTTTCTACCTGATCAATGGGAGCTTGGTTTCCGGTTGATGTCAAGTGAAAAAGCAGTTTCTTGGGCCTGTGATGCAGGCATTATTTTTTAAGGATGATTACGCAGAATCATCAAATTTCATTTCGCGCAGATTTTACACAGATTAAACTGCAGATTTGACGCAGAAAAATCTGTGTAAAATCTGCGGTTTAATCTGCGTAAAATCTGTGTGAACGAACGATTACTTTTCTTCCGTAAACACGAACTCCTTCGGATCAACCTGCGGATTCAATTCGATCTTGGTGATGACAATGGGTTGGCTACCTGCTCCTTTGACACCTTGTCCAAGTGCAAAGGGAAAAAACAGGCCATTCACTTCCTGATAGTCACTCATGGTAATTTGGGAAATCTGCCCTTTGGCTGGACCAACCTTGATTTCTGATTCCACCAGGATGGGGATAAAATCTTCCGCATCAAAGAAATAGAATGAAACATTTTCTTCGGTTTTGCCCTCGATGGTCAGTGGCTTTTTGGTCAACTTGATTTTGAAGGTTTCCGTGCCTTCCACGGTTTCTTTGCCAATCAACTCCACTTTGTAGCCTTTGGCGCTATAATTCAGGAATGGATCAGGGAAGTCTCCCAAACTGGTTTTGAACATCTCGGTGGTTTCGGCGTCATTTTTTTCAGCCTTCATGGTCATGAAGTTGGTGCCCCAAAGGTTGGTGCCATCAAATACGCCCTGTTTGATGACTTTTCCCTGAAAATTAACCACGGTCATTTGGCGGCCATCCTTGAGGTTGTAAATATCCAAAGGAATGTCCATCCCCCCTTGATTGACTTTGGCAGTCATTTTGATGCCTTCCAGTTTTTTCAAATTGTCTACACCTCCCATGGCGGTAAGGTATTTGGTGATGACCTCGTCGGCGGTCTGTGCGTAGCTTGTGGTGAAGCTGGTAGTCAGGATCAGGGCAAAAAACAACAGCATCGTTCTCATAAATTGTGGTAATTTATTTTGGTTAAATAGAGGTTTGTGATAGGACAAAGAAAGGGAGAAGATTGTTCAGGAAATGGATAATTATAAAAATGGTGGTAAAGTATAGACGAGGGAGGATTTTTGGGACATGAAGGCGGTTTTTCGAACTTCTCCCAGAAAAAGATACCCTTCCAGCTGATGAGCTGGAAGGGTATTTTAGGATCAATGAAAAACCTCACTCCACCACCCGAAACGCCGTCCGTCGATTCAACTGGTGCTCATCCTCAGTACATCTTGTACACGCGCAAGTTGCCTCAGGTACTCCTTCGCCGTAGCCACGGGCTTCGAGCCGTTGCGCATCAATTCCTTTGGTGATCAGGTAATCCACGGCAGATTGTGCCCGTTTTTGCGACAAAGACTCATTGTACGCATCGGTGCCTCGACAATCGGTATGCGAAGAGAGTTGAATTTTGACTTTTGGGTTCAGCTTGAGGGTTTCGGCCCATCTATCTAGGGTGGGTTGGGCCTCGGCGCGGCTATCCCATTTGTCCAGGTCGTAGTAGATGTTCTCCGGGCGGATTTCTTTGTCGAGGTAAATTTTGTCAAGGACAATTTCGATTTCAAAACCTGCTCGGGATTGTTGGGGTCTTCTTTGGCATGCCTTTGGAAAACTTCGCCGAATTATTGAGGTAGCCCGTGCGGGAAGCCAGAAAATTGTAATCCAGGTTCTCGGAAAGCTCCAGGCGGAAATGCCCTTCAGCATCTACGGTGATTGTTTCGGTTTTGTTGCCAATTTTGATGTCCACCTTGGATTCCGGAGGGTTTTCGGCCCAGGACTTTACTGTTGGTTGTTGGCGTCCTGGAAGATCTTTTCCAGCACAAAACCATCGAGTATCAGCTTAGCCTTTGGCTCTTCTTTAGGCCGCTCCGCTACGGGTGGTGGGGGAGGAGGAGGCACATACCGACGCTCGAAGGTATAAATATCGTCGTTGCCCTGCCCCTCGCTGCGGCTGGAGGTGAAATAACCCATGCTGGTGACACCCGAGTCACGTTTGGATTGGTAGTCGACTAGGAAGCCAAAATCATCACCCATGGAGTTGATCGGGGGCTTGAGGTTGAATGGGGGCGCCCAGTCGCCATTTTTGAGGCGGTAAGTTTTAAAAATATCCAGGCCACCCATACCCGGATGGGCGTCAGAAGAAAAATAGAGCGTGTCGTTGTCAAGACTAGGGAAAAGTTCATTCCCCAGGGTATTGATGAACGAGGCAATAGCTTGTTCGGTCCATTCGCCGTCGACGCCTGCTCATCCAAATGTCGTCCGCCCCAACCATCGGGGTGAAGTAGTATAGTAGAGTGTTTTTCCATTGCCGGAGAGGCGGTTGTCCGTATTGATGCCCGCTTGCTGGAAACTCAGTGGTTCTGGAGTACCCGGGGATGTGCCATTGAATGTGCTGTACATGATTTTGCAGAACTGGTCTTTTGGTTCCGTGTACAACGGGTGAAAATATCGTGAAGGTAGTATTGAAGGTTATGCAGGGTACCCTCATTGGCCATCGTATTGATGGCGGCGCTAAATTACTGGCATCGCCGGTTTGGGTATTCACGGCAAAAAGGTCACTGAAGTCATTGCCTGTCCAGGCGTATATTTTTTTCGCCCGTTGCGGTGATAATGATCAGAGGTAATTACGAGTTGATCTTTAAAACACCGGGAGCGTAATCGGCGTATTTGGAGTTGGAAGGTAGTCGGTCTAACTGAGTATTCGGGGTTTTTCTTTTCCAGCCTTCGGCCACGTCACAGGCGGCAACTTTACGGCATTCATATGGCTACCAATTTCAATACCCAGGTTTTTGTGGTAGGCCTCTTTGGCGTCGGTGTAGCGTCCGGCCATTTTGAGGGC
>NZ_JADKCX010000057.1 GCF_016718685.1 Haliscomenobacter sp. | reverse complement strand
AAATTTATCCGCATCACCATCTGCCCAAAAGGCGTAAAAATCCGCATTTGCGTGCAATGGACGTAGCGGGCATAGGATGGTTTCGAGGGCTCTTTTCGGTCAGGTTTCGAATTTTCGTCCAGGTTTTCCCTTCGTCGTTGGATTCCCAGAGCACCATTTCACCGCCTGTTCCGTATTGCTGAGGACCTGCTGCCGTGGGCCCGATGATGCGCCACAGCTTGGGTTCGATGTAGATCGAGCCCATGTCGTAGTTGTGGGTAGATTCGCATACTTTATGAAATTCCCAGTGGGTGCCCTTCCAGTGAATGACCACCCATTCTCGTGGGCCATTATTCGGCCCGGGTTTAGCGCTTTTTCCGATGACAGCCAAAACAATTGGGTTTCCGGCCTGGTCAAAATTCAGGTCGTTCAGATACACCAGTTTTCCTTCGGCGGCGTAGTCTTTTACCAGTGCAGGACCATAAGGATTGGTAAGCGGAGTTTGCAAGATTTCCCCACCTATGGTTTGCCAGGTTTTACCCCCGTCAGCTGTTTTCATGACGTAGAGGTTGGTTCGTTTGTCTACATCTCCTCCGGGGTGATAATTGAACGCAGTGACCAGCGTATTGCCGCGCAGGTTGGTAATTTGGTAATGGCCACCGATGCCAGCAAGTTTTTGATCGGGGGCCCAGGTTTTGCCATCAGGACTGGTAGACCAATACAGTTCACGGCCATTGGTGTATTTGGTAAACAGCGTGAGGAAACCATTTGCATTGGTGGCCCAGGGTTGGGGTAGGTTATTTCGGCTTCATGGATTTTTTCAAAGCATCAATGTTGTAGGGTTGACGGCTTTTGAAAATCAGGCCGGGCCTTATTTTTCCACGGCCGCTGACAAAAACCCACAGGTAGCCATTCTGGTCGATGGAAAGCGAGGCGTTGTCGTGTGGGTCATCTACCCCCATTTTATCCCAAACAATCACCGGTTTTGGCACTCTTTTTTTGCGGTGATCGAAGTAGGAAATCATGATCAACAAATGCCTTTTGTCTGGATGCGTGGTGCCGCCATAGACAAAAAAGGTCTTTTGTGCCTTAGCGGCGTAAATTGCTACGGGTAAGTGATTGGCCGTATACGTTCCCAAACCACCGGAATATTTATCCCCAAATTCTGAAAACTGACCGAGGGTAAACCAAATCCCTTTGTAGCCGTCCAGCTTCAGGTTTTGTGCATTCGCGCTTTTGGGACAGCAAAGAAAAACCGTACAAAAACAGAGTAAGCAATAAGTTTTGTGGAGCATACATTTGATGTTAATTTACCCAGAGTTTCTTTCACCGCAGAGTGAAAGGAGTACACACGGAGTTCCGCGGAGTTTTTTAGGGCACCTGCGGTGCAGAGAGGCCTAAGAGGTCGCCATTGCTGAAGGTTAGTTCGTTACACTTTATCAAGTCCAGATACGTAAAAGTTTAGTACCCCGCCTACGGCGGAAATGGATAGAGATGATTTCACCACAGATGGCCACAGATTCACACAGATTTCAGGTCATATTTACAAATCGTGGAATCTGTGGCCATCTGTGGTGAAAAAGATCCGCCGCAGGCCGGTACTAAACTTTTACCCAGATACTTGATTTCAGGCAAGATCTTCCTAGAGTCCAAACTCCAGCCACCGCAGGTGGCAAACTCCTAAAACTAAAACTCCGTGGAACTCCGCGTATCCTCCTTTCATCTGCGGTAAAAAATGCGTAATATGAGTGAATAACCATCGATAGCTTAGGACCTTTCAGTACAAGACCAGCCGCTCCTAGAAATACCTCTTCACCGCCTTCGCATAATGCGGAATCGCCACCTCCGGCTCCGCAATCTCCGGGTGCCACATTTTTTCCCATTCAAAACTGTAATAGCCTGCAAACTTATCTTTGCTCAGCGCCCGAATGGCCTCCGTGAGGGGAGCTTCTCCTTCGCCAAGTAGCACGTATTCGTGTTTGTCCACGACCTGCCGGGCGTCTTTGAGGTGGACGTGGCAAATGTATTTTTTCAGTTGTTGATGCACCATTTTGGGCGCTTCTTTGGTGACCGACCACATGTTGTACACATCCCAGATCAGGCCCACTTGGGGGTGTTCGGCGGCGCGCATGATGCTCAACAGGCGCTCCGTGCTGACCACTTTGCCGTGAGATTCCAACAAAATTTTGACTCCGCTGCCCTTGGCGTATTCGCCCAATTCGAGCAAACCTTGCGCGATGAGGTCCAGGGTCATTTTTTCATCCTGGTCTTTGGGCAAGTCATCGGGGAAGACGCGCACGTTGGGGCAATTGAGTTGCTGCGCCAAATCGATGAAGCGGCGGGCATCGTCCAGTTGTTTTTTGCGCTTCGTGGGGTCGGCATGGTGCATTTGGGCGGAGGCACCCAGGTCTACAATGCGGAGTTGGTTCGATTCCACCAATTGTTTGCTGGCCGCCAAGCGTGCCGGAGTGCTGAATTCGGGACAAAGGGGCAAGTCCAATTGCCCCTGGATGCCTCGGATTTCAATGCCTTGGTAGCCGTTGTCGACTGCACATTTGACGATGGTTTCAAACGACCATTTGGGGCAGCCCAAGGTGGAGAAGGCCAGTTTGGGCTGGTATTTTTTGGCCGAAAAAGAAAAATCACCCCAGGCCATACCCAGGAGGGCAGGCGTGGTGTGGAGGAATGCGCGGCGGGTAAATTTTTTCATGTTCAATTGGTCTGCTTTGAGCTAAAAATACAAGGTTTTACAAACTCCTGAGAGCATATCTAGAGCAATTGTGCTTTTCTACTTTCCGGCAATCAATTTTAATACAAATTCCATTTCAAGGTCTTTTTTATTGATCCAATCTGCTACGCTGGGGTACAGGATGTAATGGGGGATGGTTCCACGACCGACGTTGGTTTTTGGATCAACCGCATTGGTGTATTTTTGCAAGGGAACCGTGACGGATAGGCCAGTGGGGATGCTGGTTTTGGGCATCATTCCACTGGTGTTGCCCTGGTATCCGCCGCCACTTTCCTGGCCTACGACCAGGGCTTTTTTGTTGTGGGCGAGTATGGCGACAAAGTCGCTGCAAGAAGACATACACAAAACCATTGGTCAAAAGATAGGTTTGTCCTTTAAAGTTGTGCTTGGCCGGTTTTTGTACTTGATAGTAGTCGAATTCATGGGTCAACCAGGATTTTTTCCACAAATAAGTTGAATCCTTTTGCACGGGCTTGCGAAAAAAAAGTCGGTACATACCTTTAATTTCCTCGGCTATCGCCTCCGTAACTTCAATTTTTTCCCAATACCGGAATGGTTTGTCAAAAAAGTAGGACGCCAGCAAAGCTGCATTTCCATCGGTTCCGCCGCTGTTGTAGCGAAGGTCGATGACCAAATTTTCAACATGTTGGTCTTTTAAATTTTTAAAGGTGCTCTTGAGGAATTTTTCGAACTGCTGCCCATTCCTTTTGATTGCCGTTTTTGCAAAAGAATGAATGGTGAGGATGCCCGTATTGCCTACAATGTCCATCGTTAACTGTTTGACATTTGCTGATTCCAGGGTTTCCATGGTGGGAAACACAGCTTTGTTTACCCCTTTGACCGCAAACGTTTCTATTTGTTCCTGAAAGCGAACTTCAACTGCAAAATGTTCATTCACTTCGATCATGGTTTGGTACCAAAATGCAAAGCGGTGGTTCAGGAGCAGGATTTTTTCGGTTTGATTGTACCCGTCAGCGGGAATGGCTTTGATCAAGGTAGTGAGGACATTGGCGATGGGCTGATCATTGATGGAAAGGATTTCAGCCGATAAAGGAATGGATGGATTATCGGAGTAGTTTTTTGTTACAAAAACTCGCCTTTCCTGATCAATAAATACCTCCAAGGGGAGCAGGGTCGAGGTAGAATTGAGGAAATCGTTGTAGGGCTCAGAAAGACTTACCCCAGTGTGCAAACAACCAATTTGGGCAAACAATGGCTTTATTTTGCGGTAAAAATTCAATTCATTCAAGGAGTCTTTGATGCTCTGGGTCGTGGAGTCAATCAGGAAATCAAAGCGCTCCTTGGTGGTGTAACGGTAAAATCCGGGATGTTTTTTACCCAGCTCGGTCATGATGCTGGTCGTCCAGCGTTTTAAACTGTCGGGGTGGTAATTTTGTGGGGATCGTAACTTGCCTGCGCTTGGGCCGACAGGTTTGCTGAGCAGGAGCAGGAGCAACACCGAAAATCTTAATTTCATGTGCGAATGAATTTCTCTGTGGTTAGGAAGAACATTAAACAGAGAAAAAAATTCGCTGATTGGTTGTGTTGCCGAAAATAGCGCTGACATTTTGTATCAACAAGCCTTTAAATCCAGTTCAGTTTTTTCAACAATGCTTCGCGGTGGCGTTTGCTCAGGGGAATCTGGTGGTTTTTCAACAGAACCAGGCTGTCTTGTAGGTCAATCGAGAGGATTTTATTGGCATTGACCAGATAACCCCGGTGGGTTTGCATAAAAACCGCTGGAGGCAACATATCGATCAATTCCTGTAGGGTCAGGCGCACCAAAAACTTTTTTTCTTCGGTATAAATCTGGCAGTAGCGCCCATCCGCTTCGGCGTAGAGGATGTCGTAAATGGCTACTTTTTCCAACTTGTGGCGCACTTTGATGAACAAATGGTCTTTGAACAAAAGGTCAGTTTCCCAGTTGCCCTCTTCCGCTGCTTGAACTGGTAAATTGCGCACACACAACTCAATGCTGCGTTGCAACTGGAGCTCATTAAACGGTTTGGTGATGAACTGTTTGGGGCGGGTACGGGCAGCCCGATTGAAGGTCAGGTCGTCTTGCAGCGAAGTGATAAAAACAATGGGGATGTCGAATTCTTTGTTGATCAGATCGGCCAGTTCGATGCCATCGTGGGGTCCTTGAATGTGGATGTCCATCAAAATGAGATCAGGTGGAGTCTTTCGAATCAGATGAAGTGCAGCGGTGCTGTTGTCGACGGTTCCCAGGTGGGTATACTCCAATTTTTCAATAAGCATTTCGAGCTTATCGGCGTATAATTCCTCGTCTTCGACGATTAGTATTTTCATACGTGTGGTCGTTTAGGCTGCCAAATTCACATCGTTTATGCTGCCTTGGGCAAAGAAACAATAAATTGGGAACCTTCGTTGATTTTACTTTCCACTTGCACTTTCCCTTTGTTGAGTTCTACAAATTCTTTGACGAGCATCAAGCCCAGGCCGGTACCTCTTTCACCGGCCGTGCCTTTTTCGCTGCTTTTATCAATCAAAAACAGTTTTTCCAGTTTTTCGGCGGAAATACCCGTACCCGTATCATTGACCTTGATGAAAACTTTGTCTTCTTTTACTTCGGTGCTGATGGATACCCTTCCTCCGTCGGGCGTAAACTTAATGGCATTGCTCAACAAATTGCGCAGAATGGCATGCAAAGTACTTTCATCGGCGTATACTTCCAGAGCTTCGGGAATCTGGCTTTCCAGTTGGATGTTTTTTACCTGGGCATTGGTCTGGAACATAGTCAACACTTCGGTACTGACCCGATGAATGTTCAGGGGCGTTGGGCGGTAGGGGATGACCCCTTGTTGGAGCAAAGCCCAGTTGAGCAAATTATCCAAAAGTGCGGTGAGTTGTTTGGCGGTTTTGTCTACCCGTTCAGCAAGTAAGGCCAACTTTTCAGGGCGTTGTTTTTCCAGGTAAAAAGCCATTTGCTCACCTACCCCATCCAGCGCGATGATTGGGCTGCGGATATCATGGGCAATGATGCCGAAAAATTTGTCTTTGGTCGCGTTGAGTTGCTGCAATTTCTGGTTTTGTGCCCGGAGCTGTTTTTGTGTTTTTCGCAATTGTAAAAACAAATAGCCACCAATCAGAATAATGCCCAACAGGGCTAAAGCCAAGGCCAGGTACAGGCGGTTGCGGGTGCTGAGCAAGGCGGTTTCTCGTTCGGCCCGTTCTTTGGCTTGTTGATAATCGGCAATATTCTGGCGGACTTGTTCCTGTTTGAGTTTTTCCTGAGCATTGTTGGTAAAAATGCTGTCGTGTAGCTGGAAATAATTTTGATGGTAAACCAGGGCTTGTTGAAAATCTCCCGCTTGAGCACTGATTTGACTCAGTAGTTGTTGCACCAGCTTTTGTTGATCCAGGGATCCATAGTGCCTGGCAAATTCAAGTGCCACTAAGCCGTAATGTTTTGCCGAATCCAATTGCGTAAGGGCAGCGTAAACCCTCGCGATCTCGATATAATTGTTCAGGGTGGCGGCATGGTTGGAAAAACGCTGGTTGAGGGCCAAAGCGCGCTGAAAATAGCCTAGCGCCTTTTGCTGCTTTTTTTGCTGCTGCAAGACCCGGCCAATATCCGTTAGCACAAAGGACAAACGGCTCGAATCTTTTATAATGCCGTTCAACCGAGCGGCCTCGTTGTAAAATTGCAAGGCGCTTTGCGTTTGATTTTGTGACAAAGCGACTTGTCCCAGACGGCTATAGTTTTGAATCATGCCGAGTGTATCCGGAATTGAGGTGTTGATTGTTAAGGCTTTTCGATAATAGGTTTCGGCTACTGCCCAGTCTTTCATGCGATAAAAAACGGAACCCAGTTCTTGAATATCTACGGCAAGAAACCGCAGCGCATGGGTTTTTTCATGGATTAGAATGGCTTTTTGATATTGATCAATCGCCTGGTCGTATTTACCCAGAGCGATGTAGTTAACTGCGAGTTCTTCATGTGCCCATACGAGTTCGTTTTCTACCTCGTTTTTTTGAGCAAGGCGCAAGGCAGTTTGGGCCAAATCCAGGGCTTTGGAGATATCGGTCCGATTGAAGTAGACCCTGGACAAATAGAGGAGTACCTGAATTTTATTCAACTCGCCCCCATCGGCATCCATGTAACTTGGTCGCCCAAGTTTTGGATCAACAAAAGGATGGGTTTTGACCCGTTCAAAATAATACAGGGCTTTTTGGAAGTGATCAAAAGTTTTGGCTTCATCTCCAGCAGTCATATAGGCCAGTGCGGCAACTTTGTGTATGTTGCCGAGGTGTTTGTCGGGTACAGTTTTGTCCACTTTTTGCAAGGCACTGTTCAATATTTTTAAAGCCTCTTTGTAATTGTTTTTACTGTAAAGGTAGTATTCGGCCAAGTGGTAGGAAGCAAACGCTTCAACGGCTTTGGAGTGGATATCGCGGGCAATTTTCAAGGCTTGCTTGGCATTGTTGAGGCCTGTCTCTAAATGGGTGCTGTTGTTGGTTTGAATTTTAAAAAGCAAAGCCATCGCAATGCCTGCCTGGTCCTTGTTTTTCTGCGCTATTTGTAATGCCTGCTCGACGTAAGTGTCACTTGCAGGTTGTTCACCAACAAAAAGCGAGGCTCTGGTTAAGCCTAAAAGCACATCTACTTTTTGGATGGGATTCTGGGTATTGGGAAGTATTTCCTGAAGACTATCGACCAGCCATTTTTGACCGTAAATGTTGAAAAAAAAAGCGGTAAATAGGCTCGTTAAAATTATGCTTTTCATATGGATAGAAATGAATAGGCCAGCAAGAATTTGAACTTAAAGATAAGCATAAATCCAGGATAAAGGCCACATACAGCCCATGACCAAAATATTCCCATTCATAACCACAATGAATGCTATTCGTATCCAATTTCTTTTTTGCAAGGGCAATTCAGGGCAATTTTATTTCCGGAAACCCCGATTTGGTTTTCAACACTATGCTTCTTCACCAATACAACTCAAAAACCATGCTGCTCATCACCAAAACCTGTCGACACAATTTACTCGGCACCAATCCTGCCCCAAATCTAATCAGTTGGGCGCTTACCATTGGTTTATTTACCCTGACCTTTCAGCTTTCTGCCCAGGGCAATATCGAGCTGTACAATCGCTTTCAAAAAGGTTCCCTTCAGTTTGAAAATGGAAAACCTGTTTTAAAGACCCAGGGAAACAATGCCATTTGGATGATTGAAACCATTGCGAACAGCACCGATGTACGCATCAAACATGTGCCTACTGGCGGGTACCTACACGCAGAAACAGATGCCCAGTTTCCAGGCATCGGCCCCATTCAACCCGGTTGGTGGAGCGCGATGTGGAGTATAGAATTTACGGAAGAAGGCTACTACCGCATCAAAAACAAGTGGAGGAATAGTTACCTGCGCAATGAAACCGGGGTAGTGGAACTGGGCGAATCGCAACCCGGTTGGTGGGGCGGTCAATGGCTTTATGTATCACCAGGAGTAGCCAATGGCAGGGCAACGGCAAGCCCTCCTACTGGAAGATTAAAAATCCGGGGAGTGTACATTGTGCCTTCCGATCAGCAAGCAAAGCCTAAGGCAAAAGAGGCTATAGCAGCGGGTCTGGCCATCATGCAAGCGCATTTTTTGAGACAAATCGGAGTTACTTTTGAGTATGAACCTGAAGTGGCCATCATTTACTCCAATCATGATGCCAAAGCTACCGCCTCTATGGAAATCGCGCTGGAACTGTGTAAAAAAACGCTGGGTACAGAATATGAATCCAACAAGAATATCATGTTTACCGTGGTGGAAGGCTGCCCGGGTGGTACAGCTTATGGCTCACCTGGCGTCACCAGAATTCAACAGGGTTTCTGGGGCAATGTTTACAGTACCTTCATCAATAACCCCTCAGCACTGGCCAGCACCTTGCCCGCCTGGTCGCATGAACTGGGGCATGCTTTTGGGTTGAATCACACCGGTGAACTTACCAAGGATTGCATGTTGAAAAATTGCCAGGTGGACATGGGTACTTTACCCCCTTTGTTGATGCAACAAAGCCAGTCTTTTCCCACCGTTTACGAATACCCTTTTCACAAGGATGAAATCAAGATGTTGCTGGATTCAACTTACTGCCAAACCTGCTTGATCCCTAGAGGTACCCGGCCGGCTGCGGTGCGTTACTTGCGTACTACCACCGCACAGGCAAACAACTCAGGAGGAAACACTGCCTCGAACAACGGTTGTGGATGTGGCCCCCAAACCTTCCGCAGTGTCAGCGACCATACCTGGGTGGAATTCAGGCTGCCACAGGGAACCAGCAATCAAACGATCAATATTCCCGCCGGTGCGCACAACAAATACGTGTTCCCCAAATGCAATCGAGTATGGTGGGACAACCTGACATTCAAGTGCAACGCCAGTACTTGCCAGTGGGAACGCAGCGCAGGCAAATGGGATGCCGATGCCTGGTGTACGGGTTCTCCAGGCAATAGTCCTTATGTGTTTGTGGGAGAAAAGTAAAAAATAGTTCTGGACTGGTTTTGGGCAACCAGTCCAGTGCTATTTTTTGCAAAGCAGAAATAAAGGACAAATTATTCTAACGCGTCAGCGCATAATTCAACCCTACATTCAATCCAATGAATTTGGAACGTGGTTGACCGTAATTCACCCCGAAAACCAAGCCACTGCTCAGGGAAGTTTGTTTGTTCAACTTGTAAAAAGCGCCCGTTGTAATTTGCCAATCGATATCGCTCAAGTGGCGCAAGTCCAGTCTATCACGGATTGAATATTTGACCTGGTAACTCAGACTGTCACCATATTGACTACGCTCCCCCTGCCGCCAGCTAAGCACATTAAAGCGCACATTGGCATCAAATCCCAATGGCTTCTTTTTACGGAAAAAGCGGTATCCTATCTCCAGGGGAATCGCAGTCTTTTGGTAGTGGCCCAATAGTATCCCTTCTCTTGCCGATGGATCGATACGGTAATCTCCAATGCTTTTTTCAACGAGTTCAAGCATTCTTGGGCTTGCCCTTTGAAACCGCAATTTATTGGTATGCGCATGGATCATTTCTTTTTGAACACCCACGCCTGCATAAAAATATTTTTGCACGATCACCCTTAAAAAGGCCCCATTTTTGTAATACACCTGATAAGGATTGGTGTAGGTAGAGGCATACCTGTTCCACCACCGATTCGGTAGATGGATACTGGGGGTCGATTCAATGCGCAATACCACTTGCCCGGCTAGCGATTGACTGAAGCTTAGACTCAAAAAAAGGTACAACAACTTTTTCATGCTGTTATCACGAAAAAGCACCGTGTGTATTATGGGAGGGTAAGAAATTAACTTGTTACGAAATGAATATTCCCCTTAAGCAAGCGTTCAATTCACCCGCTCAAAAGGAATATTCCAGGCCCGCCCCGGGGGGGGGCGGAGTGGTCACTCGGAGGGCAAAATAAAGCCCCCCGCCGGAGTCGGGGGACAAACCCCCCCCGGGCGCTTCGCCAGAAAATGAACGACAAAAGACAAACAACAACAGAGCACAGTGGTTGGTGGGAGAACATTTGGGAAGGTCGGCATGCCATTAGCTAATCTGTTTAAATTGCAGAGATTAAAAATCAAGCTGACATGAAAGTCCTCAACCTCGTTCTTGCCATTCTTTTTGTGCTTTTCGCTGCCGTTCAATACAACGACCCTGATCCCTGGGGCTGGGCCGCCTTGTATCTTTTGGTAGCTGTTGCCTGCGGCATGGCCGCTTTTGGCAAATCCAATAAATTTGTGGTCATTTTGGGGCTGGGAGTGAGCATCATCTGGATGTTGACACTGCTGCCCGATTTTATCCATTGGGTACAAATGGGCATGCCTACCATCGTAGCCACCATGAAAGCCGAAGCGCCACACATTGAACTGACCCGCGAGTTTTTGGGCTTATTGGTGTGTACGCTGGTTTTTGGCTGGCAATGGTACCGCTTGCGGAAGCGATAATCCAAGGCTTTTTACGTAGTACAGCAGCTTTTGTTATCTTTGCGCCGTATAAGAGCATGTCTAAAATTTTTTGTTTTGCTGCAAATGGCGATTTGGGTAATTTCGTTCGAAAATGCTCTGTAGCGCCTCCGCTTTCGTCTCTCAACGTCATCTAAAACAAAAATATTTAGCATAAAATTCAAGCCAATTAATGCAGGTCATCCTCGACTATTTTCCCAACCTAAGCGCTCAACAACAAGCGCAATTTGCGCAATTGGATGCGCTCTACCGGGAGTGGAACGCCAAAATCAACGTCGTATCGCGCAAGGACATCGATTCCCTTTATGCGCACCATATTCTCCATTCCTTAGGCATCGCCAAGGTCATCAACTTCAAACCTGGGGCCGAAATCCTCGACATTGGTACGGGTGGAGGTTTGCCAGGGATTCCGCTAGCCATCCTTTTTCCTGAAACTCAATTTACGCTGGTAGATGGCACGGGTAAAAAAATCCTGGTGGTCAAAGAGATTGTGCAAGCCCTCGGCTTGACCAATGTAGAGGCTCATCATGCCCGTGCGGAAGAGTTGAAGCGACAATTCGATTTTACGGTTTGCCGTGCCGTCACTACCCTGGACAAACTCTGCGCCTGGAGTTGGCCCCTGATCAAACGCAAACAGCAACACGCCTTGCCGAATGGCTTAATCACCTTAAAAGGAGGGGATTTAAAGGAAGAAATTGCCGCACTCCCAAAGGGAACCTATGTGGACAAAATTCCTCTGAGTCGATTTTTTAAAGATCCTTTTTATGAAGAAAAGTACGCCGTGTACGTTCAAGCTTAAATCAACGCACCAAACACCCGTTTTGCCTTACGTCTAACTACTGCTTATGCAACGTTTTATCGTCAATTTTTTGAAATTCTTGTTGTTTTTAGGAATTGGAGTACTGATTTTATTCCTCCTGTACCGCCACCAAAACGCCGCTTTCCAGGCCGAATGCGCCTTGAAAGGTATTCCCAATGAGGAGTGCAATTTGATGGACAAAGTGCTGTATGATTTCAGTACGGTCAAAATCAGTTGGTTGTTTTTGGTGCTGTGTGCCTTCATCACCAGCAACGTATCCAGGGCCATCCGCTGGAACATGCTGATTCGCCCCCTGGGCTATACGCCGCGACTCATCAACTCGTTTTTTTGCATCATGATCGGATATTTTGCCAACCTGGGCTTGCCCCGTTTGGGTGAAGTATTGCGGGCAGGGACGATGGCACAATACGAAAAAATTCCAGTTGAAAAAGTCATGGGCACGGTGGTAGTTGACCGGATCATTGATGTGATCAGCATCCTTCTGGTTACGGCGCTGGCCATTGCCTTGGAGTACGACACCATCCTGGCTTTTGCCAAGCAACACGTATCTGTAGCCGATAAACTTGCGCTTTTGCAAAAAATGATCCTTTGGGGTATACCCGTAATGCTGTTGGGACTAGGAGTATTGTGGTATTTCCGCAAACCGCTCCTGGCTACCCGCGTTGGTGTAAGAATCATGGGTTTGGCGCAAGGTTTTTGGCAAGGCATTCAAACCGTACGACAATTGGAGCGCCCCTGGTTGTTCCTGTTCCATAGTTTTTTGATCTGGTTCATGTACTATTCCATGACCTACCTCAATTTCCATGCCTTCGCACCTACCGCACACCTATCGCTGGTTGCTGCCCTGATTACCTTTGTATTTGGCGGCTGGGGCATCGTGATTCCGTCTCCGGGCGGAATGGGGACCTACCATTTTTTGGCACAAACCGCTCTGGCCATGTATGGCATCAGCGGGGAGGATGGCTTCTCCTGGGCGAACATTTCTTTTTTCACGATTCAATTGGGTGGAAACGTAGCCATCGGACTCAGTTCCTGGCTGCTACTCCCCATCGTCAACCGGGGTTATCAGCCTAAATCTATCGGGTATGAGCGCATTGGTACAAATTGAGGCAAAAATCCACAGTTGGGAATCGGCTCAAGCCATCGTGCAGCAATGGCAAAAACAGGGCGAAACGGTGGTGTTCACCAATGGCTGTTTCGACCTCCTACATTATGGACATTTGCATTATCTGGCACAAGCCCGTGACTTGGGACATCGGCTGGTGCTGGGCCTCAACTCGGCTGGCTCGGTCTGTCGCCTGAAAGGCCCACATCGCCCCATCAACGACGAACTGACCCGTACCTGGCAGATGGCCGCCCTGACTTTCATTGATGCTGTGGTGGTTTTGAAGAAGATACGCCCTGGGAATTGCTCCAGGTTTTACAGCCCGATATTCTGGTCAAAGGAGGAGATTATGCACCGGAAACCATCGTTGGTGCCGACATGGTGTTGGCCCGCGGCGGGAAAGTGCTGACTTTGCCGTTTATAGAAGGATATTCGACAACTGCCATTGAGCAGAAAATTAAAAATAGTTTGTAGTTGAGAAGTTGAGAAGGTTGAGGCTACCGCGAGCGACAGGCCAAAGCGGCATAAGCAGGCATTCATTTGTCGCTCGCGGTAGCCTCAACCTCCTCAACCTCCTCAACCCCTCAACTTTCCCAATGAGCAAACAACTCCTGCTATTCATCACCATACTCCTCTGCACGGAGGCCCTTCACGCCCAGGGTAGTCCCATTCCACGGGGCAATTACGCCTATCCGGTGCTGGATCGATTGGAAATTCTGAGTGGAATAGAAGCGCCTTACCATTCTTCACTGCGCTATTACCAACGAGGGCGGGCGGCACAGTTTGCTCAACAACTTGACGGTTTGCGCAGCATCCAGTTGAGCGCCCTCGATCGGGATGATCTGGAGTACATCTTTCTCGACAACAACGAATGGCTCGGCCAGGCTGCACTGCCCAATACCATCGGCGGGCCGAAATACCGCCCTGCCGGAGATTCAGCGATCAACTTGATCGAGGCCAGTCTGCGTGATCCCCGTTACCAACGCAGCAAACGGCAATGGTTCAAATGGCTTTACCCTACACCAGCCAACATGTTGGAGGTCAACACCCCTGCTTTTCATTTTCGGCTCAATCCTGCGTTGAATATGCAATTGGGCAAATCTGGCGAAGCTGAGCAGCCCTTCTTCCAATATTCCCGAGGGGTTGAACTACGGGCAGGCATCGACGATCGGGTGTTTGTGTACATGAATTTGTTCGAAAACCAGGCCCAGTACCCCCAATACGTGCGGGATTGGTACAATGAATTCTACGCTTTGCCCGGGGCGAACCTGGTCAAAAACTACAACAGTAAATTTTTAAACATCAACAAGGGGTACGATTTTTTGCTGAGCGATGGCTTTGTGGGTTTCAATTTGACGCCGCACATTGGCGCACAATTCGGGTATGGGCGCAATTTTATCGGCAATGGTTACCGCTCGTTGTTGCTATCCGATTTTTCACCCAATTCCATTTACCTCAAGCTCAATTGGCAAATCTGGAAGTTTCATTTCCAAAACATCTTTGCGGAGATGGTGTCTTCTTCGCCCAACCTCAATGGCAACAACATCATTGAAAAGAAAAAATACATGGCCACCCACCACCTGAGCATCAACCTGGGGCCAAAATTCAATGTGGGGCTGTTTGAAACCGTGATGTTTTCCCGCGAAAATCATTTTGAGTTTCATTACCTCAACCCGGTCATTTTGTACCGTGCTGTAGAGCAAGGTTTGGGTAGCCCCGACAACGTGATCCTGGGCTTTGATGGCAAATGGAATTTGTTCAAAAAAGTACAGTTGTACGGCCAGTTGGTCATCGATGAATTTTTGTTCAAACGCCTGATCACAGACAATCAAGGCTATTGGGCCAATAAATTTGCCATTCAGGCGGGGATCAAATACGTCAATGCCTTGGGTATTGATCACCTAGATCTGCAACTGGAGTACAACCTGGCCAGGCCTTACACTTATGCCCACTTTGATACGGCCTCTTCCTACACCCAATCGCACCAACCTTTGGCGCATCCCCTGGGTGCCAATTTTAAGGAGTTGATCTTGATGTTGCGTTACCAACCGATCAAAAGGCTGATCCTCGATGCGCGCTTCATCCGTGCCAATTTTGGCGAAGACGGACCTGGCGAGAACTGGGGTGCCAACATCCTCAAAAACAATTATCAATTTCAGCGCGAATACGGCAATTTTATCGGTCAGGGCATTGCAGCACAAACTTCTTTACTCGGTTTTGACCTGAGTTATCGTTTGGCACATAATGTTTTCATTGATCTTCAGTATTTTTACCGCCGAAAAGACAGCGCAGAAGATGCGCGTGATCAAAAATCCCGATTCATCAGTGCAGGAGTGCGGGTGAATATGGGGAAGATGAGAATGGATTTTTAATAAAGTTGAAAAGTTGAAGGGTTGAAAAGTTGTCGGTAATGCAGGATTTGGAATTCTCAACGAATGGTTCGAATCCTCCACTACGCACAATGCCGTAGCTTCAACTCTTCAACTTTTCAACTTTTCAACTAACCCACAACCTATGTCAACCCAAACAAATCCTTCGGTAGCCTACTTCTGTATGGAGTACGGCTTAGACCAATCCTTCAAAGCTTACGCGGGTGGCCTGGGCATCCTGGCTGGCGATTACATGAAAGGCGCCAAAGACCACAATTATCCCATCGTAGGCCTCGGCATCAAATGGAAACAAGGCTATACCGATCAGCGGATCGACCCGATGGGTAAACCTTACGATACCTACCACAATTACGATTACGATTTTATGGAAGACACCGGCGTAAGTGTCACCGTGGAAATCCGTGGCCTGGAGGTAGAGTGTAAGGTCTGGAAGCTGGAAGCCTTTGGCAATGCCCCCTTGTACCTGCTGGACACGGACATCCCTGGCAACAACGACACTTGGGTAACCGGGCAGTTGTACGGTTGGTTTGGCGAAGAACGCATCGCTCAGGAAATTGTGCTGGGCATCGGTGGTGTACGCGCCCTGCGCAAACTGGGCATCGCCGTAGATGTGTACCACTTCAATGAAGGGCACGCCCTTTTTGCGGGCTTTGAATTGCTGCGCGAAAAATGGAAGAAGAAGAGATGACTTTTGAAGAGGCCGTTGACGCTGTCAAAAGTGAAATCGTGTTCACGACGCATACCCCCATCGTACAGGGCAACGAGTCGCACCCGATCGAGCGCATCATCTACATGGGCGCCAACATGCACCTGAGCTGGGAAGAATTGGAAGAACTGGGCGGCAGTCCTTTCAACATGACCGTAGGGGCGTTGCGTTTGTCCAAAAAATCAAACGCAGTAGCGCAATTACACGGCGAAACTTCCAATAAAATGTGGGCAGAGATCGAAGACCGCTCCGAGATCATCGCCATCACCAACGCCATCCACAAACCCACCTGGGTAGATCCGGCCATGATTGCTGCCGCTGAAAATGATGGCGACCTGTGGGCGACCCACTTGCAAAACAAACGCTCGATGATCGATTTCATCGAAGCCAAAACGGGTCATCGCCTGGATGAAAACAACCTGATCATTGGGTTCTCCCGCCGCGCGGCGCCTTATAAGCGGTCGGATTTGATCTTTACCGACCCCAAAATCATCGCACCACTGTTGGAAACGCGCAAGGTACAGATTGTTTTCTCGGGCAAAGCGCACCCACTCGACGATACGGGCAAAGGCATTGTAGCCAATCTGGTCAAAATGGCCCGCAAGTACCCCAAGGCGGTCATTTTCCTTGAAAACTACGACATGGCCATCGGACGCATGCTCACGCGTGGCTCCGATATTTGGCTCAATAATCCGCGCCGCCCGCTCGAGGCCAGTGGCACTTCGGGTATGAAAGCAGCGATGAACGGTGTACTCAACTTTTCCATCCTGGATGGTTGGTGGCCTGAAGCCTGCGAGCACGGCGTAAACGGCTGGCAGTTTGGCGATGCCTACGAAAACGAAGAAGACGTTGAAAAGCACGATGCACACGACCTCAAGGCGATGTACGATGTACTGCTCAAAGAAGTGATTCCTACGTATTACGACAACCGTGAAAAATGGGTGGCGATGATGAAGGCCAGTATCCTAAGCACCAAAGACCAGTTTGCGGTGAAACGGATGCTGGAAGAGTATTTTGAGTTGTTGTATAAGGCGTAAGGTGACAAAAGTAAATCTGAAATATGGGTTTGGGAGGATCGGTTCTTCTCAAACCCTTTTGTAATAGTTTAGCACCCCACCGGAGGCGAGGTGCTAAACTATTACACCCTGTTTTACCTACCCCAATTCCAAATACAAGCCCTTGTCCTGCAAATAGCGATCAATAACCTTCGGAAAAGCATACTTACTCAATGCCGCACGCGGGATCAACTGCCAATCTGAGGGTATACCCGTTGGAAGTGTCAACAAATCCATCTCCCAAAAACGCGCATTGATCACTTGATGGGTCAACAGTTGTTGAAAACTTTTGGCACCCACTCTGGGCACAAACGCTGCTGGTTCTTCGAGCCAGCCTTTAGCCAATAGGGTTTGTTTTAGCGCTCCCCAATCCAGGTCCAAACGGGTGGCTTCCACTACAGGGAATTGGTACAAATGGAGCCAAATGTCTTTTTCTTCGCGCTTTTGAATGAATACACTACCGTCGTAATTGAAGATCAAATAGTGAAAAAAACGCTCGGTCTTGATCAGCTTTTTTGGATTTGACGGGCAATTCCGCGATGCGCTTATCGCGCAAGGCTACACATTCCGTGTGCAAAGGGCATTGGCCACACTTAGGGTTGCGCGGCAAACAAACCGTGGCCCCAAAATCCATGATGGCCTGGTTGTACAAAGCGGGTTGATCGCGCTGAAGGAGAGATTCTGCCAGTTGGGTAAACTCTTTTTTACCCGCAGTGCTGTCCTGAGGGGTACTGATGCCAAAAAAACGCGCCAGAACCCGAAATACATTGCCGTCTACAACAGCATGAGGCAAATTAAAGGCGAAAGAGGCAATGGCCGCAGCGGTATAAGCGCCCACCCCTTTGAGGGCCAGAATGCCCGTGTAGGTATGGGGAAAAACGCCGCCGAGTTCAGTGGTCACATATCGGGCCGCCGCCAGGAGATTGCGTGCCCGGGAGTAATAACCCAAGCCCTCCCATAGTTTCATCACTTCATCATCGGGGGCCGCTGCCAAATCACGAATGCTGGGATAGGCTTCCACAAAACGCAGGTAATAACTCATCCCCTGTTCCACCCGGGTCTGTTGCAAAATGATCTCTGAAAGCCAAATGTGATAAGGGTTATTAATGCCCTTCCAGGGCAAAGGACGGTTTTCGGGTTGGTACCAGGCGATTAAACCACGTTGAAAAAAATGCTGCTGATCCATAGACTTGTTGTAACGGGAGACTGCTTGGCTCAAAAATGGTCTTTTTTTCCTGTTTTTCGTTTATTTTATCGTCCGTAGCGCTGCTACGCACGCTAAAATAAGCCTCAATCAGGAAAAAAATCCCTTATTTTTGATCTCAAGCGCTCCCGGTACAACAAGTCCATGGAACAAGGCTAAAAAAAATTAGGCGATGAAGATAACACTCCATCGCCAAAACTAGATATCTAGGAAAAACAAAAGGCTAATTTGGGTGATTTCAAGGTAGTAGTATGTCCATTCTACCAAAGCTTAATCAGCAAAAATATCTCTGCACTTGTACTAGTCCAGATCCAATGCCATATCAGTATAGCGCTTGCCAATCAGGTCTTTGAGTTCTTTTCTGGCGAAAAAGATGCGGCTTTTGACGGTACCTAAAGGTAAATCCAGGTAATCCGCAATCTCCTGGTATTTATATCCCTGATAGTGCATTAAAAATGGAACCCGGATGCTGTCATCCAACTTCTCGATCAGGGTAACGAGCTCTTTCATCATCATGCTGGATTCTGCGCGATTGGCAATTGCATCCACCGTAGAGTTGATGTAATACAGATTATCTGTGGAATCAACAATGGTGTTCGCCTTTGCTTTTTTGCGGTAGTTGTTGATGAAGATGTTTTTCATAATCGTAAACAACCAAGCTTTAAGTTGGTCCCTGGACGAAATTTGTCCATGTTGGTAATGGCGCGATAGGCCGTTTCCTGATACAGGTCTTTTGCATCTTCGGTATTTTTGGTGAGGTTGAATGCGAAAGAGTGCAGTAGAACCGACATGCTATTGAGCTGGGTATGAAAATCTGTTGGATGAGACATGGTTGCTGATTTTGTTTAACCTTGGTAGCTATTTCGTTTTTCGTTGAATCAAAAGTAGGCATTAGTTAAACAAAATGCAAGAATACAGACTTTTTTTTACACAATCCAAGCAATTAAATTCAAAGTAAGACAATAAATATTTATAAATCACTATAAATTAATGATTTTACAAAACGAACTAATTCATTTTATCGAATTTTATTTTCAGAAAAAATTGAAAATAAAGTCTGAAATTCAGAATTCAAGATTTCAGACTTTGCAAAATCTAAGGGTTAATACGACAAAAGGCCGTCTCCGGATTTGGAAACAGCCTTTTGTTTAACTTTTTCTTCAACAAAAAAGGTTTTACTTCTGAGCGGTCTGAATGAGCCGCAGGGCGACAAACGCAAAAATCAGGTTGGGGAGCCAGGCGCCAAGCCAGACGGGGATAGTTTGGCCCAACGCAAATACATTGGTAAACTTTGACAAAAAGACAAAAATGGCTCCAACGCCAATCCCCAACGCCAGGTGAAATCCAAACCCGCCCCTAACCTTACGGGAAGCAATGGCCATACCAATAAAGGTCAGGATAAAAATAGTGACCGGATCGGCCGTGCGGCGGTACAATTCAAAAAGGTATTTGCGGGTATTGCTGGCGCCTCGCTCGTTTTGTTGACGAATGTACTTCATCAAACGGGGAGTGGTCATCATACTTTGTTGGCTGGAATAGTCCAGAAAATCTTCAGGATATAGGCTCAGTGTAGTATCTTTTGATTCGGCCAAATGCATTTGCAGGTCTTCTTTCAGTCCGTTGAAGCTGTGGGAGCTGTAGTCCCAAAGGCGCCATTTGCGGGTTTCCGGAAGGTATTCTGCTCGGTCGGCTTTGGTATAACTGACCAATTGCTGATTTTTGAAGTGTTCAATGCGGAAATCGCGGGCAGTACTGTCGTCTTTGCGGTAAAAGCCGATAAACACCTTGGTATTTGGCGCTACAAATAGGTGGATATTGGTCGTTTTGCCTTTGTCATCGCTTTTATCGATGTATTTGTGGACAATGTCTTGACGGTATTTTTCGCCAACTGGCATGATGTAGTGGGTACACAATAGGTAAAGCAAGGTTAAAAATGCTGCGCCAAAAAAATAAGCGCGCATAAGCCGGTTGAAACTTACCCCGGCATTAAAAATGGACATGATCTCGGAACTGTAAGCCATGCGAGAAGTAAAAAAAATAACGGCGATCAGGGTACACACCGACCACAACTGCCCACCAATCCAAAGCATAAAACTGGGGTAATACTGCAAAACGATTTCGCGGGTAGTGATGGGTTCCTCGATAAATTTTTCCACCTTTTCACTAAAATCCAGAATGACAGCAATCATCAAAAAAATCAACACCGTAAAAAAGAACGTAGACAGAAATTTTTTGATGATGTACCAGTCGAGGATTTTTACGTAATTATTCATGCTTTACAATTAAAATGCAAAGGTAGGTTTTTTAAAGGAGTACTCAAGACTTCAAGATGTGCTTTGTTTTTTTGGAAAAAAGTTGTAAAATCGTTCCTGAGCTTATTTAAACGCTTCCTGGTGAAATCAACCTTTTTATCCTCACGTTTCTTTTTGGCTTGTGGCGCAATCATACTCGTATTGGCATTGGGCTTTGCGGTACCTGTACTTTTTCCCATTGGACAATTTTTATTGTTTTTGTTCATTGCTCTGGTCTTGGCTGATTGGATGTTGTTGTTTCAACCCTCCTCTGACCATAAGTGGAACCCGGCGCTTGCCACGAATGTTGAGCCTGGGCGATGAAAATCCCATTTATCTCGATTTGGTCAATTCATCCAATTTGTCTTTACGGGTAAGCATCATCGATGAACTTCCGGAGCAATTGCAAGTGCGCGATTTTAAACAAAAAATCGACCTGCGCGGGGGCGAGGTTTTATCCATTCGCTACGACTTGCGTCCGCTGGAGCGAGGAGAATACAGCTTTGGGGCGACAAACTGTTTTGTATCCGCTCTTTTTGGCCTGGTGGAAAGGAGAATTCAACTCAATGAAAAGCCAATGCGGGTGGCGGTTTATCCTTCAATTATTCAAATGAAGCAGTTAGAGATGCGGGCTTTGGATCGCATTACTACGCGTGAAGGCATCAAAAAGATCCGGCGGATTGGGCACAGTTATGAGTTTGAACAAATCAAAAACTACGTAGCCGGTGATGATTTCAGAAGCATCAACTGGAAGGCAAGCAGCCGCAAAGAGGGCCTGATGGTCAACCAGTTTGAAGATGAGCGTGCGCAACAAGTGTACTGCATCATCGACAAAAGCCGAGTCATGCGGATGCCTTTTAAAGGGTTGAGCTTGATGGATTATGCGATCAATGCGACCCTGGCCATCTCGAATATCATCATCAAAAAATACGATAAGGCTGGATTGATCACGTATTCGGATAAAATAGGGACGACCATTAAAGCGGACAATCGACCTACTCAACTGAATTTTATCCTCAACGCCTTGTACAAAGAGAAGGAACGCCCCCTAGAAGCCAATTACGAACTACTCTTTCACATCAGCAGTAAACTCATCAATGGCCGAAGCCTGATTTTGTTGTTTACCAATTTTGAAAGTGCATTTGCGCTGGACCGGGCTTTGCCCATTTTGCGGCGCATCAACCGCAGGCATTTATTGGTCGTGGTGTTTTTTGACAATACTGAAATTCGGGAATTCGCCGAGCAAGACGCAGTCGACCTGGAAAGTATTTACCAACAAACCATGGCCCGCAAATACTTGAGCGAAAAAGCCCAAATGGTGCTTACCTTAAGACAATACGGGATCCAGGCGGTACTCACCCGCCCCGAAGACCTTTCGATCAATACGATCAATAAATACCTGGAACTAAAAGCAAGAGGACTGATTTGAGCAGTGATGAGTTATGAATTATGAGTGATGAATGGCCCAATAAGGCACTCATAATTCATAACTTATAACTCATCACTCAATTAAAAAGAATGGTGCCCCCGATCAACGCGAGAGACAGGATTGCCAGCCAAAGCCGTAAATCCCGTGCATAATAGTTTTGCTTTTGGTTCCCCACATTCGTTTTTGGTTTTAGCGTGGATGGTTACTTGTAGGAAATAGTTAGCCCCCCCTGCAAGAATTTTAATGTCTTGATGAATAAACCAAAAAGGATGCCAGAACGACTCTTTAAGAAAAAATATTTGTATTTTTATAAACTAAACTCATAAGACATTCATTATCAGAAATTTTTAAAAACAACACTACAACTCTATCTCTTCCCCTAGCGCTGGAATTTCAACATCAGCAAAACCCACACTGAGTAAAAGTCCCCGAAAAGATTTTTGTACCTCATAATCCCCGTGGGTTAAAAAGATTTTTTTGGCACTTTCCCGCTGGTTGCGCAGAAACTCCACCAATTCGAGTTTATCGGCATGCGCTGAAAACGAATCCATAATTTCTACATCTGCCTGGACCGTTATGAACTCACCGAAAAGTTTGATTTCTTTTGCCCCAATTCGCAGTTGGCCCGCTGGTGTATACGGCGCGGCATATCCTACGATCAGCACAGTATTGTTGGGGTCGTTGATGCCATGGTACAAATGGTGCTTGATGCGCCCGGCGTTGGCCATACCTGATGAAGCAATGATGATGCAGGCTTCTTTGGCGTAATTGAGCTTTTTGGAATCTTCGGTTTTGCGCACATAGTGCAGCCCATTGAATCCAAACGGGTTTTCATCGATGGCCAAGTAGTCAGAAAGCTCTTCATCAAAACACTCCGGATGAGAACCATAAATGGTGGTGGCATTGACTGCCAAAGGGCTATCAACGTAAACGGGAATACGAGGAAGAAGATCCTCATTGGCCATTTGATCCAGGATGTACACAATTTCCTGCGTACGCCCCACGCTAAAGGCAGGGATCAACAACTTACCCCCTTTTTCGATACAAGTCTGCTTAATGATCCTCAGAAAGTGATCCGTTTCAGCAGGAGCCGCTTCGTGGGTACGATCGCCATAGGTTGATTCACAAATCAGGTAGTCCATTTCCGGCATCGGCAGTGGATCACGCAAGATTGGACGGTGGGGGCGGCCAACGTCCCCGCTGAATCCAAAGTTGATAATTTTGCCGTTTTCTTCAATTTTTAAACTTACACTGGCACTACCCAAAATATGACCAGCATCCCGAAACATCACCTCAACTTTGGGGTGTACATTGAACCATTTTTCATACGGATACGAGATGAACAACTCCATGGTAGCGTGTACGTCCTTACTCGTATAAATGGGTTCTTCGTAAGCGATATCGTCAAAATTGTGGTTTTTACCGCGTCGTTTGTTTTTGTATTCCACCTCACGCTCCTGAATCATCGCACTGTCCAGCAGCATCAAACTACTCAAGCTACGGGTAGCGTGGGTAGCGTGAATGGCCCCACGAAAGCCATCCTTGACCAGTTTAGGAATGCGTCCAGCGTGGTCAATATGGGCATGGGAAAGAACCAGACAGTCAATTTCAGCCGGGTCAAAAAGCCAATTGCCATTGAAGTCTTCCAGGTTTTTATCCGAACCCTGGTACAAACCACAATCCAACAAAATTTTATATCCGTCGTCCAGGGTGATCAAATGGCAGCTTCCGGTTACTTCCCGGGCGGCACCGCAGAATTTTATCTTCATTAGTCCTGATTTCGTTTGGTTTTTTCTTTTCTCGGACTAATGTAAAATAAAAATGCCATTCCAGCAGAACTTACGTTTGCTAAAATGGCGGATGTGGAAATATAGATCAGTAAAATTGGAAACTTGTTTAGCGAAAAGAAAAGTGAAAAAGCGAAAACGGAACATGTATTTTGAACTCTGCACAAATTTTTTCATTTTTGCATTTTTCGCTTTTCATTTCGCTTCGCTTTTCGCTTTCGCTTTTCGCTTTTCACATTCTTTATCCCCCGTAATTCACACTGGCTTTGATGACGGGTGCGTCACTTTTACCAACATGCCCTTTCACAACGTGGGAAGTGGGCTTCTGTACTTCGTAGGTAACGTTCATCGCTTGGGGGTAACGCACTCCGGCGTAATTTGCGGCAGCATCCAACTGATAGCAGCAAAGGTCGGGGAGTACTTTCATGGTTACATCCGTGTAATTCGCTTTGATGGTAGCATTGGTCAGGCCTTTCGAAAAAGACACATTGCAGCTGCCATAATTGAGGTCAAGATCCAAACTTTTGGAAATTTCGCTCATGGCTACCGAATTGTATTGCCCGCTGATGTTGACAGCTCCGGCATTGGTGGCCGAAAATTTGCTGTACATCCCCGTTGCCTTGAGGCTTTTGATGGTGCCCAAAGTGTAGTTGTCGTACTTGGCGGTGGTGGTCAACGAATTGAGCTTGGATGCATTTAAGCCAGAATAAGCACTATTCATGCTCAGGTCGTTGGCTTCGTTGATGGTCAATTTCGAATAACTCAAGCCCACATAGGCATTTTCTGCGTGGTCAATGGAACCATTGCCATAAGCCAACTCGAAGTTGGAGCCATCTCCTACCGATTCGGTTTTGAAGTTGCCGTATTTTACGGTGAGTTTGGTTTTCCCGCTTACCGAAGCCAGGTAAACATCGCCGTAGCGTTGATCCACCTGAAGGTTGATGGTAGCAGGTACATACACTTCGTAGTTGATTTTGTAATCGGCCTTGCCGTCGTCCCAAATCCAGGAACGCCGAATTTGCTCAATTGCGGTTTCGGCTTTCACGTAATCGGCACCATTCGAAAAGTTCACGCTGATGGCGTTGAAGACTTTTTGGGCATCTTCTTCCGAGCCTTCCTTCACCACAATGGTGACGGCTATTTTTACCCGGTTTTTGTCCCAAGTTTTCACTTCAATTTTTCCATACTTGTTGCTCAAATAAGTGGTACCATTGGCGGAAATGTCAAACTCTCTTTTGATGGTTTTGGTAAATTCACCCGCCATTGTAAAGCCGCATAAAGAACAGGCAAACATGGCGAACACCGACATCACTAAAAGAGGTTTTTTCAAATCATAAACTGACTTCCTCATTGCTCGTGGTTTTTTTGGGTTGCGGTTTGGACGTCCGCATCTGCTCTAGAACGCGCTCCAGAATAGCGACTTTTGTTTGGTAGGTCTGGATCATGGTTGCAATAATTTCCTCTTCCTGGCCTTTGGGGGCTACGCAGAGTTCTTCCTTCAGCTCAGCCATCACCTGGTCCATTTTTTTCATGTCGGACATGAAACTCCCATTCGGCTCATAACGGGCCAATTGTTGAACCTTGGTACTGATTTGCTGGCGGTAGTATTGCTCCAATTCCAGGTATTCGGGGTTTACCTGTTCGATGATGGCCACCGGATTGGCCTGTTGCCACCGGGTAAACATGCTGCCACCAAAACCACCTACTACCAAAATAGCGGCTACTGCTGCTGCTACTTTAAAAAACCGCTGGAAAGTGAGGGGTTTGCTAATCGAGCGCTTGCTAAGCTCGCGGTCAATGTCGGCCCACACCTTTAGACTTGGAATCGCGTCATCAAAAGCTTCGCGCTTGTCCAAAACAAAGTTTTCTAATTCATCTCGTTGCATGATCAAAAAAAGGTTCAAAACGTTCAAAAATCTGGGGGAGTTAAGGTTCGATGTTCGGGGTTCGAAGGTTCAGGCGATAAACCTTCGAACCGTCTAACTCACGAACCCCGAACCCAAACTTAGGTTTCTGCTGGGTTAAAATATCCCTTAATCTTTGTTTTGCCCGACTGTACTGGGATTTGGAAGTTGCCTCGCTAATGCCGAGGATTTCTCCAATTTCCTGATGATCGTAACCTTCTAACATGTAGAGGGAAAAAACCACCCGGTAGCCGTCAGGCAATTCAAAGAGTGCTTTTTTTACGGTTTCAACACTTAGCCCTTCGGCTGAGGCATCATGGGAACTCTCGTCCTGAATATTGCCGTGTTTGTCTTCAAGTTCACTAAACTGCAATCGCCTTTTTTTGAGCGCATTGATGCAGTTGTTGATCACAATTCGTTTGATCCAAGCACCTACTGCCGATTCAAACTTAAAAGTGTTCAACTTGGTGAACACATCGAGAAACGCATTTTGTAACACATCTTCCGCCTCCAATTCGTCTTTCACCATCCGCAAACAAACGTTGTACATCGACTTGGAATACAGCCGATACAACTCGAACTGCGACTGTCGGTCGCCTCGTTTACACTTTTCTACCAGGTCGCGGTGTGTGTTAACGTAATCCAATTTTACGATCTTATAGGTTTCTCGAGCTAGGTTTCCTCTCATCGCTGCCGGTTCTACCTCGGTTTCGCTCGTGGAGCGCTTTGGTGCCAGCTTCCTAATCCTTGTTTCCACGGCATCTTGGGTTTGTGCGCAGACATGTTGAGCCGGGATGTTTGCTGATCTATGGGTTTCCCTCCCTACAGGTCTATTTACAAGGAAGGACAGCAAGTGTTAAAAAGGGTTGCACGTAAAATAAAAAAAGTTTGGGCAGAATCATTTTTTTTCGTCCAAACTTTTCCGCTGGAATCCGTTGAACAGGTCTATTTAGAATGGCGCAAGGTCTAAAATCCAATGACGACTATCGACAAGAACGCTATTTTTATGGGTAGAAGTTCATTTAACTTTCCAATTCATCACAATCCAAAAATGAACTTATGAGTGCGCATGAAATTGATTACCACATTCACGGAGAAGAAATGCAGTTTGTGGAAATTGAACTTGACCCCATGGAAACCGTCATCGCTGAGGCAGGCAGCTTCATGATGATGGACGATGGCATCGAAATGGCCACCCTTTTCGGCGATGGAAGCCAATCGGACAGCGGCGGTCTTTGGGGTAAATTGCTCTCGGCGGGCAAACGCCTGATCACGGGTGAAAGCCTGTTTATGACTGCTTACACCCATGCTTCCGATGGCAAAAAACGGGTTTCTTTTGCATCGCCTTACCCCGGCAAAATCATTCCCCTGGACCTGAGCAAATTGGAAGGCAAAATCATTTGTCAAAAAGATGCTTTCCTTTGTGCAGCCAAAGGCGTGTCGGTAGGCATTGAGTTTTCACAAAAACTGGGCCGTGGTTTTTTTGGTGGCGAAGGGTTCATCATGCAGAAACTGGAAGGTGACGGTATGGCTTTTGTACACGCAGGAGGCAGCATCATCGAAAAAAAGCTTGAACTGGGCGAAGTACTCAAAATTGATACGGGTTGCCTGGTGGCTTTTACCCGTGATGTGGACTACGACATTGAAATGGTACGCGGCGTACGCAACATGCTCTTTGGTGGCGAAGGTATTTTCTTAGCGCGTTTGGAAGGTCCGGGCACGGTCTGGATTCAGTCACTGCCCTTTAGCCGCATGGCCGATCGGGTATTACAAGCTTCACGCCATTACGGCAAAGGGGGCAAGGATGAGGGTAGTATTTTGGGGAGCTTAGGGAATTTGCTGGACGGAAATTGAACTCAAAAGTGGCAGGTGTAGCATAGTGTACAAAATCTTTTTCCCAATAATGATGTTCTTACCTTGTAAAGGAACCAATACCCACACCACTATGTCCAACATCATCACTGGTCTCCACCACGTCACCGCCCTGGCCTCCGATGCCCAGCTGAACGTCGACTTTTACGCGGGCATCCTGGGCCTCCGCATGGTCAAAAAAACCATCAATTTCGACGCGCCAGACGTGTACCACCTGTACTACGGCAACGAACAAGGTGCACCGGGTACCATCATGACTTTTTTCCCGTACCATGGAATCGGACAGGGGCGCAAGGGCAAAGGACAACTTACGGTTACCTCTTTTTCCATTCCGGTCAATGCCTTGGATTATTGGATGAAACGCCTACGCAAGTTCAAACTCAGCTTTACTCCACCAGAAGAACGTTTTGCTGGAGAACAATTTATTTATTTTGAAGACAACGATGGGTTGGGCATCGAGCTGGTGGCCAATGATCAAGACCTCCGGCCCGGGTTTTCTTACGGCCAAATCCCGCCGGAGTATGCGGTGAAGGGTTTTTATGGCGTAAGCCTTGCCGAAGACAGTTTTGAACGTACGGCAGCATTGCTCATCGATCAGATGAACCATAAACTGATTGCCCAAAAAGACCATACCTATCGTTTTTCAGCCAGTGGCCTGCCGGGCGATTTCGTCGACATCATCGCTTCGCCCGAAAGTCCGCGTGGCATCAGTGGCGCGGGTACGGTACACCACCTCGCCTTTGCTACGCCATCGGACAATAGCCAATTGGAAATGCGCGAAAAATTACGGGGGCAGTTCAACGTTACCCCGGTGCTCGACCGCCAATATTTTCATTCCATCTATTTCCGCGAGCCTGGCGGGATACTTTTTGAAGTAGCCACCCATCCGCCCGGTTTTGCTGTGGATGAAGCCCCGGCCCATTTGGGCGAAGCCCTGAAATTGCCGTCCTGGGTTGAACCACAACGGGAAAGTATCGAAAAAGGGCTGGTACCCCATTGTCCTTCAACCCGAAAAATTCATGGACTAATGAAGCATACGTTTACCTTACTTGGGGAGGGCGTACCTTTAGTAGAAGCACAACGCGCCATCCTGCTCTTTCATGGCCGTGGAGGCTCTGCCGCCGACATTCTGGCGTTGGGTCGCTCGCTTGTACCCGAGGGAACCTACCTGGCGGCTTTACAAGCGACCAACAATACCTGGTATCCTTACAGTTTTATGGCTCCGGCGGCATCGAATCAACCCTGGCTGGATTCAGCGCTGACCAATGCGCAGCACTTGATTGAGCAAACAGAGAAGGTATTGCCTTCCACGCAGATTTATATCGTGGGGTTTTCACAAGGCGCTTGTTTGACCCTGGAGAGCGCCGCCCGTTTTGCCCGTCCTTTTGGTGGAATCATTGCTTTTACCGGTGGTTTGATTGGAGAAACCATCGATACCACGCCTTACCAGGACAAGTTTGCGGGTACGCGTATTTTTATGAGCAATGGCGACAAAGACCCCCATGTGCCTCAAAGCCGCAGTGAGGAAAGTAAGGCGGTTTTGGAATCCCTGGGCGCAGCGGTTAATCTGGTGATTTACCCTGGGCGCCCGCATGTCATTTCCCCGGAAGAGCTACAACTGGCAAAAGATTTCATTTTTAATGCATAAAAGCCTTTCCAAGGGCCCGTAGCCCCAATGGAAGGAATTAGAGTGGCCCTAGGTGGTAAACACATTAATTCACCACCTAAGAAACCTTAGGTCAGCTCCCGAAATTAGATTTGTGGTTGATTGAGAACAATATTCACCACCCGAGACAGCCAACCTTGAATCAAGGCGGTTGAATTGACACCTTGCCCAGGTATTACTCATTTGATCAGCCACTTTACTTTACCTACATAAGGGTCTTTTGCCAAAGTTCCTTTGCCATTTTTCAGTGTTACATTCACTTCCTGCAACACATTCTCAGCAGGCAAACAAACCTTGCCTTTGGCGGTTCCCGTACTGGTATACGCTTGCAGGGTGATTTTTGACCAATCAATTTGATCCGTTCTTTGCGCCAATTCCGCATGTGGAATCACCGCGCCATCGCGAATCATCACCACCAGTGAAAGTTTGCCGCCATCCAACACATGCCAACCGCCGGTGTACATTTTGCCCGTTTGGTAATCGATCCATTTGCCCTCGGGCAGGTACACCTTGCGCTGGGTGGCCCCGGTTTCAAATAGAGGCGCAACCAACATATCCGAGCCCAAGAGGTACTCATTTTCGATGAGCCAGGCCCCTGGATCTTGGGGGAATTCTACAAAAAGGGCGCGCAGCATCGGCAACCCTTTTTCCGAAGAAGCTTTGGCCTGCGCGTAAATGTAGGGCATTAGTCGATAGCGTGTTTCGGTGGCATTGCGGAAGTGGTTCAAAAAACTTTCGCTGAACTCCCAAGGCTCTTTCGGTGCTTGGCCATGGCAGCGGGAGTGCGAACTGAAGAAGCTAAAAGGTGCCCAACGGCGGTACAATTCCTCCGGCGTACGGGTGGTAAAGCCCCCCGCATCGTGGCTCCAGAAAGTAAAGCCCGACAAACCCAGCGACAACCCACCGCGCAACTGTGCTTCCATGCCCATATCCGAAGTTTCGGCGTCGCCACCCCAGTGCAGCGGATAACGCTGGCTACCCGCCCAGGTGCTACGCGCCCAGATGATCTGGTCGCCCGTGATTTGTTTGGTAATGTCGGATACAACTTTGTTGTAGCGCAAAGGATAGAGGTTGTGCTCATAAAAGCCACTCCGACCATTGGCATAAATGCCGTTCAAGGGAGCAGCCTCGCCAAAATCCACTTTGATGACCGAAACACCCAATTTTAGCAAGTTGGCAATTTTATCCTGGTACCACTGCACAGCGTTGGGATTGGTAAAATCGAGCACCGCATCTTCATACGGCAACCCACCTTTAGGGTTTTTTACATGCAGTCCCTTGGCAATGATTTCCGGGAAGAGGTCATTTTTGGGCACAAAATAAGGTAATTGCCAGAGGCAGGTACGGAATCCTTGTGCCTTGAGGTCGCTGATCATTTTTTGCGGATCAGGAAAACGATCCTTGGCAAATTGGTAATCACAGCGCCAATCGGTGCCAAACCAGCCCGTATCAAAGTGAATCACATCCGCAGGAATGCCGTTTTTACGCAACAGGTTGGCCACATTCCGACCATCCGCTTCGGAGAAATAAGTAATCCGACTCATCCACAAGCCAAAAGACCACAGTGGCGGCATACTCGCTTTGCCCGTGAGGTTGGTGTATTCATCCAAAATGTCTTTAGGTTCACCCAGAAATACAAACAAGTCCAGGTTTTCGTCACCGATCATCAGGTTGGTGACCGCACCGTAAGTAGCGCCAAAATCGCAAGTGACTGGCGAAGAGGTGTGCATAAACATGCCATAACCCCGACTGCTCATGAAGAAAGGAATGGGCTTGTACATGCCGGCATTCTCCACACCATTGGGGTCGGTGGTAAACAGGTTGACCTTTTGGCCGTATTTGTTGAGGCTGGTGAAGGACTCGCCACAACCGTAGATTTTTTCATCGGGCGACAGCGTAAACGCAGCCGCCACACTCCGGGAATAATCCCCTGCCCGACGCACAAAGGAAAAAGGCAGGACGGGCGTAAAAGATCGACTGTTGCTCTGGTGCCAGGTTTTGGTCAACAATTTCCCTTGAGTATCCCGGAATTCAATCGTCCATGGATTGGGGGTAATGGTTACGCTGCCAAAAGCACTTTTGTATTGGTGGCCATTTTGGGTTTTACTGTACACCCAGGAATTGTCCTTGCCAGGTTCTTTGACCAGCATCAAAGAAGCTTCCGTGGTCGGAGCAGTATGGCCCGTAGTAGCCCGAATCCGCACAGCGCGAGGCGATACAAACTCCACGCTAAAAGGCAATACCGGATCAACGGCGTACTCAATGCCCGGAAATTCATTGCCACGCACGCTGCGAAGCCCGGCCTGGGTGTTGTTGAAGGCATGAGCAGGATAGTATTCATTGCGTCGCCATTTGAGTTGACCTTGGCCAGTGCCCGGGTCAAAGGCTGCGAGACTGTCGGCCAAAAAATAGGTATTGGTGTAATCCTTGAAGTCCTTGCTCAAGTCCAAAGGTTCGTTCAGGAGGGTGGTGCTGTGTTGGGCTGTTGCCATGATTGCCCAACACAGCAGCAAGTAGGTGCTAAAGAACTGCTTCATCACTAAGTGCCTTTTGTTTGTTGTGATAGTTTCGAATGATTAATAGATGCTAACATAGCATCTCTAAGTCCGAAAAGTAAGCACAAAAAACAAAAGGCTCTATAAACATGCTTAAATTGAATACCCAATCACCAAGCGAAATCGGACTGCAAGTCGCTCGCGGCAGCCTCAACTTATCAACCCGCTCAACTGCTCAACTACAAATTCAACCAGTACGTCATTTTCAACACCAGGGCCCGGTTTTTCACCAAAGGCCCCTGAAAAAACTGATCGGTAAAATAATTGTCCGTATACACCAAAAACAAATCCGATACCGGGCGGAAACGCCACTGCAAGCGGCTGTTGATGTTGACATTGTTGACCTGGGTATTGTATTGCAAAAAAGTACTAAAAAACAAACTGCGGCTAAACGACAACTCGGCCCGTGGCCCAATCAGCCAAAAACTGGCGCTGTTGAACGGGCGTGGGCAAGTGGATGTCGTTGTAGGCATACGTCATCGCAAATACACCGTAGGGCTGCCAGCGGTAGACCAACTCGCCGTTGATGCGGAAAATATTGCCATTGAAATATTGACCGGTACCTACATTGACTTCGTAGGAAAAAGGTTTGCGGAAGTCCGAGGTGTAGCTCACACTCGCCGTATGGTAAGTGTAATCCGTGCCTGCGGGCAAGACCTCACCCCCCGAATTGGTCGGGTCAAAAGGGAAATAGAGGTGGGTGTATTCCTGTCCGCCGTTTATTTCCAACGAGGAATTGCCGGGGAATTCCATATAATAAGTCAGTTGGTGGCTGCGGTCGGTCAACTGGTAGCCCGGCGCATTGTAGGTAAGGGTATTTTGCAGATTGAAGCCAGTGACGTTTACCTTTTTAGCCCAACTTTCCTTGCGTGGAAAATGTTCATTCTGGTGATGTTGAACATCGAAAACTGCCTGGCACGGGGATAAAACCCACATCGGCACGGTAGTCCCGCCCAAGGTATTGCATGCCTGAGAACACATTCCATTTTTGGGTAGAATGCCCTAGAAAAGCCGCTGCCGACTGAGCGTCATCATTCTTTTGTTTGCCCGAAAAGGAGCGGTGGTAATAAAATTCACCTTCCCACTTGTTGTCTTTGGAGAAAAGATTGTACTCCAGTCCCGCTACCCGGTTGTAAGCGCTGGGATTGTGTAGGATTTTTTCCTGCGCGTCTACGCTGAAGTTTTCCTTATTGACAAAAACGGCGCTGATCGCCGAGCGTTCAAATACCTTGCGCTGCAAAACGCCGACGGTGTAGTTGGCTGGCCCTTGTTTGAGTGCGCTTACCTGGCCCGTTTGCATATTGAGGAGACCAATGCGCCAGTTTTTGTCTAGTTTGCCACTCAGGCGCATGCCAGCCTTGATGGGCACATTGAGGTTGCGCGTCACCGAAATCGTGTCCCCCTCGGTGGTCACTTTGCGGATGCTGCCATTGGCCAAACCCACCCTGCGACTGAAAAAGGGGCGGCTATCGGGGAAACCAAAACGCCCAAACAAGTCTTCATTTTCCAAAAAAAACTGCCTTCGTTCGGGGAAAAACAGCTCAAAACGGCTCAGGTTGGTGATTTGTCGGTCGACGTCCACCTGGGAAAAATCGGGATTCAAGGTCAAGTCCAGATTGAGCGATGGCGTAATCGCGATTTTGGCGTCGCCCCCGATGTTGAGCTTGTTTTCGGTGGGGATTTTGAACTCAAAATCCTTCTCCGTTCGCCCAATGATGTAGGGAATCACCGACACGTTGGCACCGGGTTGTGGTGGCGCATCTTCCCAAATGAGCGAGCCCGTGAAGGCCAGATTGACGGGCATAAAAGCGCGGGGTACGGGCGACCAGGTGGAAGCCTCGTTTTGTTTGAGGCCAAAACGTACAAAATTGATGCGCCAGGCATTTTGTCCGCTGACTTGCCGGTAGCGCAGGGTTTTGAAGGGGATGGCCATTTCGATCACCCAATGGTCGGTATGATTTTGGATTTCGGAGTACCATTTGTTGTCCCAATCGATCGTCAGGTTGGTCCCATTGTCGATCAAGCCTTCGCGCTGCACATTGAAGGGCGACACGGCAAAGTGGAAACCATTGAGTTTGTCGCTAAAGGGATCGATGTTGACCGCAAAAACGTCGCTGGTGCCACTTTGAAAATCGCGCTTCAGGGAGGTGGTGATGTAGTCGGCCTGGGCCTGGTACAATACGGCTCCGATGTACAGAAAGTTTTGATCAAAAGTGAGGCGAATTTCTGATTTCAGATTGGCCGCCGAAGTATCAAAGGGGAAGTTTTGGAAAAAGTCCTTGGCGACCTGGGCACTTTGCCAGGCGGCGTCATCCAGGGCACCATCCAGGCGGATCACCTCTTTGGATTTGCGGATCGACAGTTGGTGCTTTTCAGCAGGAACGGGGCTTGGCTGTATACATTTTGAACCAACAGCAGGCAAATGCCGCTGAGGAATTGGACGACTTTCATACTAAACAGGGTTGTGTGGACTGTACAATGGCGCGAAATTGTGGATTAAAATGATCAGAAACAAATGATAGGGCTGAAGGAGGGAAGAATGATGCTGAAAGGAGCGTTTTTGAAGTTAAAGGAGGGAAAATGTTTTTGCGGAAAATGAAGATTACCTATGCTATTCGTACAAACTGGCCTAACAATTTTCAATGATCGAGATTTGGGGTGGCCAGTTTGATGCAAAAATGCCTTGATAGGGTTTTGAGACTGGGCTACTTTTGAATTAGAGCTTGGCTTTTTTAATAAACTAAAATACTGATCTATAGGTCAAAAATTTATTACGCGTAAAGAGCCCGCCCCTTTTGAAATTGCATGTCAACCAAAACTTACTGCGAGCTAAAAGCTACACGCTATTATCTAACCTCCGGACTGATCTCACCCTGAACAGCAAGAAGAAATATGGAAATTGCTGGATAAAAAAGTGTTAAGGTGACGGAACAGATAAGCTGGGGAGCAGAGGGCGGTTCAAAGGCAGTTTGAAAATTATAGCGAGGAGGGATTAGCGTGTCGCAATTTGTCCTATCCTGTCTTAATTTGTCCCTAATAAGCTGGAGTACATAGGTGTATCTTTGCATCGTTCGGTACATCATAACCACCGCAACTTCCTCCAACTTTTCAAGTGGAGTAATGTAAATCGTTAGCCGTTACAAAATCTACTTTACACCTTTCTTGTGCATAGCATGATACGCAAAGACATGCCAATGTATTTGTTGGAATTAATTTTTTCATCTTCAAATCAAAAAACTATAGTCATGAAAAGTATTAGAAAAATTGCAGGGAAGGTCACTGCTTTGACCGTAGCGTTATTAACGTCGGCAGCATTATTGAATCCGTATTATTTAAAAGCTAATTACGGAGAAGATTATTATGTTGATATCTACGATTCAGAATCCGATCCACAAGATGGAGGTACTGGTGGTTGTAAATATCAAGTATGTTACGTTCGGTCTAAAGATTTAGTTTCTGAAACCAGAGCTGTAAGTTCTTCGAGCAATTCTACACGCTCTGGTGGAGGTCAAATTAGTGTTGATGTACCTAAGAGAAGTGGGTCTGTAAGCGGAAATGGATCTGGGTCAAACACAGGAAATTCTACTACAATTATTACACAGGTTTGGGCATACACATGTAATAAGCCAGGTGGCTGCCTAACACAGTGCACAAGTATTGTTGGAAGTTCTTCTAACGCTTACAACTGTAGTGCAAAAACAAACTAGTACTATACCCCGCGCGGGCAGGGTAGGTGATTTTTGTCTCTTTCTTTTTTCGCACTGCCTCTTTGCAAATGCTCGCCGTAGCTTTGGCTACGTCTGCGCTTTGCGCCTTGAAGGTCAAAAAAATAAAGTCGCCAAAATTTCACCTGCCCTCCCTGCGTGGGGTATAACACTACCATGTCAAACAATTGAATAAATAGGACTTTTCTACTTGATTTTTTAGGTAGGAATTTGCTCTTTATTAAAAATCAACATCAAAAATGAATCGAATACATTTTTCTACAGGCTATTTGAAAATAGTTGCTTTCTGCTGTGTCTTTTTTATGGTCAGTTGTACTGAATATCAAGAAAAAGCTGAATCCATCCTAATTGATAATTCAACAATATCGGATAGTGTAATTATAGATTCTTTAATTTCTTCTATTGATGTAATCCCCTTAAAAAAAGAATCAACTAAAAGTTTGTTGTCAGATATTTCCAGTAAAATATTTTTTTATAAAAATAGAATCATTATAGTAGATTACATACTAGGGAATTATGTTTGCATATTTAACAGTGATGGAGAATTTATATCAAAGATTGAAGTGACTGGCCAAGGCCCGGAGAATTGAGCGATATTAGTTCAGTATCAATTAATCCATGAAGATTGTCTAGAAATATTTTCTGGCAATGAAAAGAAAGAATTAAGATACTCACTAGATGGAAAATTTTTGGAAGAAAAGCCATCTCCAGTATATTTTCAGGATAAAGTAGTTTTAAAAAAACACGAGATATTCTATTCGAAAGATTTGGCAAATCTAAGTTTTTTCGGTAATGGAAACTGCTATGAACTTTTTTCAATGGATAAAATAAAAGGCAAACTCAATCTTCTAAAATCTAAAGACCAAGAAGATTTCCGTAAATTTGTTGACTCGAGAACAAATAATCCTTTCTTTAAATTTGAGGACAATCTATTCTTTTATAAATTCTTCACAGATACAATTTTTAACCTCTCAGAAAAAGAATTAAAAATTAGATATGTAATAAAATTTCAAGAAAGAGGGATTCCAAGTAATTTTTGGAAAAAAAATAGTAGGTATTCTGAAAAAATAGAGGCATTAGAAAAAGAACGCCTTGCTTATTTTTCTGGTCGATTTTTTGAAAGCGTTAGATTCGTCTCTCTAGTATATGGATATCAAGGAAACAGTGTGTGGTATATTCGCGACAAAAAAAATAGCAAGCAAATAAATTCATTATCAATAAGGTTAGAAAAATACGACCTGGATTTATTTCCGCCACTTCAATTTTCTGAAAATGGTTTTTTTTATTTTATCCCTGCGAAGGCGTTTAAGCGTCTGATCAATGGACACTCTAATCCAAGTATTTTGCCCTATCGATTTAGGGAAATTGCAGACTCATTGAATGAAAGTGATAATCCAGTCATTTTACGAATAAATCTATTGAACAAATGAAGGGAATTAAAATTCATGCATTTGCCCATCAAAGTCTTATGTATTGCATAAACTACGGATTTTCATTCTTTAAAAAATTGCGTCATCCCTGGGGTACGAGATTTTGATCAGCTCTGAAATTTATAACTTTATGAAAAGAACGGAATTTTTTTCTAATAGTTGTTACCCTAATAAATTTGGGGCTAGTCTCTACAAGGCTGATCAAAATGAAGGGTGTGGAAGCTAAGGAATCAAAGAAACTAATTGGTGACCAGAGATCAATTCTTGAAGAAAATTTGTTTTTCCATGCTATGTTGGATGAAAATCAAACTATAAATTCAGGAATAGAATTACCTAGAGAACCAAATTTAGTTCTTCGGTTTTCTTTCCGCAATTGTGATATATGCAGAAATAGTGCACTTTTTGAATTTAAAAGACTTATGGACTTAACAAAAAGTAATAGACTAAAGGCAATTGGTTCTTTTATGAGCCCCCACGACCTAAAAATCTTTCAGGAAACCGAACGTCAACTTTCTTTCAATATAGCAAACGTATCGAGTGATTATTTTGGACTCGAACTTGAACGTGAGGCATCAGAACCTTTCTTTTTTGTGCTTTTCCCGGATGGGAGTGCTCGACATATCTTCATCCCACTGAAAGAAGACGTACCCCGTACCCGCCGCTATTTAGAAATCATTCGCCAAAAATATTTTAGCAATGATCAGAAAAATCCGAACCAATATACCCCACGCGGGGTGGGCAGGTGAAATTTTGGCGAATTTATTTTATTAGCCAGCAAGGCGCAAAGCGCAGACGTAGCCAAAGCTACCGCGAGCATTTGCAACGCTGCGGGACGAAAAAGAAAGAGACAAAAATCACCTGATTATCCCGCGTGGGGTATAAAGAGAGGACAAGCTTACTTTTTTAGCTTATCAAGGGGTGATAAATTTTTGCATTGCGCAGGAGAATGTGCTACCAAAGTGTTTATGTAAAATGTATCTATATGATTATCAGTTCTTTTCGAACGCTGATCTTCTTTACGGCACTGGCGCTCCCCGCTTTATTCATCCTCCCATATCTACAAGTAAACCTTCTCCCCTCGGGATCTACCACTGAGTTTCAAATCCGAATCTATGTACCCAATGCACCACCCATTGAGGTGGAACGTGGGGTGGTTTCTACGCTTGAAAATGCCTTATCCGCCATCCGGGGTTTAAAGAACATTCGTTCAGTGTCGAGCCATTCCGAAGGAGTCATCTACCTGGAATTTGATCGTAAAGAAGACCTGGCAGCTCGACGGTTTGAGGTGTCGACCCTACTCCGCAGCATTTATCCTAAATTACCCGAAGGGATTAGTTATCCTCAGCTAAGCGGAGGAAATGATCCCACAGAGGAAGATAATGGACCTAGCCTTTTGTACACCATCGAAGGAATGGATAGTTCTGCACAGATACGGCAGCAGGGTGAAGCTTTTTCAAACAGGTATTGCATCCGTTCGAAACCGTAGCAGACCTTGATTTCAAGGAGGGCAAGAAACGCTTGGTGATTGAGTTCGACCCTCAACTATTGCGGATATATCAGTTGGAAGCACCAGAACTGGAGCTAGCTTTACATCGAGCCTTTGGAAGTTATTTTCCCGGTTCGAGTACCGATAAGCTGGGTAGAATGCTGTTTGTACGTTCCATCCCGACCCACATCAGTATTGCTGCCATCGAGAATACGTTGATCAAAAATCAGGGCGGTTTCCCTCTCCGCATCAAACATGTTGCAAAGGTGCGCCGAGAATCAGAAGTACCCAGCCGTTACTACCGCATCAATGGAAAAAATGCGGTGAATGCCTACATTTATCTTGCCCCTGGTTGTAACAAAGTATATGAGGCCAGCCGCATTCGGGCACGGATCGCCGAGGCAGCCCGGCAGCGGCGTGATCTGCACATTCGGCTGGAAGAAGATCGCACCGAGTTTGTCCGTACAGAATTACAAAAAAGCTGGCTACGCGCTAGTGCTTCCCTTTTGATTTTATTGATCTTATTACTACTCACTTACCGAAAATGGCGTTTGGTGCTGATTTTAGTGTTTTGCCTGGTCGTCAATCTGGGCCTCATGGTTCTCGCAAGCTGGGCTTTCAGCTTGGAATGGCACACCTACACCCTCGCGGGCCTGAGCGTAGCCTTCGGCCTGATGATCGACAACGCCATTGTCATGCTCGATTCGTATCGACGCAAATTGAATCGGCGCATTTTTACGGCATTACTAGCCGCTACGCTCACTACTGCGGCTGCTTTGCTATTGGTGTTTTTTCTACCTGTTGAACAACAGCGGGATTTGCTGGATTTTTCCATCATCATTGTCATTAGCTTGGTGACTTCTTTACTTACGGTTTTGTTTTTAGTCCCTGCATGTTATGATTTATGGATCGGTATGCCCAGCCAAAATTCGTACATCACCCTGAACGTGACGCAAAAAAAGCGCATCCTGTCCCGGCTTTCAATGTATGAGCGAGTCATCAGCTTTTTCAGTCGCTGGCGAAAGCTGTTTTACTTGTCGTGGGTTTTGTTATTTGGATTTCCCGTTTTTTTGTTGCCACTGGAAATCCAGTCCGATCGGTGGTATTTGCAATGGCTCAATTCATCCAAGTTCCAACGCGAACTTCGTCCACAGCTGGAATTTTGGCTGGGCGGGACGCTGCGTTTGTTTGCCGAAAATTTCCATGAAGAAACCTACTACCGTCAAGCTGAAGTTACTGTTTTATACGTTCGGGCTGAACTACCACACGGGCATACGCTTCAACACATGAACACCCTGCTTAAACGTTTTGAAGATTTTTTAAGGCAGCAAAAAGGACTGGAGGTGTTCATTACCAGCATCAGTTCCGGTCAACATGGCGACTTAGAAATCCGCTTTACCCCAGAAGCTGAAAAGACCGCCTTCCCGCTTTCCCTACAAGCTAGGGTTCAAGAACTGGCCCAAGGGTTCAGTGGGGTGCAATGGAATATTTTTGGTAAAGGAGAAGGTTTTAGCAACAATCTGTTCCTGGATAACCGGGCGAGTGCACGCCTGGTTTTACATGGGTATGACTATCAAGAATTGGGCCGGCAAGCTGAAAAACTAGGCCAGCTCTTGGCGCAAAATATGCGGGTACAAAACATCGAGCTGGATCAAAACCTCAATTACTTTGATCGGCCACTACCGGAAATGCACCTAACCCTAGATGCTGCCAGCCTTACTGAACGCAATACGAGTATAGGAGAATTATTCAGTGCAATGAATCAAGAAGCCACGCCATCTTCTTTTCAAATCAACAGTGAAAAAGAACAATACCAAGCAGTAGTGAAGGCCAAAAACAGCGGAGAATTTGATATTTATCGCTTGCTCCATGACCCGCTTAATCCTTCCAGGAATTCAAATTTGCACATTGCAGAATTGGGCAAAATGGAACTGCAGCAGTCGAGTAGTTCGATCAATCGGGAAAACCGCCAATACTTGCGCTTGGTTACTTATGAATACATCGGTTCATATGATTTGGCCCGGCAATTGCATCAACAAGTGAGTCGTAAAATGAATCGCGAAATGCCCTTGGGCTATTCGGTAGAAAGTGAACAGAGCAGTGTTTTGGAGGCAAGCAAACGTCAATTTTATTTGCTGCTGATTTTATTAGCCATTAATTTTTTTATTAGCGCCATCCTATTTGAGCGTTTACGTCAGCCTTTTTTCATCATTCTGACTGTGCCGATTTCGTTTATTGGTGTTTTTTTGAGTTTTGCCTGGGGAGAATTCACCTTTGACCAAGGCGGTTTTGCAGCCTTTGTGATGCTCGGTGGAATTGTGGTCAATGCTGCTATTTTTATCGTCAACGATTTAAACAATACAAAAGGGCAAGTCCATAATTTTCAAAGCACCTTGATTAAGATTTTGTATCGCCGCTCGGGTACCATCCTACCACCATCGTCTCTACCATTTGTGGGTTTATTCCATTTGTGTATGAAGGTCCAGAAACACCATTTTGTTTGCCTTGGCGGTAGGAACTATCGGGGGCTATTGGTGTCCATTTTAGCAATATTTATTGTACTTCCTGTTTTGTTGTGGAAGAAAAAAAAGACTGTATGAAAAGAGTATTCTTGCTGGCAATCATGGGGGTATATGTATTGTGTTGCAACCAGCAACAACCAGCAAATTCAAGTAGCCTGCCTGATGAAGCCATTAAACCTGTAGGAAAAACAGACACACTTGAGGTGGAAACCGAAGTAGCTGAAATACGAACTTTACCTATCTAGTGCAAGCCAGCGGCAAAATAAAAGCGGCTTATGAAGAATTGATGCTGGCGCAAAATGGAGGTATAGTGGCATTTTGTAAAGCTAAAAACGGACTACGAGTAACCCAGGACGAGGTCATTGCTTCATTTGAAACAGTCGACCTGGAGTTGCGCAAAGAACGTTTGCAAGTACAAAAATTCAATGCCCAAAAAGAGTACGAAAGCCAGCTCTTGGGGTACGAGGCGCTGCTCAAAGAAAAAACCGCCCAAGAAGCGGAGGCGGTCGTCAAAAACTGAAAGCCTCAACTGGGCTTTTAGGAATAGACATCGACCAGAAAGAGTTGGAACGCGATCTTGCTCGTACAAACCTGAAAGCTCCGATTGATGGAATTTTGGCACAAGTAAACATTCAAAAAGGGATGAACATTCGGGCCGGGCAGGAATTGTACCGCATTTACAGTGCAGGTCAACTGTATCTGGAAGCAAAAATACTGGAATCCGATTTGTCTTTGTTAAAAATTGGCCAGCAAGCTTTGGTCAAAAATGTGGCAACTCCAGATGTAATTTATCTCGCACGCTTAGCTGAGATTAATCCCATTGTGGATGAACATGGCTTAATTACCGTTCACCTGAACGTAAATAGCCCGCGTAATCTGCTGTTGGGAATGAATGCCAGTGCAGAGATTAGCGTGCCCCAAAAAAGAGGAATCATTGTACCACGCAGTGCTGTGGTACTACGCAACAACCGTCCAGTCGTTTTTTCCTGGGAAAATGGACGGTCCAAATGGAACTATGTAACTACAGGCAACGAAAACGGTGAATCCATTGAAATTCTGGAAGGGATCGAAGCAGGTAGCGAAATTATTGTGAGCAACAACATACAATTGGCTCACAATGCGCCCGTGATAAAACACTAAGCTATGTTACCCAAACTCTTCACACCTTCAAGCTATTAGCATACCATGATCCGCTACCTGCTTCAACGTCCAATTGCGGTTTTACTTAGTTTTACCGTTTTGTGCATCTTCGGACTGATCTCCCTGAATTTGTTGCCTGTTTCACTATTGCCGGATGTAGATGTACCTCAAATTGTGGTCAAAGTCAACTATCCAAATACCCCCGCTGAAGCATTGGAAGCAGAAATCATTCAACCTTTGCGCGAAACCTTGGCGGGAATACCCGGACTTAAAGACATTGAAAGCCGAAGCAGCAACCATCGGGGATTGCTTTATCTGGGTTTTGAGTACAATACAAAAATGGATTTGGCCTATATTGAAGTCAACGAGCGCATCGACCGACTTTCTGCACAGTTTCCACGCGATATGCCGCGGCCACAAACGACTCGCATCAATACCTCGGATATTCCGATTGTCCGCTTGCAGGTTATTCCAAAAATCAAGAAAGACTTTGTACAAGTTGCTGAATTGGCCGACAAAATCATCAAAAGGCGTTTAGAGCAACTGGAGGGTGTATCTATCGTTGACCTGAATGGCAATCAGCAAGAGAGCATTGTCATTGAACCCAATCAGAAACAGTTGCAGGCATTACAAGTACAAGAAACGGACCTGGCCCAAACTATTCTGTCAGCCAATCGCGACTTCGGGGGACTAAGCGTACGCGATGGAAATTATCAGTATTTCGTAAAAGTGAACAATGGCCTTGAAAGTAACATAGATATCGGCAGACTTCCGGTAAAAACAGCATCCGGGTTATCCATTCCACTGGCTAAATTGGCAAATATTCGTACCGTTTCTGAACCACCTACTGGTTATCACTTATTCAATGGCCAGGAGGCAATCTGCATCACCATTCAAAAACAGGCTAGCTCCCGGATGAATGAGTTGGTGCCCAGCATCCAAAAACTGCTACAACAATTGGAAAAAGATCATCCTCAAGTCAGTTTTGCTTTAACCCAGGATCAAACTTACTTGTTGAATGCGGGAATTGACAACCTCAAGCAAGATTTGATTTATGGCGGTATTTTAGCCGTTTTGGTCTTGTTTTTGTTCTTGGGCAATTATGCTTCATCGACTTTAATGAGCATCAATATTCCACTTTCGCTCATCATTACTTTTGCCCTGTTTTATGCTTTGGATATCTCGCTGAACATCATCTCTTTGTCAGGGCTCGCATTGGGAATTGGTATGTTGATTGATAATTCCATCATTGTTTTGGACAGTATTACGCGCAAACGGCGGTTGGGTATGGATATGCTGCAAAGTTGTGAAGTGGGAGTTCGTGAAGTGGGTACCCCTGTTTTGAGTCAAGTATTGACAACGGTTGCTGTGTATGCTCCGCTCATATTGTTGCCGGGTTTAGCGGGTTTATTGGTTTACGATCAGGCCATTGCACTGACCATTTCACTGGGGGTCTCTCTTTGGTCGCTTTTATTCTGTCTCCTTTGTTGTACAAACTTTTTTGAGCAATCAAGCTCAAAACATCAAAGAAGATACCCGTTTTTATCGCTGGATTTTGCGCGGCTACCACCAGATGCTCCATTTCATTTTCCGGCATAAGGTGTTGTTCTTTTGTCTTTCTGCTCTGTTTGGCTTGAGTTCGCTTTGGTTGTTGCCTAAAATTCCAATTGCCAACTTGCCTAAAATTGAAAAGAGGGAATCTTTATTGAAAATTGATTGGCAAACCGCTATTTCCATTGAAGAAAATCTACAACGAATCAAAACTGTGGACCAGGAGTTGGCCAAAACTGCGGTTACACGCGAGGCAGAAATAGGTATTCAGCAATTTTGCTCCAAATTGAGGATCAAACCATTCAACAAGCCCAGATATACTATGCTTGCAATAACGAGCAAGACAAAGAAACCCTGGATCGAGAAATTCAAAAATGGCTTAGACGCAATTATCCCACCGCCCGGTTTTGGGTTGAAGATGCCAGCAACGCCTTTGCCCAGTTGTTCAATGATGCCAATGCCTATTTTGAAATCAAATTAAAGCCCAGTAATGAGGCGTTCAATACCGCAAATTTTGCCGGATTGGAGGCTAGTATGCCTTCTTTCCCATACGATAATGCGCAAATGGGATTGAGTGCTGCGCATGAACCCGGTATTAAGTTGTTGATTGATGCAGAAAAAATGGCCCCATGGCCTCGATTGGGATAGACTTCAAGAAAAATTTAGCCGCTTATTTGGTCATCATCCCATCACTGAATTGCGAAAATTTAGCGGAGCGCAGCAATTGTATTTTCAAAATGATCGCCGTAATATAGATGCGATACTGCAAGAGCCCATTTTAACCAACAGCGGAAATACCATAGCCTTATCCTCTTTTATTCATTATCAGTTAGATCAAACGCCCCAATACATTACTGCGGATAAATCTGGGCCATACTTTTCTATTTCCCTGGATCAAAACATCCCAGAACGCACTTCTGCCCAACGCAAAATCCTGGCATGGGCGAATCAACATGGTTTTACGGCTCGGTTTAGTGGGACGTATTTTGAAGGGATCCAAAATTTCTACTCTATACTCAAAATTTTCCTGATTTCGATTCTTTTGTTGTACTTCATTTTAGCGCTACAATTTGAAAACCTAATTCAACCAATTTTAGTCATGCTCACCATTCCGTTAGGAGTAGCAGGAGCTTTGGTTTTACTGTATCTTCAACAAGGTTCTTTGGATGTAATGGCCGCTATTGGTTTTGTGGTCGTATTGGGTATCATTGTAGACGATCCCATCCTAAAGGTAGAAGTCATCAATCGCTTGTTTAAAACTTATGAATCGGAGGGTATAAGCAGGCTGCAAGCGCTCGAAAAAGCAATACACGATGCAGGAGATATTTGTTTGAAGCCCTTGTTGATGACTTCTCTAACAACCAGTTTGGCCTTGGTTCCAGTATTGTTTACACCAGGGATTGGCTCCGATTTACAAAAACCAATGGTGTATATCATTATTGGTGGACTCACGATGGGTACATTTTTTACAACCTGGTTCATTCCACTCGCTTATTGGTTCATTACAAAGAAAAAATGACCATGAAAAATGCTTTTGTGATTTTCTTTTTGACCACCTTCCTCGTTCCTTCCTTCATTTGGGCACAAACCGAACTGAGTTTAGAGGAAGCGATTCGCACCGCCAAAGAAAAATCTGTTGCGGCAAAACTGGCTGAAAACATCCGGGAGAATAAGCTTTTCATCTACCACACATTTCTGGCTGATCTCAAGCCCCAGCTTTTCCTAAATGCCAGTCTTCCCGCGTACAGTCGGGATTATTTGGATGTTCGTCAGCCCGATGGAAGTATTCGGTTTATTTCTCGCACGCAGAATACTTCTCAAGTGGGTTTGAGCCTATTTCAGTCTATTCCCCTCACGGGCGGCCAGCTTTCAGTATATTCTGATTTGACCCGTTTTGATGATTTTGAACAAAATTTTTCTGCTTATAACGGTAGTCCACTGAGTATTCGCTACAATCAGCCTTTGTTTGCTTTTAATCCTTTCAAGTGGAATCGAAGCATTGAAAAATTGAAGTTTGAAGAATCAAGAAAGGATTACAAATTTCAAATGGAAGAGCTTGCCTTACAAGTTGTCGCTTTTTATTTTAATGTTATCGATGCCCAGGAAGAAACAAAAATTGCGCAGACCAATCTCAACAACAATCAACTGATCAAAAACATTGAGGAAAAAAGAGTCAACCTAGGGACTACTTCTCAGGAAAAATTACTACAAATCGAGATTCAGGTTTTACGTGCTCAACAAGCACTTAAGGCAGCAAGCGCTATGTTAAAAACGGCGCTACTGAATTTAAACATTATACTAGGCATTCAAGATCAACAGGCATTGAGGTTGATTGCCCCGAGTCAACCGATTTTTAGCACAAAAATCAATGAAGAAGCTGCTTATCGTCAGGCTTTGGACAACCGTCCAGAGTTCATTGCTTACCAACGTCAAAAATTGGAAACAGACCGCGACATTGAGGAGGCCCGTAAATCGCGCAACCAAGCCTCGGTTCAAGCGGTACTGGGATTCAATGGAGCAGGTGAAAAACTCGGTGATGTCATCACCCCAATTAAAGATCAACAAAGGTTAAGTGTGGGCATCAATGTACCCATCATAGACTGGGGTAGAAGCAAAAATCGAGTAGGAATAGCAGAAGCCAATCAGAAAGTAGTAGCCTATACGATTGCACAGGAGGAAAACAACCTCCGTAGGGAAATTCTCAACTTGTGTAGTAATTTGCAACTATTGGAAGAGAACATTCTACTCGCTCAAAAAACCGATGACATTAGCATACGCAGGTACAACCTGGCTCTTGAGCAGTATCAAATCGGAAAATTGAGCATAACGGATTTAAACCTCGCGCTCACTGAGAAAGATCAAGCCAAAAGAACTTATCTTAATGCACTCCGACAGTTTTGGGAGGCTTACTTTCAGTTGAGGAAACTGACACTTTTTGATTTTCAAAATAGTTCCAAGCTCTGATTTAAAGAATAGACCTTTACTAATCACCAAAATCCAAAACAATCCCCCTATCTTTGCGCCCAAATACGCAAGCGAAACATGAAGGTTTCTCTCAACTGGTTGAAGCAATACCTGAATCTGGACGGCCTCAGCCCCGAAAAAGTCGGCGAAATATTGACCGACATAGGTCTGGAAGTAGAAAGCATCGAACGTACCGAAAGCATCAAAGGTGGTTTGTCTGGGGTATTTGTTGGACACGTGGTAGAACGTGAAAAACACCCCAATGCCGACAAACTCTCCGTGACCAAAGTAGACATTGGTACGGGCAACTTGCTCAATATCGTCTGTGGAGCGCCCAATGTGGCCGCTGGACAAAAAGTGCTGGTCGCCACCGTAGGCACCACCCTGTACCCCATCGAAGGTGACCCGATCACCCTGAAAAAAGGCAAAATCCGCGGCGAAGACTCCGAAGGCATGATCTGCGCCGAAGATGAACTCGGCCTGGGGCACGATCACGCGGGCATCATGGTACTGCCCGAAGATACCCCCGTAGGCCAATCGGCCAAAGATTACCTCCAACTCGAAGAAGACCACCTGATCGAAATTGGCCTCACCCCCAACCGCTCCGACGCCACCAACCACCTGGGCGTAGCCCGTGATTTGGCCGCTGCGCTTAAAATCAACTACGGCCACAGCGGCGAAGTCTGTGTACCCGAGGTCAGCAAATTCAAAGTTGACAACCATAGCTTGCCCATCGCGGTGAGCGTTGAAAATACCGAAGCCTGCCCGCGTTACAGCGGCGTAGTCATCAAAGGCATCACCGTGGGCGAGTCGCCCGATTGGTTGAAGCGCCGCCTGCAAGCCGTGGATGTGCGCCCGATCAACAACATCGTGGACGTCACCAACTTCGTGCTCCACGAATTGGGCCAACCTCTGCACGCCTTTGACCTGAATGAAATCAAAGGCCGGAAAATCATCGTCAAAACCTTGCCCGCGGGTTCCAAGTTTTTGTCTCTGGACGAAACCGAACGCACCCTGCACGCTGAAGACCTGATGATTTGTGATGGAGATTCCAACGGTATGTGCATCGGGGGTGTATTTGGTGGACTCAATTCGGGGGTAAAAGACAGTACGGTCAATATTTTCCTGGAAGCTGCGCATTTCAGCCCCACCTACATTCGCCGCAGCAGCATGCGCCACAACCTGCGCACCGATGCCGCGAAGGTATTTGAAAAAGGCAGCGACCCCAACGTGACCGTTTTTGCCCTCCAACGCGCCGCCTTGCTGATGCAGGAACTGGCCGGAGGGGAAATCGCTTCCGAGATCATCGACATTTACCCCGCACCCGTAGTTCCACAACAGATCACTGTAAACTACACTTACGTAAACACCCTTTTGGGCGTGTCCTTAAGTCCAGCGGAGGTACAACAAATATTGACTGCTCAAGGCATGAGCATCGTGTCAGCGGATGAAAAATCCTTCACCGTAGCCGTGCCGACCAATCAACTGGACGTAATCCGCCCTGCCGACATCGTGGAGGAAATCCTGCGCATTTACGGCTTCAACCGGGTGGAGATTTCCGAAAAATTCAGCATTTCCGCTGCTTTGGCTCCCAATCCGGACCCAAGTTTGGTACGCAATGCCATCGGTGACTTTTTGGCCGCAGCGGGTTTCAACGAGATCATGGCGGTTTCGCTCTCACAATCGCGTTACTACCGCCAGGCGTTCAAAAACATTGCCGACGAAGAACTGGTGTACATCAACAACACCTCCAACGTCCAGCTCGACATCATGCGCCCCGACATGCTCATGAGCGGCCTGGAAGCCATTGTCCACAACCAGAACCGCCAGCAAACCCGCTTGCGTTTGTTCGAATTTGGCAAAGTATACCGCTTCAAAAATGGCGGGATTGATGAAAAAGCCCAACTGAGCATCTTCCTCAGCGGTGATCGCTTTGGCAAATCCTGGTTGATGCAGTCGCCTTTTGAAGGCAGCAGCAACAAAACACCTTATTTCACCCTCAAAGGATATGTACAAAACGTACTTTCCCGCCTGGGTTACGAGGGCTATCAGGAAACCGTGGTCGAAAACGACGAGCGCTTTGCTTACAGCCTGCAGTATCATCGTGGCCCCCAAACTTTGGTTACCTTTGGCCGGGTCAGTGGTGCATTGGTCAAGGAAATGGGCGTACGCAATGAGGTGTACGCGGCTGTTTTTGAATGGGATACACTGCTCAAGTCCTTACGCAAGCAGAATGTAACCTATCAGGAAGTCAGCAAATTCCCGGCCACCAGCAGAGATTTGGCGCTGATTATTGAAAATTCTGTTAAATTTAGCGATATTGCGGCAATTGCCCGCAAAGTGGGCAAAAAAATGATCAAAGACATTACTTTGTTTGACGTGTACGAGAACGCTCAGCAACTGGGTGAAGGAAAAAGATCCTACGCCGTAAGCTACCTGTTCGAAGACGCTGAAAAAACCCTCGAAGACAAGGAGGTGGACAAGGTGATGAACCAATTGATTGGCGAGTACGAGGCAAAACTTGGAGCGCTGATCAGACGTTGATACTAAATGCCAGCGTTTTTGCGTTGAGCAGTCTGTAAAAGTTGAGCGTTGGAAGTTGAGGTGAGTTGAGGTTGAGAGATTAATGTTTTGGTTGACAGTAACTAATAAACCAAACTCTTTCAACTCCTCAACTCCTCAACTAATTTTGAATTTTGTGACGATCCCAAGATGAACGCATCTGAACAATTTGAACGCATTGAAGCAAAAATCCGCCAATTGCTTGGTACCATCAAACAATTACGGCGTGACAAGGAGGGTTTGCAGGAAGAAAACCGCAAACTTCAAGAGGTGATTGCCCAGCGGGATGCCGCTATTCGTGCGTTACAAAATCAGGTGGAGCGCGCTTCCAGCATATTGGAGAAGCAGCGCCGAGAGGAAACCGAGCAATCGGAAAAGTTTAAAGAGCAAATCGATCAGTACGTAAAGGAGATCGATAAGCGCATTGAGTTGTTGGCCAATAATTGACTATAGCATGGAGGGGCAAGAGGAAACGAAGAACATCACGGTTGTAGTTGCCGGACGTCCATACCCACTGAAAATCAGGGTAGAAGACGAGGCCTCCCTTCGCAAAATAGTCAAAGAAGTCAACGAAAAGATCAATCGTTTTCAACTGACATACACGCAAAAAGACAAGCAGGATTGTTTGTCTATGGCGCTTTTGACCTACGCTGTTGATCTGCACAAAACCCAACTTGCCGCCGCTCAGGACGCCCATCTCTCGGCAAAACTCTCCCATTTGGAAGCACTCTTGGATCAGGAAGCTTAAACCGGATTCGAAGATGAATGGGTTCGAAGGTTCTTAGCCGGCTCGAGGGGGGGGGGGCCCCCCCCCCCCCCCCCCCCCCCCCCCCCCCGCCCCGCCCCCCCAACAGCCTAATATTTTTACATCGGAAAAAACCACTTTATGGAAATTGGAATAGGAGCAATAATTGGTTTAGCAATCGGAGTAATAGCGGGATATTTTTTGGTGCAGTTTTTCTTGAACAAATCGAAGCAACAGAAACTTGAAGAACTCAATTCCCAAGCCGACCTGCAAATCAAAGAAGCCCGCTTATCGGCAAAACGTATTGTAGACGAAGCGGAAACCAAGGCAGAAAAAATTGTCAACCAGGCTGAAAGCAAAAACGAACGCATCAAACAAAATAAGATTCAGGAAGCCAAAGACCACTTTGCCAAACTGAAATCGGATTTTGATAGCCGCAAGACGCAGCAACTGGTGGAAATGAAAGAGCGCGAGATGGAAATCAAAGCGCTCGAATCGGAATTCAAGTCCAAGGAAGAAAAAATCGATGAACGCCACCGCGTACTCGAACAACAAAGAGCGGAATTTGAACTCAAGGACGCAGAAACAGCAGCCATCCGCGAAAACCTGGAAAAGCAACTGAAAATTGTTGCCAAAAAACGGGAAGAGCTGGATCAGGCCAATGAAATCCGCATCAAGGAGCTGGAGATCATCTCTCGCTTGAGCGAGCAAGAAGCCAAGGAACAGCTGTTGGATGCGGTGCGCGCCAAAGCGCAAAACGATGCGATGTCGATCGTAAAAGAGTCCATCGAACAGGCCAAAATGGATGCCAACAAGGAGGCGAAAAAAATCGTCATCCAGACCATCCAGCGCATGTGTGCCGAATACACCATCGAAAACACCGTTTCGGTCTTCCACCTGGAATCTGACGACATGAAAGGCCAGATCATTGGTCGGGAAGGGCGCAACATCCGGGCCCTGGAAGCGGCTACTGGCGCAGAAATCGTGGTAGACGATACCCCCGAAGCCATCGTGATTTCGAGCTTTGACCCGATCCGCCGCGAGGTGGCGCGTCTGGCCCTGAAAAAACTGGTCGCCGATGGTCGGATCCACCCGGCACGCATCGAGGAAGTGGTGGCCAAAACCCGCAAACAACTGGACGAGCAGATTGTAGAGATTGGCGAAAAAACCGTCATCGACCTCGACTTGCATGGACTCGATCCGTACCTCGTCAAAATGGTAGGCCGGATGCGTTTCCGCTCTTCCTACGGGCAGAACCTGATCAAGCACTCCATCGAAACCGCAAATCTTTGTGCCATCATGGCGGCTGAGTTGGGCCTCAAACCCCAACAAATCAAACTGGCCAAACGAGCAGGCTTACTCCACGACATTGGTAAAGTAGCCGAAGAAGAATCAGAATTGAGCCACGCCATCCTGGGGATGCAGTTGTGTGAAAAATACAAGGAGAACCCGGCGGTCGTCAATGCCGTTGGTGCTCACCACGATGAAATCGAGATGAACAACATCATCTCCCCCATCGTACAGGCTTGTGACGCGATCTCGGGCGCACGCCCAGGCGCACGTCGCGAAATCCTGGAAAGTTACCTCAAGCGCATCGGTGAGCTCGAAGACCTGGCCATGACCCACGAAGGCGTAACCAAAGCTTTCGCCATGCAGGCGGGCCGCGAGTTGCGCGTGATCGTAGAAAGTGAAAAGGTAACGGATCAATATGCCGACGACCTGGCGTTCATGATTTCCCAAAAGATCCAGGACGAAATGCAGTACCCCGGTCAGATCAAAGTGACCGTGATTCGGGAGAAGCGGGCAGTGGCATTTGCACGGTAAAATATACTCGATTATAACACGTTTTGGGAAGCGCCTGTTTGGGAAACTGAGCAGGCGCTTGTTTGTTTTAGTCCCAATTACCCTCTTTCTTCCCCGGCTAAACCACCGCATACCCCCTCTCTAACAAAACACCCCCTTTTAACCACAACAGCACCGTTCCCCCCCCCCCCCGGCCCCCCCCAAAAGTGGGGGGGCCTCCTTGAAAAGATTACTGTCTATGATTTTCCCATAGGGTGTAAGCACCACCAAAATAGGCTAGTTCGGCAGGAGTTAAAGTGCCATTTGAATCGGTTTCTAGCAGGCGCATATGGTTCGGTTTTACCAAACCGTGACGCTTAACCCAAATTGTGAAACTGGCGATAAGCCGACAAACCAGTCCCCAAACCCATTCTACTGGACAAGATTTTTCAACGTGAGCCGCTTAAGATGAAGGAAGGGCGACTTCCCGAAGTCAAGAACTGACAATCAACATGTTCTACAAACGTGACTTCTCCAGTCATTCGATCGACTTCGGAGAAGCGCATGTTCGTAGCACTCCAAGCGTTTTACGACTGAAATCGCACTGCGATTATCGATAGAATTAATTCAGAATTCACTTGTTCTAAAAGCCGAGGACTGAATTGCCCGTGCTTTTCGCTTGAGGATTCCCACCCCCACCTTTTTTGGGCCGTGAACAAAGAAAGCCGGATGGAGATAAACTCCACCCGGCTTTCTTATTTCAACCAGATTTAAAATCTGATTATTGCTTGGTGATTTGAAGCAGAGGAGCCATATCTGGATCAGCCACTACATCAGATCTGCGGTTAGCAGCTTTGCCTTCTTTGGTGCTGTTGTCAGCCTTAGGCATGGTTTCGCCACGACCAACCGTAGCAAGTTGTGCTGGGCTAACGCCATTTTTGATCAGCTCACGGCAGATGGCCAAAGAACGCTTGGAAGACAGCTCCCAGTTATCTTGGTATGCTGCAGCACCACCACGTACTTTGTCCGTGTCAGTGTGGCCTTCAACCAAAATTTTCAACTTTGGATTGCTTTTCAGCGTAGTTGCCAATTGAGCAACCGCTTCGCGCTGTGCTTTTGAAAGCCCATAAGAACCACTTTTGTAGTCCATTGGAGCACTGGTCATCAAGTACAAACGGCCATTTCTCTCTTCGGCAGTCAAGCCGCTGCTCTTGTAAGCAGAGAAAATTCCGTTTACTTCGTTTTTGATTTTGGTCAATTCAGCTTGACTCATGTCCAATTTCTGCTGAACTGCACTGATTTGACCCTTGGTAGCATCAAGATCTTTGCGCAAGTTGGCGATTTCGCCATTCAAGCGAGTTTTTTCAGCTTCCAATTGGGTTTTCAGGTCAGTGTTTTCTTTCTCCAGGTTGGCTACTTTTGTCTGTGTTTCAGCCAAAGCTTTGTCTGCTGCTTCCTTGCTGGCAAGCAGTTCGTCAAACTTTTTCTTGGAAACACAAGATTGCATAGAACCTAGCGCAAGAACAACTACTAGTAAGTTGAGTACTAGACGCATGTTTTTCTGTTTAAATTAAAAATGAATAGTTTCGTAACCATGATGGCGCTTTTGCCACAACAAGCTATGGAATAGGAACGCGCCGATTCCAGCTTTTATCTTGCAAAACAAGCTATATTTTGCGAATAAAACAAAACTACATCTAAATTTATTAGCAATACAGGGGTGTTAGCTGACAGTTTTGGGCTTTGAGAATGCTAAAGTGGGACTAAAGTCAAAGTTTGGACAGCGAAAAAAAGGATTCTTGCAAATCAAACCTTAAATTCACAGCGATACTGCCCCGAGGGGAGTATACCTAAACTGTTATGGTATGAATAAGCTTTTAGTCCTGCTTTGCTGTATTTTGGGCAGCACTGTTTCTTCCTTTGCTCAGGCCCGCCTGGATACGAATACCTTCATTTTTAGCCGCATTCTTCCGGTAAGCCCCACCCATGTCGTTACGGTTCAACAAAACTGGAGCCGCAATGGACTCCCTTTACAACTGTATTTCCAAAGTATCTCCAGTACCAGCGGGACCAAAACTGAAAAATTGGTCTCCTTGAAAATGGGCCCACTCAAAGCGCTCGTCAAAGATGTTTTTATCTGGGATGGCAAGCTCAACTTGTTGACTTCCCTTTACCACCCTGGGCCAGGGCGCAGCAATTTCATCCTCCAGCAATACGATGCCAAAACCTTAAAAGAACAACACAGCCAAATCGTTGATGCAGTGGCAACCCCCATGCCCAGCGGCAGTTCCAGCTACCAGGGTTATTGCATTTCGCCCGACAGCAGCCACATTGGATTTTACAGTTGGATTTATGCCTATTCTGAAGACTCCGTGCGGCTCAACGTGCAGGTTTTTGACCAAAACCTCCAAAAAAAATGGTCAAAACAATACACCCTGCCTTATCTCAACAACCGATTCTTGATCAACAATTGTGCCTTGCGCAACAATGGAGAATTTTTTCTGTTTGCCGAAAATTACGACGGTCGCATTGGTGCCACAGCGGTCATCAGAGCCAGTCGGGTAGAGCACATGGCAATACACCTGCGCCAGGATTTGGACACAGTCAGAGTGCTGCGCCCCCAATTGGAAAAAGGAGCCTTTTTTTCCAGCATCAAATTTGGGCTGGCCCCGGATGAAACCCTGTATGGCATCGGCATTTGGCAGATCCCGCGCTTTGCCACCGAAAGTGGACTGTATACCTTGAAAATGCGGCTCGGCAGCGAGAATTTCACCCAAAACCTGGAAGAACTCCCCAGAGACTTGTATCAAAACGCCTTACGTGAGGCGCGGCAGGATAGCGTTTTTGGCAATCAGTTTACAGCCACTAGCTTTTTCGAGTTCGGCATTCAAAAACTTAATTTTCAGCCCCAGGGGCAGATTTACCTCTTCGCCCGCAACTTTGAGTCCAACATGGTGCTTCGCCTGAATGCCGAGGCCAAAACCGAATACATCAGCATCATTCCAACCCTGAAGTTTGGCTTTTTGAACAATACCTACAGTACCAATCTGTTCCTCAAAGGAGACTCGGTTTTTTGCCTGCAAACCCAAGTGCTGGATCCGCTCTTCCCATCACATAAACTCATTCGCATTGATGCCAAAGGGGAGATCATCCACAGTGTGGTGCAGTCCCGCATCACCGCCCGGAAGCCGCAATTTATACTCAATACCGACTATTGTGAACAAGTCGACCCCACCCACATCGTTTTGACCGCTACCGATAGTACGATACCTTTTTTTAGCCCCCGCACCTTGACTTTTCGCATCGAGTTGATCGACAATGTATTTAAAGACAATTGATTACAAAAAAATCAGCGGCTGGCATAAAACTGGAAATACTTACACTCTGCCACAATGCGGGCATAAAACTGCGTATTGGCATAATCTCGTTTCAGAATGGCAAAATTCTCGTAGGTGCGCGTCCCACCTTTCCAGTAGAAATTGTTTTGTTCACAGCGTGCCGCCATAAACGTGGCTTGTGCCGCCAGCTCACGGTTGTTCGTGAATTGCCGCGCCATGCCAAAATAGGACATGGCCTGTGAGCAATCAAAATGCTCGCGGTTGCCGAGTGAAAACCGTTCGTCGATCACCACATTGGGATCTTTGGCCGACTTGCGGCGCTTGAGGCTGGAACCACTCCTGAAATTGTCCATCACCGGCCAGGCTGAACCAAAATACGACATGTTGTAATACGCCAAACCCATTTGGTAAAAATAGCCCCCTCCCTCCAGGCGATTGGCCAGTGCGCGGTATTCGAGATCCAGCATGCGCTCGATGATTTCGCCCCGGTTGAGAAACGTTACGGTATCGCGAATGGGACAGTTGACACAATCGTGGAAACGCTCGACAAAAGGTGCCCAAACCCCATAGTCGGACCATACATTGCGGTCAATTTTTTTCAGTTCCTCCAGTGCAGGCACCATCTGGTACTGATCCAGCAGCACCGTGGCTTTAAGCATGTGCAGGTCATTGATGGTCAGGAGGGTGTCGCCTTGTTTGAGCAAATTGCGCTCCATGCGGTTGAGCCGGGTCTGTTGGAGCATGGCCTGAAGGTCGTTGAGTTCGATTTCCTGCGGGTTGATGCGCAAATCGCGGAAAGGGTAATGGGACAAAAATGCCTTACCCGGCATACCATAACGTCGGTACAACCAGCCCATTTTGTCGCGGGTAAACGGCAAAAATTTTGCGGGGAAGCGTTGGAAATAGTCGTTGGAACGCATCAGCAGCGCGACCTCGTCTTCCATGTCATCGTTGACTTGCTGGTAGGCTCCAATCTGTGCGGCCAACTTAAAAATCTCCACCTGTTCCTGGAGGCTTTCGTCGGTAATCTGGTCTTCGATCCGCGCAAAAGACTTTTGGGCAGCATAAAAATCGCCAGACACCAATTCCAGGTAAGCCCCGGCGATGGCCCACAATTCCGGGTTGCTGATCTTTTTTTCCAGGTTGATTTTTTGTACAAAATTCTGTACCTGAATGAGGTAATCGTCAATGCCGGGCTGCGGTATTTTGTAGTAACGGCGGTTTTGCTCGCGCTTGGTGTTGAACTCCAGGCCAAGGAGTTGTTTTTCCAAACGACGCAACTCGCGCACCAGTAGCACGTCGAGGTATTCAATGGTTGGATCGAGCACATAAATGGCCTCCATTTCTTCAAGTGCCCGGCTGCGGTCGTTGTAAGCACGCAAGGCGTAGAGGCTGGCGCGCTCCTGGTTGTTGCGGCACAAGACATAGGCCTGCTTCCATTCCTCATCGCTGCGGATGCGGAAACTCTGCAGTGCGGACTCCCGTTTGCTCGGACAATGCAAAAAAACCTGGGCATAATTGTACGCCGCTTCGGCATAGCGCCCCAGGGCTTGTAATGCGCCCGCCCGATGCCCCAGAATCCAGTATTCAATCAAGCTGGGGTCGTTGTCTACCTTGGGCATCAACCAATCGTACAATTCCACCGTGCGGTTGTACTGCTTCGAATAATGGGCCAGGCGAATGATTTGGTAGGCGTAACGCAAGCGGATGTAGTGCGAGTTGCAGGCCATGAACTCGTCACGTCCGCGGACGATCAAACTGTTGAGGATGGCGGTATTGCTGGGCGTTTCTTTCCAGGGATCGGTGCTCGTGACGTGGGGTTCGCAGTCCTTGGCGTATTGCAAATAGCGCAGGGTTTCGGTACAGCCATTGCGGTAGAGGTAATTGGCAAAGGTGTTTTGTCGCAAATAGGGACTCAAACCATAGTTCTTCACCGTAATGGCATTGATGACTTCTTCGAGGTCACTTTTGGGCCAATCGTACACCACGGCGTAGATGTCGGTTTTTTCAGCGCGGGCGCAATAGCGGGTATGCCACTCATCCAGGTTGTCCTGCATCATGGTGGTTTGCTGCTTGCCAAAACGTTCGTACAACACATCAAAGCCCAAGATATAAGGAGCGCCCGCCGCATTGCCCTTGATGATGCTGGACCGCAAAAAAGAGTAGCCTTTGAAAGGGTGGAGGTTGGGGCCGCAGTCACCGTCCAGACTGTGCGGCCAGAGCAGCAGGAAAACCAGGCATAAAAGAAGACTGGCTACTTTTGCGTAATGGCAAATCCAGGTCAGTACTGCTGATTTTCGTTTGTACATAATTTTACTTCGATTTATATGACCTGCTTGAGCCTTCGGCTCTGTCGCAGGAACGTTAATGGGAGCGCGGATGACGCGGATTGAGCGGATTTACGCGGATTTTATTGTTGTGTAAGTCAAGATCCGCGTAAACCCGCCTTATCCGCGTCATCCGCGCTCCCATTGTTGTCGCTTTTGCTGCATAAACAACGCTCATGGTATAGCCACGGATTCGTACAGATTAATACAAAAAATCTGTGTAAATCTGTGCGAATCTGTGGTGAAATAAATCTGTGGTGAAATAAACCAGTGGTCGATTGACGGCTAAAACACCCCAAACACCGCCTCCATTTGCTCCTCACTCACCGCCTTCATCAAACCCGGATGCAAATGGTAAATGGCTACCCAACGCTGCGCCGCCCTCGGCAATTGCCGCCGGGCAAACTGCGCCGCCGCCAACAACTCCGGAGCCCCACAAGTTTCGATCCGCAACAAATCGCCCTGGTACAAATAATGCCCGTTAAGATAAGTACTTTTTTGCACGCGAAAGCGCCGGGGCGCAATCTCCTCAAAACGGGCATCGCTCCGCAAGGTTTCGGCCCGCAAATCGTTGAGCAAACGGATCATTTCTCCTTCCCGGAAAAGCACCCCCCAACTGAACGCCGGCAAAACCACATCCAAGTGCAGCGGATACCGGGGCAAGGGCGCATAAGCCGCTACCGCTGGATCTGAAAAAATCGAATTGTCCTCGGCCCAATCTTCCAATTGCCCCACGTTGTACAACATCAACATGCCGCGCGCTACGGGGGGAACGCCCGTGCGTTGGGGGTATTTGCACTGGTGCAGGCGGATGGTGGCGGAAAGGGGGATGTTGATCTCCGCCAGACGTTGAGCAAGTGCCTTCAAGAAATTGAAATATACCCTGCGCGTGCTTTGGTTCCAATCGCAATCAATTTGCACTTCGGAAATGCCGTTGACCAATGGTACCGCTAAGTTGTCAATTTTATAAAAAATACGCCTCACCAGTTCTTGCAGTTGTTCCTCACTTTCCACATGATCCCAGGTGCGGTTGGTGATGAACACGACGGGCACCAGTTTTAGTTTCGACAAGTGCGTAGAGTCAATTTGAATGCTGGCCAGGGGCACAATTCGCCCACTGTTTTTGTCCCAGTCTACATCAAAAAATTTGGCGTAAAGGCGCGTAACCCCAGGTTGAGCAAACGTTGCTGCTCGGCCGGGCTCAGCGCCAGGCGGGTCTGCCAGTGGTAAAAAGGCACGCTCAGGTTTGGCCTGGGGCTGGCGGCAACAAAGCCTAAAACTAAGGCCAAAAGTGTTGTTTGCAGCCTGTTGATCAATGATTTTTACGTTTTTTGGGTTTTACGTTTTACGCGACACGCGTTGTTGCCCCCACACAAGTTTTTTGAAGCATAAAGCAAGATTGTGTCGTCGTGCAAAACATAAAACCTAAAGACCAAAAGCTTGAGAAACCCTTTTTACCCAAGCCCTTTTTGGCGCCTTTGCCGACTGGTGTAAACTCGTCCGATAATCGCTTGGTCGCATGGCCAGACACAGCTGAAAATAACGCCGCGCCTGGGGATAATCCTTGCGCAATTCACAAATCAAACCCGCTTGTAAGGCGGCATTACAAGCGTAGTAATACGTGGTTTCGCGGCCTTCGGCAATGGTTTTGCGGTAGAGGGTCATGGCCTCGTCCCAACGGGCCATACCATGCAAAACACGGCCCTGGCGGTAGGTATATTCCAATTGGACAGCTTTATTGGGCCAGCGGTAGTTTTCTTTTTCCTTCAACAAATCGTAGGCCGTTTGAAAATAGCCGCCATCGAACAGTAGCCTGGCCCTGACCAGTACCGCTTCGGGCAGCAAGCCACTTTGAGCCTCCTCCTGGGCGTTTTTGTCTGGCCCAAAATCGGCCACCCCCTTTTGGCTGCACAATTGCAGGTAACGTTTGTAGCCAGTGGCATTGCCTTTGATCAGTTCGGTCCAGGCCAATTTTTGGTAGGCTTCCTTGATGTTGTTGCGGCCCCGGAAGCGAGCCAGGAAATTGGAAAAATGGGGTGCCGCATCAGCGTCCAGGCGGCGCAGTTTGGCCAATCCCAACTGGAACTCCAACATGGGAAAATCCATGGCTCCACCTGGTTTGCTGTATTTGCTCAGCATGGCAATGGCCTCGTCATTGTGGCCACTGCGCAGCGCGACACTGGCTTTTAGAAAGCAATGCAGCGGATTTTTGGCCACATCCAGGTGTTGATTTTGCAAGATCTTCCAGGCCGCGTCGGCGTCATTTTCGAGGTGCAGCACCATAAAGGCGTAGTACACCACCGTTTCGTCGGCGAATAAAAAATCCTCGTTTTGCCGGGCGTGGCGCAGCACTTTTTCAAGTTCGGCCTTGCCTTGCGCAATCGAACCCTGCATGCCCCCCAGTAGTTTGATCCCCCACTGGTAATTGTCGGGAATGGTGCCCACCAGCGCGTGCAGCAGCCCCAGGTCTTTGTAATTGGGCATAAACTGTGGAAACCGCTCCTGGTTTTTGCTGAGCAATCGGTACGCTTTGCCTGCGTGGGAAAAGGCCCCCATGTAGTCGCCAAATTTGAGTTTGACCAGCGACCATTGCAAAAAAATGTCGCCCTGGGCATACAGGTAATAAGGGGATTGCTGATCGCCTGCCTTGATTTTGGCCAGGCGTTGGTCGAGGTGTTTTTTGAGGACGGCATATTCGGCCGCATCTTCGTTGATGTAGAGCCGAAAAAAATCGAGGTAATTTTCAATATGGTAAACCGCCAGGTTTTGGGGGTCCTGATTCTTAAGCCGCGCCAGAATGGCCGCCGACTCATCGAGGCGCAGGGCCACCGCTTTTTGGTACGCCTGCACAATGGAACTGTTGTAACTGAAATGCTCCTTGGCATGCCCTCTGGCCGCCCAGTGCAGCAACAACAGCATGGTCACCCACCTGATTTTCATGAGTATGGTGTAGTTCATGGGGCAAAGATAAGGGTTTTAGGGTTCGGGAGTTCGGGGTTTGCGGTCGTAGTTCGATTGGGTTTGGGGTTCGCAGTTCGAGGGTTCGGTTTCGAGGGTTCGTAGTCGGGGGTTTGCGAACACGTCAGCAGAATTGTGGTGCACCCAACCCCGAACTGCTAACCCTCGAACCCTGAAACCCCAAACCTAAATCGGCACATTCCGCTTAAACGCGCTCCCAAAATCCACCAACGACTCCGTTTTAATCACCCCCTTGATGTGGTCGATCTTTTCGTAGAGCAGTTTGCGCATGTGTTCGCTGCTGGTGGCCACAATGCGGATGTACAAGGTGTAGCTGCCCGTGATGTAATAACACTCGATCACTTCGGGGATCCGTTTGAGCTCTTCGATGATTTGTTGGGAATCGGAATCGTCGCGCAGCACCAGGCCAGTGAACGCACTCCATTCGTAGCCCAGCTTTTTTTCGTCCAGGATGATGCTCACTTGTTTGAGTACACCCAGGTCTTTGAGGCGACTTACCCGCTGGTGCACCATGGTATTGGAGATCCCCAGGTCCTGGGCAATTTGGGCGTAGGCCCGCCGGCCATCCTGCTCCAGGGCGCGGAGGATTTGGCGGTCGTGTTCGTCGAGGTAGGGTAAGGTCATGTTTTAAGTTTTAGGGTTTGGGGGTTCGGGGGTACACCAAAGCGACATGAATTGGAGAACGGATTTATTTTCCATAACGCATATTGTGCATTTTTTACCGCAGAGTAACGGAGGACACGCGGAGTTTCGCGGAGTTTTTAAGGGCACCTGCGGTGCGGAGAGGCTATGGAGGTCGACTTTGCTGAAGCTTGGTTTGTCACGCTTTATAAAGTCTTGGCATCCTTAGCTTGATTTTAAGCCGGCTCTTTCTGGAGAACTAACTCCAGCCACCGCAGGTGGCAAACTCTTTAAAACTAAAAAAACTCTGCGAAACTCCGCGTATCCTCCCTTACTCTGCGGTAAAAAAGGTGTATTGTGCGTGCATAAATGAAAATCCTCCGATTGTTCTTCCCCAGCGCATCCATTTTACCAGCTCCACTGTCAAAATGCAACTTCGCCTTCTAAAAACCACTCCTCAAAAGTCAATTTAACACAAAATAAGTAAAATCAACAAATTACCCTTCAACTCAAGCCTGTAAAAAAGTCAATACATTAAATTTATCACCGATTTAGCGCAGATTCTCTCACTTCAACAACTCAACAGCATGGCTACCATGACCACCACCCGCAGCGCAGAGCTGATCGCCAAGGAAGAACAATACGGTGCCCACAACTACCACCCTTTGGAAGCCGTGATCGAACGCGGCAGCGGGGTACACGTATGGGATGTAGCTGGCAAACAATACTACGACTTCCTTTCGGCCTATTCCGCCGTCAATCAGGGCCATTGCCACCCGCGCATCATCAAAGCGCTGAGCGATCAGGCCCAAAAACTGACCCTCATTTCGCGGGCTTTTTACAACTCAGTCTTGGGCCCCTACGAAGAATTCATCACCCGCTTGTTTGGTTACGACAAGGTATTGCCCATGAACACGGGGGTAGAGGCCGTAGAAACCGCCCTCAAACTCTGCCGCAAATGGGCCTATCAGGTGAAAGGAATCCCCGCCAACCGCGCCAAAATCATCTTTGCCAGCGGCAACTTCCACGGACGCACCCTTTCGGTGATTTCGGGGTCGAGCGATCCCAGTAGCCGCGGTGGTTTTGGCCCCTATATGCCCGGTTTTGAGATGATTGAGTACAACAACCTGGCCTCACTGCAAGCTGCCCTGGAAGACCCCCACGTAGCGGGTTTGCTCATCGAACCCATTCAGGGCGAAGCGGGGGTAGTGGTGCCGGAGCCGGGCTACCTGGCTGAAGCCTTCCGCCTCTGCCGCGAAAAACAGGTCTTGTTCATTGGCGACGAAATCCAGACGGGCATTGCCCGCACCGGCAAAATGTTGGCCCTGGATCACTATGGCATCCAACCCGATATCCTCATCCTGGGCAAAGCCCTCTCGGGAGGGGTGCTGCCCGTATCCGCCGTACTGGCCAACGACGAAATCATGCTGTGCATTCGCCCCGGTGAGCACGGATCTACTTTTGGAGGCAACCCCCTGGCTTGTGCCGTAGCCCGCGAAGCCCTGCAAGTGGTGCTCGACGAAAACCTGGCCGACAACGCCCAGCGCCTGGGTGAACTTTTCCGCAGCGCCCTCAACAACATCCGCCAGGAAAGCGACCTGATTACCCTGGTACGCGGCCAAGGCCTGCTCAACGCCATTGTGATCAATACCCGGGAAGACTCCGATCTGGCCTGGAACATGTGCCTGCGCTTCCGCGACAAGGGCCTGCTGGCCAAACCTACCCACGGCAACAAAATCCGCCTCGCACCCCCCCTGGTGATGACCGAAGCGCAAATGTGGGACTGCGTGGGGATCATCCGGGAAACGGTGCTGGAGTTCTAGGGTTTATTCACCACAGATTCGCACGGATGAACACAGATTTTTATATTAGACTTGAGTCGAGTTATTAACACAGATTTTATAATTTGCTTGGTTTTATGCACCACAGATTCGCACAGATAAACACAGATTTTATTCGCCACAGGTTTATGCACCACAGATTCGCACGGATAAACACAGATTTTATTCGCACAGGTTTGCAGCAGATTCGCACGGATAAACACAGATTTTACATTGATCTGTGCGACTCAAGATAATCTGTGTTAACATATGTGGTTAAAAATCTGTGTTCAATTGCCTGTGATCTGTGCATCAAATTACAAATCCGTGTCATCTGTGCGAATCTGTGGTGCATAAAATCCTTGTTCATCTCTCCGAATGTGGTGCATAAAATGTCTGTGGTGATTATCCCCCCCCTACCCGCAATAATCCAAAAGCAACTGCGTTTTTTGGGTTTTACCTGCGAATTCCGTAACATTGCATCCTGTGCTATCTTACACGCTTCCATTCCACCGCCTTTGCGGCACAAACAACGAAAAGTCTCTGCGACCTTTCAGCGGCGAAGCCATGATTTTTTTCACTTTTCACTTTTAGTTTTTCGCTATTCGCTTTTCTTCCATGCAAGAACACTGGGACATCGTCATCACGCCCCGCAAATCCCTCTTTGCGCTCAACCTGCGTGAAGTCTGGAACTACCGCGACCTGCTCAGCCTCTTTGTCCGCCGCGACATCGTAGCGCAGTACAAACAAACCATCCTGGGCCCCCTGTGGTATTTCATCCAGCCGATGCTGACCACCATCATGTTCACGATTGTGTTTGGCAACCTGGCGGGCATCTCTACGGATGGCATCCCGCCGATGTTGTTTTACCTGGCGGGCATCACCAACTGGAACTATTTTGCCGAATGCCTCAACAAAACCAGTACCACCTTTCGGGACAACCAAAACCTTTTTGGCAAGGTGTACTTCCCCCGCCTGGTGGTGCCCCTGAGCATTGTGGTGTCCAACCTGGTGCGCTACGGCATTCAAATGATCCTGTTTTTGGCCTTTTATATTTATTTCCTGGTCCAGGGCAAAGGCATCAGCCCCAACGCTACGGCCTTTTTACTGCCCCTGCTCCTGGTGCTGCTGGCCGGGCTGGGACTGGGTTTTGGCCTGATCATCACCGCCCTGACCACCAAGTACCGCGATCTGGTATTTCTCGTGCAGTTTGGGGTACAACTGGCCATGTATGCCACGCCAGTGATTTACCCGCTGAGCAAAATTCCCGCCGAATACCAGTGGATTGCCCTGGCCAACCCCATGACCGCCTTGATCGAAACCTTCAAATACGGCCTGCTCGGCCAGGGGACTTTCTCCTGGGCAGCACTGGGCTATAGCGCGGGGTTTACAGTGGTCGTGCTGCTGTTTGGCATTGCGATTTTTAATCGGACGGAACGGACGTTTATGGATACGGTGTAGATGGGGTGTGGGTGTGGAAGTGTGAGTTAGGATGAGGTCGCCAGCGCTTGAAAAGCGGTCATCCCATAAAACCAAGGGCCCCATTCGTCACTCCGGAATAATTCGTCTTTATCCGTTCCATCCGTTTAGAAGGCATCGATCCTATAAAAAGTGAACCCTTACCAGAAGAACTCAATTCCACGATCAGTCGGAAAATTGATTTTTTGATGCGGGTTCTGGAAAAAAATGGGGATGAATCGATCGTTCACATTGAATTTCAAACCAGAATGCCCCGGGCAATGGTTTACCGAGTTGCCGAGTACCATGGCTTTTTGCTTGCAAAATACAAACTCCCTATCCGCCACTTTGTGGTGTATTTAGGGAAGTCCCGAACCAAAGTACCAACCGAATTACCCAAAGACTTACAATTCAGCGGCTATAAACTGATTGCCCTCAATCAAATTCCTTTTGAGAATCTCGTAAAATCAAAGATACCTGAAGAAATTATCCTGGCCATCTTTGCCCACTACCCCAAACACGATCCCGAACGGGTGGCCAGAATCATTCTGTATCGCTTAAAAGAAGTATGCAAAGACGAGGTTTCACTAAGAAAATTCATCACCCAGTTGACACTTTTGTCCCAATTGCGTAAATTGGACGGGTATGTCAAACAAATTGCCGATAGTATGCCCATTACCATAGATTTGCGAGAGAATGCCATGGTCAAAGACCTCATCGCTGAAGTACAAGCCGAAACGGAAGTATATCGCCAACTAGCAAAAGAACAGCGCCAGCACACCCGCGCGGCCATTCTAAACCTCTACCAAACCTTGCACCTGGAACCCGCCCTGATCGCAACTGTTTTTGAGATCAGCGAACAAGAGGTTTTGGATATCTTGAGGCAGCTGAATAAGCTGTGGGACAATCTCGTGTAAGGTATAAATAGAGAAGTGAATCGAAAAATTCGTCATTCCCCATCGCTCTACCAAAGCGACATCAATAGCAGCACGGATGAACACGGATCAAGCGGATTTACGCGGATTTTTATCCCGCCTGCGGCGTGAGGATTCAAAATAGCCACTAAACCCAGACCCAACGCACGTCATTCGTCATTCGTCATTTGAAAAATTCGTCATTCTCTTGCTTCCCTGTTTATAAAAGCCAAATGCACAAAGTAGGCAAGGGTATTGAAAGCTATCTAAAAATAATTTAAATTGCTCGTTCAGAAAAGAACCTAGACCGCATGCAACTCGAACTTCACATCGGATACAATGAACTGATTAGACTAATCAGGCAGTTACCACCCGCTGAGCTTCAACGTTTGAGAGAAGACATTGTAGATTTGGCTGCACCTACAATTTCACACATAGAGCCCAATAACCTGCAGCAATTGCTACTGAAAGGCCCAACCATGAGTTTGGAACAAGCGCAACACTATAATGAATTACACAACTACATGAATAGCTTGCAAATAGAAAGCTTATGATCAGTTTAGATAGTTCTATTCTAATCGACTATTTTAGAAAGACTCAAAAAGAAAAAACCGCATTTTATAAGCTTTCTGGTCAATATCCACATTTTGCAATCTCGATCATTACAGTTTTGAAGTACTGTGCGGGGCAAACTCCGATCAAAAACGTTTTGGCAAACTATTTTTGATGAGATGACCATCCTTCCTTTCGATGCAGTGGTAAATGAAAAAGCTGTGGAAATATATCAAACTTTGAAATCAAGCGGTAATTTGATTGAATTACGAGATTTGTTTATTGCAGCTAGCGCACTTGCACATGATTTACCCCTGGCCACACTCAATGTCAAACATTTTGAAAGGGTAAATGGCCTGTTTCTGGTTGAATTGTAAATTTTTACGGTATGCCTATTACTACCTGGCAGTTGGCAATGCTATTTTTTCTGATTTTTTTCTAGAAGTCCCCATCAAAAAAGTATGGGAACTTTATCAAGTGAATGTGCTGGTATTTGATGAAACCAAACAAACAATCATCAAATGGATACAATAAATCAATATAAAACCATCGTACTGGACTATCTAGAGGAAGTAGCTAACCTAACCCCGCCTGGACTGACTGAGACAATCGTCGATGAGCAACACAACCAATACTTGCTGTACAGCAACTATTGGGAAGAAAATCAAAGACGCTATGGTTGCTTTTTGCACATCCAGATCAAATCCGATGGTAAAGTATGGATTCAACACGATGGTACTGATCTTTCTGTAGCTGAGCGACTAGTAGATCGGGGTATTCCCAAAAACCAAATTGTATTGGGCTTCCGTGCGCCTTTTTATCGGCAAATGAGTGATTTTGCCGTGGCGTGATGAATAACCCCAGCACCCTCATTCGTCATTCGAAAAATTCGTCATTCCCAAACCCCTCTGCCACAAACAAATCTTGCACATCACGCACTAGCCGTGCCCAATCAAAATCCGTTGCTTGGGCTACTACTGCCAGATCCCGCAAACCCTGCAGGTACCGCTGCGCCATCAGCTCCAACACCTCCTGCTCGGTAGCCGGTTCCAGGGCGGCATAGGGCAAACGGAGTTGCAGGTAGCCCTCCCCCGTGGCGGGCTCAAAGCTGATTTCCTCCTCGTGAATGACATCCTCCGGGGCCGTACCTACAAACACCACCGCAATGCCGGCTACTCCTGGACCATACGCAGCCAACTGCACATTTGCATTCAGCAATTGCTCCAGCAACTGCAGATTGTGGGTATCAATTTTGTCGCCAATGGAATTGTCTTCCGTAATGCTGGAAACGACGAAAGCTGTGTACATGATCATCCAGGTTTATAAGTCCACTTTGTTGCCAGGAGGCCGAATCAGCGGTAGCTTGCGCCGGGTATTTTCTGGCAATAAAGCATATTGATAAATTTTCAAGGTTTCCTGGCGCAAACAGTCCTGAATGGTGCCCCGGAATTGCACCCGATAACGCAAACCCAGCGTCGTCACCCAATTGCGGTAACGCCCTTTTTCGCCCTGGATGGTGATGCCGTATTTCCAGACTTCACCCGCCCGCAAAAAAATCAGCGTATCCGCAGCGCAATGGTAACAAGGGTAAAACCCACTGAATTTGGCCCGGAGCACATACTGCTCACAGCGCTCCAAACGTTGCAGACGTTGCTGCAGCTGTGCTTCACGCGAGGAGGACAATTTCAAACCCCCTCCGGCGTCCTGCTCCAGAAAATTGGTGTCCTTCCAGGTAGCCAGTATCGCCAAGATACAACTACACACCATGAAAAACAACAGCACCACGCGCGGGTTTTTTGGCTGTTGGGAGCAGGGGCGCGCATAGGCCCGGTCTGGTACTTTTTGGCTACCTTATTCATAACGAAATTTTGACCACCTGAGGTGGAATCAGTGAATAAATGCTATTTTTCGGATCAGTTCCTATGCTGGGAACAAAGGTAAATAATTGGAATTAAATTCCAAAATTTTAGGACAAAATTATAATTATGCCGCTACCCACTGACCCAGACCCCCAGGTTTTCCTACGTGTAAAGGGTGCCCTCAAAACCATCGGCATGAGCCAAAGAGACCTGGCCAAACACCTCGGACTGGCCCCTGGCGTAGTGAGCCTGGCCCTCAGCGGCGGCAATGAAAAAACCTTCCGCCGCATCATCGACATGCTGGAACAGGAACACGGCATCGATCCCTCCAACTGTTTGGGGAAGGCGAACGGGGCGATCGGATTTAGGGGGAACTACAGGAGATCAAAGCAGAACTGCATGCCCTGCGGGCAGAAATCAAAGCACTGGGACGGCGGTTCGAAGAGAAAAAGTAATCCTCAAAATGACCAGCATCGTACCAGCAATACGAAGCGGATCGTGATTGGCGTTTATACAAAAAAATGCAATCGTTAGGGAATAATGTGGTATGTTCGCAACGAACTTTATTGTATGCTTCCTAGCCGCCCGCGCGGTACAAATCCTGAAAA
>NZ_JADKCX010000056.1 GCF_016718685.1 Haliscomenobacter sp. | reverse complement strand
GATACGGATGTTGTCGGCAGCTCGCAGAGAAAGGTTATTTGCCATAACGATAATTGATAGCAGTTTGTGTGTTAATTGTTTGTTTAGAATTGGCCAAAGATAAGGAACGTGTTTGAAAAAACGGGAATTGCATCTCTAATTTGCGTCAAACTTACTTGAGTTGGTTGCGTAACAAAAGTACCCCGATGCCTTTTTTATTCCAGTCTTTGCGCAATGGCTCAGGCACGGTATTGTTGATGCTGCAAGCGCCTAAAAGAATATCCACATCTCCATCCCCATCGATATCACCCTTATCCATCAGTAGCCAATTGGCAGCATTGCATTGCGGAAACGTGAGGGCCGAAAAATTTAAATCCCCCTGGTTTTTCAACAAAACAAATCCAGCGAGTGGGTTTTGGGAGTAATCCGGAAAATAGGCGGTACAGGCCAGGTCAGGTTTTCCATCCTGATCAAAATCCTCCACCAATACTTTCCCTGCGCCATGTAAGGGGATAAACTTCGACTCTTTACATGAATCATTGCCCTGATTGCAAAAATACGAATGCCGTGATACGCCTTCAACGCATAACCGTAATCATAATTGTCGCCACAAGAATGAATGAGATCGGGCTTCCATCTTGATTGAGGTCGGCAATGTCGAGGTAACTTGATCCATATACAGGCGAAAAACGCGCCAGCTCCTGTTCTTCAAATTTTCCACTGCCCAGGTTTTTAAACCAAACAATCCGTTCGTTACCTTGGGTAAGCAAAGCGACAACGTCTTTTTTGCCATCCTGGTTAAAGTCAATGACATGGGCAATTCTGGCCCCAGGAACTTTCGACAGCTCATGCTCAATTATCGCTCCATTTTTTCCTTTTTCATGCCAGGCCAACTTCCCCAAATAATGTCCAAATTGACTGATCACCCAATCTTCTTTTGCATCAGCATTCAAGTCTTCAAACACAAATTGGACTGGCCGATTTAAATCTTTCACCCATCGCTTTACTAACTTCCACCTGTTGGGTTCTTTTTTTATTTCGATCAAACTGCCATTCTGCCAATCATTGGGATCCATTTTACCCATCAGTAAAAGCTGGAATTGGTTTTGGCCTACAGCTTGAATGTCACTCGGTGATGAGGGCACAAACAAAGAATCTTGAGGCTTAAGTGAACCGAACGGGAATACATAAATTTTTCCTTCTCTTTGCCCGGCAAACAAAGCACCCTGTTCAGGTAAAACCTTGAGTAAAGAAAAATTAGGGCTTTGGCCAGGGGAACTCCAGAGGGCTTCAGGAGCAAACATGTCCTCGTTGGTTTGAAGCTGAATTGGAGCTTGCTGAGGCAGCGACTCAATCGGAGCATTGTCTTGATAATATCGTAGAATTCGATTCCAATGTTTTTCACTGATCATTGAACGAACAGGCAAAGCTCCATTTTGTATGATGCGCTGATATTCTTCAGGATCAAACAACGTTGGATCAGCATTTTTATAGCCCATACGTATCGCCATCTCTGGAAAAACACCATTGACCCAGCTGTCTTTACTCAGCAGCTTTGGCTCAGGGAAAAGATGACAAGAACCGCAATACATTTCGGCCAACTTGCGGTCTTCTTCTTTTGGATTACAAGAACTGGTACCCCAAACCACACCAAGGGCCAATAAGAAGATCAAATTGTTGAAAATCGCTCGTTTCGTCAATTTTTAAACATTGATTTGTTTACCAAGGAGTTACCTTTTATTTCTTTAATTTTTCTACTCTTGTTTTGCCCTGGAAATCGGTAATGCCAACTTCCACTGCATTCGCTGGCAGCCACAATTTACGCGTAGATTGGGACAAAAAGGTATGGCCTTGATACAGTTCATACCTTCGTGTTTTCCCATTGGCCATTTTTACCACCGCAAAAGCATCCTTTTCGCCGTAACTAATCAATCGGGCGGCGGCAAGGCTTGGTTTAAAAACTTGAATAGGTCCTCTATTTTGCCCCACCACAAAGCATTGTTCACCACGGGCATTGCTCAATTGCACCATACTTTTGGCATCGCCGGGGAGGTAAAAGCCAGCTTCCTGAAGTGAAGCAGACTTAAATTGTCCCTTGCCATTGCCCAGCAGCAACAGTCCATTGAATGCATCGTAACGCCCGGTGGTCACCTCGCTGCCATAATCATTGCCTACACAAAGTGCATCCAGGTGTCCATCTCCATTCCAATCCCCCGCTGCCATGGCGTAGATCGGAGCAAATTGGGCTTCGATGGGTAAGGGTTCGACTGAAAATTTCCCATTGCCCAGGTTCTTGATGAAACTGCTTTGCATGTGGGTAGCGGTAAGGTGCAGGGGTTTGACCTCTTTGAAGTTGTTGAGGTATTGCGGCATGTTGGTTTGGGCAAATTCAGCATGCAGCAGGTAGGCTCGTTTGGACGCGATCAGCTGTTTGTCCATATCCATCCGGTTGTGGTAAGGAAACTCTTCCGGTTTGCCTTGGCGGTTGGGGAAAAATACCGATGGAATGGCATCATAGCCCTGGTTGCCGTCAAAATCGGCGGCATAAACACTTACTGGTTGTTCAGCGGAAGCTTTAAACAAGGTATTGAGTCCCAAATTTCCGGCGAGGTAATCCACGTCGCCATCGCCGTCAAAATCAGCTCCCACCAGACTGCTCCACCAACCCGCGTATTTTTCCAGCCCACTGCCTGAAGTAGCATTTTCCAGTTTGCCTTTATTGTTATGGAACAGGGTAAGCGGCATCCACTCTCCTGCTAATACCAAGTCTACCCAACCATCTTGATCATAATCCGTCCAGAGGGCATCACAAACCAGGCCCAAATCGTTCAACTCAGGGGCAAGCTGGTCATTGGCCAATACAAATTTTGGCTTTCCCGGTTTGCTATCGTTGCGCAACAAGTAACTGCTGAGCGGTGCAGGGTAAGCTTTGTGTTTAGCACGCCCGGCAATGAACAAGTCCAAATCTCCGTCGCGGTCAAAATCAGCTGCTCTGACACAAGTGCCACTTTTGAGGAAAGCAGGGAGGGCATCTTTGGCCGGAATAAATTGGTTGTTGTTGTTAAGGTATAACAAATCCTGATAGGAAGGATGATCGGCGGGAAATTCTACTCCTCCACGCACCAGGTACAAATCCTGATCGCCATCCTGATCGGCATCAAAAAACAGCGCACCCAGGTCTTCTCCTTTTTTATCCGAGCCCTCTTTTCCTTCGAGGAGGTCTTGTTCAGAAAAAGTACCATCGGTTTTTTGCAGAAAAAATCGCCCTTTGTGAAAATGGCCACCGGATACAAAGAAATCGTCCAGCTGATCGCCATTGACATCGGCTACGGCCAAACCAGGGCCGTATTGCGACAATTTGTGCGGCAGCAAGGGTTGCAGGTTGAAATCGATAAAATCGGTTTCCTGATGGATATAATTCAGGCCAATGGTAGCCGTTATATTTGCAAACAGCGGTTCAGGTGATGGCGGTGGTGGTGGAATGGTTGATTTTTGCGCTTTGCGGTAATCGACTTCCAACACCTGATTGGCTTGACCTTCGTCAACACTTGTTGTTTTTGGTTGGGCCAGGTCACGATGATCTTTTCTACTACCTGATTTTTACCCAAACCAAAATGAGCCAGCGCCTGCACCGAAGACAAATAGCCTCGATAGATCGAGTGTTCCCAGAATTGTTTTTCCCCTTTGCCATAATGGATTTCCACCAGAGAACCCAACCCCATGGGGTTCAGGGAATCACCTTTCAGGCGAATGCTCAACCAATTCGGTTGATCAATATTTTTCGATTTTTTATTCCGATCATCAATCAAATTATTCCGAAACAGCGAGGCCGGATCATTGATGTTATTGACCACATAATCCAAATCCCCATCGTTGTCCAGGTCTCCATAAGCGCCACCGTTGGAGAACGAATTTTGGGTGATGCCCCATTTTTCACCCATGCTTTCGAAAGTCAGGTCTCCACGGTTACGGTAGGCGTAATTGCGCAATTTAACCGAAGGTATTTCTTCGTTCATAAAACCTTTAGAGGCGTACGCGTAAGCATTAGAGTTGTAGTCGACAAAATCCAGGTCGGTTACATCTTTAGGAAATCCATTGGTAACAATCAGGTCGCGGTAGCCATCCAGGTCAAAATCAGCAGCAATGGGTGCCCAGCTCCAATCGGTTGAACTTACCCCGGCCAGCATCGATACTTCACTGAATACGAGCTTTTGGGTGCCCGGGCGCAAAGCCACGGTTGAGTTGCAAGGTATTGCGTACGTATTGGTGCTGGTATTTGTACTCTTCGTAGTTTTGAAAAGTGTTGTAGTTGTTGGCAGGCAACATGGTTTTGCGGCGGTAATTGTCCTCCGGCATCATGTCCAGCGCAATGATGTCCATCAGGCCGTCGTTGTTGACATCCACAATTTCATTGCCCATAGCCGAGTATGAGGTATGTTTAAAGTACTCCCCGGCACGGTCGGTGAAGGTTCCATCCTGGTTGTTGATGTACAAGTGATCATTTGTCACGTAGTCATTGCTGACGTAAATGTCTTTCCAGCCATCGCGATTGAGGTCCGTGATGTTGATGGCCAAGCCAAATCCTTCCCCCTTGATGCCCGCTTCCAGGGATACTTCAGTGAATACAGCGTGTTTCTTGACAGGGTCCCAATCATTGCGATAAAGCCGATCATGGTTGTACGATGAGCCGTCGGTAGATTTGGGGCGAAAGGAGTTGGGAAACTCATTCTTCCGTTGATGGTTTACGGCTAGATAAAGATCCTGGTCGCCATCGTTGTCATAATCCAAAAATGCACAGGCAGTGGTGTAAGCCGTATCGGCAACCCCGTACGCTTGGGCTTCTTCTTTAAAGGTAGGTACTCCATTTTTATCATTGCCCTGGTTAATGTACAACAAATTGGCCCGACGTGGGCCAGGGGTATAAGTCATGCAGGCAATGTAGATGTCCATTTTGCCATCGTAGTTGAGATCAGTAATGGCCACTCCAGCTTTCCAGCGGTCTTTGCCCCCTACCCCGGCCTGGCTGGTGATGTCCTCAAATTTCCAGTCACCTTTGTTGAGGTACAACTTGTTTTCGGTCTGATTGCCCGTAAAAAACAGGTCTTGCACGCCATCCTGGTTAAAATCAGCGATGGCTACTCCACCTCCATTATAGATGTATTCGAAAGTCAGGATGTTGAAGGTATCGTTGTCCGTTATTTTATTGTTGAAATTAACGCCGGTTTCTTCCGGAGCAAGTTCTTCAAAAAGAGTGGTCTTGTTTTTGCCGCAGCTCGCCAGCAAGATCAATAGAAGAGGAAGTATGTTTGACGATTTCATTTGTAAGCCTTTTTTAACCGCCGCAAGATAAATCCCTTTGCGATTATTCCGACCAAGCACAAAAAAATTCTTATTTATTTCGAAAAAGATTTTTTTGCGCCAATTTCCGATGCCCAAGCCACCATCGATAGCGCTAAAGCCTTGATTATTCTAGCCTTTTGCATTCAGTCAAGTTTTTGGCGAAACACAGAAAAATACATTTTTAATAATTTTTTAACCAAAAACACCAAATTTTATTTCAAAACCCTATTTTTGATAAATTTTTTTGATAAACGCTTAGCGACAAAAGGGTAATCGGGTTTGAATTACATTCTTATTTAACCAATCTTAAATTCTGCTAGTTCATGAAAAACAGCTATTCAGCTCTACTTCAGAGGCTTGTCGTGTTTTTGCTGTTGTGCTTGCCGGCCGTCGCAGCAATCGGACAACGGACCGTCAGTGGCAAAATCACCGACACCGATCGAGAAGGTCTTCCTGGAGTAAACGTACTTCTCAAAGGTACCGCCGCAGGTACCGTTACCGAATTGGACGGATCATTCTCTTTGGAAGTTCCAAGTACAGGAGGATCCCTAGTGGTCAGCTACGTGGGTTACCGCACCATCGAGGTGGCTTTGGACGCACAAAGTTCCTACAACATCACTTTGGAAGAGGATGTATCTACTTTGAAAGAATTGATTGTAACGGGTTATACCGTAGATAGCCGCCGGGAAGCAACTGGCGCCGTATCTACCGTAAAGGCCAAAGATTTGAATGCCGTACCTTCAGGTAACGTTGAGCAGCAATTGGCTGGTCGGGTTTCCGGGGTAACGGTGGTCACCAATGGTCAGCCGGGTACAGCTAGCCAGATTCGCGTGCGTGGTTTCGGCTCTTTTGGTGGCAACGAACCACTGTACATTGTGGATGGGGTACCCGTAGGTTCTACTGACTTCCTCAACCCTGGCGACATCGAGTCTACTACCGTGTTGAAAGACGCAGCGGCTGCCTCAATCTACGGTGCTCGTGCAGCAAGTGGGGTTATCGTGTACACCACCAAAAAAGGCTCCAAAAATGCCCGCAAGTTGAGTGTAACCTATGATGGTTTGTATGGTTTCACCGATCCCGGAAAGGGCCAGGAAATGATGAACCCTACCGATTTTGCCTTCTGGACAGCCAAGGGTAATGAAAACTCTGGTGTCAAGGCTGTACACCCTCAGTTTGGAACCATTGGTTTGGGTGGCAATGCTCCTGTTATTCCTGACTACCTTACCGTTGGTGGTGCATCAGGCGTGGTCGGTTCCATTAACCTGGAGGCTGAAAAAGCCAAATACAATGTTGACACCAAAGCTGGTTCCATTTACCAGGTAGTAAAAGCCAACAAAGCAGGTACCGACTGGTATGATGCAATTACTCGGGTCGCACCGATCACTCGTCATTCTTTGGGCTTCTCCGGTGGTGGCGACAACAGTCGCTTCTACTTTGGCTTGAGCACTCAGGACCAAGCGGGTATCATGATCTACAACAACTTCAAACGCCACGCTTTCCGTGCCAACTCTGAATTCAACTTGACCAAGAAGCTCCGCATCGGTGAAAACCTGCAATTCACCTATCGCCAGGTGTTGGGTCAACAAGGGGATAACGGTGGTCTTGGGATTGGTGACGACGAAAACGACGTACTGCAAGCCTTCCGGATGCCATCCATTATTCCAGTTTATGACGAATTTGGTGGTTATGCAGGTACTGCGGCTAAAGGTTTCAACAACCCACGTAACCCCGTTGCCAACCGCGACCGTGGCCGTGACAACCGTAGCTTTAACGCTGGTTTGTTTGGCAACATTTATGCTGAATACGACCTGATCCCAGGTTTGGTGGTCCGCACCAGCTTGGGTGGCAACTACGGAAGCAATTACAACGTAAACTATTTTGGTATCCAATACGAGAACTCTGAGAACAACTCTGCCTTTACTTATGGCGAAGGTGGTGGCTTTGGCTTTGGTTGGACGGTTACCAATACCGCCAACTACAAGAAGAAGTTTGGGGTACATGGTATCGATCTCTTAGTGGGTCAGGAAGCCTTGAATACCGGTCGCTTCCGCAACATCAATGCTAGTGGTACCGATCCATTCTCCAATGACCCTGACTTCATCACCTTGCCAAATACCAACCGCCAACCGGTGAACAGTGGCTATGGCAAAGGGATTAACTTCGCTTCGTACTTCGGTCGGATCGCCTACAACATGAACGACAAGTACCTTCTGACTGCGCTGGTACGTCGTGACGGTTCTTCTCGTTTTGGTGAAAACAACCGCTATGGGGTATTCCCCGCCTTCTCGGCTGCCTGGCGGATTTCTTCTGAGAAGTTCATGGAAAACCTGAAGTGGATCGACGATTTGAAAATCCGCGGTGGTTACGGGATCATGGGTAACTCCAACAACGTTAGCCCATTCAACCAGTTCAGCTTGTACGGTGGCAGCATTGGTAATTCTTCTTACGACGTCAATGGTAGCAACTCTGGTGCAGTGTTGGGTTTCTATCGTACACGAATCGGTAACCCTAACGCCAAATGGGAAACTTCAGTTACGCAAAACATCGGTTTTGACGGTACTTTCTTCAATGGCAAACTGGACGTAATTTTGGACGTTTGGAACAAGAAAACGCGCGATTTGTTGCTGCAATTGCCTATTCCAGCGACCAATGGTACTGAAGCTGCTCCTCCTACGGTTAACATCGCCGAAATGATTAACGCCGGGGTAGACATCCAGGTCATCACTCGGGGCAATGTGGTCGGCGATTTGAAGTACGAATTGAATGTCACTGCAGGTACCTTGAAGAATGAAATTTCTTCCTGGCCCCTGGTTTGACCTACCTAACCACCGTTAACCCTGGTTACCGCGGTTTGACTCCGATTCGCAACCAGTTGGGTCAGTCGATCTCGGCTTTCTTTGGTTACCAAGTAACGGGCTTGTTCCAAACTGCGGAAGAAGTAGCGGGTGCACCTGCTCAGGACGGTAAAGGCGTTGGCCGTTTCCGTTATGCCGACATCAATAAAGATGGCAAAATTGACGATAAAGACCGTACTTATTTGGGTAGCCCAGTGCCTAAGTTTTCGGGAGGTATTGGTTTGACCCTTACCTATAAGAACATTGACCTGACAGCTTACGCCAATGGGGTATTTGGCAACAAGATTTTCAATGCTTCAAAGTGGTTCACCGACTTCTTCCCATCCTTCCAGGGTGCGGCCATTTCAGAGCGTGTGAAGGACTCTTGGTCTACCAGCAACCGCGGTGCTACCATTCCGATCTTTGAAACGGCTTCGAACTTCAGTACCAATACGCAAGCCAACTCTTTCTACGTTGAGGACGGATCTTATGTTCGCTTGCAGAACGTGGGGATAGGGTATACCCTTCCAGCATCAGTCCTGTCTAAGCTCAACATTACCCGTTTGCGCATATTCGCATCGGCCAATAACCTGTTGACCATCACCAAGTACGAAGGTTTGGATCCATCTGTTGGTGGAAACGCCGATACCCAATTTGGTATCGACGTGGGTAACTACCCATTGACCAAAAGCTTTAACTTTGGTGTAAACGTCGGTTTCTAAACCATTCATTGTTTAAGTTGTTAAGTTAAAAAAATCAAATATGAAAAATAGAGTGCTCATTACAGGATTATCACTGGCCATCCTGGCTATGATTGCCTTTGCCTGTAAGGATAGCTTTTTGGAGGTTGCTCCAACTGGCCAGTTGGCCAATGCTCAATTGACCACTACCAAGGGGATAGATGCTGCCCTGATCACGGCTTATTCTCAAGTGAATGGCCGGTTCCGCCGAATGGCCAGCCCATCCAACTGGGTATGGGGTAGTATCCGTGGTGGTGACGCCAACAAAGGTACTGACCCTGGCGACTTTTCCGACATCAACCCCATTCAACGTTTTGAGAATCTCTCCACGCAAGGGGTTATTCTTGAAAATTGGGTAGGCCTTTATGAAGGGGTTGCCAGGGCTAACCTGGTACTACGCCTGATCGCGGATGCTCAGCCAGACGTAACCGAAGCAAGCAAAACCAGCTTTGCTGCACAAGCGCGTTTTTTGCGTGGACACTACTACTTCTCCTTGAAGCGCAACTTCAACAACACGCCTTATGTGGATGAAACACTGGATTACGGCGGAGGAATCGAACTAGTGAAAAACGATCAAGACCTGTGGCCAAAAATCGAGGCTGACTTTAAGTACGCACTGGACAACCTGCCTGAAACACAGGGTCAAGTGGGTCGTGTCAACAAGTGGGCTGCTGCTGCTTATCTGGGTAAAGTTTATCTCTACCAAAAGAAGTATGCTGAAGCCAAAGCACAGTTTGATGCTTGTATTGCCAATGGTAAAACCAGCAACGGCAAGAAGTACGCACTGGAAGCCAAATACGGTGACCTGTTCAAAGCTTCTAACGACAACAATGCTGAGTCCATCTGGGCTTATCAGGCAGCTGCCAACACAGGTAGTGTCAACAACGCCAACGCTGAATTTGACTTGAACTTTCCTTACAATACCGGTCCTAACGGCCCTGGTAACTGCTGCGGATTCTTCCACCCGAGCTTCGAATTGGTTAACTCTTTCCGCGTGAATGCCACTGGCCTTCCACTCCTGGATGGTAGTTACAATACCGGAGCGAATCAGGTTAAAACCGATATGGGTCTGGGCTCTGGTGACGCCTTTACGCCTGATGCAGGTACACTGGATCCACGTCTCGACTGGTCAGTTGGCCGTCGGGGTATTCCTTTCCTGGATTGGCAAGATCACCCCGGTGCGGCCTGGATTCGCAACCAGCCCAACGGTGGTCCTTACTCTCCAATCAAGTATACCTATTACAAGTCTGACCGTGGTTCCTTGCAGGACAACAGCTCCTGGACGCCTGGTTATACTGCCCTCAACTACACCATCATCCGTTTTGCAGATGTACTGCTGATGGCGGCTGAGTGTGAAGTGGAAATCGGTAGTTTGGAAAAAGCCCGCGAATACACCAACATGATCCGTGCTCGCGCTGCCAATACAGCCGGCTGGGTGAAGCGTGCTGATGGCTCCAATGCCGCCAACTACGTGATTGGTCTGTACAACACACCTTGGACCGACAAAGCTGTTGCCCGTACTGCCGTACAGTTCGAGCGCAAAATCGAATTGTCTGGCGAAGGTCACCGTTTCTACGACCTGGTGCGTTGGGGAACTGCCGCATCCGTAGTTAACGCTTACCTGGCTTACGAATCTAAGTTTTTGCCGGGTACTTTGGGTGGTGCTACGATGACTGCTGGCAAGCACGAATACCTGCCTATCCCACAATCACAAATTGACCTCACACCAGATGCCCTGAAGCAGAACCCTGGCTATTAATCGCTACGGTTTTTGTTGAGGAGGCACGAATGTGCTGAATAAAAAAGACGCCAATCGGGAGAAATCCTGGTTGGCGTTTTTTTTATTTCGCACAGATTCACACAGATTATGAATAAAATCTGTGTGAATCTGTGCGAATCTGTGGTGAAATAAATCTTCCGTGTTGAGTTTACGATGGTTTCAAAGCGGCTTTATACACCTCCAAACACCGTTCCCGTGCAAATTTGTGGTCGACAATCGGTTTTGGATACGCAGCCGTCCCATACTCTGGCACCCACTTCCTTACATATTTGTACTCTGGATCAAATTTTTCTTGCTGTGCCGCCGGGCTAAACACCCGAAAATAAGGTGCTGCATCCGTGCCGCAACCAGCAGCCCACTGCCAGCCACCATTGTTGCTGGCCAGATCAAAATCGAGGAGTTTTTTGGCAAAATACGCCTCCCCCCAGCGCCAGTCGATCAAGAGGTGTTTGGTCAAAAAACTCGCGGTGATCATTCTGACTCGGTTGTGCATGTAGCCCGTGGCATTCAGTTCACGCAGGCCTGCATCAACGATGGGGTAACCTGTTTTTCCGGCACACCATTTTTCAAATTCACCCTCATCATTCCGCCACTCAATTTGATCGTACTCTGGCCGAAATGAACCTTGGGCAACGTGAGGGAAATTGAATAAAATTTGGGCATAAAAATCCCGCCAAATCAACTCATTGAGAAAAGTTTCATTCAGTTCCAGTGCCCGTCGAGCCTTTTCGCGAATACTAATGGTTCCAAAGCGGAAATGAATGCCTAGTCGGGAAGTTCCATTTAGGTAGGGAAAATCCCGTGTTTTGTCGTACTGCACGATCAGTCCTCGGCTCACTGTGGTGGGAGGAATAGTAATGCCAGACGGCTGAAAACCCATTGCGCTTAGCGCAGGTAAAGACAAGGAATTTGTTTGCCAGAAATTAGAGTAGTATTTTTCGGTGGGGTAAGGCTTTAAAAAGAAAGAAATGGCTTGTGTTGCGCCATTTTCCTGAATGGTCTCCATTTGTGAAGCCAAGCGGTTTTTCCACATCCGGCTATAAGGGGTAAATACTGTATAAGGTTTTCCATCCGACTTGGTCACTTCCAGCTTTTCAAAAATCACCTGGTCCTTGAAGCTGAAAAATGGGATATTTTGCTGCGTAAGGAGATTTTGGACTACGGCATCCCGCTGCATGGCCCGGGGCTCATAATCGTGGTTGGTGTACACTTCAGCCACTACATGATCCTGCAAGACTTCGGCCCAGACTTCGGCGGGTTTGCCATAACGAACGAGCATGCTGCTGCCCAGGTTCGCCAACTCCGCTTGAAGCTCAGTGATACGCTGGTGCAAAAAAGCCACCCGGGCATCCTCCGGGTCTTCCAATTCATCCAGAATCTCAGTATCAAAAATAAAGAGGGGCAATACAGGGAACTTGCTTTTGAGGGCATGGTACAATCCCGCGTTGTCCTGGAGTCGCAGGTCTCGCCGAAACCAAAATAGGGTAATTGCTTGCATAGGGTACCTGTTCAGTGGAAACTAAACAGGCCAAGGCCGTATTGGTTCATTAGATCTTCACCTCCTTACGGTCGAAGGGATTCAAGGCCGTACCTTTCACTTTGGCCTCCGCCTCGATCCGGTATTCCGATTTGACCGCACTGATTCGTTTCGCTGCTTTGATGAAAGGAGAGAGTAAAAAATTGGATTTTTCCATTTCATCCATCTCCGAGCGGACCAAATTGTAAGAGAGGTTGAATTCTACCTCCACGGATTCTCCGGCGGGAACTACTATGTCTTCGTGTAGCTCTATGGCGCCTAATTCGTATTCATCCACCAACTTTTCTTTGCCCCTACCGCGCGAGTACCGTTCGATAAATACTACTTTGACCTTGGTCACCACTTGTGAGTTCATGCTGGTAAAACGGATCGTTCCGCTGACCATTCCTTTTTGCGCGGTGGCATCTTCTTCCAGGATCAACTCCATTTTCACCCCCTCTATCCCTAGCCATTTTTTTACTTTGCCAATCATCTAATCACAGATTTACTATTGAATTGAATGCTTCAGCAATTTACGTGCTTTGCCTTTTATAAACCCGGATTTATTGGATCAAAGAGAGTGTTTTTTGGATGAAGCCTATTTGGAGGGGTATTAAATCATCCGCTTGTGCCAACTTTGGCTCAGTTTTTTGACAAATGCCTGATCTAAATCCTGTTTGGTCGCTACCAAAGGGTCGAATACCAAGGTATCATCGTTGATTTGTTCAGTGGCGTACAGTCGGGCAAAGGTATCGCGATCAACGGAATAGACTTGCCCAGATGCATCCTGATAGGAAAAAATCATCCGATTGAACAAATCCACACCGTATTCGGCCTGCATGTCTTTGAGAAAGGCTACAGATTTATCAATCGAGCACCCGCTGGCATCCGCCTGAGATTCATCGACCATCAACACCACAAAGCGATTGTGCAATACATCGGCATCGGCCCGCAATTGCCGATTGTGGCTCACCCATTGCTGAGCGAATTGCTTTACTTGCATCCGAATCGCCGGCACATCCGCCTCGGTAAAGGGTTTATCGCTGGCGTATATCCAGACGCGGGAGGAGGGAGAAAGAGTTGTCATATTAGTAGGTTCGGGGGTTCGAGGGTTCGGGGGTTCGAGGGTTCTTGTGCGCGGAGGGGCATAACCCTCGAACTACAAACCCTCGAACTTTCGAACCCTAAAACCTTTAATCATGGTGCATAAGAAATGCCTTCAAAAACTCATCGATGTCGCCATTGAGCACAGCATCCGTTTGGCTGGTTTGGTAACCGGTGCGGTGATCTTTCACCCGACGGTCGTCCAATACGTAGCTGCGGATTTGTGAGCCCCACTCATTTTTCATTTTGCCCGATTCGATGGTTTCTTTTTCGGCTTTTTGTTTTTCAAGCTCACGCTCATACAAACGCGATTTGAGCATTTGCATGGCCTTGTCGCGGTTCATGTGCTGAGAACGCTCTTGTTGGCATTCTGCAACAATTCCCGAAGGAAGGTGGCGTACGCGCACCGCAGATTCGGTTTTATTGACGTGCTGCCCACCCGCACCACTTGCCCGGAAGGTATCCCATTCCAAATCGGCAGGATTGATCTCGATTTCAATGCTATCGTCCACCATCGGGTGTACGAATACCGAGGAAAAGGAAGTCATCCGTTTGCCTTGAGAATTGTACGGACTGACCCGCACCAGGCGGTGCACCCCATTTTCTCCCCTTCAGCAAACCAAATACATACTCGCCTTCGATCTCAATGGAAGCCGATTTTAAGCCAGCCACATCGCCGTCCTGGCGATTCAATTCAGTGAACTTGAAGCCTCTGCGCTGCGCCCACATCATGTACATGCGGTACAACATTTCGGCCCAGTCACAAGCTTCAGTACCTCCGGCTCCGGCATTGATTTCGAGCACGACGTTGAGTTCATCTTCCGGTTGATTGAGGGTCAAGATACCTCCCCAAACTCACCAGACGCTCGCGCAAATCGCGGAGTTGTTCTATCGTCATAATGCTCCTTTTTATAGGGTTTGGGGTTTACGTTTTAGGGTTTTAGGGTTCAGGTGTTCACCCTGGCAAACCTTCGAACCTCAAACCCCAAACCTTAAAACCCTAAAACGGTTTACATCCCCGGCTGTCCAGCAAGGACATAAGGTGATGGTGTAAAAGAATCGTGTCCTTCAATGTAAAAAACCAACTCTGCATTTGCTGGAATTTTGGGTGGCGACCCTTGTGGGCCATATCCCAATTCCGCAGGAATGAAGAAAGTGATTTTCATGCCTTTTTTGACCAATAGCAAGCCTTCCATCCATCCTGGAATCAGTGGTTGCCGACCCAGGGGGAAAGAAAAGTCTGTTTCCCGCTCAAACGAGTTATCGAACATGGTACCATCGGTGAGGGCACCATAATAATCGAGATATACGATGTCGTCGTTTTTAAATACCGATCCAGTACCAGGATCGTGCACCAGGTATTTCAAACCAGAAGCGGTGGTTTTGATGCCTTTCAAGGTACCAGCAAGGTACTCTTTGGCTATCTTTTCCGTGAATGCTTTGGCCCTAGCCAACTCCGACTTCATTTGCTCAGGGCTGCGCTTGGTGGTTTTTGCCTCCGCGTTTTTCTGGAAATCGGTAAAGATTTTTTGCATTTCGTCGGTTGTCAACACATCTTTGACCACCATGTCGTAATACATCAATTTGGCCCCTTTGAATCCTTCCGGTTTCTGTTCCTCTTTCAAGGTATCGAGCGGAACAAAAATGGTCAAACTGTCTTTCTCTTTCATCCGCAACAGGGCCTCAAAAATCGGGTTTTGTGGCTGCTGTTTGAGTGTTGCTGAGTCAGGTACTTGAATCAATTGGAAATTGGAGGCAACTACACTATCTCCGTTCCGCAATTGAAACCGGTAATAGGCGAAATCACCTGCTTTAAGCCCTTTCCCTGAAGACTTGGTATGTACTACATACTTGTACCCGCTGGGCAACTTTTGCTCTTTTTTACATCCGGCCAGCATAACCACCGCCAGAATGAGGCATGACAAAATTCTCATGTTTGTTATTGATGTTGAGAGGCTCCAGGCTTTAGGTCGGAACCCAAAACGGAAAACCCAAATTTGGTTACACAGTAAATTCATTCACTCGATTCAAAGCTTCGCGGTATTCGGGCAACAGCTCACGGAATTTTTTGACCGTTGCTTTCAACCCAATGAAGGAAGCCCCCCCAGACGCGTTTTTGTGCCCACCTCCTTTGAAGTGTTTTTGAGCAATTTCTTGCACTGAAAAATCCCCTTTAGAACGTAAGGATATTTTCACAATTGTAGGCTGTTCGGTAATAAAAGCAGCCATGATGATGCCGCGAATACGCAGGATGTAGTTGACAATACCCTCGGTATCTCCTCTTTGAATGTCGAAGCGCGCATAATCCTCCTTGGTGAGGGTGATGATGCCCGTGCGGTAATCTTCGAGGATTTCCATGCGGTTGTACAAGCAGTGCCCCAACAAACGCAGGTGTTTTTCTTCCTGACTATTCGTGATCAGGTCTTGCAGCAGATAATCATTCACGCCCAATTCTACCAAACGCGCCACTGTGCGGTAAAGTTTGGGCGAAGTACTGTATTTAAACGATCCTGTGTCGGTAACAATGCCCGTAAAAATACATTCACCGATTTTGATGTCCAGGTGTTCTTCCCAGTCCATCAATTGAATGAAATCATAAATGAGTTCGCAAGTTGAACTGGCCTGGGTATCCGAAAGCAAATATTCAGGGAAACTTTCGGGTTCAAGGTGATGATCAATCATGACCTTGGGTTTGGCAATAGGTGCCACGAGCTCACCAACTTTGTCTATTCGGTCCAGGGCATTAAAATCCAGGCAAAAGAAAATGTCACCCGATTCTATCTCTGCTTTGGCGCGATCCATATCTGCATCAAAAATCACCATTTCATGCACCCCATCCATCCACTCCAAAAAAACCGGGTATTCGGATGGACAAACCACCACAGGGCTATGCCCCATTTTGATCAACAAATGGTACAAAGCGAGGGAAGAACCGATTGCATCCCCATCGGGGTTTCGGTGGGTTAGAATCACTGCTTTACGAGGTTCCGCAAGAAATTTTCTTAACGCTTGGCTATTTTCCATGTCTATAATAAAATCAAGGGGAAACAAAGAATCAGGAAAAGGATACAAAGGTGAACAATTTCTTTTTCTGCACCAATCTTTGTTCGCTCAAAATTCAGAGTGCGAAGGTGTCAAAAATTATGGATTTAACCAAAAAAAGTTGAGGAAGTTGAGAAGGTTGAGAAGTTGAGAAGGTTGAGGCTACCGCAAGAAGGTTTGAGGTGAGCGCGGTAGCCTCAACCTTCTCAAGCTCCTCAACTCCTCAACCCAAAAAAGGTAACCTAAAAAAAATATACTTCCTGCCCTTCCTTTGCAGTTTTTCTTTAGTTTTGCGCCAAATTTTGAAAAACCGAGCATATTATGGCTGGAAATAGAACCTTTACGATGATCAAACCTGATGCGGTTGCAGCGGGTCACATCGGTGCCATCCTGGCGCAAATCAACGAAGCTGGATTCCGTATCGTTGCTATGAAATTGACTAAACTTTCGCAAGAAAAAGCGGGTGAGTTTTACGAAGTCCACAAGGAGCGCCCTTTCTATGGCGAGCTGGTAGACTTCATGTCTTCTGGCCCTATCGTAGCAGCTATCCTGGAAAAAGATAACGCTGTTGCTGATTTCCGTACCTTGATTGGTGCAACCAACCCAGCCAACGCTGAGCCTGGCACCATCCGTGCTAGATTCGCCAAAAGTATGGGTGAAAACGCCGTACACGGTTCTGACTCTGATGAAAATGCCGCGATTGAAGGGGCGTTTCATTTTGCGGGAACGGAACAGTTTTAAAAGGGTTCGGGGGTTCGTTCGGGGGTTAAATCCTCCGCTCTTGGGATTCCGGAACCCCCGAACATCGAACCTACGAACCCTCGAACACCTATTTAAACTCAATCAACGTAACGCCATCGCCCCCCCCTTCCTGTTCCGGGTGGCGAATTTCCATCTCTACATTCTGGTACTCTTTAAGTTTTGAGCGCACGGCGTTGCGCAAGGTACCATTGCCTTTACCATGTACAATTTGCAAATGATTGGAACTGGTGATGAGGGCTTGATCCATAAAATCTTCCACCATTTTCAGCGCCTCTTCGTAACGAACGCCCCGGATGTCGATACGGGGGTAAAAAGCGGCACTTCTTTGCACTACGTCTGATTGTACGCTCTTGGTTTGCCGCAAATCCAGTGTGGGGTTGGACAATTGTAAATCCCTAATGTTGAGGGTCATGCGCATCAGCCCTACTTCCACCACTACCTTATCTCCTTTGATCGATTCTACTTTGCCAGTTGCACCACCAGCCACCAATTTCACAAAATCGCCTTTTGTGATGGGGCGCTCGTTTTTGGGTCGGCTTTCGGGCGAATGGTACACCTCTTCGCGCAATTGGGTCACCTGTTCGACCAATTTTTTCTTTTCTTCGCGGGCTTTGGCCGCCGCTTCCATCGCTTGTTCCAGGTTGCGGGCTTCACGCAGATCGCGTACCAATTTATCGAGGTCTTTGTTGTCCTGGGAAGTTTTTTGCAAGTCTTGCTCTTTGGCTTCGAGTTTCATGCGTTTGCGCCGGAAATCGAGATCGCGTTGCATGCTGTCGTAAGACTTCATGAGCTTGTCCAGTTTCTCCTGGCGATCCTTGAGTCCTTTGAGTTCTTCTTCTACTTCCTGTTTTTCCCGTTGCAAATCGATCAGCAGTTGGTCAACGGCTTTTTCGTTTTTGCCTACGCGGTTTTTTGCGTAATCGAGCACTTTCCCTCCCAGGCCACTTTTTTCAGCAATTTCAAAAGCATATGAACTACCCGGACGACCTACTTTGAGTTCGTAAGTCGGAGCCAGGTTTTCCTTGTCAAAAACCATAGAACCGTTGAGGATACCTTTGCTTTTATAGGCAAAAATCTTCAGGTTGGAGTAGTGGGTTGTGATGACGCCAAAAGACTTGCGGTAATTCAATTCCCACAGGATGGCCTCGGCAATCGCACCCCCGATTTGAGGATCGGTACCCGAGCCAAATTCATCGATGAGTACCAACGTACGCTCATTGGCGTGTTCCAGAAACAGGCGCATGTTGGCCAGGCGGGAACTATAGGTACTCAGGTCGTCTTCGATGGATTGCTGGTCGCCGATGTCGGCAAAGAAGTTGTGAAAAATTCCCAGCTCCGTGCGTTTGTTCACCGGTATCAACAAGCCAGATTGCGCCATCAATTGCAACAATCCGGTCGATTTCATGGTGATCGACTTCCCTCCGGCGTTCGGCCCACTGAGTACCAAAATACGGTTGCCACCATCAAGGCGCAGGTCAAAAGGCACCGTCTTTTTGCCCGATCCGCTGTTTTTCAACAACAAGAGCGGATGGTAGCCTTCATAAATTTCCAGACTGGAGGTATCGAGCATCAATGGCGCGATGGCTTTCATGCGTACCGCCAGGCGCGCTTTGGCTTGCACCACGTCGAAATACACCATAATTTCCTGGTACTGGTGCAATTGCGGCACATAGGGCCGCAGAATGGTACTCAGTTCCTTCAGAATGCGGTAAATCTCCCGGCGCTCCTGCTGTTCCAGATCAAAAATATCGTTGTTGATTTCGATGACCGCTTCAGGTTCGATGAATGCCGTTTTACCCGTAGCCGATTCATCGTGGATGATCCCGCGAATTTTGCGTTTGTGCTCAGCAGGCACACTCAACACCCGGCGTCCGTTGCGGAAACTTTCCACCGAATCGCTCAGCCAACCTTTGGCTCGGTAATCGTTGATGATGTCGCGGAATACCCGATCCAGCTCCTTCATTTTGGACTGCGTCAACTTGTGGATGCGCAACAATTCTGGAGAGGCATCGGGCCGGATGTTGCCATCGGGGTCGATGACACGGTCGATTTCTTTCGCCAGGGCTGGGTCAAAATGGACAGGTCGAACGACTTCGTACAAGGTCTTGTAAAACTCACGCCGAGAAGGAGTGAAAAACTTATAGATGTTGCCAATGGACACCAAAATGGTGTTGATGCGGCGCAAGCCGTCTTCGGGCAATACGGCATCAACGATGGCCAAAAGTTGTAAATCGCTATCGATGTTTTCGTAGGCGAGCAAGGGAAGTCGATCGTTGTGCTCGATTGATCGCTTCAGTTCGGTCACCTCTTTGAGTCGCTCTTCTATTTGGATCAGATTGGTTTGTGGTTGTAGGGCGCGAATGCGCTCAATGCCCTGTTCGCCCAGGCATTCTTTGACCAACAACTCAATAATTTTGTCAAATTCAAGCTTTTCAAAAAGGTCTTTCGGTTCCAGTCTCATAAATCCTGTCGTTCAATCAGTGGATTATACTCGTAGAGGCCATTTTTCAAGGGCATATACAATGTAAGTAAGGGTGATTGCAATTGAGAACAATTAAATGGGCTTTGAGTTCCGCAAAGATAGGATTTCTGAGGGAAAATATCCTTTGATGGCCCTCTACGCAATCCCCAAAATCTTGTGCGTCTGCAAACTCAAACTCCATTGCGGATGGCCCAAACAGTACTCCAAGGCCAGTCGCGTGTTTTGTTGAGCCAAAGGCCCGTCCATCGGCTGCAAATAAAAATGTTCAAAATCTAAGTGTTCGTAACGCTCGGGTTCGGCTCCCGCTTGAGGGTACACCAGCTTGAGCTCGTGGCCGGATTGAATCAAGAGTTCCGTATTGGCTTTGGGGCTCATACAAATCCAGTCCAGACCCGCCGGTGCAGCAATGGTGCCATTTGTTTCTACGGCCACCTCCAGCCCACGGCGGTGAAATGCTTCAATCAAAGGCTCATCCAACTGCAGGAGGGGTTCACCGCCCGTACAGACTACGTAAGGTTTCCCTTTCAAATCCGGAATTTCTCCCACTTGCTTTTCGCTATTCGCTATTCGCTTTTCGCTTCCCCCCGGCCAGAGGCTGATGACTTTATCCGCCAGTTCTTCAGCGTTGTACTTCCCGCCATTTTCTCCATCCATACCCCAAAAATCGGTGTCACAAAACTGACAAATGGCTTTAGATCGGTCTTCTTCCCGGCCCGACCAAAGGTTACAGCCCGAAAAACGGCAAAATACCGCCGGGCGACCCGATTGAGCCCCTTCACCTTGCAGGGTGTAAAATATTTCTTTGATTTTGTAAGTAGCCATGTATTAAATTTGCGGCGCAAAGTTAAACCGATTGTAGCAATTTATCCACAACAACTAATTCAGCTTGCCAGCGTGATCTTTCTGGTTAAAATAAAGTGACTGCACTTGCAAATGAAACGATAATTGTTACTTTTACATTTATTACGAAAGACCAAAATACATCAGACATGAAACAATACGTACTCGGTGCTGATTTTGGTACCGATTCAGTACGCGCGGTGCTGGTCGATACTGCCAATGGCGCCGAACTGGCCAGTGCGGTCAGCTACTACCAGCGCTGGAAAAAAGGCCTGTATTGCCAGCCCGCACAGAACCAATTTCGCCAACACCCCCTTGATTATATTGAAAGCCTGGAGGACGCCGTAAAACGCACCCTGGCCGAACTACCGGGTATCGATCCTGCATACGTAGTCGCCATTACCGTGGATACAACCGGATCAACGCCTGTTGCCGTAGACCAAAGCGGCACACCTCTCGCCCTTTTGACCGATTTTGCCGAAAATCCAAATGGCATGTTTATCCTCTGGAAAGACCATACCGCCATTGCCGAAGCCGCCGAAATCAACCAAAAAGCCCGCAACTGGGGTGGTATTGATTACACCATGTACGAGGGGGGCATTTATTCGTCCGAATGGTTTTGGGCCAAAATCATGCACACGGTACGTAGCGATGAATCCGTCGAAAAGGCGGCTTACTCCTGGATGGAACACTGCGATTGGGTCACCCACTTGTTGATTGGCGGTTCGGATGCGCTGGGTACAAAACGCAGCCGTTGCGCCGCTGGTCATAAGGCCATGTGGCACGAATCCTGGGGTGGTCTACCCTCCGAGGCATTTTTGACCCACCTCGAGCCCAAGCTTGCAGGCTTGCGCGATCGCCTTTATACCGATACATACACTGCCGACGAAGTAGCGGGAAACTTGAGTGCAGAATGGGCCCAACGCCTGGGCTTGCACGAAGGCGTAGTCGTCAGCGTAGGTACTTTTGATGCACATGCCGGAGCAGTCGGCGGCGAAGCCGAAGCTTACACCCTGGTCAAAGTCATGGGCACCTCTACGTGTGACATGCTGGTGGCCCCAATGGACGAAGTGCAGGACAAACTGGTGCGCGGCATCTGCGGCCAGGTAGATGGCTCTATCGTGCCTGGCATGATGGGGCTGGAAGCCGGTCAATCTGCTTTTGGCGATTTGTTGGCCTGGTTCAAACAAGTATTGAGCTGGCCACTGCAACAAATTCTCCCCACATCTCAACTCCTCGACGAGGCTACAAAAACAGCTTTGCTGGAGGAGATGGAAGACAAGATCATCGCCGAGCTCAGCCAAGCAGCTGCTAAAATTCCAGTCGGCCAAACCGGCATTGTCGCCCTGGATTGGGTCAACGGGCGCCGTACCCCTGATGCAGATCAAAGCCTGAAAGGGGCAATCATGGGCCTGAACATGGGTTCCGATGCTCCCGGTATCTTTAAGGCCCTGGTAGAAGCGATTTGTTTTGGTTCCAAAAAAATTGTCGATCGTTTTGAATCCGAAGGCATCCCCATTAAAGCTGTAGTAGGTATGGGAGGGGTGGCGAAAAAGTCAGTGTTTGTGATGCAGACGCTGGCTGATGTGCTGAATCGACCCATCAAAATAGCTCGATCTGAGCAAGCTCCTGCTTTGGGTGCGGCGATGTATGCAGCGGTTGCAGCGGGCATTTATCCCGATGTGGCCAGCGCCAGTCAGGCCATGGGCAATGGTTTTGACCGCATTTATCACCCGATTACAGAAAATGCAGTGCTGTACGAAAAGTTGTACGCGGAGTACGGGAAATTTGGAGATTTTGTGGAAAAAAAGAATTGAATGTTTTTTTCACCACCTAAGAAACTAAAGACACCTAAGGGGCACCACAGTAATGATGATTAAGTAACTGCACTAAGGTGTAGCTTAGGTATCTTTAGTTTCTTAGGTGGTGAAAAACCGCAGCGAAGCTGCCCGGAAAACAACCCAACATGAAAAGTCCTTATCAAAGCATCAAAGAAGCCTGTTACGAAGCCAATATGCAACTGCCCCAACTGGGTTTGGTGCTCTTTACCTTTGGCAACGCCAGCGTGGCTGATCGTTCGGCGGGTGTCTTTGCCATCAAACCCAGCGGTGTACCCTATGCCACGCTGAAACCTGAAGACATCGTCATTGTCGACTTCGAGGCCGTGGTAGTGGAAGGCAATAAACGCCCCTCTTCTGATACCAAAACCCACGCCGTATTGTACAAATACTGGGAAAACATTGGAGGTATTGTGCATACTCATTCCACCTACGCTACGGCCTGGGCCCAAACCCAGCTGGACATCCCCATCCTGGGCACTACCCACGCCGACCACCTCACCGTGGACGTACCTTGTGCCCCTCCAATGGACGATACCATGATCAAAGGCAATTACGAGCACGAAACGGGCTTCCAAATCATGGCCGACTTCAAGCGCCGCAACTATAGCTACGAAGAAGTGGAGATGATTTTGGTGGGCAACCACGCGCCATTTACCTGGGGCAAAACGGTGGAAAAAGCGGTGTACAACAGTGCCGTGCTGGAAGAGGTTGCCCGTATGGCGTACCTCAGCGTGACCATCCGTCCCGATGTACCCCGGCTCAAAGATGCCCTGATTCAAAAACACCATCAACGCAAACACGGAACGACCAGCTATTATGGCCAAGAATGAGTTGGTGTTAGGCTGTGCGTTAGGGTGTGCCAGCCCGCCCTTCTATTTATAAAAAAAACAACCCCCAAACCACCACACCAAACCAATAACCAATACCCAACCCAACATCACCACTTGTTATCGTCGGACATTGAATATTGGATATTTGTTATTGGATATTGAAAACAACAATCCATGATTCAACTCAAACACCTCGAAGCCTGGTTCGTCACCGGCAGTCAGCACCTCTACGGGCCTGAAACGCTCAAGCAAGTGGCTCAAAATGCGGAAACCATTGCTAAAGCATTGGATGCCTCTGGCCAAATACCTGTCAAAGTGGTATTTAAACCCATCGTGGTTGGGCCAGAAGAAATTTCCAAGCTGGTCATTGAAGCAAACTCTGCGCCGCAGTGCATCGGCCTGATCTGCTGGATGCACACCTTTTCTCCGGCCAAAATGTGGATCAACGGCTTGAAAATTTTACGTAAGCCCCTGGCGCATTTACATACCCAATTCAACCGGGATATCCCTTGGTCAAGCATTGACATGGACTTCATGAACCTGAACCAATCGGCACATGGCGACCGTGAGTTTGGATTCATTGGCGCTCGCATGCGCCTCAGTCGCAAAGTGGTAGTCGGCCACTGGCAAGACCCCGAAGTGCAAGAGCGCCTGGGCGTCTGGAGCCGGGTAGCTGCCGCATGGCATGATTGGCAAGGAGGCAAATTTGTCCGTTTTGGCGACAACATGCGCCAGGTAGCCGTTACCGAAGGAGACAAAGTAGAGGCCGAAATCAAGTTTGGCTACTCCGTCAATACCCACGGCGTTGGTGATCTGGTACAAGTCATCAATGCGGTAAGCGATGCAGAAATCGAGCAGCTGATCGAGGAATACGAATCAGCATACACCCTTTCCGCAAGTTTGTTAAAAGGTGGTGACCAGCGTAACTCGCTCATTGAAGCTGCCCGCATTGAAGTCGGAATGGCTACTTTTTTGAAAAATGGCAACTTCAAGGGTTTTACCGATACTTTTGAAGACTTGCATGGCATGATCCAATTGCCCGGTATTGCTTCCCAACGTCTGATGGCCGCTGGTTACGGGTTTGGGGGTGAAGGCGACTGGAAAACCGCTGCACTCGTACGCGCTATGAAAGTAATGGCCGCTGGTTTACCTGGTGGAAACTCCTTTATGGAAGACTATACCTATCATTTCCAACCCGACAACATGCAGGTTTTGGGCGCACACATGCTCGAAATTTGTCCTTCCATTGCCGCAAAAAAACCGAGCTGCGAGGTTCACCCACTGGGTATTGGTGGCAAAGCCGATCCGGTGCGTTTGGTGTTCAACTGTGCAGCAGGACCAGCACTCAATGCCTCCATCGTCGACATGGGTAATCGCTTCCGATTGATTGTCAACGAAGTGGAGGCCATCGAACCTGCTCAAGACCTGCCCAAACTACCCGTGGCTCGGGTGCTCTGGAAAGTAAAACCCGACCTCAAGACTGGTGCCGCCGCCTGGATTCTGGCCGGAGGGGCCCACCATACCTGTTATAGCCAAAACCTCAGCAATGAGTATTTGGCTGACTTTGCAGAGATCGCTGGCATCGAATACTTGCTCATCAATGAACGCACCAATTTGTACGATTTCAAAAACGAGTTGCGCTGGAATGAAGTGTATTACAGCCACCGTTAATCAAAGCAATTACCTATTTTCGCACCCTTCATAAATTAACAAACAACAAAACATTTAGATCAATGCAAAGTCTTCAAACGGTGGACTACCTGGTTTTTTTGGCTTACTTTTTTCTGGTTGCCGGGTATGGATACTGGGTGTACAACCGCAAAAAGAAAACGGAAACCACCACCACCGATTTTTTTCTGGCCGAGGGTTCACTCACCTGGTGGGCCATTGGCGCTTCCCTGATTGCCTCCAATATTTCAGCGGAGCAGTTTATCGGGATGTCCGGAAATGGTTTTTTTGTCGGTATCGCCGTTGCAGCTTATGAATGGATCGCTGCTATTGCGTTGATCATCGTAGCCGTGTTCTTCATGCCGATTTATTTGAAGAACCACATTTACACCATGCCCCAGTTTCTAAAAACCCGGTACAACGAAACGGTGAGCATGATCATGACCATTTTTTGGTTGTTTTTGTACATCTTCGTCAACCTCACTTCGATCCTGTTTTTGGGGGCTTTGGCCATCAACAACCTGATTGGTGGAGGATACTTCCACCTGATCATGATTGGTCTGGCCGTTTTTGCCCTGATCATCACCATCGGAGGCATGAAAGTAATCGGTTATACCGATGTATTGCAGGTTTTGGTGCTCATCATCGGCGGCTTAGCGACCACCTGGCTGGCGCTTGACATGGTCAGTGAGAAATTTGGCATGGGACACAACATCTTCGCCGGTTTCAATTTGCTGATGGAAAAAGCCGATGACCATTTTCACATGATTTTGGCCAAACCAACCGTTGATTCCTCTCAGGATTACATCAACAAATACCTCTTGCTTCCGGGGATCGCCATGTATGCAGCGGGTCAATGGATTGTCAACCTAAACTATTGGGGCTGTAATCAGTACATCACTCAACGCGCTTTGGGTGCTGACATCAACACTGCGCGCACCGGGATTTTGTTTGCAGGTTTTTTAAAATTGATGATGCCCATTATCGTGATGTTGCCGGGTATTGCTGCGTATGTTTTGTACCAGAATGGTGCATTACAGGAACAAATGGCCCCCGACGGCAAATTCCTGGCAGACAACGCCTACTCAGCCATTCTGACTTTTTTACCTACGGGCTTAAAAGGTTTGTCCATGGCGGCGCTTACGGCGGCTATTGTGGCTTCATTGGCGGGTAAAGCCAATAGTATTTCGACCATTTTCACGCTGGATATTTATAAGAAATACTTTGAAAAAGATGCCGACGACCGCAAACTGGTTTGGGTAGGGCGACTCGCAATTGTTGCCTCCATGCTTTTGGCAATTGCCCTGACCTGGAATGATTTACTTGGCATTGGTGGCGCTGGGGGTTTTACTTTTATCCAGAAGTATACGGGTTTCATTAGTCCAGGGGTATTTGCCATGTTCCTGTTGGGCATGTTCTGGAAACGCACCACAGGCGCGGCAGCAGTTGCGGGGGTATTGGTCGGCTTTGTGCTTTCAGTATTTTTTAACGAATACGCTCCGGCTGTATTCGGCAACGAAACCATTTTGTACACAGCCTTTCCTAATGGCAAAGGTGCTTACGAGATCCCCTTCCTGATTTGTATGGGTTTGGCTTTTGGCTTCACCATGCTCGTGATGATCATCATGAGTCTGTTTGGTCCCAAAGTAAATCCCAAGGCATTTGAATTGGATACTGAAATGTTCAAGGTGAAACCGGCAATCATGGTCATGATTGTGGCAACGGTTTTGATTTTGACTGCGATTTACATCAAGTTTTGGTAGTATTCAAAATGACGAAATACGAATGACGATTGACGAATAATGCCATAAGTTGGCAATTATTCGTTAATCGTCATTCGAAAAATTCGTCATTTAAAGTTATCCTATAATCCTAAATCCTTTTTCTTTGACACTATCGTAACGCTCCTGGTCAAAGGAATACAGATAAGATCCTTTTTTTGATCCTCCACGCAGTTTTTCATCTGTTTTCTCTAGGATACCCAGGGACAAAATTTTCTTGCTAAAATTGCCCACATCGAAAGAACGCTGGTAAATGGCTTCGTACAAATTGAGCAATTGCATCATGGTGAATTTTTCGGGCAACAACTCGAAACCAATGGGTTGATAGCCTGCCCGGCGACGCAGGCGGTTTAGGGTCGCTTCTACCATTTCTTCGTGGTCAAAAACCAGTTTTGGCCTTTTTTGCACTGGAAACCAATGGGCGTCATGGCTTTTGCCCAGGGTTTCATCGTAATCTTCGATTTTGATAAGGGCGTAAAAGCACACTGAAAGGACACGTTCAACTGGATCACGATTGATGTCACCAAATACAAAAATTTGCTCCAGATAAATGTCTTCCAAGCCCGTCAATTGGTACAGAATCCGCTTGGCGCCATCGTTTAAACTTTCGTCCTTATTCAAAAAGCCCCCCATCAAAGACCAACTGCCTTTGGCTGGCTCAAAATTGCGGTGGATGAGCAGTATTTTCAGTTCTCTTTGGTCAAAACCCAAGAGGATGCAGTCTATGGCTACTTTAAAGGAATCAGCACGGTAAGTAAAAGTCGCTTCAGTCATGTATGTATACTTCATTTGGAGCATCCAATGTAAGCAAAACCTTCATAAACTTAAAAATATTGTGCTTATCTTATCTGCTTTTGTTGTGGTATTCAAACAGTCCAAATGATTTTTTCCAACCAAAGCGCTGCATTTTCCATGTAAACGAGTAATTTAGGCAGCAGATTAACCCAACACCATGAGGAGGCTGCCCAAGTATGTTGCATTGCTGGTATTTTTCACCTTACAACATGCGCCGTTTATCACCCACGCCGAAAATTCCGCACCTGATGGAACTCAGGCAGATGAAATTTGTGACAATGGTCGCGACGATGATGGTGATGGATTGGTTGATCTCAACGATCCTGATTGTACTTGTGCGATCATTCAACCCAAGTCACTGATTCCCAATCCTTCTTTTGAGGCCATGAATTGTTGTCCTCAAAGCCAAAGTCAACTCAATTGCGCCGACACCTGGATCCAAGCCTCTGAACCAACCACCGATTATTTGCATACCTGTGGATGGATGGGCTGGCAGAACCTGCCTCCTCCCCTCCCCTTCCCCGACGGTGAGGCAGTAGTAGGTTTTCGCAATGGTCGTTTCAACCAAATGGCCGATCCCCAATGGAAGGAATACGCGGGTGCCTGTCTTCTGGGGCCGTTAAAAGCCAATACGGCCTACAAGTTCAAATTTTGGGTAGGTTTCACTGATGCGATAAATTCCCCTCCGACCAACATTGTATTTTATGGTGCAACGGATTGCGCATCCTTGCCTTTTGGCAAAGGCAATACTGCCCATGGATGTCCACTCAATGGCCCAGGTTGGGTGGAATTGGGCCGGGTTCCCATTAGCGGAAACAAGGAATGGTTGCTCAAAGAAATTAACGTAACGCCTAAGCAAAACATTCACGCGATGGCCATTGGACCCGATTGTGATGTGTCAGCGACCGCAATCAATCCTTACTATTTTTTCGACAATTTGGTGTTGGACGAACAGCGCAATTTTGACTATGTCATCAGCGCCAAAGGTTATCCTTGCACGGATCAGTTTTTTCTGGATATCCCGGTCATTGAAGGTTATGCTTACCAATGGTATAAAGATGGCGTGGCGCTCGTAGGCGAAACCAAACCAACTTTGCAGGTAAAAACGGGAGAAGGAAAATACCAGGTGCGCATCAGTGACGAAGAGGGCTGTAAAGTAACCCAGGCGTACAATCATTTGTATCCACGTTCTACCAATTTTGTGGCCGCAAAAATTTGCCCGGGTACTGCCTACAATTTCAACCAACATAAGTTAAGTTCAGCGGGGGAATACATTGATACGGTCAAAACCATCCACAATTGTGACAGCATTGTTCGCTTGAGCCTGAGTATCGAAGACGATTTGATGGACACGGTACAGGCCCGCATCCTGGAAGGAGAGCAATTTAAGGTGGGCACTCGCTTGTTTGGTTCACCCGGGGAGTTTCTTTCTACCCTCAAATCGGCGATAGGTTGCGATAGTACGGTGTTGCTGCACCTGGATTTTTACCGCATTTTTTTTCCTACCGGATTTAGCCCCAACGACGATGGCAAAAACGACCGCTTTGGTTTCTATGGCGGATCAGAACTCAAAAGAATCGTCGCTTTTCATGTATTTGACCGTTGGGGAGGAATGGCTTGGTCGGTCAAAGATGTACCTCCGGGAGACAGCTCCGCCTTTTGGGATGGTACAATACGCAGCGAGGCCGCGCCAGTAGGGCTTTATACCTACGTCGTTACCCTTTTATTGGAAGATGGTCGGGAACATGTGCGTTACGGGGGCGTGACACTGGTGAGATAGTTTTAGGGGTTTCGGCAGATTTTCACAGGCTTTCTGCGTAAAATCTGATGTGAAATCTGCGAAATAAAACCAACCATCAACCTTGCGCCGCCTTGAACTTCTTAACGGCTTCCGTTAGCTGTGGCACCACCTCAAAAAGATCGCCCACCACGCCATAATCAGCAGCTTTAAAGAAAGGTGCTTCTGGATCTTTGTTAATCACCACAATGGTTTTGGAGTTGTTGACCCCGGCGAAGTGTTGAATCGCACCGGAGATACCGATGGCGATATAGAGATTGGGGCGGATAGCGATCCCGGTTTGGCCCACGTGTTCGTGGTGAGGACGCCAGTGTACGTCAGCTACCGGGCGAGAACAAGCTGTAGTTGCCCCCAGGGTATTGGCCAAATCTTCCACGATGCCCCAGTTTTCAGGGCCTTTCATGCCTCGTCCTGCGGAAACCACCAGTTCGGCTTCCGGAAGTGGCACAATGCCTTCGATGCGGCTGACCGATTTCACCTTCACCCGGCTAGCCGGAACTGCGACATTCGCGGCTTCAATGGCGGCTGGGCTGCCTACAATGGCGGGTTGTAGTGAATTGCCCATCACGGACAATATCTTTACATCCGAATTGATGGCGTATTCCGCAATGGCTTTGCCCGAGAATACCCCTTTTTTCACTTTGAACCCACCGTCCACGGTAGGAATGCTATTTACACCGGCTACCGAACCAGCGTCCAAACGCGCGGCCAAACGCCCGTGAATGGCCTTACCCGTGGAAGTATGGCTCAGTACAATGACTTTCGCTCCCACTTGCTGGCTCACCTCAGCTATAACTTTGGCATACACCTGACCGTCGAATTGATCCAGCGCAGCATCGGCTACGTGCAGCACCTTGCTTGCACCATAAAGGCCAAGGTCTGCAGCATTGTTGGCACTGCCCAGGGCAAGCGCAACACATTCGGTGCCCAGGACCTGCGCGGTTTTATATCCGTAAGTGACGGCTTCAAAAGCAGTCTTTTTGAAATTTCCTTTTTGGCTTTCTGCAAATACGAGAACCATGAGAAGAGTTTTGGAGTTTTGGGGTTTTAGGTTTTAGGGTTCGGGAGCCATAACCCCCGAACCCTCGAACTCCGAACCTTCGAACCTTTTATGATGACTTAAATTACTTTCGCTTCTTCGTGCAAGAGTTTCACCAACTCTTCCATATTGTCTGGGGCAATCATTTTGACGGCTGATTTGGCCGGGGGCAGGGTGTATTGCACCGTTACAGCCTTGTCTTCAAACGCTGCCGGAGCAACTACTTTGAGCGACTTGGATTTGGCCATCATGATGCCCTTCATGTTGGGAATGCGCTGCTCGGCCAAACCTTTGGCGGCACTCACCACAAAAGGGGTGTCTACCTCCAGTTCTTCCATCCCACCTTCAATATCGCGTTGAATGCTGGCGGTTTTGCCATCACTGGTATCCAGCTTGCTGGCGTAGGAAATGAAAGGTTGATCCAGGTATTCAGCGATCATGGCACCAATCTCGGAGCCATTGTAGTCGATGGTTTCTTTGCCCAAAAGGATGATGTCGTAGTTTTCCTGACGGGCGTATTCCGCAATTTGGAAGGCCACACTGAGGGCACTTTGTGGGTTTAAGTCGATCCGCACGGCATCGTCAGCGCCAATGGCCAATCCTTTGCGGATCACCTGGTCATTGTCGGCGGGACCAACGTTAATCAGGGTCACTGTACCTCCCAGGGCTTCTTTCAATTCGAGGGCGCGCACCAGGGCATACCACTCGTCGTATGGGTTCATGATGTACTGTACCCCATTGGCATCCAGCTCCGTTTTGCTGGCGTTGAAAACGATCTTGGTAGTGGTGTCGGGCGTTTTGCTCACACAGACCAGTAATTTCATCGATCAGGTATTTTTGGCGAAAATGAAGTTTTATTTTAGCTTTGGAACGGAAACTAAATCAGTTCCCAAATTTGACTGGACTCTTTTTTGATTTTTCAGCGTTGCTCGTTAGTTGCGTAACGCTGTTATGCGCCTTCCTCGCGCCTTGACAAATCAAAAAAATAGCCGAGTCAAATTTGATACCTGATTTAGTTTCTGTTCCTTTGGCAAAGATATGGTTTTCGGCTGCAATGCCGAGAACATTTTAGCGAAAATTCGCTAAAATGCACCATCTTATTAACTCCTTTTTGGGTAAAAAGTTTGACTCGCTATTAACATTCATGGTTTATGTCCAGTGATCGTTTACTTCAACTGTTGCAAATGCAGGAGGAAAGCCCTGCGGATACCTTTGTGCTGTACGCCCTCGCCAAAGAGTACGAGGGTCTGAGTGATGATGCCGAGGCATTGCACTACTACCAGCAAATTTTTGACTACGACCCAAATTACGTTGGGGCATTTTACCACCTCGCCAAGCTGTACGAACGGCAGGATGCTTTTCTTGAGGCCGTTTCAACCTATGAAAAAGGCATTGCAGTTGCCAAAGAGGTGGGAGATCAACATGCGTTGGCGGAATTGCAATCGGCAAAGTTGAATCTGGAAATGGAGTTGTGATAAAAGTTGAAAAGTTTAGGGTTGAAAAGTTGAAAAGAGGGCGCTCAGTGGAGTGTGCTGCCCTGTTCAGCGGTTTAATTTTTTGCCTTAAAAACAACATAATTAAACACCCAGCCTTTTTTTAAAACCAAGATTTTTTCCACTTGCAGGCCTTTTTCACCCAAGAAACGCTGGTAGTCTGCAACATCATCCTGCTGCGGGTGAAGCACATCACCCGGAATCAGCCGAAAAATGAATTTAAAAAAGGAATGCCGGTGTGCATCCACGCTCAGCACCAATGTCCCATTGGGTTTTAAAGCCTGAACCAGACGCCCCAAAGCCAAGTCCAGGTCAGCAACATGGTTGATGGCATTCATACAAAAAATCAGGTCGTACGTTTCTTTTACCTCCAGTTGTTCTAGCATCAACTGCTGGAAATGGACGTAAGGAAATTGATCACGTTGAAATCCAGGCAGTTTTTTTTCGTATTCCTCCAGCAGTGGATCCAGCGCATCCACTTTTTGTTCGGATAGAATGGTGAAAATACCCGCCGGACCACAACCAGCGTCCAAAGCCCGTTCACCCGGAGCAAGCTGTACTTCCAACTGTCTCAAGACCTTGCGCCAATGCCGTCGCTTGTCTTCTACATACACTTCCCAATCCAATCGCCGCAGGTAACGTCGCCACCAGCGCAATTCCAAAACTGCGCGAGACGCCAACGCCAGGAATAAATTTTATTTTCCAAAAGAAGTAGTAATTTTAGGCTTCGGGGATTCGAGGGTTCGTAGTTCGAGGGTTGATGGCCTTTCATTCCCTCAGTTATTGCACAAAATACCGAGGAATGGAAAAATTCAACCCCCGAACCTTCGAACCCCCGAACCCCAAACCCTTAACTTTCAAGCGATGCGTTTTCAATAGGTACAAAGGTAAAATTTATTCATACTGGTGATGAAGGTACGGTCGTTTCTTTGCTCGACGCAGAAACGCTCAATGTCAGGATCACTGGCGACGACATGGAAATTCCGGTTAACATTGAAAACGTCGTTCCAGCCGCACAATACGTGGCCGCTGCACAACCGATGAAAGGCAAGCCCAAACCCCAAATGAACATCCCGCCACCGCCTCCGCGGCATGTACCTCCTGCGGTGGGCGTGCCCGTTAAAGCAGGCAATGCTCAATACGCCATCATCAAAAGTATGGGCATCCAGTTGGCTTTTGACCCCATTTACAAAGAAGATGGCTCTCCTGAAAAATACCTGATCTACGTGATCAACGATACCCGGATGGATGTGGTGTACAATTTCACCTTGTTCATGGGCAAAAGAGCCGTGTTGGAGCACAGCAGCAAACTCAATGGCCTACACTACGAACGCATTGGTGAAATGTGGTTTGATCAATTGAACGACAGCCCCTCGGTAGAGATGGAATGTTGGCGTTTGTTGACCGATGAAGGGGGCAAAAAGTTGAAAAAAGAGCTGAACATCAAGGCCAAAACATTTTTTACGAAAGTTATCACCGCGCCATTTTTGGATCGCCCGGTGCATCATTTCCGCATTTTTGAAAAACATGAGCTGGAACTGGCAGACGAAAAAGAAGCAAGCGCCGAAGACCTCAAATCCTATACCGAGCGCAACATCCAGCCACAATCCAAGATCATTCACCACCATAGTGAACCCAAACACGAGGTGAAACAAATGGCTGAATTCAATCCCGAATTGGATCTGCACGTGGAAAACCTGGTAAAAGACCAACGCAAACTCAACAACTCAGATATCTTAAACCTGCAAATACGTCACTTTGAGCAATACCTGGATCAGGCGGTAAGGGTTGGGGTGGATCGGGTGTTCATCATCCATGGCGTGGGAGAAGGTAAATTGAAAAATGCCATTGCGACCATTTTAATGCAACACCCACATGTCAAAACGTTCAAAAACGAGTACCACGCTCGTTATGGGTATGGGGCTACCGAGGTTGAGTTTTCATAAGTTCAGCGGCAAATTCCCACAGGGATTCAAAACGCAGATCGATGCGTAAGCCACTGCTCAGTGCCTGTTCCAACTTGGAGACTTCATCCATTTTGCCTTCAATCAACACGGTGGACATGCCCAGGTTTTGGCCAAATGCAATGTCGGACACCGAATCGCCCACCATCACAGCACGCTGAAAGTCAATTTCCGGGAATTCGTTTTTAGCCATCAACGCCATGCCACTGCCGGGTTTGCGGCAATTGTTGGGCTCGCTGGAGAGGTCGGGGCAGTAATATACCGCGTCGATCCGCCCGCCAGACTGCTGAATTTCCAATACCATCTTCTCGTGAATTTCCGCCAACTGCGCCACGCTCATTTTTCCTTTGCCAATGCCTTGCTGATTGGTCACCACCACGATGCGATGGAAACAGGTGGAAAAAAAGGCCAGCGCTTCCAAAGCACGCGGGGTGAACTGAAATTCCTCCCAGTGGGTTACGTAGTCGCCGGGGAGTCGTTCATTGATGACTCCGTCGCGGTCGAGGAAGAGGGTGTGGTGGAGGTAGGGCATGATTATTCTTCTTCTCCAGCTATCTCCTCTCGAATAGATTCAACAAGTGGTTCAAGTTTTGAATTTGACACAGAATCGTATTCTGATTTATCATATATTGTTAATTAGTATCTTTTTGAAAATCTGGAGTAAGCACTACTTTAAAGCTCATTTAAAAACTGATTTAAAGTTACTTCTGGCAATTCTCCTCTTTCTATGGCCTCAACATCCTTGAATGCCTTTTTTAACTTCTGCTTTAACGCTTCAAGTTCTAAAACCGCTTTTATTTCCAACCAATCAGCAATGGGGATGACTACTCCTGTTTTCTTACCTTCCTCATCAGTAAGATAGTTAACAGAAACTGTATCAAAGAAAACGAAGTGTCTACCATAATCTACATTTTATTCCACAAAAATATCAGTTTTATCCATCAAACGCAAGGTTTTTGTTTGGTCATGGATTGAATTCAATCCATGACCAAACAAATCCTCAATGCCCCACAATCCGCTTTTCCATATCCTCCAAAGACACCCCTTTGGTCTCCGGCATCATAAACGCCACAAACAACAATTGCAGCACCATCATGGCCGTGAAAAAGAGAAAAATGGAACCCGTTCCACTACTGCTGTCATTGGCAAAAAGAGGGAATACATTGGCGATGAGTGCCGCAAAAATCCAGTGGGTGAAACTGCCAAAAGACTGCCCGGCCGCACGCACCTGATTGGGGAAAATTTCAGAAATAAAAACCCAAATTACCGCACCTTGTCCAATGGCGTGCGCAGCAATAAAGGCAAACAGGAAATAAGTGATGCCTGCATAGTTTTCTGAGAAAAAGGCATTGGCAATCAAGGACAAAGAAATGATGTACCCAATCGAACCGATGTACATCAAAAACTTGCGGCCAAAACGATCAATCAACGTAACCCCGATCAGGGTAAACACCAGGTTGATCAAGCCGATCCCGGCAGAAGAGAGCAGCGCGGTACTTGCTTCTTGTCCAGCAAGTTTAAAAATGCGCGGCGCGTAATAAATCACCGCGTTGATGCCCGATACCTGATTGAAGAGCGCAAATAAAAAGGCCAACAAAATGGGCCAACTGTATTTTCTGGAAAAAAAGCGCTCCACCTTAGTTCCTAATTCTTGGTGCACGGATGCACGAATGGCGGCCACGGATTCATCCACCATTCCCGGATTGATGATGGCCAAAACTTTGCGGGCTTCTACTTCCTCATTGCGTTTGACGATTAACCAACGTGGGCTTTCGGGTACAAAAAGCACAAAAACAATAAAGGCAACCGAGGGAATGGAGACAACCCCGAGCATCCAGCGCCAGGCATCTTCACCTCCAATGCCCTGCAAGGCATAGTTGCTGACATAAGCGATCAATATCCCCAAGACGATGTTGAATTGGAAAATGGCCACCAGTTGCCCCCTCGATTTGGCGGGTGAAATTTCGGATATGTAGAGCGGCGCAGCTACCGAAGAAGCACCTACGCCCAGGCCTCCTATGAAGCGAAACACCATAAAGGTATTTACATCGGTAGCCAGCGCAGAACCCAGCGCCGATACAAAATACATAATGCCAATCCAAAACAAGGTTCGTTTGCGGCCAATGGCATCACTGGGCCAGCCGCCCAGCGCCGCGCCAAAAACGGTGCCATACAAAGCCATGGCGACAGCGGTGCCGTGCCAAAAATCATTCAGCGACCAGAGTTTTTGAATGGCTTGCTCCGCCCCGGAGATAACGGCCGTATCCAGACCAAACAAAAAGCCACCCAGTGCAACAGTGACCGACCAAACTATTATTTTGCGATTCATGTGTAAGTTGATTTACACACGAAGCTAAGTAAATATAATGATGAGTTATGAATTATGACGATTGACGAATAATCCCATTTTCTCATCAAATCTGCCGAAAGAAAAATAACTCATAACTCCTAACTCATCATTCATTTAGCGCCCAATCGTACTCCACGTAACTCACTTTAGCTTTGGTGCTAACTTTGGTGGTGGCGTACTTGTTGATGAAGTCGATGATTTTGCCAAAATCTTCAGCGTACCATTCAAAGATTTTGGAAACCTCTACTTTTTTGGTGCTTAACTTATTGAATGCAGTGTTGTTGATGAATTTTTTGGCTTGGGCATCCAGATTGGCGTTGAGGTTGCTGGCCGTCCAGGCCGTATTGAGCAAAGGCGGGCAGGATTTGGCTGCGCAGTTTACCGCAAAGTGGATGCGGGCGTCCTTGAATTGGGGACGCAAGATGTCGTTCTCGATGTTGTTGAGGGAGTAGGTTTTGCCGCCAATTTTGATCCATTTGTGGTCCCAGGGTTTGCCGCCGTGCAACTTATTGATGCTGGCGAGGGGATAATTGTCTACAATCAACTTAACGGTGAAGGCATTGTAGGCATTGATCCAATAGGCCATCTGTTCAGGCTTGCTCCAGGATGCTTCGGGGGCATCACTGCTCAGGGTTTTGAGGTAATCCTCCAACTTGGTTTTGTCGGCTTTGATGCCTTTGTAATTGACCTTGCCCGTTGCTGAGACGTATTTTTTCAACAGCGCGTCCCAGGCTTCATGACTGGGCGGGTTTGCGGATAGGCTACTTGAGAGTAAGGTTAATCCAAACAATAAGGAAAAGAAAAGGGATGATTTGTACATGGAACGATTTTTAGCAATAACGGGTGATGGTTGGTTTTGGTTGTACAGGATTAGTACGTTGCTTGACGCAGAAATGGATTTTTGGTGACAAGTTGTTGTTTACTCATCCCATTAAAACCGTTGGCTTGCTTCAAAATCACACTATACCTTGCGCGGGACAGCTGCTTTTGACTTGCCATGCGTAGATTTATTTTTAGCCTCATTTCTATTCCTTATCATTGCAGTCGCATTGAACGTGTAGGTTAGCATGATGCGCGGTAAATATGGTACTAAAACATTTGCTTTGGGATTATATCGCGCTTATCAAGTGTAATTTCAAATTTATTGGTTATCGGCTATTAAGCTGAATTTTACATCCAACAGATTATGGATTTATCGGCTTGATTGTTGCGGTAAGTTCTATCGCTCTCATCTTTCAGGATTTCGGACTAGGATCAGCTATTGTTCAGAAACAACATGTAGATCAACAACAGCTATCCACCATTTTCTTTTTGAGTTTAGGCGTAGGCCTACTCCTTTGCCTAATTGTCTATTTTACAGCTCCCTTAATTGCAGCGTACTACCAAGAATACCAGTTAACACAATATTTTAGGGTAAGTGTTCTAGGGATTCTATTTGGCTCACTGAATGTGGTTCCTTCCGCTTTAGTGCAAAAAAAAATGTTATTCAAACAACAGGCCCTTAGAAATGCAATCACTACCATTTTTGTTGGCTCAGTTACCGTTAAACTGGCTTATTCTGGCTGGGGAATATGGAGTTTGATGCTACAAGTTCTTTTGATATCAGCCAGTACTGTTGTGATTAATTTTTTTATAACAAAATGGCACCCGTTGTTTTATTTTCGACTCAGTTCCATTCGTGAGATTATGAATTACAGCAGGTATGTTTTTTTATCCAATGTATCAAATGTAGTATTTACCAGAATTGATACATTTATTATTCCTAAGGTTTTTAATTTGTCCATACTTGGTTTTTATTCTAGAGCTCAACAGATGGACAACATGGTAAGAAACGTATCTTCAACGAGTATAATTGGCGTCCTTTTTCCATATTTTTCTACAATAATTGAAAATGATGAATTGGTTCTAAAGTTATGGGAAAGATATTACAATTTAATATGTTTGGGCTATTTTTAATCACTGGAATCGCAATCATTAATGCTAATTTCGCTTTACGCTGCTTTTCGCTACAATGGATACAGCAGCGAATTATTAGAAGTTGCTTGCCATAATCTGGTTTGTTTATCCTATTAGTTCCTTGGCATTAAGCATCATTCAGGCGCGAGGTAATGGAAGAGACTTTTTTATGTAGAAATTTTAAAAAATTATGCTTGATTCCTACGTTTGTTATTGCCTATTACTTTGATATCTGGTCATTTTTGGTTTCACTGTCTATGTCCTACCTTTTTATGTTGATCCTCAATCTAATTTTTTTAAAAAGAGCTATCAAATATAGGGTTGGAAAATACCTGATACTCACCAGTAAATATTTTTTGGTTACGCTCATTTTCATAGGAACATTCCATTATTTTGGATTCATCAATGCTATTAACATTTATCATTTCTGGACAATTTTAATCAGTAGTTTATTGTATATCATTTACTTTTTATTGGTTATGTTCGTTCTACAGCCAAACACTTATCAACTTATTAGTCAAACCTTAGCATTAATTTTCAACCAATTAAACCCAGATAAGCGGCAATGAATGCAATTTATTTACATACCTCTGAAGCTTTGCAATGAATACAAATGAATATCCTTCATTCCTGGTTTCGTATGCATGATTACATATAATCATGGATCATACATAGCACAAGCCATTGAAGGCGTGGTATCACAACAAGTAAATTTTTCATTGGAATTGTTGATCTCCAATGACTGTTCCACTGATCAAACCAAAGCTATTTGTATAACTTATCAACAAAAGTACCCAGGCATCATCAGGTTGATTGATAGAGAACAAAACTTGGGTATGAATATGAATTTTATCGATACCCTTCAACGATGTAATGGAAAATACATTGCACTTTTGTGTGAAGGTGACGATTATTGGATTGCGTAGAGATAAATTACAAAGGCAAATTGATT
>NZ_JADKCX010000055.1 GCF_016718685.1 Haliscomenobacter sp. | reverse complement strand
TTTGTGGTGGTTTCGATCAGTTCCATCGGCCGTTTTCCTGGCGATATGACCATGAAAAAGGAAGATTTGTGGGAACAAATAAATGACGCACCATCTACCTTCCATGAAGTCGAGCACCAATATTGACTTTACTAAAAAATCGGAATAATCGGGTATAGTTGGGGCGGGCTCGCCGGTTCAATATTGGCGACTAAAATTCCCAATGTTGCTTGTGTGGTCTCTCTCGACGGCTCAGAGTTTCATCGTTATGGGCAACAAAAAGAAGAAAATGCCGATTTTGATGGGATAAGATACAGTCAGGATTTTAAAAATAGGAGAATTTCAGCTCCTTATCTTCGTTTGGAAAGTTCAACTTTAGAGCCTGATGAAAAAGTAGATTCGGTCTATAATTTTTCAGAGAAGCTTACTGGTGAACAGCAAATAGTAAAGATCGATGCGGCTCAGCACGAGGACTTTAGTTGCCTCCCATTTGTCGTAAAAACATCAGGAAATTGTAAATCGGATAAACATTATCATACCATTTCAACATCAACCATAAGTTTTTTGGAGAAGCATTTAAAAAACGGAAAGTCTTTTTAAAGGTTGACTTTGAAGAGATCAAGCACAATTGGTGTAAAAATGATTAAATCCTGTTCAAAATTAGCCTGAATTTCTGAATTTGAAAAGGGCACGATGAACTTAATGAGCACAGGAAAAAAGAAAGCAAGGAAGTCATCGATTAAGGAAACTATTCAAACAAGCTCTAGTCGTAAAAATCACCTTCCTGGAGATGCTACAAAAAAACGGCGACGAGTCACCCTCGCCGCCGCCCCATATTGGCAATAAAGATTTTTTCAATTACCCAGCCACTGCACTCAGCGCTCTTTTGGCAAAAACCTGTGCCAAATGCGTCCGGTAATCCTCCGCTGCGTAATGATCGCTGAGGATGGATACGCCTTGTGCAGCCTGAGCGGCAGCAGCAGCAATGTTTTCAGCCGTAGCCGCTTTACCTTCCAGGGCCTTTTCTACGTTTCCATCGCGGAAACAAGAATCCGACACCCCGTTGAAGGCTACCCGCACGTGGGAACAAGTACCATTGCTGACCTGCACCACGGCTGCACAACCCACGATGGCAAAACGGGAAGCAGGTTGCGAAAATTTCTGGTACGTTGACTTGGTACCCGCTGCGGGAATGGGAATCCGAATTTCGGTGACCAATTCACCTTCAGCCAGGGCAGTGGTGAAAAAGCCCAGGAAAAAATCCTGTGCCGCCAGGCTGCGTTTGCCACTTGCACTTTGGAGTACAATTTCCGCATCCGCAGCAAGCAGTACCCCAGGCCAGTCCGCAGCTGGATCGGCGTGAGCGATGCTACCACCAATGGTACCCACGTTGCGCACCTGCGGGTCACCAATCATGCCCGCAGCTTGGGGCATCATGCTGAGGTGCTGGGCCAACAAAGCCGAGGTGGCAATGTCTTTATGGGTACTGGCCGCTCCGATGGCAATGTGATTACCATCCTGGCGGATATAGCGCAAGGCAGCAATACGCGCAATATCGACGAGTGCGGCTGGCTGGTTTAAACGCAATTTCAGCGCGGGAATCAAGCTATGGCCTCCCGACAACACTTTGGCGTTGCCATCGTGTGTTGCCAACAGACTCAAGGCTTCATCTACTGATCCGGCGCGGTGATATTCAAAATTTGCAGGAATCATGGTTGTTTTTTTGGGTTGAGGGGAGAAGGTTGAGAAGGTTGAGGGACAAACCACGAAAGCATAAGTCGCTTTGGTTTGTCGCTCGCGGCAGCCTCAACTTTCTCAACTTCTCAACCTTCTCAACTTCTCTTGATTATTGATGCATTGCTCTCCATACCCGCTGCGGTGTCAGGGGCATTTCCAGGTTTTTGATCACCCCAAATGGCGCCAGCGCGTCCATGACTGCGTTGACCACGGCAGGGGTAGAACCAATACAACCGGCTTCACCCGCGCCTTTTACCCCCAGGGGGTTGTGCGGACAAGGGGTTACTTTGCGATCAATTTCGAAAGAAGGTAAATCATCCGCCCTTGGCATGGCGTAATCCATGTAAGAACCATTAACCAACTGGCCGTTTTCATCGTAAATGACACCTTCCAGCAGTGCCTGGCCAATCCCTTGCGCCAAACCACCGTGGATTTGCCCGTCTACGATCATTGGATTGATCACGTTGCCTACGTCATCTACAGCAATGAAGCGTTTGAGCGTCACTTTGCCCGTATCTTGATCCACTTCCACAATGGCGATGTGACATCCGAAGGGATACGTAAAGTTGGTTGGATCGTAGAAGCTGGAAAAGTCCAGACCTGGCTCCAGCCCGGCTGGATAGTCGTGGGGAACATAAGCCGTGAGCGCAATGTCGCCAAAACCAATACTTTTGTCGGTTCCTTTTACGGTCCATTTTCCACCCGCGTATTCGAGGTCTTCTTCGGCGGCTTCGAGCTTGTGGGCCGCAATTTTTGCGCCTTTTTCCAACACCTTATCGATGCTTTTGACAATGGCACTACCCCCTACCGCCAAAGAGCGCGAGCCATAAGTACCCATCCCGAAAGCGACCGAGTCAGAGTCGCCGTGGACAATGTCAATGTCCTCCATGGCGATGCCCAAACGGTCGGCCACCACTTGTGCAAAGGTCGTTTCGTGGCCTTGTCCGTGCGAGTGCGAACCTGTAAATACGCTCACCTTACCCGTAGGTTGTACGCGTACCTGAGCCGATTCGTACAAACCTGCCCGAGCGCCCAAGGCGCCGACTACAGCCGATGGTGCAATGCCACAAGCTTCGATGTAAGTGGAAAAACCGATGCCGAGCAATTTGCCGTTTTTGCGGGCTTCGGCCTGGTCTTTGCGGAACTGCTCATAGCCCACCATTTCCAGGCCACGCTCCAATACGGGTTCGTAGTTGCCACTGTCGTATTGCAGGGCTACCTGGGTTTGGTAACCGGGTTGGGTCACCCCGTCAAATGCCGGAATGAAGTTTTTGAAACGCAATTCGGCTGGGTCCATGCCCATTTCCAAAGCGGCGGTATCTACCAAACGCTCCAACAAATAAGTCGCCTCTGGGCGACCGGCACCACGGTAAGCGTCTACGGCATTGGTGTGGGTAAAGGCCGCAATCACGTCAACGTGAATCTTAGGCGTAGTATACAAGCCCTGCAACAACGTACCGTGCAAATAAGTAGGTACTGCTGGCGCAAAAGTAGAGATGTATGCGCCCAGGTTGGCCACGGTGTTGACCCGCAGGGCGGTGATTTTTCCATCTTTGTCAAAACCCATCTCTGCGGTGGTCACGTGGTCGCGGCCATGCGCGTCGGTGAGGAAGGCCTCACTGCGATCGGAAGTCCACTTGATGGGGCGACCAATTTGTTTGGAAGCCCAAATCACCAGTGCTTCTTCGATGTAATGGAAAATTTTGCTGCCAAAACCACCCCCTACATCTGGTGCTACGACTTGTACCTTGTGTTCGGGAATACCGAGTACAAATGCGCACATCAACAAACGGGTAAGGTGCGGGTTTTGGGAGGTGGTGTACAGCGTGTATTTGTCTTTGGAATCGTCGTAGTGACCAATCGCCGAGCGTGGCTCAATGGCATTGGGGGCCATGCGCTGGTTGATGAAATCCAGGCGGGTAACGTGGTGCGAAGCAGCAATGGCTGCATCTACCTCCGCCTTAGGATTGCCCAATTCCCAGTCAAAGCACATGTTGTTGGGAGCTGAGTCATGTACCTGTGGTGCGCCTGGCTTGATGGCTTCGGCGGGATTGGTTACGGCGGGCAACACCTCGTATTCAATTTCAATGAGGTCGGCAGCATCGCGGGCCGTAGCGTCGTCTTCTGCAATGACCACGGCAATGCCGTCGCCGACGTGTTTCACCCGATCGGCCACCAACAAGGGGTGGGGCGGCTCTTTCATGGTGGTACCGTCCTTGAAGTTGACTTGCCAGCCTGCGGGAACGCCATTGATGCCGGCGGCGGCAATGTCTTTGCCCGTAAATATCGCCACCACGCCTGGATGTGCCAGGGCGGTATCGATGTCGATACTCAGGATTTTGGCGTGTGCATAAGGGCTGCGCACAATGTGGGCATGGGTCATGCCAACGAGTTTGATGTCGTCGGTATATTTGCCTTTGCCCGTGGTAAAGCGCTTGTCTTCAACGCGCTTTACGGATTGACCGATGTATGTCATAGTACTGCTGCGTTGGTTTCTTGTAATTTTTTAGCGGCCCACTGGATGGATCGAACGATGTTGTGGTAACCCGTACAACGACAGAAGTTGCCTTCCAGCGCATGGCGAATTTCCGTTTCGGATGGGTTCGGATTGTTTTGCAACAGGTCGGCGGCAGACATGATCATACCCGGTGTGCAAAAACCACACTGCAAGCCGTGCTCCTGGCGGAATCCCTCCTGAATGGGATGCAAGGTGCCATTTTTGGCCAAACCTTCTACGGTGGTTACCTGGGTGCCATCCACTTGTACGGCCAAGGTGGTGCAGGATTTGACCGCGTTGCCATCAATGAGCACCGTGCAGGCGCCACAGCTACTGGTATCACACCCCACGTGTGCACCAGTGAGGCTGAGGGCCTCGCGGAGGTAATACACCAACAACTGCCGAGGTTCGACCTGGCTGGTGTATTTTTTTCCGTTAATGGTTACTGAAATCTTTACTGACATAGGTTATGGTAATTTGTGTCTTGCGAAATTTTCCACTGCATATATGTAGATGGAAAATACAATTATTCTTCCTTTAGTAAAGGAAATACGGAAATTAAATTTTGTTGGATCGCCAAATCAAGCAAATTTTTTTGGCAAAAGCAAGGAAAAGAGGGATTTGGAGATTTATTTAGAATGGGTCTAGGTAGTAGGTGCTGCGCGTGGGTTAGTCGCTGGATTATGGAGCTGAATTGTGGGTGGAACTGGGGAGGAGAGGATTAGCTCTACTCAAAAAAATGTCAAGGGTTACTTTACCCCTACAATTCAGCTTTCCAGAACAACAATTCAATGGTCTTTTGTCACGGTTCAGCAGCTTTAGCTGTCTGTGGATGATGAAATCGCGTACTTTCGTATTCGATTCACCCATACATCATTGAACCGTATTTGATCATGCGAACACCAAGATCCCCACAAAAAAGTGGAATCCCCCGACTGTTTTTATTCTCACTTTTATTTTTTCCACTGATAGGAATACACGGCCAATCCGCCCCATTGGACGCCTACATTCAGGAGGCCATCAACAACAGCCACGCCCTGAAAGAAAAACAGTTTGTGCTGGAGCGCAACCTCTTCGCGTTGGAAGAAGCCAAACGATTGTATTATCCTACCGTCAACCTGAACGGTAGTTATACCTTGGCTGCGGGTGGCCGCCGTATCGAATTTCCGGTTGGCGATTTGTTGAACCCCGCTTATGCTACGCTCAACCAGTTGACCAATTCCAGCAATTTTCCTCAGATTGAAAATGTCAATGAACTGCTGGCTCCCAATAATTTTTACGACATAAAGGTTCGGGCGCAACAACCCATCGTTAACGCCGAGATCAAACTCAACCGCAGCATCAAAACTGCGCAGGTATCGTTGCAAGAGATCGACATGCAAGTGTACCGCCGCGAGTTGGCCAAAAATGTAAAACTGGCCTATTACCAATACCTCCAGGCTCGGGAAGCGGTATTGATTTACCAAAATGCTACCCAACTACTGCAAGAAAGCAAGCGTGTAAACGAAAGTTTGGTGCGCAACGACAAAGCCGTACCCAGTGTTATTTCACGCGCCAATTCAGAAATTGCCGCCGTAGAAGCTCAGGCTGTGGAAGCCCGCAACCAGCAGCGCAATGCCGCCGCCTATTTCAACCACCTGCTAGGGCGAAGTTTAGACCAAAGTATAACCATTGATACCATCCAAATACTTCAGGGGGGCGACCGTATTTTAGTGAGCGAACAGGAAGGTCGCCCCTTTATTTTTGAAAACCGCGAAGAAATTGCCCAATTGAACAAAGCGCAGGAGATCAATCGCCTCTTGGTCAATTTGGAAGAAACTTACCGCAAGCCCAAAATCGGTGCGCAACTCGACGTAGGTTCACAAGCATTTGGACTGGATGTAGGGCCTTATGCCTTGCTGGGTGTATCCTTAGAAATACCGCTGTGGACCGCCAACCGCAACAAGCTACAAGTGCAACAAGCGGCCTCCAATGTCAGCGCGCTCAATGAGCAAATCGCCCAGGTCAAAGACCAGATTCAATTACAAATTCGCATCGCCCAAAATGCGGTACAGGCCGAGCAGGAGATTTTGCAAAGTTACAATACCCAGCAAGACGCGGCCCGCCAGTATTATCGCGATACGTTCCGCCGCTACAAAGAAGGGGTTGCCAATTACATCGAACTGCTCGACGCCCGCACCCAGATTACCAATCTTGATGTACGCCGTTCGATCGCGTTTTACAACGTGCTGATGCGCCGTGCGGAATTGGAACGTGCTTTAGCGGCTTACCCAATCAAATAATTACAGATTTCGAGATTTCGGAGTCCGAAATAAATCAATCATGAAAATGCACCATCTTATCCTTGGGCTTGTCCTCCTGATGTTTACAGCCTGCGGTAAAAAAGAAAAAACCTCGGAAGAGACCAAGTCTGCACCAGACACGGCCATTCCGGTCAGAGTAGTGAGCATCAGTAGCGAAGTGGTTTCTATTCCAGTGCAGGTATCCGGGGTCGTTTCTGCTTCCAATGAAGCGCGGCCTGCCTTCAAAACTGGAGGTGTCATTGCCCGAATTCTGGTGGAAGAAGGTGCCCATGTCCGCAAAGGACAGTTGTTGGCCACTCTGAACCTCACCGAAATTAACGCCCAAGTGCAGCAAGCTGCGGAGGCAGTTGCCAAATCCAAACGCGACCTCAGCCGAGCCAAAAACCTGTATGCCGATAGTGTGGCCACCCTGGAACAAGTGCAAGACGCCACCACCGGGTTGAGTCTGGCCGAGCAAAGTTTCCAAATTGCCCAATACAACCAGAGTTATTCCGAAATCCGCTCACCGATCAGCGGGAAGGTGGTCAAAAAGCTGATGAACCAAGGTGAAGTAGTTGGCCCCGGCACCCCGGTGTTTTACATCCTGGGCGACGGCCAGGCCGATTGGGTAATCAAAAGTGGACTGGTGGATCGCGATTGGGCTCGTCTCCGGCTGGGCGATCGTGCGGAAGTGCACCTGGATGCTTACCCCGACCGCACTTTTGCGGCCAAAGTGAGCCAACTGGCCGATGTAGGCAATCCCCAAAGTGGAACGTTTGATGCCGAATTTGCCTTTACGGGCAGCATGCCCCGTCTGGCCGTAGGCCTGATTGGTTCGCTCAACATTTACCCCAAAGAAGATGCCGCTCACCCGATTGTACCCATCGATGCCCTGGTAGAAAGCAATGGCAACGCCGCCGTTGTCTACGTCTTGCAAGCGGACAATACCGTCAAGCGGACAGCAGTACGGGTGGGCCAGATTTTTGAAAACAAAGCCATCATTTCCTCCGGCTTGAGCGCCGATAATAAAGTGGTGACTTCGGGTGCGCCGTATTTGGAGGATGGTAGCAGGGTAAAAGTAATCAATTAGGGCTAGAGGGTTCGGGGGTTCGAAGTTCGGGGGTTGGGCGCATTGCGCTGAAGAACCCTCGAACCCCAAACCTTCGAACTTGGAACCCCAAACCTTCGAACTCGTTCTGTCATGAAAATAGCCGAATTTTCCGTCAAAAATTACCAGTTTACCATCATCATCTTTGTGATGGTACTGTTGCTGGGCCTCAGTGCCCTGTTCAATATGCCGAGGGGGGAAGACCCACCCTTTGGTGCCCCCATTTTCGTGGTGTTGGCCGTATACCCCGGCGCCAGTCCGGAGGATGTGGAAGAGTTGCTGGCCGACCCGATTGAGGACGCCCTGTCGGAGTTGGAAGACATCAAAAAGATCAACACCGATTGTGATGATGGTTTGATGAAACTTCAGCTGGAGTTCACTTATGGCGTAGATGTTGATGCCAAAAACAACGACGTCATTCGCGAAATAAACCGGCTGCGCGGCACCTTGCCCGACGACTTGCTGCTGCTGGATGTCATCCGGGCTTCGTCTTCGGATGTGGCCATTTTGCAAACCGCCATTACTTCGCCTACGGCACCCTATGCTGAAATGAAAGAGGTTGCGGAGAAATTGCAAAAGCGTTTGGAAAAAATACGCGACCTCAAAGAAGTGGAGATCCAGGCTTATCCCGAACGCAAAATAGACGTTGAAGTCAATCTGGAAAAAATGGCCCAAAACCGCCTGGGGCTCAACCAGGTGCTCGGCGCTATCCAGGCGAATAATGTCAATATCCCCGGAGGTAGCATTGATTTGGGGGCAAAAAAATTCAACATCGAAACCACTAGCAGTCTTGAAAATTTGAGCGACTTGCGCAACACCGTGGTACAAAGTACCGCCGAAGGGCGAATCGTTTATCTACGCGATATTGCCAATGTACAATACGGCGAAGCCGACGTAGATCACCTGGCGCGTTTCAATGGCGTTAGGGCCATTTGGGTCATCACGAAATTAAAAGACCGCAAAAACATCATCCAGGCCGACGCCAAGATCAAACCCGTTCTGGCGGAATTTACCCAAGAGTTGCCGGCCAACATGAAGCTCGAAAATGGCTTTGATCAGGCCGTCAATGTGGAGCACCGCCTGGGGGGGCTGGGTCGAGATTTTGCCATCGCCGTGTTTTTGGTGATGCTGACCCTGGTGCCACTGGGTTGGCGGGCTTCGCTGGTAGTGATGATTTCGATCCCCTTGTCCTTGTCGATTGGTTTGGCCTTGCTGAGTGCATTTGGGTTTACGCTCAACCAATTGAGTATTGTGGGTTTGGTGGTCTCACTGGGTTTGTTGGTGGACGACAGCATTGTGATCGTGGAAAACATCGAGCGCTTCCTGCGCATGGGTTACAACCGCAAGGACGCCGCAATTTTGGCCACCAAACAAATTGGCGTGGCGGTCATCGGCTGTACTGCCACCTTGATTTTGGCCTTTTTACCCCTGGCTTTTTTGCCCGAAGGTTCGGGTGAGTTCATCCGCAGTTTGCCTATGGCGGTGATGCTGACCGTGATTGCCTCTTTGTTTGTGGCCATCACCATCATCCCGTTTTTGTCAAGCCTGTTGTTGCACCAGCACGAGCAAGTGGAAGGCAACTTCTTTATGCGGGCCTTCAAACGTTACCTCAATGATCCGTACCGGGTCGTGTTGTTGTGGGCATTCCGGCATCCATTTTTAACCCTGCTGTTTACCGCACTGATTTTTGGTGCTAGTTTGCTGCTGGTGCCCAGCATTGGGTTCAGCTTGTTTCCCGCCTCAGAAAAGCCCATGTTTAATGTAGACATTGAAACACCCTTGGGCTCCAGTTTGGAAGAAACCGATCGGATTGCACACCAAGTGGAGGCCGAATTGTGGCGGCACCCCCAAACGCGAACCGTGAGTACCAACGTAGGCAAGGGCAACCCACGAGTGTACTACAACGAATTCCAACGCAACCAGGCTTCGAATTACGCCCAGCTGTTTGTGCAGGTAGAACGCGAAATGCAGGTGCCCGAAATTGTGGCGCTTACCGATAGCTTGCGCCTGGTGTTCAACGATTATCCGGGCGCAAAAATTCAGGTGCGTCGGTTTCAGCAAGGTACGCCGCAAGAAGCCCCGATTGAAATGCGCATCCTGGGCGACAACCTGGACACGCTGCGCAAACTGGCTTTTGCCGTAGAAAAAATGGTCAAAAGTACGGAGGGTACAGTGTATGTAACCAACCCGCTGCAAACCCAAAAAACCGACCTCAAGGTCATCATCAATCGGGAAAAAGCAGGCTTGCTGGGCATTCCGATCGCTGAGGTAGCACGTACCATTCGCATGGGCATCGCAGGACTAGAGGTCAGTGAATTCAGAACCAAAGAAGGCGAAGAATACGCCATCAAAGTATCGGTAGCGCGTACGGAAAAAGAAGCGCTGGAGGTTTTTTCCCGCATGTACATCACGTCGCTGAGTGGGGCCTTGATCCCGCTCAATCAAATTGCCAAACTGGAACTGGGGGCTTCGTCCTCGCAGTTGCGGCACTTCAACAAGGAGCGCTACGTAGCGATCAAAAGCTTCGTGGAAACCGGTTACAACACCGCCAAGCTCACCGATGAAGTGTTGGAAAAACTGGCAAAGTACCCTTTTCCCAAAGGCTATACCTATATGGCGGGTGGCGAAAGGGAAAGTGCTGAAGAGTCTTTTGGCGGCATTGGCACCATCATCATCATCTCCGTTTTTGGCTTATTGGGCATTTTGGTACTGGAGTTCCGTACCTTTAAAAGTACCATCATCGTGCTCTCGGTGATTCCATTGGGCATCATCGGCGCGCTGGTCATTCTGTGGTTGACGGGGGAAACGCTGTCTTTTGTGGCCACCATTGGCATGATTGCGCTGGTGGGCATCGAGATCAAAAACTCGATCCTGCTTGTGGATTACACCAACCAACTGCGTGAACAAGGTATGCCGCTCGAACAGGCCATCACCGAAGGGGCGGAGACGCGATTTTTGCCCATTTTGCTCACGACCATCACCGCCATTGGGGGTTTAATTCCACTAGTTTTGGAAAATTCGCCGCTGATTTCGCCCTTGGCCTGGGTCTTGATTGGTGGCTTGATCAGCTCTACGTTGCTGAGCCGGATTGTGACGCCGTTGCTGTATAAGTTGTTGCCGCCAAAGGTGGATGTAAAAAAGAATGAGGAGGGTTTTGAAGGATTGCTAAGCAGCAGGGCGGCAGTTAAATTGGTTCGTCACCTAAATTTTACTGGTAGTTCAAAAGACTATTTTGTACAAGGAAAAAAAATTACCTGGCCAAGCGACGGAACTCATACATAAACAAACGCCACCCCATTCTCCAGAGTTGCTGCTTGAATGTTTGTTCCCTGCACCTGAATTTCTTTCAAATCCCGATTCAAGCCCTCCACAAAAAGATAATCAAAAGAGCAAAGTGCCGGATTATTGGCCACATTCAGTTGTTGCAACTTGGGCATACAAGCCAAAATCCTAAAATCTTGCAGATCGGTATTGGAAAGGTCGATTTGGGTAACGTCTTTAAGTTTGTCCAAACTAAAATTAAAAAAGAAAGCTTTTTCATGAGAACCAATGGGCAAAAACATTGACCCACAGCCCAGGCAACCCTTGATTCTCATCACCTCTTCGGCGCTGTATTGTTTTCCATTTTCCAGGCCAAATTTTTCGCAGAAAAAGGGTTTGGCTATTTTGTCCAATACCATTTCCTGGTAAAATTTCCTGAGCATATCCATCCCCTCAAAACCTTTGAACGTTTTGGCAAAAGCAGGGTTTTCAAAAAGCTCTAGCGCCAAAAAATACTCGAGTATTGACTTGTGGCTGAATTTGTAATTGTTGTGCGCCCCTCGGGTGAGCAATGAATGGGCCTGCATATCAAACAGATCGAGACCGACCTGGCATTGGTCAGAGAGTTTTTGCAGCGCAGTCAAATCAGCAATAGACAAATGCTCGGTATGATGGTATAGGTCAAGGGCAAAAAAGCGGGAAAAATTGTACAAATTTTCCGAGAAGCCGGGCCCCTTACCGCGGATGTTGTGTTCACGTTCGAGCCAGCGGCTGATGATTTGGGCATAAACCTGATAGGAATATTGGTATTGTGGCGCTTTATCAACCAAAAAGTCGATGTAATTGAGGATCATCGGCCTAGCCACCAGCTCTTTGTATTGCTCGATGAACTGCAAACAATTGCGGTAGCGGATGCTGAAGCGGCCAAATTTTTTGCGCAAAAAAACCTTGATTTCCTCTGGCTGCAAAGGGGAAATATAACGGGTCACGATGCGCCGCTGGGCTCGGGTAGGCGACATACTGCCGAAAGGCAATGCCGTAGGAATGTCTTCTTCACGCGCAAAAAACTGTGTGCGGCAGGTGATCACCACGGTTTGAAAATGACTGATTTTTTTCAACAACGCTGCAATGCGCTCATTGGGATGTTCAATGGCTTGAGGGTCTTCGTCCAGGCCATCCAGTAAAAGAATGGTCTCGCGGCGCAGCTCATCCGGTATTTTATCCAACTCCTCATCAATGCCCGCATTGAAAGGCAAAAGGCGAATTTTGTACTTTTTTTGCCACTTGCGGTGGTAGGTGTAGTACAGGTTGATCATAAAGGTGGTTTTGCCCATGCCCGAATCGGCTAAAACCATAAATACATAATCGTCTTTGTCTTTTTCAAAAATGCGGATAAAATAGGGAATCAGGGGCTCACGCGGTTCGGTATCGCGGTTGATTTCATTACTTTCGGAGGGAGACTTGGATTGACATTGGGTTGGTATGAAGTATTTGGTATGACTTTTTATCTCACTGGCCGTGTAAAAAGGATGCAAACTACGCGCCAATCTACCCTCCTTCTTGCGCTGGGCAAACCAGGGGATAACCCAGCGCACCGTGGCAAAAGCGCCTCCGGCGATGGTTAAACTGATTTCCAACAAGTCGTTCCAATCCAGCCCTAAAAACATGAAAGTCTAAAGTTTAGGGCAGTAATATACAGGTTTTACACCCGCTTCAGCAAGTCTTGTGCTTTTTGAAAAAACTCCGATTCTTCCGGCAGCTCCAACAATACCCTCCGACAAGCGGCTTTATCCCCTTCCTTCAAATAACTCAAAGCCAGGTACCATTGCCCGAAATCCATAAAACTGGACTGGGTTTGGCTGATTTTGGTGAAAACCGCCCGCGCGTCGGCGTACTGCCCGGTTTCGAGCAAACAAATGCCCAGGTACAATTCTGCTTGTAAATCGCCCGGTTTTTCGCGTACATAAGCCTGCAAAAGCGGAAGGGCTGCGGTATAATTTTTTTGGTTGAAAGCTGCCTCCATGGCCGCAAGATTGTCTTGAGTGGCATTGGATTTTTCAATCATTGCCAGGGGAGGGTGCTGCCCAAATTGATCGTACAAGGATGGACTAAACACAAAACGGGCAACCAGCAGCAGCGCAATGGCTGCTGCCAATCCAATGACCCAACGCAAGGTTTGACGGCGTTGGAGCGGGACGATGCGGCCAGGTTCGGGCTTGACTGCAGCCTGAAAAAACTCTGGCCCAATGCTGTTGAGTTGATTTTTCAGTGCAGTTCGTTTTTCCTGCTTGCGCAAAAATTGCTCCATGTCTTTTTGCAAAGCGAGTTCTCCCGCTAAATCAGCATTTTGATTGAGTTCGGCTTCGAAGGCTTTTTTTTCTTCTTCCGGGAGCTCGTTCCGTAAAAAACGGTCTATTTTTTCAGTATTGTTCATGGTTTTCAACTTTTTGAAGAACTAGAAAAAAGCTCCTTCCAGCGACCCATGCAGCGGTGTTTGCTTTGGTACACCGCGTTGGCGTTGGCAATGCTCAACTGGGTTGCAATTTGCTCTGCCGCCACGCCTTGACCCAAAAGTGTCAACAACTGCTGGCATTGCGCCGACAACAAAGCGAAAGTCTTCGTCAGGGTTTCCTGTTTTTGCAGTTCCTGGAAGGCAGCTTCTGACTCCATACTGGGGTCGTGATCATCACTATATCGCTCTTCCTCCACTTTTCTTACTACCGTTTCGCGATTTTTTTCTTTCAAGCGATCAAACCACTTGCGTTTGCAGATGCCAAAGAGCAATGCTCCGAATGAACTGCTGAGCTGGAAATCGCTGCCACAATACCGATCATAAATGGCGATGAGGCCGTCCTGGAACAAATCCTGGGCATCGGCAGCAGAGCCATTGTTGTCTTCTACCCAACGTTGGATTTGCCCGGCATACTGCTGGTAAATGGAGCGAATCCGTTGGGTGTCGCCCGCACACAAGGCCTGGAGATAATTTTCGTCGCTCATACACTAAAATTTCCTTAACATTTTTTTAACACTTTCGAGCAGTAAGATTTTTAGCCTTTCCTGGATGTATGGATGTAAGCGGTTAAAAACGGGCGATTAAACCCCAAACCGCAACCAAGATAACACCTTATTTCGTCATCTTAAACTTGCTACCCATGAAATCCAGAATGCTTACCTCCATCTTTTTTTTGTTTTTCTTTTGTTTCCAGGCGCTGATGAGCTCGGCTAATGCGCAAACCACTCCAGTTGACACGAGCAACATGAGCGACAAAAAGGGCTGTATCGCACCAAAAATTGCGATCATCGATCCCAGTGGTACAGCGACCAATGTTCCCAACACATCACCAGCTCCGCCTTTTTCCTATTCTGCCATTTGTCAGAAAGACTACCGCATTTGTGCCAAATTCGCCTGCGCAAATGGCCTGGCTCCTACCTACGTAGCTACCGTAACCGATAAAGACGGGGTTACTGCGAGCTACACGGGTACTGGTGCCTCCTTTTGTTTCAACCACCAGTTCAACAAAGAAGGTGTACACGTTGTGACGCTACATTTCTTTTGCGGCAACGTCTGTTGTTACTCGGTAACCTTCTATGTATATGTATGTGATTGTCCCTGCAATTGTGAAGGTGGCAAGTTGAACCACATCAATTTTTCTGCGCCCAACTGGCGTGCCATGCCGATTGAGTGTGGAAAAGGTTACGAATTTTGCCACAACAATCAGGTCAGCTTCAATGTGGGCTATGATTGTGCAGGCGATTGTGATGCTACTTATGAATACCTGGTCAATGGTGTATCAACGGCCAGTGGCTCCGGGAATGCATTTTCGCAAGCGCTGCCCACCGTTCCTGGTACCTACGTGATTGCCATCATCATTCGCTGTGGCAAAACGGTGTGCTACGAATGCAAATTTGAAGTAAAAATCGTCGATTGTAATCCGGTCGATTGCTGCGGAAAATGGGAAAACCTTCCCGATCTGATTGGTGCAGGCATCAAATACGAAGATGTATGTGGCAAAGGATTTGAACTCAAGTGTGGCAAATTCCAATTGATTGGCAACTACCTCTGCAAAGATACTTGCAAAGCAACCTATGATGTCACCCTGTATCCAGCCGTAGGTGCACCCATTGTGATCACCACGAATGACCCTACCCTAAACGAAGTACTCAACTTTACCAGCAATGGTGCCTATTCAATAACCGTAGTGGTCAAGTGTGGCGGCAAAGTATGCGACAAATGTGTCTTCAAATTCCAGGTGTTCGGTTGTGCGTGTGAGTGCCCCGCCCAAGGAGAAGGCTGGAAGAAAATTCAGCTCAGTGTGACTGGTGCCGTGACTTCGGTCAAATGTGGTGAAACCATCAATGCAAAGTGCAACCAGATGTATTACATCGACGCGGTTTACAACTGTGTAGGCAATGGCGACTGTGCCAAAATCAAAGGTTTTGTCACTGCTCCTGATGGTACTTTGACCAACTTCAGCGGTTCTGGTTCGGTGGCTGTTCCCTATACGTTTACCCAAAGCGGTTTGTACTCCGTATTCCTGCAACCTTACTGCGATGGCAAACCTTGCCCACCTTGCCGCTTCTTCATCAAAGTGGATTGTGCGCCAGTGGATTGCTGCGGACAGTGGGAGAAAAAGCCAGCCATGAGTGGCAATGGTGCCATTTTTCCCGAACTCTGTGGCCTGGGCTTCGACCTCAAATGTGGCAAATATACCCTTACCGGCGTGTACATCTGCAAAGCACCTTGCAAAGCAACTTATGACATCACCGTAACCTCGGCGAGTGGCGCCATCGTGTACAGCTCGCTCAACGACGCTACGCTAAATGAAGTGATTGGATTTGGTACAAACGGCGGTTATCTGGTGCAAATCGTAGTGAAGTGTGGTGGAAAAGAGTGCGCCAAATGTGCCTTCAAAGTCAGTGTACAGGGTTGCCTGAGTGTTGACCCAGCCATTGACAAGAATACGGGTTTGCCTCAGGGTCAGCTGCGCGCTTTCCCCAATCCGACTACCGGACAATTGAACCTCGATTTGCCCACTAGCACCGCCAGCTATCAATTGGTGTTGCGCGACCTGACCGGAAAAACGGTGCTGCACAAACAAAATGGCAGCAACCGCGAGTCTTTGAGCTTGGAGGATTTACCGAATGGAACGTACTTTTTAGAGGCCATCTCAGCCGAAAACCGCTATAAGACTTTAGTCGTCAAACAGTAATTTTTTTGCATGATCCCATGAACAGCATAATCCCAAAAACAAGTTTGATCCCATGTAACATCGGGTGCAGGTCTGCGGACCTGCACCTTATTTGCGTTTGCTTAAAAAATCCTAATTTTGAGGAAAGCCTCAATCACGCCAAAATACCTACACATGAGAAAACCGATCGCCAGCGCTTTTTTGGACATGTTGGTTTCGCGTTGAGCTCCTGGGCTCAACCAGTTGCCCCTGAGCCCAGCGCCGATTTTAGCATTCAAAAACAAGGAGAGGCGTATTTGTTTTCCCCCATTTTGCCCATACAACAATCCATTCCGGGAGCACCATTGCCGTATTACGATTATTACTGGGAGTTTGGAGATGGGGCTTATAGTTTTGACAAGACACCTACCCATACCTATACCCGCAACGGAAATTTTGATGCACAGCTATGGGCTACGGGCAAATACGACAAAGGCAAATCACCCAAAACCCGCCCCAAACGCACCGAAGTGGGCAACCAAGCCAGTCTTTTGGCCAGTAACGTACCGGGTTTCCCAGTGGTTCCACGAGAAAAAACCTTGAACCTGCGAGCGCTGCGCAATCCGCGGCCAGGCGAAGAAATCGTACTTATTGCCACTTATGCCAATCTGGATGAAGACCTTCAATCGGGTGAATTGCACTTGTTTTACAACCAAAGAGAATACCGCCAACCCCATTTTTCATTTGTAGAAGCGCGTACCCATTACGGCGAAACCGAAGGTACCGGGGCGGATATTGGGTTTACTCCCGGGTTTTCTACCACTGATCAGCTTTGGGCGGGATTGGATGCTGGTACATATGCCAATTGGTTGAGTGCCCTTCCAGTTGTGCCGAATCAGCTGGTTCAACAAAGTTTGACCCAGTACAGCCAACAAAAAACCTGGCGCTTCAGCAACCTGAAACGGGGGGAAAAGCGCAACCTCTTTGTGTCTCTCCAAGCTACTGAAGAAATGCTGGCCGATACCAACGCCATCATTACCGTGGAGGGTTTGTACCTCGGCGAAGATGGCAAAACCGCCAAAGTGACCCTGGAAATGGAGATTCTGGCCTCACACGATCCGAACAACATCGCGGTCTCCAACAAACGGATCAGCTTTCGCAGTGCCAAAGGCAAAGATTTGGATTACAAAGTGAACTTCCAAAACAATGGCGAAGGGCCAGCCAGTACCATCCAACTCACTACAGGTGTACCACGCGGCCTGGAAGCCAGTGGAATCAAAGTTTTGGATATGTATCCATTTTGCCCGATCTGCCCCGACGAACCTGTTGCCAACCTGAGTTGTTTGGACACCAGTATTCAAAAAGACAAACTGGTTTTCACCTTCCGCAACATTTATCTGCCTGGAAGCAAACAGGATGGGGTAGGTGATCGCGACTCCACCAAGGGATTTGTCAAATACAGATTGGAAATTGGGCGAAAAATGAAAAAATATCCCTTCGACAGCCAGGCCAGCATTGTGTTTGACCGCAATCCGCCCATCGTGACCAATTACGCAAGTACCCGTTTTAAGCCAGGTTGGTCCTTAGGTGCTATGGTGGGGCAAAATGTTTTTTTAAATCAGCCGGGCCTGAACAGTACTTTTGCCGGGCTTACCCTTTCTCCGTTTAAACCCTACAAGGCTTATTTGCAGGTAGAGGTTTTTCCAGCCACTACCGGGCGGATGGCTTTCCCGAAGGATGGATTTATTTTGCACCAATCCACCCGACAAACAACCACCCAAATAGGTGGACGAGTCCTTGATGTGGTGGTGGATTCATTGGTACGCGCCAATGGCCCCGGGCACCAGGAGTTTCAAACCTTATCGGCAGTGCCTTTACAGTTGCGCAAAAACGTAAACGATTGGATGGGGCTGGGCATTGGGGTGATGGCTTCTGTACAAACCGAACGATTTACGGCAACTTCGTACACCATCGGGCGGCGTACCTCGTTTTGTAAAATAGACGCCGCCGGAAATTGCCAAAAGGGTGATGTATTTCAAGAGTTGAGCTTCAGTCGTGAAGAAAAACCCTTGATCGGGGTGACCTCACCCGTTGGGATTTCAGTGTTTTTGCCGACTTGCAGTTGGGTTTGGTGCGCCGAGGTCCTGCCTTGGGCATTCGGAATGTGTTGCGTTTGACGCAGGAACCGAGGTACTATTTGACGGGTTATTTGAGTTTTAAAATATAGTCCTTTGGCTTCACTCAGGAACCGCCTCTCGACTCCGCTCGGGGCCCGGTTCCTGAGCGAAGCCAAAGGACAGTCCGACTACTATATGAAGAAAACTACAAGATTCTGCTCCCTGGTGTTGCTCCTGTTTTCAATGATTGCCAGCAATCATTGGGGCACTCTATTGAAGAACGTAGACGCCCATCCCCCGCCTCCCGACAAACAAGCCTATCGCCTGCATTATCAAGGCTCTTTGCTCTACGCTGAAGGCAAGTACCGTCAGGCCAGTGGGCATTTTGAACGTGCCTATCAGCTGTTTCCCGAGAATTTTAGTTTTGCCCTGGCCCATGGCCTGTGTTTGGGGCGGATGGGTGAACCCGGCACGGCCAAAAATGTATTGGAAAAAGCCCGTAGTCTGGTGGCCTCAAATGACCAGGAACGCCAACAAAAACTGGCGCTGGCAACATTTTTTCTCGGCATGAGTTACAGCTATGCCGACCGCTATGGAGAAGCTTTACCCTTTATACGCGATGCAATTGCCATGCAGCAGAACATTGCCCAAAAATCACTGTTGAGCATTTTTTACAATGCGCTGGGGAAAGCCATTCTGCTCAATCAGGGACGCAATGCCCATCGCCGCAATTACCAGGCTCTGCACTACCACGTTCATCGGCGCGACATGGAAAAAGCCTTTGCCGCTTTTGAATCCGCTGTAAAAGCAGATCCTGAAAATACAATTGCGCTATACAATTATCGTTTGCTGGCCGACACCCTGAAAGTTACGTCTATTCTTCCCGAAGCCGATAGTACCCAACCCCAACGCAAGGAATACAAGCCTACCTTCATCAACATGCACAGCACCATCATCAGCGATTTGAAATTGAACAACTACGATGAACTGGTTTTTTTGGTAGACATTTCCGGTTCGATGGTGATGGAAAAAGTGGTTTGTTACGGTGCCGACCGTTTTACGGCGATGAAAGACCTATGTTTAAAAATCCTTCCGGAGATTGATACCAGCATCGCCCTGGGTATCGGTACGATTGGTGGGGTTTGTGACAGCCCGCCCGATTTGTGGTTTGCCTCTGGAGGCATCAGTCGGGTGGATTTGCGCAGCAAATTGCGCTTTTTAATTCCCGACGGTACGACCCCTTTGTTGACCATGCTCTTGCGTTGCCCGGAGCTGTTTTCAGATAACCCCCAGCACAGCAAAAGTATTTTTCTGATCAGTGACGGAGCCAATACCTGTCGGGAAGGGGGCATGGACATCTGCGAGTGGGCAACTACTCTGGCGCAAAAAGGCATTGCAGTGAACGTACTCACTTTCCTCAGCACCACGTCGGACAATACCGACGCCTTCGCCGAATACCTCTGCTTGGCTGAAAACACCAAAGCCAACATCATCTACCTCGACAATTACCGCTGCCGCCTGGAACCTTTTGCTTTTGATATCGTCAAAACCTGTCAGTCGAAAATCCCAGCGATGGAGAAAAGTACATGTTTGGGGCCGAGCGTGAAGGGCTTGTGGAATGTATGGGTAGCGGAATGAAGCATTTTTTGGGAACGGCTTGGCCATAGCCCATTTCTAAATATTTTTGTTCTAGGCATGCGCTAAACAGACTTTCGCTAGAACTCAAGTCCTACAAACTGCACAGTATAGCTTAAGAGATACTCCCCCTCCGCAATACAAACAAATTCCAAACCCAATAATTCGCTCAATTCGCTCGAAAAATAAAACGGCTCTTCCATGTAAAAAACGCCGCTGGAAAAGCGTAGAGCGAACTGTTCCTCCGAAATTGTTTCGCGTAAGAAGTCAAAGCGAAGCAGATTATCTTTTACTTTTTTCAGGTAGGCTAAGCTCGATCCGCACAATGAATTGCTGCGTTGAGGAGTGTTTGATGTGACAGCACTGATTTTACAAATTCCCATTCCTTTACAGTCCCGACTAATCAAGCCATATACTACTTCAACCAGAATCGGAGTTTCCAGAACTTTTTTTCCTCGATCCTGGAGGTGTTTTTTGAAATAGGTAGTTGTGGTCATTTGATAAAAATTGCCTAGTAAACCGTCGGGGATTAACCCGTCCAAATGTGAAATTTTATACGCAAAAAAAAAAGGCAATTGACCAAATAAATGACCACCCCTAATTTTAAGCATTGGTAGCCAATGTTTAATGTGCCCAAAAAATCAGGTGTATAAAATCATAAAAACGACTAAATCTGTAGTTTTTTTTATCTCAGCCTTTGGAAATGTCATTTCCCTTGCATAAATTTACCTTCATTAGGTGTGTGTGTCATTGTTCAGATTGTTTAATATTCTGATCTATGACTGGATTCAGAGAGTTGGTTCAGCTGCTGAAAAATTATTCAGCCGATGAGCTGATCAAGGTATTTGATGTAAGCGCACTCCAAAATCTCCAATTTTTTGCCTCAGCAACAGCTGATGAGCGCAACCCCGTTCTGTCGACTACGGCCAAAAACTTACCATTTCAAACTTTAGAGGATAGTAATTTTTCCAAAATCGAGCTGCGCAATCGCCTTTGGGATACCCTTTTCTTTTTAGATGTCAACCAGGACGAATTTGAAGAACCCAATCGAGTAGCCTATTTGTGTTGGCAACGTTTGGCCGTACTAAAGACATTAATGGGTACGGGTGCCATCATCTCGTTGAGAGAGATTGCGGAACCACTGCTCCAAACTGCCAAAAAATACGAACTGACCCTCGTAGTGCTTGAAGCGGCCGCTCATCTCCGCCAGTTTTGTGCGCTGCACGATGGAAACATGGAAAGTTTTGAGGTCTACTGTCGATTGATTGCAGAATACGAAGACATTTTAAAAGCAGAACAACTCGCCGAAGATCATTACCATGCCTTTTGGCTACAACATACCGAACCCCATTCAACTCCAGGTAGCATGGCGGAGCAGGCTAAAGCTTCTGTTTTAATTCTTCAACCTTATGCCGCCAATTGCCATACCACAGCTTTTACTTTAAACTACCAATTTTTACAATTACAGGCTGCAATTCTAGAAGCGAAGTGGGCGGAAGTTGTACAGATCTGTGAACAAGCCAGCAATGTATTGGCCAAAAAAGCCGTGGTCAACCGCAGCCATGTCAGCGCTTTTTTGTTCAATCAAGCCTTGGGCTTAGCCAATTTGGGGCATTTGGAACAAGCCAGCAAGATACTGACCAAGGCCATCGCACAGGAAAGTACGGGTGGGATCAATTGGTTTATGTTCAATGAATTGCAATTAAAATTACTGTTACACCAAGGCGATTACATTGCTGCCTGGCGTTTGTTTAAATTCCTCTGCAATCACCGAAAAAACGGGACATGGCCTCGAGAAAGGAAGCAGGTGTACAATGCTGTTTTTCTTTTTCTGAGCGATCAACAAGCCATTCGCCTCGCTTCTCGGGATAAAGGGCTGCTTTTGTTGAACCACATGCCCGCCTGGCACGACCAAATCCCCGAATGCAAGAGCAATAATTTAGAGGTAGAAGCCACTTTACTCCTTTTACAAATGCCCAAATGGATCCGCAAAGGAGAGAGTGCCGCCTTGAATGAATCCATCCAAAATTACCTCAACAACAGTGGCGCTTTTGCCCCGCACCAGCAACGCTGGATCGCTTTAATGGACGCTTTGGAAGCCATTCAGGATGGCCAGAATCAGGTAGCTGCGCTTGAATTCTGCCAGCAAAAATTAACAAAAATTCCTTTGGATTATGCTGTACCGGAAACAGCGCCGGAAATTTTACCCATTGATGCCATTTTAAAACTTGCTTTGTCCGTTTAATTTTTTCCCTTATCCCAACACTGTAAAATATGACTGAGTTACTAGAACTAGCCAAAGTAGTTGACAGCTACAAACTAAGGCAGTTAGAGGTCTTGACCCGACCGCTCCGCCCTGGTGTACAAGAAACACGTTACCGGATCATGTACCACGCCCTGATCAATGACCAGGTGCGTACCGAAACCGAAGCAGCCCACTTGCTGGGTCTCGACGCCAAGGGGCGCCCTTTTCGACGATTCTTGCTGGAATTTCGCCGTCGCCTGTACCCTCCTTTGCTGTTTTTAGACACCGATAACAGTCCTCATTTTAACGAAACACAAAAGGCCAATTTTTACTGTTTGCGTCGAATGGCCTTGTTCAAATCTTTACTATACCGGAATTGTCTTGAAAATGCACGCGTAGTAGCAGAAGAAGTTGTGGAACTGGCCACTCAATACGATGTGACCCTGGTTGCATTGGAAGCGGCTACATTTCTGAAAAATTACTACATTACGCAATATCCCAGCCGAGAAAAACACTTTTACTACAAGGCTTATACTGAACAGTTTAGGCACAACTGGACTGCCGAAAACAAAGCCTTGCAAAGTTTACAAGCAGTAGTTGCACCTGCGGTAAAGAAAAAATCGAATCAAAGTGATCTTGCCCAAAAGGCACGGGAATTATTGACTTGTCTGGAGTCTTACGTCCCGGATTGTAGTACCATCCTTTTTTTTGCAGGATATTATGGGGTTAAACTGACCGAAAAAATGTCGCTTTACCGCTGGGATAAAGCCGCGGAAATCTGCGATTCCGCTTTGAGTCAACTACAGGAAAAACCTTGTTCATCGCCCAGAATTATTGGCTTTTTTTTGATTAATAAAGCCACCTGTTTAGCCATGCTTGGAAAATACCAGGAAGCACTTAGTTTGAATTTGGAAAATGCCACCCTAGAGATAGAAGGATCAAGAGGATGGTTTGCAACCCTGGAAGTTCAGGTTTCAGTTGCCTTGAAAGCGGGTGAATATGCTTTGGCCTTGCATTGTGCAGAGCAAGTTTTTTTAAGCCCTAAATTCAGTTTAATGCCCCGGATTACCCATGAAACATGGCAAATTTTGTTTGCATACATCGTAGTCATTCAGTTAATCGGAAAAATTGACCATAAGGCCACACAAAGTGACCTCATCCATAAATTTAAACTTATAAAATTTTTAAACAATGTCCCGATTTATTCAAAAGACAAACGAGGGTTAAACATCTCTATTTTATTGGTTCAACTCTTATTCTTGATGCATCAAAAAGACTATGCTTCGGCACAAGAACGGCTTGAAGCCTTGCGCAAATATCGGGTGAAATATTTTAGGGTGGATGCAGGGAATTATCGCACTCAATTGTTTCTAAAAGCGATTACGACCATGGCGGGATCTACGATCAGGAAGAATAAGTTTGTCAAAAAATCTCAACCTTACATCTCCTTGTTGAGCGAAACGCCCATTGGGCATCCTGATCAACATTACAGGATTGAAGTAATCCCATATGAAACCATGTGGAGATGGATCATAGAAATGATCGACGAATGATCTAAAATGGGAGGCTGTGCTACAGAGACAGCCTCCCTGTTGCTTAAAATACCAGATCTACATCTGTAATTCTACTTCTTCCCTCCAAACGCAGTTCACTGAGTACCCGCTGAGCAGGCCGCTTTCTTCCTCCCTTTAAAGGTTTGGGCACTTCAGGCGAAATCCACTGTGTAATCAGTACAATAGCAACTTTGATAAGTACAGTATTCATAGCTTCAGTATGATTTAAGTGTTCAATAATCGGAATCACTGAAGCAAATGTATCCTGCCTACTATGGCCAGTCACGGCATATTTGTGGGGATTGGTCCAGTCCAGAAATGGACCTTTGGTTCCGATCAATAACTTTTGGCTACCCCAAACCGGGTAAATTGACGATGCGATGAATAAAAGAAAGGAAAAATACAAAAAAATGATATTCTTTGAAGAGTAAACCGTAAAACATCATTGCGTCTTTTTATATTAATAATTTGATTACCAATTTATTAATGCTTTATATTGTTTTTTTGGCCACAAACTTACCTGTAATATACCCTGAATAAACGCAATTGCTTTCGCCTGCTTTTCCCCCTTATCTTTGTTCCATCAGACACACACAGGGAAGACGGTTCTTCCCAATAAGTTTCTCCTAAACAAAACCTATTACCAAAACCCTCAGCGTAGTTTCACCGCTACGCTTTTTTAAAAGTCAGCTATTTGCCCGCTGATAGAACTCTGTAAGTCTAATAATATTGATTTTGTTACAATATAGCACTGTAAACTATAGTGTTTATATTATTCAAAGGGGTCCAAAAGTAGTAACTGCCTCCTCTACAGATGGATCCCTTTTTTTATTCTTCCACGCCAATGCCCATTCTCCGCATCAATAAAGAAGCATTAAAACTTTGGCTGATTCCGGGTTTGAGGGTATAGTCAAAGAAGAGTTCATCTTCCTGAATATTCACTTCCATACACAGGTTTTCAATTAATCCGGGATGTTCAGCTTCCATTGCCGTGAGTTCCAGGTCGTGGGTGGCAATGAATCCGGCACTTTCGTGGCGGAGTAATTGCAGCATCAAGGCCCGAGAACCCTGGTGTCGATCGCGCGAATTGGTGCCTTTGAGGATTTCATCCAATAAAAAAAACACTCCTTGCACTTCTCCCTGTTGGGCAATCACCTGATCCAGCAGCGCCCGCAATCGACGGAGTTCCGCATAAAAAGAAGAAGCACTGGCCGAAAGGTCGTCTTGTGTACGCATACCTGTAAATACCAAAAGAGGAGGGATACTCAAAGCATGTGCACAAACCGGGGCACCCGTTTGTGCCAGCACAATATTGACGCCCAAGGTGCGCAGCCAGGTACTTTTGCCCGCCATATTTGAGCCCGTAAGCAACTTCAAGTGCTGACGAGTAGCCATGTGGAGGTCATTCCCAATGCGGCGCTCAGCCGGGATAAGGGGATGTCCAAGTTGCTCTGCGTGCAAAATTGGTTCCGTCTGGATCACGGGAAAAGCCCAATCCGGATGGTTGTGATGCAAATTGGCCAAACTGCACAATGCGTCCATTTCACCCAGCGCAGCAAACCATTGGGGCAAATCGAGCTGGTGTTTTGCCTTCCATTTTTCCAATTGAAATACCCATTGCAGGTCCCATAAGCCAATCAAATTCAGGAAGATGGCGAAAGGGTTGTTGCGTACTTGCAATTGTCCCAAAACATAGGAAAGTCTACGGATTGCTGCTGATGCTCCAAATTGTAAATCGGCATTCAAAAAATTGCTTTGCAAGGTTTTTAACACCTCTGTTTTAACCTCAAGGTGTTCGATCTGCTGGATCAGGACGCCATAGCGCAGCAGCCAGGTTTCTGCTTTGGCCGTATGTTCAAGGGTTAAGTTGACCTGGTTAAAGGTTTGGCGGAGCAGCAGCGCCGCTGGAAGTACTGCAATCAACACATAGGCAATGGGATAACTGGGGATGATGATCGTCAAAGCAATGATCGCCCAAATTGGTAAAACCAGCAGCGCCCAACGCAGGTAAACATTAGTGAACATCCATAAGGGTTCCTGCATCCATTTTTGTAGGGATAATTGGTATTGAATCTCATCGTTTTGCGCCAAGCCATAAGCGCGAAAATGTTGCCGCCAATCCAGTTGTTGTCCCAATTCCGCTACGGCCAATTGCCGAACGCGGACGACCTCGGGCGAACTTGCTTTTTTCATCCATTCAGCCAGTTGTCTACTCCCCGCTACGGTAACGGTGCGATTGCAAAACTGAAAGAGGGAATAAGGCCCAAAAAGATCAAGGTCGCTCGCATACGGATGTAGGGGATCTCCATATTCAGCTCCATCAGCGAATTCAGCAAAACGATAATCCAATGCTGCATGCTCCTGCCGATTTACCTCGGCCAGCAAGCGGTGGTGTTGTTCAGCTTCATGTACCTTGCGGTGCCGCAGCACCATCCACAAGAATAAAACCATGAACAAGATTCCCCAACTGAGGGCAAAACTCCAGTGTTGCTGAGCCAAAAATATGCCCAAAGCAAGCGAAAAAATGAAGAAAAACAGGCGCCCCAAGGCAAGCAAGTTGTACCTTTTTTTCAATTGATCGGCCAAAAGCCGAAAGTGTTTGTCTCTTTCTTGATAATTCATGTTGCGAATATTCGCTGTAAAAGCTATTTTTAACCCGGTATGAGTACAAAAGCGCAAAACGAACGAATTCTTTTCGGCTTGAAGGTAAAACAACTTCGACAGCAGTTGAGCTTGTCTTTCGCTGATTTATCAGAGAAAGCAGGCATGTCGGTGTCTTACCTCAATGAAATTGAAAAGGGGAAGAAGTATCCCAAAGGTGAAAAAATTCAAACTTTGGCGCGGGCTTTAAATGTGTCCGCAATTGATTTAACCTCCCAAGAAGTGGACGAGGGGCTAGCCCCGATACATGACTTGCTGCAATCCAATTTTCTCAACGAACTCCCTTTGGAGCGTTTTGGTATCGACCTGGCCAAGGTAGTCGAAATCATCGCAGGTGCACCCTCTCGGGTGGGTGCATTTATTTCAACTTTACTTGAGTTATCCCGCAATTACGCACTCCGCCAAGAGCATTTTTATTTTAGTGCGCTGCGCTCTTACCTGGAATTGAACAACAATTACTTTGAAGAGCTGGAAAATGCGGTCGACAAATTTGTAGCCGAATGTCAACTTCTGGCCATACGCCCCATTCCTGGGGAACATTTGCGCAATATTTTGGAAGAAAAGTACGACTACATTGTTCACGAAAATGGCCTCGACCGCTATCCTGAACTCCAACACTTGCGCTCCTTGTTTATCCCCAAGCGCAAGGAGTTGTTGCTCAGCAGTAAACTTTCAGCCATCCAGAGGGCTTTTGAATACGGCAAAGAATTGGGCTTTCAATACCTCAACATCAAGGAAAGGGCCTATACCTCTTCCATCTTGCGGGGGCGCAGCTTTGAGGAAGTCTTGAGTCACTCCAAAGCCATATATTTTTCCGTAGCCTTGCACCTGCCCCTCCAAAGCGTAATACAGGACATGGAATTTTTTTTCCAACACAAAGAATGGAATGGAGAAGCCTTGCAAAACATCATGCTCAAGTACGATGCTACCCCCGAGATGTTTTACCACCGCCTGACCAATGTGTTGCCTCGTTTCTTTGGTATCCGCAAGATGTTTTTCCTGCGCTTTGTACACGACCCGATTAAGGGAACTTTTGATGTAGACAAAGAACTACACCTCAATCACAAACACCACCCCCATGGCAACGGCATCTACGAGCACTATTGTCGCCGTTGGATTTCTATCGCCTTGCTTCAGGAACTTTTTCAACTCAAACAAGCGGGGCGCCCCAGTGATTTATTGATTGGCGCACAGATTTCTCATTACCTCAATACGACCGACCAGTACCTCTGTTTCACCGTTGCTCGGCCTTCTTATCCCTCACCCAATAAAAATGTCAGCGTAACCATTGGTTTGTTGATTGATGATGAATTGCGCGCCAAAGTACATTTCCTCAACGATCCGGCTATCCCTGCCCGCGATGTACATACCACTTGTGAACGTTGCTCGATTGAAGATTGTGTCGAACGCGCGGCAGAACCCTCAATCGTGCAAAAGAAACAGCAATTTCAACAGATTCAAGATCGTTTGAATAAATTGCTGAGTTAACTTTTCTGACAAAGGCTAAGTAGTGGGGCAAAAATAAGTGTTCATTTTGAAGAAACGTTTACCCCCCAATCCTTTGGCAAAATGAACACTTATTTTTTATCGCCCCTAAAGCATAAAAATTCTAAAAAGATGTTTAACCGCTTTTTTTTACTCGCGCTGGCCATTGCCTCATTTTCAACCCTTGGTGCCCAAAAGGCCATTTCATTGGAGGAGATTTGGAAAAAATACACTTTCTCCCCCCGGAGTGTGCCCGGGTTCAGCTTCCAAAACGATGGCCGGCATTATACCCGCCTCGATCGCAACAAAATTGTACAGCAGGATATTACCACTGGCGTTACGACTGCAACGATTCTTGATCCCGCTACCCTCAGCACCAATGTGCAAATCGATGAATACCAATTTAGTGCGGATGAAAGCAAAATTTTGCTCGCTACAGGAGTTGAACCCATTTACCGCCATTCCACCCGCGCCAATTTCTATGTATACGATCGGAACCAAAAGCAATTGAGCCCACTTTTTGCTGAAGGAAAAACCATGTACGCGACCTTCTCACCCAAAGCAGACAAAGTGGCTTTTGTATTCAAAAATAACCTGTATTACAAAGACCTCAGTTCGGGAAAAACCACCCAGGTTACCTCTGATGGAGCCATGAATTCCATCATCAACGGAGCGACCGACTGGGTGTACGAAGAAGAGTTTTCGATGGATTGCGGGTTTTCCTGGTCCCCAGATGGCAGCAATTTGGCTTTTTACCGTTTTGATGAGCAGGAAGTGCCCCAATTCACCCTGACCAATTTTGAAACAGGCATGTACCCTGATTACGTGACCTTCAAGTATCCAAAAGTTGGGGAAAAAAACTCCAAAGTAAGCATCCACATCCACAACCTGGCCAGTGGACGCAGCATGAAAACGGATACCGATCCTGCGACGGAATACATTCCCCGCATCAAGTGGACCAATGACCCCAATAAGTTGAGCATCTTTTTGCTGAATCGCCACCAAAACCAGTTGGATCTGGTGCTGGCGGATGCCGCGACCGGGAAAACCACACTACTGCTGCAAGAAGACAGCAAATACTATGTGGACATCCACGACAACCTCACTTTTTTACAAGATGGCAAACATTTTCTTTGGACCAGTGAAATGGATGGCTGGAATCACCTCTACCTCTACGACCTGACGGGCAACATGGTGCGCCAGATCACCAGTGGAAAATGGGAGCTGAGCGATTTTTACGGCATCGATGAAAAAAGTGGCACCTTATATTTTCAGTCCACTGAAAGTTCTCCGCTGGAGCGGCAAGTGTATCAAATTGACCTGGAAGGAAAAAACAAAAAGGCACTATTCGCTGATAAAGGCTGGGCCAACGCCCAGTTTAGCCCCACGTTTCAATACTACGTGATCGAGCATTCCACCGCGAATTCTCCGTCAACCTATACCGTTTTTGATCAAAAAGGCAGCAAAGTTCGGGTCATCGAAGACAATGTTTTTGTAAAAAACCTGCAAAAAGAATATGCTACACAACCTGTAGAGTTTTATTCCTTTAAAACCCGCGAAAATGTGGAGCTCAATGGCTGGATGATCAAACCGAGTAATTTTGATCCTACCAAAAAATACCCGGTATTCATGTTCTTATACGGCGGCCCGGGGAGCCAGGAAGTAAAAGACAGCTGGCGAGGGCAAAACTACTGGTGGTTCCAAATGTTGGCACAAAAAGGCTACATTGTGGCCTGTGTAGACAATCGGGGAACCGGAGGACGCGGTGAGGAATTTAAAAAAATGACCTACCTGCAATTGGGCAAATACGAAACCGAAGACCAACTTGAAGCGGCCTACTACCTGGGCAATTTGCGCTACGTGGATCAGGGGAAGATTGGCATTTTTGGCTGGAGTTATGGCGCTTATATGTCTTCCTCTTGTTTGTTCAAAGGCGAAGGCACCTTTAAAGTAGCCATCGCTGTTGCTCCTGTCACCAACTGGAAATGGTACGACAACATCTATACGGAACGGTACATGCGCACCGTGCAAGAAAACCCGAACGGTTACAAAGACAACTCACCGATCAATTTTGTAGACCAGCTCAATGGTGATTACCTGTTGGTGCATGGCATGGGCGACGACAATGTGCATTTTCAACATACCGCCGAATTGGTCAATGCCCTGATCGAAGCCGATAAACAATTTGACACCTATTTTTATCCCAATCGCAACCACGGCATCTATGGCGGCAATACGCGCTTCCATTTGTACACCAAAATGACCCAATTTTTGGACGACAAGCTCAAAGGGCCGGAAGCAAAATCCGACAAGTATGCCAAAGACATCTTGGATCGCGACATCACCAAGTACCGCCAACAACCCATTAAACCCAAACCCCAAACCCAACAATTGCCTCAGGTGAAACAATAGTTGACCCGTTGGAACTTTCCAACGGGAGGAAGGTTATATTTGCGGGCAGCAAGGGCAATTTAAATCCTGGCCTTGCTGCCCAACAAATCTCTTGTTAAAATGAAAAAGAAAGCTGCTCCGGAAATTGTCAATCGCCGGGCTACATTTGAATACGAATTCATCAGTCGCCATGAGGCAGGAATTGCGCTCTTGGGAACCGAAATCAAATCTTATCGGGCTGGGCATGTCAACCTCAGTGATGCCTATTGTTTGTTTGACAAGGGCGAACTATACATACACAACCTTTACATTGCTGAATACGAAAACGGAACCTATTCCAACCACGTTCCCCGCAGACTGCGCAAACTTTTGCTTCGTCGAGCCGAGCTGCGCAAACTCGAACGCAAAGCCAGCGAAAAGGGCTTTACCATTGTACCTTACCGCGTGTATTTAAGTGAAAGAGGGTTTGTAAAAGTGGAAATTGCCCTGGCTCAGGGTAAAAAATCTTATGACAAACGAGATGCCATTCGGGAAAAGGACAACAAACGGGAACTGGATCGCTTGAAAAAAATCAAACTATCTTGAATTCCACTGCGGTTGTTACACAGTTACCGCAGTAGAATTGCAAGTGATATTCATTTTTTGCTGCACAAAGAGCTTGTTTAAATATTTTTGTTTTAGGCGAAAATGAGGTCGATTTGATGTGAATGAGGCACGAAAAGCGGAGTTTAGCAGCGCTAAATGAGCATTTTCGGAACGAAATTCACCTCAAATCGGGCCATTTGCAGCAAAACAAAAAATTTTAAACAAGCTCTACATTCCGGCAGCAAACATCAACACATAAAAAGCAAAATACACCCCAATTACGATCAGGGTCAGGATGCCTAAAAACTTAAACAGTTTGCCAAGATTTTCAAAAGAATCCGCCAGACTCTGACTACCCTCTCCCGCCATTGCCGCTTTCATTTGTGCAGAAAATCGTTTCAGATACAAAAGCGGAAAAATGTAGACCACCAAAAGTACAATATACAGACCGATTGCCACCCAGATCATGATGGTCATTCCTTCCATCCCTGGAAAATCTTCTCCCATGGCACCAAATGTTGCAATACTGGCTATGGCCGCCAAACCTACCACTGCTCCCAAGCCAAGCAATACAAAACCAATGATGGCTAAAATATTGCCCCATTGCGCTGCATTTGACAAGCTTTCTTGCATTTGATGGTTGATGACCCACTCTTTTTCGCTGTTCCGGGAGGCTTGAAACTCATCCAAAATTTCAGAATTTTCCATAATAAGTGACTTGTGGATTTATCAATTGAGTCTATTTCGCAGGTAAAATAGGCATTCAAACTTTTAATTCCCAGTCCGGCAAGCTTATCTTTTGGAAAGCAATTGAACCCAAAGGATGACAATCCTCACCCTCCGCGGTGACGACCGTCATTACTTGTCATTTTTGCCTCGTCTACTTTTGTCACTAAATAGGCTTAAATAGACGATTACCATGACAAATTCCCTATTGTTGCAGAAATACAACACGCCCGTACCCCGCTACACCAGTTACCCCACCGTACCATATTGGGATGAAAAACTGGTAGCGGAGAAAGCTTGGATTGCACATTTTCAAGACGCATTTCAAGTTGATCGAGGCATTAGCTTGTACATTCACTTGCCTTATTGTGAAAAGTTGTGTACTTATTGTGGCTGCAATAAGAGAATCACCAAAAACCACGGAGTAGAACAACCCTACATTGCTTCTTTACTCAAAGAGTGGGACTTATACCTGAAAAATTTACCAGGGAGACCCCTGATTAAAGCATTGCACCTGGGCGGCGGAACGCCAACTTTTTTTCATCCTGACCAGTTAGATACGCTGATTAGAGGAATTTTTAAACATGCTGACATTGCCTCAGATGTTGATTTTGGGTTTGAAGCCCACCCCTCTAGTACGACACGCCAACATCTCGAAACACTACACAATCTGGGCTTCCGCCGAATCAGTGTAGGCGTACAGGATTTTGCACCGGAAATTCTGGAAATCATCAATCGACAGCAAACCGAAGAGGAGGTACAACAGGTGACCGAATGGGCCCGTGAACTGGGCTATACCAGTGTCAACTATGACCTGATTTTTGGATTGCCCCTGCAAACCCCCCGAGCACATCCGCGGCACCATGCACAAACTGGAACAGTTGCGCCCCGATCGCATCGCTTTTTACAGTTATGCGCACGTACCCTGGATCAAACCCAGCCAAAGGGCTTATTCCGAAGTGGATTTACCTTTGGGCCCAGCCAAACGGGCCTTGTACGAACTAGGCCGCGATTTACTGGAAGAGATAGGCTACGTTGAAATTGGGATGGATCACTTTGCACTCCCTACCGATGAACTCTATAAATCCATGAAACGAGGTACTTTACACCGCAATTTTATGGGTTATACTCCCCATGATACCCGTCTGAGTATCGCCTTGGGAGCTTCCTCAATCAGTGACAGTTGGGATGGATTTGTACAAAATGAAAAAAACATCGAAGACTATCAAAAGTCCATTGAACAAGGGCATTTTCCAATTGTCAAAGGACATTTATTTTCGGAAGAAGACCAAATCATTCGTGCTCATATTTTAAACATCATGTGCCACGATGGAACCGACTGGAGCGATCCCGCGTTACAGTCTGCGGTATTTGAGGACATCATCGTACGGATTGAGGAGTTGGAGGCTGATGGTTTGATTGAAATCAATGGACAAAGCCTACAAGTTACTCCAATGGGTCGACCCTTTTTGCGGAATATCTGTTTGGCCTTTGATGCCCGCTACTGGCAAAAGCAACCGGGAGGAAAATTGTTCAGTCAAGCAATATAGCCGCTAATTTTTCATTTCATAATAAATGGTTTTAAGAGCTAGTGCGCAAATCAACTGAATTCGTAACTTTGATCCTCTGATTTGCCTTTTCTAACTGTTTTTTGATGATATGAAAAATTACCATTTTTTAATTGCCTTCGTGCTATTGTCTTTTTCCTTAGCTGGCTGTTGGAACAGCGGCCCAGACCCCACCAAAGAATACAACGAAGATCCTACGCAAAATGGAACGCCTGAGGAACTAGGAATGACCGATGATTACAGCAATACCAACCGGGTGATTTGGCAAAAACCCGAATTGGTGCTCGACCGCATGGGCGACATCACCGATAAAGGTTGTCGCAGACATTGGAGCTGGTACCGGGTATTTTGCATTTCGCCTGACGCCACTGGCCAAAAAGGTGATTGCCATCGATATCGACCGCAACCTGGTCAACTATATCGACAGTATCCGCACGGTTGAACTTTCCGACGCAGACCAAAACAAACTGGAAACCCGCCTGGCTGATCCAAACGATCCACACCTTAAACCCAATGAAACGAATGTGGTGCTCATGGTGAATACTTACCTGTACTTGAGCAACCGCATTGAATATTTGCAGAACCTCAAAAAAGGCATCGCTCCCGGAGGAAAAATCATCATCGTCGATGTAAAACGCCATCGCTTGCCTCAAGGTGAGTTTTTGCCTCCATTGGCCATTCGAGTACCCCAGCATCAAGTGGAGGATGAACTAGAACAAGCTGGATTTCAGCTGCTGAACAGCGATGATACTTCATTGATTTATCAATACATGGTCGTTGCCCAAAAGAAACCATAATGCTATCCCAAAAAGCAAAATACGCCATTAAAGCGCTGATTTATCTGGCAAAACAAGAGAAAGGCAGTTTAACCAAAACCGCAGATATTGCCTCCAAATCCAGTATCCCGAAGAAGTTTTTGGAATTGATCCTCATTGACATGAAACGCGCTTCATTGGTCAGCAGCAAACAAGGTATAGGGGGTGGTTATTACTTGCTCAAAGACGCCGATGAGATTAACCTGGCGGATATATACCGGCTATTTGATGGAGCCATCGCCATGTTGCCCTGTGCTTCGCTGCGTTTTTACGAGCCTTGCCACGATTGTCCGGATGAAGCGACTTGCCTGATTCGCAAAAGTTTGATTCTGGTACGAGATCAAACCCTGCACGCCCTGGAGAAAACTACAATTAAAATGTTGACCAAGGAGTAGGTTTTTGCCGGAAAAAAGCAATATTTGAAGGATTATTTTAGTAGATCCCCCCGGGCAAATATACATTCGATGATCCGTTGCTTCCTCCCCCTGTGTTTGTGCTGTCTGGCCATTTTTGGCTTTGCCCAGCCCATTGCTGCACCCAAGCAGGAATTTCGGGGTGCCTGGATTTCAACGGTCATCAACCTCGACTGGCCCATCCGGGGTGCCTCTCCTTCACAGCAACAAGCCGAATTGCTGCGCATTTTTGAAGACTTGAAAAAAGCTGGAATCAACGCCATTTTTTTTCAACTACGCTCGGAAAGTGATGCATTTTACCAATCTTCCCTCGAACCCTGGTCTTATTACCTCACCGGCAAACAAGGGCAAAGCCCTAGTCCTTTTTGGGATCCGCTGGAATTTGCCATTCGAGGAAGCCCACAAGCGCGGTATGGAATTGCACGCCTGGTTCAACCCTTTTAGGGTCATCCGCAGTACCAATTCTACTTACCCCAAAGACTCCTTGCACGTCTCGATCCGCCATCCCGAGTGGATGATTCCAATCAAAAACATCTTACTGCTAGATCCCGGAATACCTGCTGCACGCCAATACATCATTGATGTAGCTACGGATATTGTGAAACGCTACGAGGTGGATGGCTTGCATTACGATGATTATTTTTACCCGTACGAAGGCATTGACAACCAGGATGCCGCCAGTTTTGCCAAATACGGCAATGGACTTAGCCTCAATGCCTGGCGGGAAGACAACATCAACCGTTTTGTTAAGGAACTTGGCGCAGCAACGCTGGCGCTCAAACCCTTGGTCAAATACGGCATCAGTCCCTTCGGCATCTGGCGCAACGGCGTACCGGCCGGAATTACAGGCCTATCCGGCGCGGATGTCACCTATGGCAATGCGGTGGTTTGGCTCGAAAACCAGTGGATCGACTACCTGGCGCCTCAACTGTACTGGCGTTTTGGGGGCAATCAGGACTTTGAAAAACTGGCCAATTGGTGGAAAACCCAAATGAACGGACGCCACCTCTACCCCGGCATCGCCATTTTCCGCGCCGATCCGAGTACAGCAGGCACAGCAGCCTTGTACAGCCCTGCGGAAATTCCCAACCAAATCTACTTTACCCGGCAAAAAAACATTCCCGGAGTCATCATGTTCCGGGCTGCGAACCCTCTCACGCCTCAATAGCCAGGGCCTGGCAGATTCATTGTGCAACCGCATTTACAGCAATCCAGCCCTGACGCCCACCATGACCTGGAAACCACTGGAAGCACCCGGGGTGGCCAAAAGTTTGCACCTGGTACCGACAAGCAATACAAACAACCTGAGTTGGGCGGCTCCAGTAGCGTCTGAACGGCAAGCCAAGGTGCGCTTTTACGCCATTTATCGGGTGCAAGCCGCCAAAGAGCCCTTTTGGCTGGACGCCATCCAAGATGGGAAAAACCTATTGGCCGTAACCGGCAGCACCCAATACCAGGATCGCAGCATCATCGATGGACAGCAATACTGGTACGCCATTACTTCCGTGAGTGGCAACTCGATTGAAAGCCTACCTAGTTCTTTTGCGCCACTAAGCACCAAGATACAGGCAGTTCGCCGGGATTTTGGCATCCGCGAAGTTTTCCCCAATCCGTTTACCCAGGAGTTGCACATTCGGTATTCAATTGGGGCTCCAGGCACACTTTCGCTTCGCATTTACAACCTGCTGGGTGAAGAGGTGGTCAACCTCGTTGATGAAGAACGCAAGGCCGCGGGCGACTATGAGGCAGTGTGGGTGCCCAATGCAGCGGCAAAAACTGGCTTGTACATCTGTGTGCTGGAGGTAGATCGGCAGCGGATGGTGCATAAGGTGGTGAAAGCACCGTAGGTTCAGTAAGAAAAATCAATATCGAACTTTATGGCGCTACCAAGATAATCAATAAAGTGATGATTAATGAAAGGATTACAATGGCAACAGCGATCCCCACTTTCACAAGTTCGTTGAAATTTTCTTCAATAAAAGCAGTCAGTTTGTCTTTCATATTTGCTAAATTTTATCTATATTTCATTATACAAATCCCTGCTTCACAAATATAATCTTCTGAAACTAAAAAAGCAGTTTTTAACACGTTAAACTCGTGCTGGGTTTTGTGGAATAACCAGCCTCAAAGTATTTTTTCAACTTTTTCCCCTCTCCCCCTTGACTCTTACCTTACGTCATAGCCTACCTTTGTTTCGTCATTCGAAAATAACCGAGCAAAATGAAGCATTATTCCGTAAAACAGTTGGCCAAACTGGCGGGCGTAAGTGTGCGCACCTTACACCTGTACGACCAGATTGGCCTGCTCAAACCCGCTAGCCGCACCGAGGCCAGGTATAGGTTGTATGGAGAAAATGAGTTGTTGCGCTTGCAACAAATCCTGTTTTACAAAGAACTCGATTTTTCCCTACAGGACATCGAGGAGATTCTGAATGACCCACATTTTGACCTGATTCATGCCCTCGAAAGCCATAAACTGTCGTTACGCAGGAGGCAAGAGCGCATCAATACGTTATTGGCGACCATTGACAAAACCATTGTTCATTTAAAATCGCATCAAATGCTTTCACACGAAGAACTATACGCAGGTTTGCCCAAAGAAACCGGGGAGTCCTACCGCAAAGAAGCCAGCAAAAAATACGGTGTAAAAACCGTAGAAACAGCGGAGGATCAGCTCCGCAGCATGGGCAAAGTTGGTTTTGATCAGCTAAAAACCGAGCAAAAAGACATTGCTGCCAAATTGTTCGCCTTGCTCAACGAAGACCCGCACAGTGCCTTGGTACAACAACAAATTGCTCAACATTACCACAATACCCGCATGTTTTGGGGCACGGCTCAATCACTCGATTTACAAGCCGAAGCCTACGCTGGCTTAGGAGACCTCTATGTGAGTGACGAAAGATTCACGATGGTGGATGGAAAATCTCATCCTGAATATGCACAGTTTTTGCAAAAGGCGATGCGCTACTTTGCAGAAACACAGTTGAAGTAAGAGCATGTCTAAATTGACTGGAAGACAGTGAGACACCATGAAAATGAAATTCCTCTAGGTGTCTCATTGCCTTCTTTATGGCAAAAAAATGATCATTCCTCCAACTCTAGGATTCTTGCTGGCAAGTATCCAATAAAATCACGGAAACGAACCTTCCACCAATCGTCGTTGGTTTTTTCCAGGAGTTCCAGACGATGGCCAATCACTACGGGCAACAAATCGAGGCTGCTTTCTTCCGGGTTTTGGCGGATGGTTGAACTTTCGAGTACCCGGTAGACAATCACCCGGCCTGGTTTGGAAGAAATTTTACTTACCGCAGGCGTAGAGGTAGGTTTTTCAATCAGTACCACCGGATTGGATTCAGTGGTAGCAGGAGCCGTCGTTTGTTCAGGAATACGTACCTGTTCCGGCAAGCTGACTTCTTCTACCATTATTGCCGGGGGCGTGACGATCACCGGAGCGGATGCTGCGCCTGTGCTGAGCTCAAATTCTTTTTTTAATTGAACCAAACCACCCATTTCGTCCGTACTGATGATGGCTTCCGTAGGCGAAAATCCTGCTTTGCGCAAGATTAAACGGTGATTGTGATCGCGTTTCAGAGACAAAAGGATGATGCCATTGCCATAAGTTCGTTTGCTGAGCAAAGCCTCTGTGCCGTCATCATTTTGGATGAATAATTCTAATGCGACACCAGTGAGTTGTTCTTTACTCACCCCATTGAATACCGTACCCACAACGGACACGGAAGGAGGAAGATCTACAGCTCGTGCCGTGGTGGTGCTGGGAGGAGGAGTGGTCTTTTTTTCGTTTTCTTTGGGTTTGTTGTTGGCCAGGTAGGGTTTACCCACTTCCTTTTCCGGTTCCTTTTTCTTTTCGACTTTCTTTTTGCCATTCAGCTCGGCTATCCGGTCATCGCGGGTCTGGCGACCAAAATTGAAAGTCAAACCGATATTCAAATGAGCGGTTCTTGCGCTTTTAAAAGCAAAGATCGGGATGACGTTGTCGGATGCCACGTAGAGTTGCGCCGGGCCTAAATTGAGTGCAGCACCTACCCCAAAATTGATGGTTGACTTGTTGAAGGAGGAAATATTTCCCCCGACCTGTAAAATTTTATTGACTCGGGTAGTCATGCCAACGGCAAAACCAAAATCCACTTCTCCCAAATAAAACTTGGGGTTCAACACGACATCAATGGACGTCGTAGGGTTGATGAAATAACTTCCCCCCAAGTACAAAAGGGCGGGTAATTTGGTGTCGAACGTGGTGTCGATACTAGCTTTGCGACCCAGGCTGTCCTTAAATTCGAGTACCTCGTGGTTAAAACCATCTAGTCCAGCAGTAGGAAATTCAATGTTGTCATCGGCAATGGGATTGATGGTTACGTCGTTTTTCCAGGTGATGCTGCCCATGTTGAGCAAACTGGCGTACAAATCGAGTTCTTTGCTGACATTGTATTGTACCCCCAGATCAAAAGCAAAGCCATTGTTTCCGGTGTTTTTTAAATAACTGTTCGGATTGCGTTGTAGGGCCTGTACCGCCAGGTTGCTAAAATTCAGGTTACCCAGTATCGCATAATATGGGCTGAGGTTTTCTGTGCCCGAACTCATAAAACTCAAATTCCCGAGCACCCCAAAGTAACGATCGTCTTTGTCGCTGACAAAGCGCATCGAGTCATTGTAGGTTTGGATATGACTAATGCCCATCAAGGATTTCACCCGAAACCCGGCCGAAATTTTGTTGGTGATTTGACGGGTATACCCAAAGCCGACGGCCCGGTATTGCAAGACATTGAATTGGTAGGTTTGAATGTCGTAAGCACGTTCTACAATAAAATTGTTGCCTACATTGAACAACATCTCGGCCAGAGGCCGAGGATACTTCATCAATGCATTCATGTTTTCATTGGCAAAAAAATTGATGTAGTTGCGTTTCCCGATGCGGAAACCAAGATCGAGCAGATTGACACTGACGTCCATCAGGGCATAATTCTGCTGATCCAGCCCATCCAGGAATTTTTTGTAAGGATTGACTGGGGACATTTCCGAAGTTTCTCCTTCTTGAAAATCTCCTAATTTAAAGCCAGAACTACTCACTGCACCATTGGCTCCACTCATCAGGGGCAAACCGATGTTGTACTTGGACAGGGGCATGCGCCCAGGGTTGACCAAATAGGATTGGGGGGCAAAGGTCAATTGAGACAAAGTGAGGTTGCGCTGGGCGAAAATTGGGATAGCAAGTAATCCCACGCTGCAAGCCAGCCAAAATCTTAGGGAAAGGAACAATAATGAACGAATCCGTAGGTTTGGGGTAGCTTTCATTGGTCTTTGTTTTGTAAAATTACTCATGCTTGGTCGGTTTTTGGATGCTACGCATGTTAGTTTAACGAGGATTCAACCGGATTCGCTTGTTCTTCAAGTCAAAAGAGCGTCAAAAGATTTCGTATATTAAAAAAGCCGCTGTGTGGTAGTGCACAGCGGCTTTTTTTAAACATTCCCGTAGGGGCGGCCCTGCGTGGTCGCCCGGGCAACCACGCAGGGTTGCCCTACAGCAACAATGTTTTCATATCCACGCGCTGGCGTACAATTTCTTCAATTCTGTCGATGTGAACACGTTCCTGCTTTAGACTATCGCGTTCACGAATGGTCACGGTATTATTTTCCAGGGTCTCAAAGTCAATGGTCACACAATAAGGTGTTCCAATAGCATCTTGACGACGGTATCTGCGGCCAATGGCATCTTTTTCGTCGTATTGGCACTGAAAAGAAAATTTCAGCTTATTGAACACATCAGTGCTGGCCTTAACCAATTCTTCGCGGTTTTTTAGCAGCGGCAATACCGCAACTTTCACTGGCGCAAGGGCTGGATGCAGCTTCATGACCACGCGGGTAGAGTCCTCACCTTTGGCATCGGGCACACTTTCCTCTTTCAGTGATTCACTCATCATGGCCAGGGAACATCCGATCGGCGCCTACCGAGGTTTCGACTACATAAGGTACGTAGTTTTCGTTTAATTCAGGATCAAAATACTGGAGTTTTTTGCCCGAAAGCTCCTGATGGCTGCTCAAGTCAAAATTGGTGCGCGAGTGAATACCTTCCAATTCTTTGAAACCAAAAGGAAACTCGTATTGAATATCCACAGCCGCATTGGCGTAGTGCGCCAGGTTGTCGTGGTCTTTGAAGCGCAGTTTATCAGCTGGCGTTCCAATTTTCAGGTGCCAGTTCATCCGGGTTTGCTTCCAGTAGTCGTACCACTTCATTTCTTCGCCGGGGCGAATAAAAAACTGCATCTCCATTTGTTCAAATTCGCGCATGCGGAAAATGAACTGCCGGGCTACAATCTCGTTGCGGAAAGCTTTTCCGATTTGGGCAATACCAAAAGGCACTTTCTGGCGGGTGCTTTTTTGCACGTTCAGGAAGTTGACAAAAATGCCCTGGGCGGTTTCGGGCCGCAGGTAGAGTTTGCCCTCTTCGCCGGCAATGTTGCCCAATTGGGTGTTGAACATCAGGTTGAACTGGCGTACTTCCGTCCAATTGCGCGAGCCCGTGTCTGGATCGGTGATGTCTAGGTCCTCGATGATGGTTTTCATTTCCGCCATATCACCTTTGGACATGGCTGCGGTCAACCGGTCATTGATGGCCTGCGCCTTTTGGGTATATTCCAGCACCCGTGGGTTGGTGGTCCGGTATAAGGCTTCGTCAAAAGAATCGCCAAATTTTTTCTTGGCTTTTTCTACTTCTTTATCCGCTTTGCCCTGCATTTTATCAATCTCTTCCTCGATCAATTGGTCGGCACGGTAGCGTCTTTTGCTGTCTTTGTTGTCTACCAATGGATCGTTGAATGCATCCACGTGCCCGGAAGCCTTCCAGGTTTTGGGGTGCATGAAGATGGCTGCGTCCAGGCCAACAATGTTGTCGTGCATTTGCACCATTGCTGCCCACCAGTAATCTTTGATGTTGTTTTTGAGTTCCACACCATAGGGACCATAGTCATACACAGCGGCAAGGCCATCGTAAATCTCGCTGGATTGAAAAATAAAACCGTACTCTTTGCTGTGTGCAACCAACTTCTTGAACAGATCCGCTTGCTGGGTCATCGTAATTTCTTATTTGAGTAATACTAAATAGGCTGCAAAAATGGCAAAATTTCGGCTTTCGCAGCGGAGAAATCTTGATTTTTTTGGCGCTGAACCACGTTTATCTGATAAATGCGTGCTAAAATAGGGGCTTGCCCCGTTCTTTACATCTTTATAGGGAACATAAGCGAATGCTTCACGAATTTAAAAAACGAACGATATGAAACAATTCATGCAAATTGGACTGCTGCTGAGCATTCAATTCTTGGGCTTCAGTGGGATTTTACAGGCTCAAAAAGAAGTGCAGGTTGAAAGCTTTGACCAAGTGAGTGCTACTGGAAGTGTAACCATGCACCTGGAAGCGGGCGATGCCAATAAAGTGGTGCTCTATGTGGATGGCATTCCGGAAAAAGAAATAGAAGTAAAAGTGTCCAAGGGGGTCTTACGCATTCAGGTCTTGAATGGTTTTTTGTACAAAAATGAGATCGTCAAGGCCTACGTCACCTACAAAGCCTTACGCGGGGTGAGGGCCAATGCCGGTGCAAAAGTGGATTGTAAAGAACCCTTGAGCGCAGAATTGTTTTCGGCAAGTGTGTCGGCTGGTGGCCAATTGGACCTCAGCCTGAATGTAAAAAACTTGGACGCAAGCGCCTCTGAAGGTGGCCAACTTAACTTGAAAGGCACTGCCACAACTCAGGACATCAATGCCAGCACTGGGGGAGTATGCCATTGTTCAGACCTGGTTGGAGAGAACGGCGCTGTAAGAACCAGCACCGGTGGTCGTGCAGAAGTACAAATTACGGGATTGTTGGAAGCCTCCGCCAATATTGGAGGCGAGATCCTGTATCATACCGATCCCAAGGAAAAACGGATAAAGCAGTTTTTGGGGGGCGATGTAAGAAAGTTTTAGCGCTTCTTTAAGCCTAAGGGCGATAAAAAATAAATGTTCATTTTGCCAAAGGATTAGATGAGTAAACGGTTCATTTCAAGTGTCTTATCTAATCCTTTGGCTCAAAAAAAATGAACATTTATTTTTGCCCCACTACTAAGGCTCGGCTACTTTTCCATATGCCACAAAATAAGGGTTCAACAGGTTCTCCTTATTGTAACGCAAAGGCTGCTGGGTGTTTTGATCTATCACCTGTCCGCCCGCTTCTTCCAGGATGATTTGCGCGGCACCCGTGTCCCATTCCATGGTTGGCCCCATGCGTGGGTACACGTGTGCCTGGCCCATGGCGATGAGTAAAAATTTGAGGGAGCTGCCCCGGGATACCAATTCGGGCTGGTCAAGCTGCTGGATAAAACCTTCGGTCTCTGGACTCATGTGGGAGCGCGAACAGATAACTTTTAGCCCAGGATCACTCATGGAA
>NZ_JADKCX010000054.1 GCF_016718685.1 Haliscomenobacter sp. | reverse complement strand
GGTGAATGAGAAGGCGAAAATGGGGATTGAAGGGTATCTCCCCATTGTAACAATCACTTCAAACCGAATTGAAAAGGAGATCGAATTAAAAATCCAAGACAATGGCAACGGCATTCCTGAAACCATCAAAGAAAAAATTTTCCAGCCCTTTTTTACTACCAAGCCGACGGGGCAGGGAACGGGGTTAGGTTTGAGTTTGGCGTATGACATTGTGATCAAGGGGCATGGGGGAAGTTTGGACGTAAACAGCAGGATTGGCGAAGGAACTGAGTTTATCATTCGTCTGGGCTATGAGCATGTCTAAATTTTCAAACAGCTTTATTATATGTGCCCTCATTTTTCTTTTATGCCGTTCGGAGTGCCAGTTCTACCATTCGGACATCCATTTCTACCAAGCGGAAAGTCATTCCTCAAAATTAGGCTTGGCTTTACCATCTTTATATCATCAGTTGAGATGAACTAGCATTTATTTATCTGCCTCGTTTTTAGTCGATGAAAATGGGGCAGGTTTTTTTATGCACGGCATTATTTGTGTATTTTGCAAAAAGCATTCACTCCAGTAATGCGCGCCCTAAAACCCTTTTACGATGCGGAATCTAATCTTCTGTTTGCTCCTGTTTCCCTTGCTTGCCTTTACCCAAAATGAAGCTATGTTTCGCCTCGATAGCCTGCCCAAGGAAGGTGTTTTACTGAACCAGGGCTGGAAATGGCACCCGGGGGATAATCCAGAATGGGCAAAGCCGGAGTTTGATGATGCGCAGTGGGAGGATATCGATCCGAGTAAAGAAGTTGTGCAATTACCCAACATTTCGACTGACCAACCGCTATGGCTGCGAATAAAGCTTGGCCATCAGGCTGCTAAAAATTATGCCTTATCGATTTCACAATCAGGAGCTTCTGAAATTTACCTCAATGGTCGCTTGATTCAAAAAATCGGGCAAATTGACCCTAGCGATCAACACACCATTGCTTATAACCCTTTAGATGACCACCTCATTTTAAAACTGGATTCACTGGACAATACACTGGCCATACGCTACTATTTTCAGCCAGGTTTGAATCTTGATCCCATTTACAATATCCGATACCACTTGTTTTCAGCGCGCGTTTTTGATAGTAAGTACCTACTTTCTTCTCGTAAAAGTAATTTCTGGTCTGGGTTTAACATCGGTTTTGCCTTGATACTCTTTTTTGTTCACGGTGTTCTGTTTTTGTATTATACACCACTTAGGGCTAATTTTTGGTTCAGTGGATGGGCTTTTATGAACGCCCTGTTCTCCTTTTTTCTTTTTCAACTAGAAATAAACCCTTATTTGGAGCGCAATGCGCAGTACGTATTTTCTTCATTGCTATTGAATCTTCTGGGCTCGTTTTGCCTACTTTATTGCATATATTTATTGCTTGAAAACAATCGGAGGGTTTATATTTTTCTATTTCTGGCATTGGGTTTTGTAAATATTATAGGCTATTACCTTTTCAGCTATGAAACCAGAGATATCTTGTGGTTTGTTACAACCCTGTTTCAGACGCTGCTTACCGTTTCAATGGCCATAGATGCCAACCGTCAGCGAAGCCAAAGTGGAATGCCCGTTTTGTATGGCACCTTGGCTTATTTTTTGTTTTGGACCTTATTTATTACCGGTTATGAGCTCTCCTGGAGCCAAATATCCAAAGATATCTTGTTTCATCTCGCTACCTTGTCTTTTCCGATTACAATGTCTGCGTTGCTGGGATATAAGTTCCGGCAGGTCAATCAGTCCATGTTGCACAACCTGGAGCAGGTCAATCAACTGTATGCCGAAAAACAGCAGATCCTCGCTACTCAAAATGAAACGCTGGAGCGCCTGGTCACCGAACGTACTGCGGCGCTCAACCAATCCCTCGAAACCTCCAATCCACCCAAGCCCAACTCATCCAATCCGAAAAACTCGCCTCCCTCGGTGAACTCACCGCAGGCATCGCCCACGAAATTCAAAACCCACTGAACTTCGTCAACAACTTCGCCGAGGTCAGCGCGGAAATGCTGGGCGAAATGGAAGAGGAATTAGACAAAGGCGATACCCAGGAAGCCAAAGCCATCGCCGCCGACCTCAAACAAAACCTCAGCAAAAATCAACCACCACGGCCAACGCGCCTCTTCCATCGTCAAAGGCATGCTGGAGCACTCGCGAGCCAGTACGGGTGTAAAGGAACCAACCGACTTGAACGCCCTGGCCGATGAATACCTGCGGCTGGCTTATCATGGCTTGCGGGCTAAAGACAGCAGTTTCAATGCCACGATGGAAACGCATTTTGATGAATCGCTGCCAAAGGTTGAAGTCATTCCGCAAGACATTGGGCGGGTGTTGTTGAATTTGATCAACAATGCTTTTTATGCGGTTGCTGAGCGATACAAGACAATGGCAATGGCATTCCTGAAGCGATCAAAGACAAAATCTTTCAGCCATTTTTCACCACCAAGCCTACCGGAAAAGGTACGGGCTTGGGACTGAGTTTGGCATACGATATTGTCACCAAAGGACACAGCGGCACTTTGGCAGTAGAAACAGCAGAAAATGGGGGAACGACATTTATTATTCAAATACCCAATCAATAAGCATGAAAACAGTTCCGGTTTATTCAATCATCGTAATACATTCAATGACAAAACGAATGACAACAAAAAGCCTATTTCAGGCGGCACTTTTTATTACCGGACTCTTCTTTTTTTCATGCAACCAACCTAAGGAGCAGGAACACCCCACTATCATTGCCCCTAAAGTAATGGCTACCATCGGCTATACGGTACCGAATGACAGCGTAACGCCTCCCAAGGTCGTTGTTGTGGATGAGCGCAAATTAAAAAAGGTAAAAGCAGGCACGCCAAAAGTAGTACCTACCCATACAAACGTACACCCGGCAGGAAAACCAAAAATTGTTTTAGTCGGTACACCAAGAGTGTGCATACCCGGGCAGGACACTTTTTTAGTACCCAAAACCGTACCCGCCATTGACCGTCCTTTTGCAGCGGGAATACCCGAAGTGGTCATCGCAAAAGACGCTTTGGTTAAAGACCAAAACCCCGCCGGCTTTAGCTCTTTCAGCAAACTACAGGGCCTAAAACACGGCGATATAACCTGTATGTTACAAGATAAAAACGGAAATATTTGGTTTGGTACGAATGGTGGAGGCGTATCAAAATACGATGGAAAATTCTTTACGCATTTTACCGAAAAAGAAGGACTCTCTAATAATATTGTTCAAAGTATTTTGGAAGACAAAAGTGGAAATATTTGGTTCGGTACTTGGGGTGGAGGCGTATCCCGACTCAGTCGGGAGGGAACGTCCTTTACGCATTTTACCGAAAAAGAAGGACTCTCTAATAATATTGTTCAAAGTATTCTGGAAGACAAAAGCGGAAATATTTGGTTCGGTACTTTTGGTGGAGGCGTATCCCGACTCAGTCGGGAGGAAAATTCTTTACCCATTTTACCGAAAAAGAAGGACTCTCCAATAATTCTGTCAGAAGTATCCTGGAAGACAAAAGCGGAAATATTTGGTTCGGTACGTATGGTGGAGTATCCCGACTCAGTCGGGAGGGAACGTCCTTTACGCATTTTACCGAAAAAGAAGGCCTCTCCAATAATATTGTTCAGAGTATTCTGGAAGACAAAAACGGAAATATTTGGTTCGGTACAGCGGGTGGAGGCGTATCCCGACTCAGTCGGGAGGGAACTTCCTTTACGCATTTTACCGAAAAAGAAGGCCTCTCCAATAATGATGTTGTGAGTATTCTGGAAGATAAAAGCGGAAATATTTGGTTCGGTACTTTTGGTGGAGGTATATCCCGACTCAATCGGGAGGGGAAGTCTTTTACGCATTTTACCGAAAAAGAAGGCCTCTCCAATAATCATGTTCAAAGTATTCTGGAAGACAAAAGCGGAAATATTTGGTTCGGTACGTATAATGGAGGCGTATCCCGAATTAATCAGGAGGGAGTTTCCTTTACGCATTTTACCGAAAAAGAAGGGCTCTCTTATAATGATGTTTGGAGTATCCTGAAAGATAAAAGCGGAAATATTTGGTTCGGTACTAATGGTGGAGGTGTACTCGACTAGTAGATGGAAAATTCTTTACCCATTTTACCGAAAAAGAAGGACTCTCCAATAATTCTGTTTGGAGTATCCTGCAAGACAAAAACGGAAATATTTGGTTCGGTACAGCGTATGGAGGCGTATCCCGACTCAGTCGGGATGGAAAATTCTTTACGCATTTTACCGAAAAAGAAGGGCTCTCTAATAATACTGTTAGGAGTATTCTGGAAGACAAAAACGGAAATATTTGGTTCGGTACAGCGGGTGGAGGCGTATCCCGACTCAGTCGGGAGGGAACCTCCTTTACGCATTTTACCGAAAAAGAAGGCCTCTCCAATAATTTTGTTTCGAGTATTCTGGAAGACAAAAGCGGAAATATTTGGTTCGGTACTTATGGTGGAGGCGTATCCCGACTCAGTCGGGAGGGAACGTCCTTTACGCATTTTACCGAAAAAGAAGGCCTCTCCAATAATTTTGTATGGAGTATTCTGGAAGACAAAAGCGGAAATATTTGGTTCGGTACAGAAGGTGGAGGCGTATCCCGACTCAGTCGGGAGGGAACGTCTTTTACGCATTTTACCGAAAAAGAAGGGCTCTCCAATGATTTTGTTTTCAGTATCATGGAAGACAAAAGCGGAAATATTTGGTTCGGTACCCGTTTTGGGTTAAATATGTTGAGTCAGCGTAAGTTGGTTGAGTTTACCCAAAAAGTTAAGTACGGTCAGCTAAAAGCCGGTGATGTTTTTTTTAAAAACTACACGTATGAAGATGGCTTTTTGGGCATAGGTTGCAATTCAAATGCGCTGTGTGAAGCCGAAGACGGAACCATCTGGATCGGGGCAAACGATCGCTTAACTGCTTATCATCCGCCAACAGGCAAAGAAATTGCCTCAATTGCGCCAAACATTCAATTAAACGGTATTGCCTTGTTCAATCAAAACATTGCCTGGGCAAGTTTAGCATCATCGGTGCTTCAATCCGCTTCTGCAAAAGAGAAAGAAAGCCAAAACAATTTCTTTGTCAAAGACACCACCCTTACCTTAGGCAATGGCGTAAAGGTGGGCAATTTTACCTTTGATGGTTTATCACCCTGGTATAATTTGCCCGAACATTTAAGTCTGGCTTACAACAACAATTACGTAACCTTTCATTTTATCGGTATTACAATGGCTCAACCCAAAAAAGTTAAATACCAATATAAATTGGAAGGCATGGACCAAAACTGGAGTGCGCTCACCGACCGCAACGAAGCGCCTTACGGCAACCTACCACAGGGCAACTACATTTTTAAGGTGAAGGCCATGAATAGCGAAGGAGTTTGGAGTGATGAATCTACTTACACATTTTCAATTCGTCCACCCTGGTGGCAAACCTGGTGGGCATATTGCCTGTATGCCCTACTCATTGGCGGCAGCATTGGGTGGTATGTACAATCCCGTAGCAAAGCCTTGCGCAGAGAAAAATCAATTTTGGAAAAAAAGGTAGCCCTTCGGACAGTGCAATTAGAGCAGAAATCAACGGAATTAGAGAAGTCATTAGAAAACCTCAAATCCACCCAAAACCAACTCATCCAATCCGAAAAACTCGCCTCCCTCGGTGAACTCACCGCAGGCATTGCCCACGAAATTCAAAACCCGCTGAATTTCGTCAACAACTTCGCCGAAGTCAGCGCCGAAATGCTGGGCGAAATGAAAGAGGAAATAAAAGCTGGCAATACTTCAGAAGTCATCGCAATAGCCGATGATCTGGAGCAAAACCTCAGCAAAATCAACCACCACGGCCAACGCGCCTCCTCCATCGTCAAAGGGATGCTAGAGCACTCGCGGGCGAGTACGGGTGTAAAAGAGCCCACCGACCTCAATGCCCTGGCCGATGAATACCTCCGCCTGGCGTATCATGGCTTGCGGGCCAAAGACAGTAGCTTTAATGCGACAATGGAAACGCACTTTGACCCCGATTTGCCCTTGGTTTCCGTCATTCCGCAAGACATTGGGCGGGTGTTGTTGAACTTGATCAATAATGCTTTTTATGCGGTGAATGAGAAGGCAAAAATGGGGATTGAAGGGTATCACCCCATTGTAACAATCACTACAAACCGAGTTGAAAAGGGGATCGAATTAAAAGTCCAAGACAATGGCAACGGCATACCTGACGCCATCAAAGACAAAATCCTCCAGCCCTTTTTCACCACCAAACCTACCGGGCAAGGCACGGGACTGGGGTTGAGTTTGGCGTATGATATTGTCACCAAGGGGCATGGCGGCACATTGAAAATCGAAAGTACAGAAGGAGTCGGTGCTGAGTTTTTAATAGTTTTACCTTTTCAGATACAATCGTAAAAAGAGCAAAATGAGAATAGTAATCCTGACTTGTTTTTTGTGTTTTGTAGGTCATCTGTGCGTTGTAGCTCAGCCACAAGGGTTTTCGAACACTTTACTTGATAGTTTGGAAAAAAGATTAGCCACACTGCCTAATGATACCAATCGGATCAACACCCTAACCAAAATAGCAGTGATCTATTCAAATACGAATGTGGAAAAATCCATCCTGCTTGGAGAAGAAGCCCTCAAACTCTCCCGAAAACTCAATTATGCCGAGGGCCTTCGGAAAATATTAGCCCCCTTGTCTTTTCAATACAGCATAAGTGGTCAATGGGCAAAAGGTCTGGAATTGGCTTTAGAAGGGAAAGAAAGATATAAAGATGATCTGTATGTGCTTGGTAACTATATAAATATGGCTAAATTGGCGTACGAAAAGCAAGGTGACTACAAAAGGTGTTTGGAAGAATGTCATGAAAATATTCGGATGTTCAAAAATCATCCTGAAATAGCGTTTAACCCCGTACACAAATGGGCAAGTTACATGACGGCGTCTCATATGTACTGCAAATTGCAACAAGCAGACTCCGCTTTAATTTATGCCTTTAAATGCCTGAGCTGTGCACAGTCCATAAAATTCAATGCCACGCATTTCGTAGGTTATGCACACAATACAATTGGCATAGGATACTTGGCCCAAAATAAACCTGACTCAGCAATAGCGCATTTGCACATTATGCGCTCGGCCATGGAGCAAACAAACAATCCATTTACGCTACAAGAAACTCAGATATACCTGGCCAATGCCATGCAAAAGAAAGGGGTCCTCGACTCCATGCATTATTACGCAAAAACGGCATACGATGGCGCTGCCAAAATGGGTAATGATGTAAATGAAATGAATGCAGCCTTGATTTTGTCGGAGTATTTTGAAAAAATCGATCCAATAAAATCCTTGTTTTATTTAAAAAACCACAATGCCATAAAAGAAAAACTGTTTACTCAAGACCAGACGAATAAACGGTATTTTTTGGAAAGTGAACAGCGAAACAAGCTGGCTGAGTTAGAAAAAAAAGAAATAAATACGAAAAACAGAATTCGCCAGAATACACTTTTAGTCGGTTTATTCACGCTTATACTCCTGGCAGGGGTCTTGATTTACACCAATCGGCGTAAAAAATTGCTAAACGATAAATTAAACCAACAAAAATTACAAATCGAAAGCCAGAATCAAGATTTGGTCAATTCAGGACTTGAATTAGCCTTGAAAAACAGTGCTTTAGAAACTACTTTGGCGGATTTACGCACCACCCAGGCCCAGCTCATCCAATCCGAAAAGCTCGCCTCGCTGGGTGAGCTCACCGCAGGCATCGCGCATGAAATTCAAAACCCACTGAATTTCGTCAACAACTTCGCCGAAGTCAGCGCAGAAATGCTGGGCGAGATGAAGGAGGAAATAAAGGCTGGCAATACCTCCGAAGTCATCGCCATAGCCGATGATTTGGAGCAAAATCTCAACAAAATCAACCACCACGGCCAACGCGCCTCCTCCATAGTCAAAGGCATGCTCGAACATTCGCGGGCGAGCACGGGTGTGAAAGAACCCACCGATATCAACGCCCTCGCTGATGAATACCTGCGGTTGGCGTATCACGGCTTACGGGCGAAGGACAATAACTTTAATGTGACGATGGAAACCCATTTTGATCCATCACTCCCGAAAATTGAAGTCATTCCCCAAGACATTAGCCGGGTACTGCTGAATTTGATCAATAATGCGTTTTATGCGGTAAATGAAAAGGCAAAATCGGGAATTAAAAGCTATCAACCTACGGTGACGGTTAACACCATAAAAATGGGCGATGCCATTGAAATAAGCATCAAAGACAATGGCAATGGTGTCCCGGAAGCAATTAAAGACAAAATCTTCCAGCCCTTCTTCACCACCAAGCCGACTGGGCAAGGCACGGGTCTGGGGCTGTCCCTCAGTTACGACATCATCACCAAAGGCCACGGTGGAAGTATACATGTAATTTCCTCCACAGGTGAAGGTTCAGAATTTATTCTTAACTTGCCCCTTTAGTTGTTCTATTTTATGAAGCACATAACCCTGTTTATACTACTCTGCTGGTCTGCTTGCACTTTTGCCCAAAAAAGTGCGGTTTTCCGCATCGACAGCTTGCCGAAGCAGGGGATTGTATTGGACAAGGGTTGGAAATGGCACGCAGGGGATAATGCAGAATGGGCAAAGGCGGAGTACGATGATGCGGAGTGGGAGGGGATTGATCCGACGAAAGAAATCAGCGATTTACCCCAACTCAAAAATGCGGAAATAGGTTTTTTTCGGCTAACTGTTTGGGTGGATTCAAACGTACTGAACAAAATTTTGGCTTTAAAAATCTGGCAGACCGGTGCTTCGGAAATTTACCTGAATGGTCAACTTATTCATCAATTAGGTACGGTCAGCCAAAACCAAAATCAAGAGCAAACGCTCTTGGTGCAGGGCACTCCTTATAGTATCCTATTCACCAAAGCTGGGCAACAAACCCTGGCCATTCGCTATTCTTTTACCAGTAAAAACATCCTACTCAAGTATCGACCGGTAAACTATATCGCTTTCAAAGCCGTGCTGGGCGATTTAGATGCAGCGAACCAATTGTATACCAAAGACAAGGTTTTTTATACTTTTTTAAGCTACTACAAATTCGGAATTTTGCTTTTTTTAGGAATCATCCATTTGTTGTTATTTATAATGCATCCGAGCAAAAAGGCCAATTTGTTTATTGCACTTTATGCTTTTTTTCATAGCATCAGCTTCCATATAGACAACAACGTTTCTACGTTGCCCATCACTGGCGAAAAACTCTATTGGTACACCCATTTTAACATCGTTGCCATTATTCTTAACGGGATTTTTTCACTATTGACCATCTACGCCTACTTAAAAATACCCAAACAAAAGATGTTTTGGTTGATGACAAGTTTGTTGGTCGTCGCATATCCTTTCTGCCTCTCTTTTCCTACTTTCAGTATCATTTTTACGGCTTTTATTTATAGCGGACTTTTGGCTTTTGAGGCTTTTCGACTGTCCTTAAGCCACTACAAGCAAAATCAAACTGGTGTAAAATTTATTACCGCAGGGTGGTTGGCTTACATTATATTTATGGGCTTGTTTTATTTAATGATTTTTGGCTTTCTCCCTTTTAATTTGATGTTGAGCAATCTTTTTGCCAATTTGGGATTGCTCAGTGTGCCTATTTCTTATTCTTTAATGTTGGCTGTCGATTTTGCTAAAATGAATCGAGAATTGAGCGACAAACTCCTGGAAGTAGAACATCTTTCTAACGAAAAACAACAACTCCTCGCTGCCCAAAACGAAACCCTCGAACGCCAGGTCAACACACGCACTGCCGAACTCAATCAATCTCTCGAAACCCTCAAAGCCACCCAGGCCCAACTCATCCAGCGCGAAAAACTCGCTTCTCTCGGAGAACTCACTGCCGGCATCGCCCATGAAATCCAAAATCCGCTTAACTTTGTGAACAACTTTGCTGAGGTCAGCACCGAGCTGGTGGACGAGATGGCGGAAGAAATGAGCAAAGGCAACCAGGAGGAGGTACAAGCCATCGCCACAGACCTCAAACAGAACCTACAAAAGATCAACCACCACGGCAAACGTGCCAGTAGTATTGTCAAAAATATGCTCGAACACTCGCGGACGAGCTCTGGCCAAAAAGAACCTACGAACATCAACGCTTTGATTGACGAGTGCCTGCGCCTCAGTTATCATGGTTTACGAGCTCAACTCCGTGGTTTCCAGGCCGATTATGCCTTGCATTTGGCCGAAAATTTGCCAAACCTGTCAACGGTTTCACAAGACATTGGACGGGTATTGCTCAACTTGTTCAACAATGCTTTTTACGCCGTTTACGAAAAGAAAAAACAACTTATCGAAAGCGGTACTGAAGCGCATTTTGCTGCCGATTACGTACCAAAAGTGACGGTTTCCAGTTGCAAAACAGAAACTGGCATCGAGATCAGGGTAAAAGACAATGGTACAGGTATTCCGGAAGCTTTAAAAACCAAGATTTTTCAGCCATTTTTTACCACCAAACCTACTGGAGAAGGAACGGGATTGGGTCTATCCCTCAGTTATGAAATCATTACCAAAGGACACGGTGGAAGCCTCAGCATCGAATCATCCGAAGGAAACGGTACAACTTTCATCATCGAATTACCCTTTAACCTAAAACCTAAAACCTAAAACCTAAAACGTATGAACATCCTGGTCGTTGATGATGAAATGGACATCCGCACCCTGTTTGAGCAAAAGTTTCGCAAAGAAATCAGGGATAAAGTGTTTACTTTTGAGTTTGCCTATTCGGGTGAAGCCGCATTGACTGTTCTACAAGAAAAAGGCAGCAACATCGTGTTGATTCTATCTGACATCAACATGCCTGGCATGAGTGGCCTCGAATTGTTGGGGAAAGTACGCGGAATTTACCCCGAAGCGCCACCCAAAGTATACATGATCACCGCTTACGGTGACAAAGAAAATCGCGAACGTGCCGATGTACTCGGTGCCGATGACTTCCTGACCAAACCCATCGATTTTTCTAGCCTTAAAGAAAAACTACAATAACGCCCGTATGAATAAAATCCTGGTAGTTGATGACGAACAAGATCTGGAAGTGCTGATCAAGCAAAAGCTACGCAAACAAATCCGCGAGGGCAAATACCAGTTTGTTTTTGCCAGCGATGGCTTGGAAGCCCTCACCATCATCAACAATGATGCCTCTATTCAAACCATCCTCAGCGACATCAACATGCCGCGGCTGGATGGACTCAGCTTGCTGCTCAAACTGAACGAAATCAACCCCCTGATCAAAACCGTCATCCTCTCGGCTTACGGTGACATGGACAACATCCGCACGGCCATGAACCGCGGTGCTTTCGATTTTTTGTGCAAACCCATCAATTTTGAAGACCTCGAAATCACCATTGATAAAACCCTTGAATACGTCAATCAATTACAAAGTACCGTCAAAGCCATCCGGGAAAACAACATCCTCAAGATGTACGTCGATCCTACGGTATTGCAATACATGACCCGCTCCGAATTTGCCAATGATGTTACTGTAAACGAAACCATTGAGGCTACTGTGGCCTTCATCGATATCTGCGGTTTTACGACCATTGCCGAAAATGAAGCGCCGGATGTGGTCGTGAAATTATTGAATAAATATTTTGACATCATCGTCAAAGAAATCACCAATTTTGGCGGGTATGTAGACAAATTTATGGGCGATGCGGTGATGGCAGTTTTTAAAGGTGAGTTTCACGCCGACAAAACGGTAGAAGCTTCGCTTGCTGTGATCAGACAAATTTCTAGCATCCACGAAGATTTACAGGCTTCGGCCAGCTATCGCCCCAGTGTTTCCATCGGCATCAACAGTGGCGAAATGGTCTCGGGCAATATTGGTTCGGTTTCTTTAAAACGCCTGGATTATACCGTCATTGGGGATGTGGTCAATACTGCCCAGCGCATTCAGGCGCATGGCAGTCCAGGCGAAATTTTGGTAGGCGAGAACACCTTCGAATTGATCAAACAAGCCTTCGTCTGCCAACGCAAAGATGATGCGGTGGTGAAAAACAAAACTAAACCGATTCAAATTTATCAGGTCGTTGAGTAAAGGGAGGTTGTGTGCTTTGTGCTTTCCTTTGTGTCATTTGTGTTAAAAAATGCCGCTTTTGCTGTACGCTCAATACTTGTTACTTGCTACATCTTGATCCGCTCGAAAAGAACGCAACAGATCCCTACACCCTTTCGCCAACAGCAAGGTATCAATGCCTATCGCCACCATGTTTGACCCTGCGGCGATGTAATCATCTGCGGTAGCTTTGTCGAGCGCCATCGAGCCGGCCACTTTCCCCGCAGCACGAATGCGTCGGAGCGCATCAAGTACCGTAGCTTTTACTTGCGGGTGGTTGGGTTCACCCAGATAACCCATGGAAGCCGCCAAATCAGCAGGCCCAATGAATACCCCTTCCAATCCCTCCACGGCAAGGATGGCATCCAGATTTTTTATTCCTTCTACGTTTTCAACCTGAACCACCATACAAATCTCCGGCCCGGCCGTATGCAGATAATCTTCATTTTGTGCCCAATGTGCCGCCCGCGCCATGGCCGTGCCGATGCCCCGAATGCCTTTGGGCGGATACTGTGTGGCCTTGTACATCAGTTCCGCTTCTTCCGCAGAATCCACCATTGGAACCAGGATGTTTTGTACCCCCAGCTCTAATATTTGCTTGATGTAAACGGGATCACTTTTGGGTACCCGTACAAAGATGGGTACATCATAACGTGCAGTGGCTTGCAGTTGAATCAGGATGGTTTGTAAGTCAAAAGGCGCGTGTTCGCCATCTACCAAAACCCAGTCATAGCCTGATGCGGCCAATATTTCGACAACTGAGTTGTCAACCAAGCCATTCCAAAGTCCCAATTGAGGCGTAGCGCTTTGCACTGCCTGTTTGAATTTATTTTTTGCTACTTCCATGGTCTATTGATGTATGCACAAAACTAAAATAAACTCTTGGAAGTAAACACATGTTCAAAAAAAAGGAGCAGTTCCCTGCCCCCTCAAATCAAAATGTTCAGAGATTATACGTTAACTAACTTAGAACTACCAATGAGAAAAAAAATGAAATAGGAAGTACTTCTTCCCCTTGGAAGAAAAAACTTACTGACCTCCTTCTGGAGTGTAATAGAAATCCCGTCCGTTTATTCGTATTTGACCTGTGCATACATACACTGGAATGGCGAGGTATTGTTTGCATAAAATCAGTTTTGGGTTATTTGCTACCAATACACAATGATAGCGTACTGTTCTGTTTAATTGCAAACGAATAGGGTAAGCGATAGGATTGGCTGAGTTTTCGCAGGAGAGGCTTTATTCTCCCTGCATTGCTGTATTCAAACCATTGAGTAAATCCAACAGATATGATTTCTTGCGTTGGGCAACGGGCAATACGGCGCCATCGCTCATTTCTACTTCGCCTGAAAAACGATTGTAATACCGGCGCAAATGCTCCAGATTGACCAGATGGGATTTGTGGATGCGTTCAAACTGGTACGGTGCGAGGAGGGATTCCAGATCCTTCAATGTTTTTGCGACCAATAATTTGCTTTTATCTTCAAAAAACACAGTGGTATAATTCCCGTCTGAAGCACAGCGCACAATGTTTTTTACAAAATACAAATGAATGCCTTCCGCTGTCGCTAAGGCAACCCTGGGGCTCACTTGGGGACCAGCCCATTGATTCAAATACCTTCGAATTTGTTCTTGCACGCCAGACTGTTGTTGGCGCAAGGCTTTATCCACGGCCACTTTTAGCTCTTCGGCATCAATGGGTTTGAGTAAATAATCCAGTGGCGTATACTTGATGGCGCGCAAGGCATATTCACTGTAAGCGGTAGTGAAAATGGTTTTAAATTGCGCGGTATCCACATTGTGTAACATCAAAGCCCGAACCATCCGCCATTTGGATGTCTAAAAAAAGCAATTCAAAATGAGGGTTGGCCTGAATGGTGTTGATGGCCGTCAGTGCCGAGTCCGCCTCAGCCACAATGGTTATTTCGGGGCAATGCAGTCTGATCTCCAGCTTTAGTGAAGCCCGAGCCGCAGGTTCGTCGTCAACAATAATGGCTCTAATCATGGCTTACTTTTGATTTGATACGGAATATAAATAAGTACCTCTGTACCTAACGCACGATCTTGTTCATCCATTAAATCGTTGATTACAATGGGTTGGTGTATTTCTTCTGCTGTATCCAATAACCTTAGGCGATCAATGGTGATTTGTGTAGCCAGAGGTTTGTGTACATCGCGAAATTTGTGTGGATTAGAGGCTTTTCGGCCAATGCCATCATCCCGCACAGTGGCCACCAAAATACGACCTTGTTTGACAAAACGGATCCAAATATTACCAGGCTTTCTTTAGGTACAACCCCGTGAATCACTGCATTTTCTACAAAAGGTTGAATCAACATCGAGGGAATCAACAACTCGTCCGGGTGCAATTCAGGGTCTATTTCCAGTTCCAGCTGAATTTTTCCAGGATAACGAATTTGGGAAAGCTGGACATAGATTTTGAGCAATTCAATCTCCTGATCCAGCGGTATCAATGCATCAGAATAGTCGAGATTCAGCCGCAAGAGTCGCGCAAACTTGCCAATAAAAGCGTTGGCTTCCACAATTTTTTCTTGCCCGTAATAACCTTTGATGGTATTCAGTGCATTGAAAATAAAGTGTGGATTCATTTGCAAACGCAGCGCCAGCATGCGTAAGTCAGAAATCCGTTTTTGCAATTCCGAATTTTCTCTGCTGCTTTTCATCAACAGGTTTTCGATTTCGTATTTCCGGCGGAGTTTTTGCTCACGTGCCCGTACGTACAGCACAATGGTTAAAATCAAAAGTGCAGTGACCAATACATAAAACCAGTTTTCTCGCCAAAATGGAGGGTAAACCCGCAAGTCCAGGGTTGAACTACGTCGACTCGAAGCCCCTGCACCATTGACGGCAATGACTTCAAAGGTGTAATACCCAGGGCGCAAATCGACGTATTCCACTGCTTCGTTGGTCGTTTCGTACCAGCGAGTATTCAAACCCAACAAACGATAGCGGTAGCGGATGTTTTGGGATTCGCGGAATGAAAGGCCTTCATATTCGATGGATAAAGGCCGCTGTCCGTATTTGATCGCAATCCTTTCAGCAGAAATAATCGGCTGGTTGTTGACCCGCACCGATTTCAATAACACGATAGGCGGCGGTGGTGGATTAGCCAAAATTGAGCGGGGAACTTTTAACAAGCCATCGTCTTTGCCAATAAATATGTCGGTTCCGATGGCCTCTACTGCATTAATTTTTTCAGAACCCAAGCCCAACACGCCCCAATAATCCACCACTTTGAGTTTTCCAGGGCGTCCAATCACCCTGAACAATCCCCCGGCAGTACCAATCCAAAGTTCGTTGTTTTGGTCTCGGCACAAATCCCAGCAAATCACTCCCCCCCGTTTATTGGCGATATCAATGCTGTCAACAACTTTACCCGGCGAATGGCGAAAAGGCCTTTTGACTCGGTCAAGACCCACAGGGTGCGTGTGCCCGGATCGTATTCCAAATCCTTGGTGCCGTAGGGAAGCACCAGTTTTTCTGGCTCCTTGTCTACAAACATGTACAAGCCGTTGGGGGTCGCCAGCCACTTGCGCTTGTCTTCATCAAAAGCAATTCGCTCTACCCGAATTCCGGGCAGGCGGCTGCGGCGAACACTGCTGTACAAACTATCCAGTCCATTTTTATTCAAAACCGCTGGCGTTACCAAGACCTTGGGCAATTCAGTTTGATCAAGGTGGTACAACCCCGTCAGGGCAATCCAGTAATCTCCTTGTTGATCAATCATTACATCAGAAGAGCGATGGCACAGGTATTTCTCTACCCCATTGCGCAAATACAAGGTAGCGGCTTTCCCGATAATCAAGGTTGTGCCATCAGTAAAATGACGGATGTTGCGGATGTTTTTATTTTTGACATTTTCCCTGAAAATTTGTCTGGATCGAATGGTATTCCCATCATAAATTGAAAAAGCACTACTTTCTGAGCCAATCCATAGTTGATCATGAGTATCCTTGCTCAAACAAGTAATTCGATTGAACAACAAGCCGTCTTGAGTGGTAAAATGCTGGATTTTTGGCGAAGGCACGTAGAACAAACCTTCTTCAAAAGTAGAAAACCACAACCCTCCTTCTCGATCTTCCATAACCGATGAGACTGAACGGCCACTGAGAAAATAGCGTCGGACTTTACAGGAAGGGAAGTCCAATAAATAAACACCATTGCGGGTTCCACACCACAATTGTTTACGGGTCTTGCGGAGAAAGATAATCTCATTGCTTTTGTCAATTGGCAGTTCAAGCTGGCTAAGACTTTGCTTTTTTCGATTGCACAAATACAACAAACGGCCCGTAGAAATCAAAACCGTATCGCCCAGCGGAATAGCCCGAGTCGGTTGTACCAGTTTTGGGAAAGGCATTTCGTTTTTAAATCCATGATGGGTAAAATGTCCAAACATTCTACTTGCGCCACCTACGCTACCGTCCTGGTTTTTCCAGGCGGTCAATACACCTTCATTGGTAGGCAATTCGGTTGCTTGCTGCTTGACCAAATCAATAATGATCACTTTAAAAGTTGAACAATAGGCAATTTGGCCATTACCCATCTCGAAAATATTGACGATCATGCCCTTGGCATCGCATTTTTTTAAAAAAGGGAGGTTGTTTTCACTGTAAATGCTGTCGTTGTAAAAGAAACAAGGTTTACCGGTAAGTGTGGCAAACCAAAGACGCCCCACCTGGTCTTCATATATCGAAAACACTTCATTGTCAGGCATGCCGTGCGCCGTATTGTAATTGGTAAAAGTTTGCCCATCAAAGCGACTGACTCCTACGTCTGAACTCACCCAAATGTAGCCTCTGCTGTCTTGAAATACATAATAGATGTAATTGGACAAAAGGCCGTCTTTGATCTGATAGTTTTTGAAAAAAAGCTGCTGGGCAATCAAGGTATTGATTGCAAAAAAAATTGGCAACAGTGTAACAGCAATACGATACATACTGCTAGCAAGGTAGGAAATTTTAAGTGGAGTGGCGCGTCGACAGCTAAACGAACAACATCGATGAATCAAACAAACCGCACAAAAGGGCTACTTTTCAGGTTCGCTGATGGCACAGCCGTGCAGCACTTCGCCATCACGGAGAATGAAAGCCGTATAAGGGTACAAGTTTTCAGACATGCCATCGCTGCAGGTATCAGCCACAATTTTAATACTCATATTGCTGGGCTTGCCATACACTTTGGTCTTGGTGGTATAGCAGGTAGAATCTCCCTTTTGCTGTGCTCGGTGGTAAGGGTACAAAATCTTTTTCCCACCTGCACGCTGATATACAATACTGTCTTGATAAATTTCAATTAGCCAAAAAGGCTCAGTACCCCGACAAGAATATTCAAATACGCCCGGCTGAGGGGGTACTTCATCGATTTGTGCCGAGGCTGTTTTGAATTGGCAAGACCAAACAACCAAGCCAATCCCCACCAAGAGAAAAGGTGTTTGTTTCATTGTTGAATTATTTTAATACACTTTTAAATAAAACAGCATATTAACGTGCTTGGGCAACAAACATTTGATCTAAAATCCTGGTTGGATTTTAATAACGATAGGCTTTAACCGTGTCTACAAATACTCTAACGGAATCCAGTTCAATGTCTGGATACAATCCATGCCCGAGATTGACAATGTGCTTTTGACCAAAATCCTCAATCATCTGAACAGCACCAGCACGAATGGTCTTGTGGTCAGCATACAAAAAGCAAGGATCCAGATTGCCTTGCAAAACCGGGGTCTCCCCTACCCTGACCCGTGCTTCAGCGGGCGTAATGTTCCAGTCCAAGCCTATAACCTGGCAATTCAACGCAGCGATGTCTTCCAGTGCAAACCAGGCGCCTTTGGAAAAAACGGTAATCGGTACTTCAGTAATGGCCGCGCAAATTTTGCCAATGTAATGCGTTGCGAAAGTTTTGTATTGTGCTGGGCTGAGGATACCCGCCCAGGAATCAAACAATTGAATCAGATCGGCTCCATTGGCAATTTTGCGTTTGAGGTAGGCGATCGTGGTATCGGTGATGCGTTCCAATAATAAGTGGGAAAGTACTGGCTCGCGGTACAAAAATTGCTTGGCTTTCGAAAAAGTTTTGCTGCCTTGCCCTTCGATCATGTAGGCAAAAATGGTCCAGGGAGCACCCGCAAAACCAATCAGCGGTACACGGCCATTGAGCTCGCGTTTGGTGATGCGCAGGGCTTCGTACACGTACTCCATGTTGTCAGCAGCGGCTTCACCGCTCTGCAATTGGGCAATGTCCTGTGCAGTTTGGATCGTTTTGGGGAACAAAGGGCCCCGCTTTTCCACCATGTCGTAGGGTAGCCCCATGGCTTCAGGCACCACCAATATGTCCGAAAAAATAATGGCTGCATCTACACCCAGCTCGTCGATGGGCTGAATGGTAGCCTCGGCAGCAGCAGCAGGTTCGAACAAAAACTCACGAAAACCTGGGAATTTGGAGCGCAATGCCCGGTATTGGGGTAAAACCCGGCCCGCCTGGCGCATCAACCAAATGGGTGGGCGATCAGAGGTTTCCCCTTTGGCTACCCTCAAAAAAAGATCGTTTTGTAGCGCTACAGCTGTATCTGTCATCATTACCTCAGTTCTAAGTGTGCAATAATAGCCAAATTTTTGAGGCTTTAAGTCAGGAACTTGTTTTTTTTGAGGGATACCCCTGAATTTAACGAAAAATCTGTGATTTATGTAAAAAAATAATCAAATTACTCGTACAAAGCTCCTCGCGATGTAGCTTATTTCTCACTTAAACCCCAATAAATCCGCTTACACTTCACAATTTTTCATATTTCTTCCTTAATTTCCGCCGCAAATACACAGTACAATGAACGAAAAGACGCTACTTGGCATTGGTTCCCGTGTAAAACACCCTGCTTTCGGCGATGGCGTGGTGATTCGCCTACATGCCATTGCTTACGACATCTGTTTTACCATTTATGGCATCAAAACAGTTGGCAAAGATTACGAGAAAATGGACATTGTGGAGGCCATTCCTGCCGAAGATCCGGTTACCTTTAGTGCGGCTGAAAAATCGCTGATCAAAATCTTGCGCACCCACCTTGATGGTATGGAGGAAGTAGCGATAGGCGACCGTTGGGAAGGTGGCAACCTGATTCTACAGCCCGCAGATAAAAGCCTCAAAGCCAAAGAAATGCCCATCGAAGATTTTTTTCACAAAATTGTCATGACCCGTGACCGTCTACGGGTGCTTGAACAACGCATCAACAGCAATGCTCAACTCAGCGACACCGAAAAAGTAAACCTACAGCAGTACATTACCAAAATTTACGGCAGTTTGACAACTTTCAACGTGCTTTTTAAGTATAAAGAGCATTATTTCACTGGTGAAAAAAGTTAAGCATGAAAATCAACTATATTTTTGGGTCAATTGCCTTGATTTTGGGTTTAAATTCTTGTTTTTTTTCCGCAGAAAACCCCTACACGGGTTTGCCCCCTGGCAAATGGCGGGCGGTCCTCAAACTCGACAACAACCCGATCAACCCCAACCCACGTGGAGAGCCGCTGCCCGATAAAGTCAACCTCAAGTTTGAAGAGGTGAGCCAAGGCGAACTTCCTTTCACTTTTGAGGTCATCTACGTCACAGCCGACAGTTTTTACATCGAAATCATCAATGGGGATGAACGTATCGTGGTAGATGACATCAAAATCGGGCGTGATAAAAGCCAGGCCAAGGATACCATTATGATCGATTTTCCCGTATTTGACTCCTACATCAAGGGTTATTTTCTGGAAAACGCCATCGACGGTGAATGGGTGGTACGCAATAGGGAGAACTACCGCATCCCTTTCCTGGCCCGCCACGGCCGCGATTACCGTTTTTCCAATTTGCGCAAAGACCCCGTGATGGACGTGAGCGGGCGTTGGGAAGCCACTTTTGAAATTGGAACCCCAGACGAATACAAAGGCATTGGTGAATTCAAACAAGAAGGCAACCATTTGACCGGAACATTTTTAACCGAAACCGGTGATTATCGTTATCTGGAAGGAACCGTGCAGGCCAATAAACTCTACCTTTCTTGCTTCGATGGCAGCCATGCTTACTTGTTTGAAGGAAAAATCAACCCCAAAGACAGCAGTATGATTGGCTCTTTCCGCTCCGGAAATCATTACCAAACTTCCTGGGAGGCCACGTTCAACCCCAAAGCAAAACTGGCCGATGCACATGCGTTAACCTATCTCAAACCGGGTTACAGCAAAATTGATTTTTCTTTTGAAAATACCGAAGGAAAAATGGTCAGTCTGAATGAGGCCCGTTATAAAAACAAGGTCAAGATCATCCAAATCATGGGCACCTGGTGTCCCAATTGCCGGGATGAAACCGAGTTTTTGGTAGATTACCTCAAACAGCACCCCGAGCAGGAGATAGAAATTATCGCCCTGGCATTTGAACGCCACAAAGAAAAGGACAAAGCTATGGACGCTTTGCGCCGATACCGCGACAATTTCAAGATGGACTACGAGCTGCTGCTGGCGGGCTCTTCCGACGACAAAGCCAAGGCATCTCAAGTATTGCCAATGCTCAATGCGGTATTGGCTTTCCCTACCATGATCATCATCGACAAAAATGATCGGGTACAACGCATCCACACCGGGTTTTCCGGGCCAGCAACCAGCGAACACAAGCAATTTAAAGCAGAATTTAACCGTTTCATGTTGCAACTTTTGTCAAATAAATCCGTACAGCAATAATGAAAACGGGTCTCAATACCAAACAAACCTGAAACCGAACGAAATCATGGCAACGAAAAAGATAGCCCTCGCCTACTGTATCGACAACTTACCAGTCGCAGAAGTACTGTATAACGCCTTGAGTCAGACCAGCTACAGTGTTGCGCATTATTATTGCAGAAAAAATGTAGATGAGGCGACGCTAGCCGAACAGCTGCGCGATTTTGATGGCACCATTCTATTGCTCATCAGCGATAATTTTTTGCGTTCAGAGCATTGTATGAACCGTGCACTGCAACTGGTGCAGCAAAAAAGTGGAAACATTTTGCCCGTGGTCATCGATGGCCGTTCCAAAGACGACGCGACAGGTGAATGGGTAAATACCCCCACCAAGTTTGAAAGAATCGGAGACATCATCCCGTACATCAACTATTGGCAGAACAAATACCTCGATTTGCGCAGCCAAAAACGCAAATTTGAAGCCGAGAGTGAGCCGGATAAGCGAGAAGACCTCAACGAAAGCCTGCGCATCCTTCGTCAGGTATCCAGCGAAGCCAGTGAATTTTTACGGGTATTGCGCAACATTAAGTACTTTCAATACACCGATTTTATAGAAAATCACCTCAAGGCCTTCTTTGATTTTGTAGAGGACTCATCGGAATGGGCCGCCTTACAGGCAAAAGCCCCTCAGTTGTCATTCATCGTTGGTGAAGCTCCTGCGGTGGTTAAATCAACTGAATCGCTTGAACCTGGAGTCGAAGAAATCACAACGGGAGAAATGTTCCAACCACCCGTAGAAACCGTGACACCTGAAGAACCCATTGCACCACTTGAAGAAAACGTGCCACTTGAAGTGGTCGCTGAATCACAGGAATGGAGTGGTGAGGAATTGGCCGAAAACCTGGAAGACCTGGGTGTGGTTATCGCTGAACATGCAACTTTATTGGAAGAAGAAGTCCCCCTGGAAATTCCGGCTCTGGATGCAGTTGCTGAAGATGTAATCTCAACCCTTGCGGAGGATACCGCAACCGATACCCTCAACATCGCGGAATCGCTGGAAGAGACCCAAGATGCTCCTGACACAAGCAACGAGGCAGCTACACCGCTCGCCGACGACGATGAAGAGGAGGATGAACCCGATGACAAAGTCACCGAGCTAATTCGACAGGCCCGTGGATTGGTCGCTTCTGGCCAGGTGGAAAGTGGCATCACTTTTATGAAACAAGCCATCAAAACCTATCCGGGTAGCGCAGAGTTGCACTATTTTTATGGCTTGATTTTGGCTCAAAACACCCGCGACCTCAACGGTGCACTCGAACAGTTGGCACTGGCCACGGAAATTGATCCCGACCATGAAGCCGCCTTTTTCCTCTTGGGCGAACTGGCCGAGCACCAGGGTGATTTTAATGCGGCACGCAAGTACTATGAACGATTGGTGGAAATCAATGGCGACTTCACGGATGTTTTTTATCGCCTGGGCACTGTCTTGCAAGCCAACTTTCCCGAAGAAGTGGAATACGCTGCCAATTGTTTCAAAAAAGCCGCCAAACGCAATCCTGGTAACGCTGATGCACATTACCAGTATGCCTCCATTTTGGCCGATGTGATGGGCAAAACCGAAAAAGCCGAGGAGTACTTTTTGCAAACCTTGGCCATTCAGTCCAAACACCCCTTCGCCAATTACGACCTGGCCTTGATTTATCATACCGCCGGAGATGCAGCCAAAGCACTGCAATATTACGAGGCTGCCATTGCCAATAACCCCGAGCTGCAAACTCCCGAAAATGAGATCGCTTTCCGGGGATTGAGCATAGAGCCGGTGGTGGAACCCGTGGTGGAAGAAGTTCCGATTGTCGAGATTCCGGTTGAAGAAACGCCGGTGATTGACATTCCAGTGGAGGAAGTACCCGTTGAGGAAGCTCCAGTTGAGGAAGTCCCCATTGAAGAAGCTCCGGTCGAAGATATCCCTGCCGTCGTTGCCGAAGAGTTGGTCATTCCGACCCTCTCTCCTTTGCTCTCCAGCGAACACGATACCATCGAAGCGCTGAAGCAAAACATCATGCGCTTAGAAGAGTTACTCCGTGCCAAAGCAGCGCAGCTTGAAGCCGAAGCCGCGGCAGTGGCAATAGCCCCAGAGGTAGCAGAGCCGGTGGAAAAAGCGCCACCTAAAACGGCTTTGATCACCGGGGCTACCTCGGGAATTGGATTGGCTACCGCGAGAGTATTCGCCCAAGCTGGCTGGCGATTGATCCTGACTGGCCGCCGTGAAGATAGGCTGGAAGCAGTAAGGCAGGAATTGGTTGAAGCGGGAACGGATGTACTCGGTTTGGTATTCGATGTACGCGATTACGCCAGTGTATCCGCGGCTATCAATGGGTTGCCAGAAGAATGGCGGAGCATCGATTTGTTGCTCAACAACGCAGGCAAAGCCAAAGGACTATCCGAAATTCAGGAAGGATCCCTGGAGCATTGGGAAGAGATGATCGATACCAACCTTAAAGGTTTGCTTTACCTGACCCGCTGCGTCAGCCCAATCATGGTGGCTCAACACCGTGGGCAAATCATCAACGTGGGCTCGATTGCCGGGAAAGAACCCTACCCGATGGGGAATGTGTATTGTGCCAGCAAAGCCGCAGTAGATATGCTGACCCGTGCCATGCGGATGGATTTGTACAAATACAACATCCGGGTCAGCCAAATTGCGCCCGGGCACGTGGAAGAAACCGAGTTTGCGTTGGTGCGCTTTGATGGCGATGCGGAAAGGGCAAAAATTTACAACGACTTTCAACCCCTGACTTCGACGGATGTAGCCAATACCATTTTTTATATGGCTACACAACCTTCCCACGTCAACATCCAGGATGTGGTGATTTATGGGACGCAGCAAGCGAGTGCGACCTTGATTGATCGATCAGGGAGGGCTTAATCATCTCGTTGGGGGGAGTCCTTTGGAGACTCCCCCTACCGATTATTTCATATAATTCGCTTTGATCTCTTCAAAGCTCGGCAATTTCCGAATGTGCCAATCCTCCACAATCGTCCCATCTTTGAACAACAGCACCCCCGGATTGGAGCGAATGATGGTCTTCAGCAAGATGTCATCGGCGCGCAGTGTCAAGAAATTAAAGCCTGTCTTTTCTTTAAATGCATCGATCATGGCTGGATCGTAAGGGCTGGTAATGGCATAAACCATGACATCTGCTTTTTTGGCTTTGGTCATCTCCGCTACCACTTTTTTCCACTTATCCAGGTAGTGCTCATCCCAGGTGTAGGACTTGTGCGTAATCTCGCGAGTGACGATGGAATCTACCACGCGGGTAGAATCAAGGCCGGTTTTGAATACGGTATCCTGCACAGTCTCGGTTCTGGTGCCGGATTCTTGGCCATATAGTTTATACGCCACAATCATGAAGTGGTAGCCTTTGATGCTTTTCCAATCTTCGGTTACGCTGCTGCCATCCGGGCCGGTCAGGTCAAAATCGTTGATTTTGGTGATCGGGATGGCGGGTTCTGATTTCACTTGATCGAACTCGTATTTTTCCCCAGGATATTTGTCCAACTCTTTCAAAAACTGATCGTAAGGCACCTCGATTACCTTGCCCGTTTTTTTCTCGGTCAGGCGGTACGCCAGGATCTTTACGTCTTGCAGGGCTTTTTCTTCTGCTTCTTTTTGTTTCACAACGTCAACCCCCGGTTTGAACGGCCGGAAATTGATGGCGGGAATGTCCCAAATGTAGTTATTGAAGCAATATAAGGTGATGCCCACAACAGTGGCTACATTCATAAGGCTGCGCACAGGGACGGTAAACAACTGGTGCATGTTGCGGAATCCAACCGTAAAAATCAAGGCGGGCACCAAGAGGAATAGGTCTTTCAGGAAGGAAACTTTGGGCTTTAGTTTGAGGAAATCCCCAAAACAACCACAATCGGTCACCTGCATGTTGGTTTCCACAAAAGGCCCCCATTTGCCAAAGGCAAAAAAGTTGGCTTCGGGCGGAACAAACCCTGTAAGGTAAGTGAAGCCGGTAAGGAAGGTAAAAAACAACACCAACAAAAAGAAAGCCCAGGCCGTGAAACGCCGACTGGAACCAATGATCAACATCAGCCCCAGCAAGATTTCAAACACGATCATAAATACCGAAAAACCATTGACGTACTTGGTCAACATGGGAAACAAAGGCGCAATAAATGAAACCCAGGTTTCTTCAAAAGTGCTTTCAAATTTGGCGAAATATTGCTCCATTTTGTAGGCTGTCCCCAAGGGATCGATGGCCTTGACAAACCCCGAAAAGACGAACAATACCCCACAAAAATGTTGCAGGAAACTCACCAAAAGATTGTTCACTTTTTTGAGCACAAACTTGGTGACCAAAGTGAACAGCGCAGCAACAATGGCTACGTACAATACAAGTGTAAAGATGGTCATTGAACTTTCAGTTGAGAAGGTTGAGAAGTTGAGGAGTTGAGAAGGTTGAGAGGGCGTCAAAATCGCCAGTCTCGCCTGCCTCAACCTTCTCAACTTTCTCAACCTTCTCAACCAATTTTAATCAAAGCAAATACCGCATAATTGACAATATCCTGATAATTGGCATCCAAACCCTCCGAAATCAGGGTTTTGCCCTGGTTTTCTTCAATCTGTTTGATGCGCAGCAATTTCATCAAAATCATATCGGTGAAAGAACTCATGCGCATATCGCGCCAGGCTTCACCATAATCGTGGTTTTTGCGTTCCAATAAATCGCGAATGATCTGGAGTTGTGCATCGTAGAGTACCTCTACTTTTTCGATGTCCAAATCTACCCCAATTCCTCTGGCACTTCCAATTGAATGAGGGCCATGATGGCGTAGTTGACAATCCCTTGGTATTCAGAATCAATGGAATCGGCAATTTTTTGGGTTTGGGTTTCTTCCAAATTACGAATCCGCTTGGCTTTGATGTACAATTGATCCGTAAGGGAAGCTGCGCGCAAGATCCGCCAGGCGGTTCCATAATCACGCGTTTTTTTCAAAAAAATCTCCTTACATTTCGCCATTACGGCATCAAATTGTGCTAGGGTGCTCATTGCAATTGGTATAAAAATCCGCCGCTAAAGTAAACAAATACAGCTAAACAAACCATCAATTGGGAAACTGGAAGTTGGAATAGCCGTGAAGCTTACACATTTATTCCCACAAAAGTTAATCCAGACGCCCCTTTTGAGCGTTACAAAGATCATTACCTTGTGCGACAATGCCTGTTAATGGCTTGTGAATTTTATAAAATGAGTGATCAATATTTGACCATCAAAGCAGCAAGTATCGGCGAATTTAGGGATCGAGGCAGCAAATTCATTGGTTATGCCTTTCCAGTATATGCAGAGCAAGAGTGGCAACAACACCTGGAAGCCGTGCGCAAGGAACATCCCAAGGCTACCCACCATTGTTTTGCCTTCAGGATGGGCATGGATAAAAACAATTTCCGCGCCAACGACGATGGAGAACCCAGTGGCACCGCGGGACGCCCAATTCTTGGTCAAATCGACAGTTTTGGGCTGACCAATGTATTCATTGTCGTGGTACGTTATTTTGGTGGTACTTTATTGGGCACTTCAGGCCTCATCAATGCCTACCGGCTCTGCGCTGCTGCTGCTTTGGAAAAAGCGGAGGTAGTTGAAAAAACCGTCGAGGATTTTTACACCATCACCTTCGACTACGCCATCATGAGCAATGTGATGAATGCCATTAAAAAGCTGGGACTTCCCATGTTGGAACAAGATTTTGGCGATTTGGGGAAAGTACGTGTTGCCATTCCCAAAAGTGAATCCGCCGATGCCTTGTTCAAACTAAAAGCCTGGGTGGCTGGTTTACGACTGGAGGAAGCCCTCAATTTGGAAGCAGTTGAAGGACTGAACATCGAACAAGTTTTTGAAAAATGACCATCATGAAGCACCCGCTTAATACATTTACCATCCAGTATTTCCTTTTAATTGGTTTTATCTTTGGGTTGAAACCATGTGGATTCGCCCAGTCCCAACAGCCCAACTTCAATATGGAGTTGTTGGCCAACGTAGATGAGTATTCCCAAAATTTATACAGCGCCATCTGGGGACATGTGGATGGCCAAGGCCGTGAGTACGCCATTTTGGGTACCAGAATTGGCACAGCCATCTACTCATTGGTTGACCCAACGAAGCCCAAAAAAGTAGCCTTTATTGGCGGTACTCCAAGCATCTGGCGGGAAATGAAATCATGGAAAGACTACGTCTACGTCACCATCGACAGTGCCCCCGACGGCCTGTTGATCATCAACATGAAAGAGGCACCAGAAAAAATAACCTGGAACTACCTCAAACCACAGGCGCCAATCGATCCGCTCAATCCCGGTTTGATTGAACGCTGCCACACCATTTGGATCGACGAAAATGGAATCATGTACCTTTCGGGCTGTAATGTCAATCGAGGTGCGGTGGTGATGTACGACCTCAAGCCCAACCCGGAATCCCCACGTTATCTTGGCGCAATAAAAACGGGTTATTCTCACGACAACTACGCCCGGGGAGATACCGTATGGAGTTCCAACATCTATGAGGGTAATGTAACCATAGTCAATGTGGCCGATAAAAAAAAGCCAGTCATCCTCAATTCAATCACCACTACCTCACGCTTTACCCACAATAGCTGGCCATCGGATGATGGGAAATACCTGTTTACTACCGACGAACGCGCCAATGCCAGTATTGATGCCTATGACGTGCGTGACCTGAACAACGTTGAATTGTTGGATGTATTCACCGCTGCGGCTACCCGTGGTCGTGGCGTCGTTCCACACAATACCCACTACCTCAAGGGTTTTCTACCTACGGCTTATTACACCGATGGAGTGAAAATTATCGATGCCAGTCGCCCTTCGAACCTGGTTGAAGTAGGGAGTTACGATACCTACCTTGGTCCAGATGGAGGTTTCAACGGAGTTTGGGGGATTTACCCCTATTTTCCCAGTGGCTTGCTTATCGCTTCTGATATCCAGTCTGGGCTTTGGGTTTTTCGGCCCACTTATCAAAAGGCCTGTTTTTTAGAGGGGCTGATCACCGACGCCAACAACAATAATCCCGTTGGCGATGTGGAAATCCAGATTTTAGCTCCACAAATCAACCAGGAATTCTCCAAAACTTCAGGTAATTATGCCACGGGGCTGGCTCAAAGCGGTGTTTACCGCGTCGTATTTTACAAGGAAGGCTACCAGTCAGACACCTTGTCCGCGACCCTGGAAAATGGAAAAGTCACCGTTTTAAATGTCAAATTGCGTCCAGATGGCTTTACCACGGGTTTAAAGGATATGGTCGTGCTTCCACTTACCCTCAAGGCCAGTCCGAACCCTTTTATACAAACCCTGCGTTTGGAATACAGTTGGCAAGAACCTGCTCAGGCGGGAGAACTCCGGGTATATGATCTTATGGGACGCCTGATGGAGCGTCATGCCTTACCAGCAGGAAATGGCAATATCCAGTTGGGTCTTGAACTGCCAAGCGGGCAATATTGGGTACAGGTTGTCTCCGCTCAAGGTAACAGCAAAGCACTGAGTATTGTGAAACAGCATTGATTGTGGAAACAAACCGGTCGCCGGGCCGGGCACTGAGCGAAGTCAAAGTGAGGCTCGGCAACCGGTTTGTTTCCACAATCAATACGTATAATCCACACTGCCATTGATGTCGCCAAACTTAATTCCGGTGAAGTTAAAGTTCATCACCTTATTGGTCAGGCCTGGTATCGTGTATATCCCCGAAGCCAGTCCTTTAAAGGGGTTCTTGGGGTCTTGAAAATTCTTTTCAGCGGGAACAAACATCCACACGGGCGAACTGAACTTGGTTTCAAGGTTGAGGATCACCTTGCGCATTTGAATCAAATCCAGGGTACTGATTGTGCCCGAATTATTGACATCAGCCGCAATCATTTGGAAAGGGGTAGCTAATGCTTCCAGATTCAAGATGTGTTTTTGCACCCGAATCATGTCCAGCGTAGAAAGTCCATTCTCATAAAGATCGGCTTTGCCTGCGCCAATTTCGTAAGTTTCTGACAAAGGTACATTGTCAATGGAAAAGTTACCCAGCTCATCGGTCAGCGTAGTGATGGTAGCCCCATTCGTACCCAACAACTGAACCCGCACATTGGCAATTCCAGTCCCTTTTTCGGTTTTGATGCTGCCGCTCACGGTACCTCCACCTTTTACCGGGTTTTCGATCCCATCAAGGGTGTCAGCCTGGGTATCAGCCGAATCCAACCAATCTTTTAAGCGGCCTTCAGCCGATTCAGCCCCGTCCCAGGATACATTCAGGCGACCAAAGTAACCAATGGGATTGACACAGGTATCCAAGCCACCGTGCAGCTGCCCCACTACTCTTTTCTTTTCATTGAGCAGTGCGCTGCCCGAAGAACCTACCTTAAAACTACCCTTATCGATGCCCATGCGCAGGTGAAAATTGGCTGGCGTAATGACCTTATTGTTCCAGGTAATGGCATTGGGGTTCACGATCAGCGGGTCGGTATCCAGCGATATTTTTTTGATGTCCCCTTGGGGGTGGTGGATGAAGGCAGCCTGGGTAGGAGCAGCAGGTTGACGATCCCAGCCCAAAAAATAAGCCTTGAAAGATTGAGGAATACTATTCGAAAGTTCCAACAGCAAAAAGTCGCTCATTTGGCGACCAGCGAGTAGTTTGGCACCCAGAATGGTCTGCCACTGCGGCTCCTTACCGGGGTTGTCGCAAGTTTTGCTTTCATAATTGAAGTCAAACCGCCACAGGTCGTACAGCGGATTGAAGCCATCCTGGCAATGGAAAGCGGTGAGCAGCAAGGGTCTTCCATCCTGTTTGGTATTGTTGATGAGGTTGCCGGTACAAACCCCGGTTCCCTCCTTGACCACCACCACGATCCGGCAAACTGCCCGTTTTTCTTTTGCAAATTCAGCGCTATCAGCACAGGCTATATTGACATTGCAGGGGTCTGAAGCGCCAAAACCAAGCTCGATCTCGTTGCTCAATTTTCCAGAAACTGCAAAATTAGCTGCGCGCAAATTTTCACGGTGGTAAGCGTGATCCACTCGAAACAAATGTAAACGCCCTTGTCCAATGTTATCTCGCGGTTCGATGTATTCCAATTGTGCAGTTTCTCCACGTACCAGACCCACCAGGAATTTGCCATTGCTTTGGTTGTCCAAACCATTGTACGTGTCCATCAATTGACCGTCAGCATGATACACATTGAGTATAGCTCCAGGCGGGATGAAAAAGTCGTCAAACAGCAACATCAATCCCAAAGCGTCTTTTGACTGTACTTTCATTCTCCAGACTTTGTTGCCTTCGCTGGTACTTTCCCAAGCGCCAGCATTATCCAGCCCCAAGTCAACCGACAAAGGTGCCGCAAAACGGTTGCCGGGTTTCAGCCGATCCTCCTGTAAGGTTCTTTTGAGAGAGAAACGTGGTAGTTTTTCCGAAGTTATTGTTGCCCAACGTGTGGACACAGTGGCATTGTTCAACCGCTCTTGAGCGGTGAGTGCGGTCGTCAGCATCAAAGCCAACGCGCTGAACCATACTGCCAAAACCTTGCCTTGCATAGCGATAAAATTAAAGTAAACCCTGGTTTAAATATTGCTGATTTTCGAAGGTCTCCAATTATGACTTGTGTGCAGGCTCTTAACGCAGTGTAATAACCTAGTAAAGGTAGTTAAATTAAAAGCTTGTGCAAAATTTTTGTTCTGGAGGAAAAAAACGACATTTACTGCAACTGAATTCCGGTTTAAAAACATTAAACACCCACTATTTTTTACACCTAAAGATCAATCGCAAGCAAAATGACGAACCAACTACATTACCTGGATTACCTGGTTTTCCTGGTGTATCTGGTCTCGGTATCCCTGTACGGGTACTGGATTTATCACCGCAAAAAAGCCAATGAAACCGACACCAAAGATTTTTTTCTGGCCGAAGGTTCCCTCACCTGGTGGGCCATTGGTGCCTCTTTGATTGCATCGAACATCTCGGCAGAGCACTTCATCGGCATGTCGGGCTCTGGTTTTGCCATGGGCCTGGCCATTTCCTCCTACGAATGGATGTCGGCAGCAACCCTGATCATTGTGGCCGTATTTTTTATTCCGATTTATTTGAAGAATAAAATTTACACCATGCCGCAGTTTTTATCCCAACGCTACAACGATACGGTGGCCACGATTATGGCGGTATTTTGGCTGCTGTTGTACGTATTTGTCAACCTCACCTCCATCCTTTATCTAGGTGCCCTGGCGGTAGAAAGTATTTCGGGGGTACCGTTTTTATACTGCATGCTCGGGCTAGCTATTTTTGCCATCTTCATCACACTGGGGGGCATGAAAGTGATTGGCTACACCGATATCGTCCAGGTAGTCGTCCTGGTGATGGGCGGCTTAGTGGTCACTTATTTGGCCTTGAACATGGTTTCTGATCATTTTGGTGGTTCCGGGGTAATCGATGGCCTTGGCTTTTTGCGCAGCAATGCCGACGACCACTTTCATATGATTTTTGCCGAAGGCCACAAATACTATTACGAACTTCCGGGCATGGCGGTTTTATTTGGCGGTATGTGGATCAACAACCTCAACTATTGGGGTTGTAACCAATACATTGTTCAACGGGCCTTGGGGGCAGATTTGGCTACCGCACGCTCGGGGATTTTGTTTGCGGCTTTTTTAAAATTGCTGATTCCCCTCATCTGTGTCATTCCAGGCATCGCGGTGTATGTGCTGCATCAAAATGGCTATTTCCAACAAGAATTGCTGGGTCCTGCCGGTGAAATTAAGCCTGATCGAGCCTACCCTACCCTGATGAACTTGTTGCCCATGGGGTTGAAAGGCCTGGCTTTTGCAGCGCTTACCGCGGCCATCGTCGCTTCCCTGGCCGGGAAATGCAACAGTATCGCGACCATTATTAGTTTGGACATTTACAAAAAAGTCCTGCGCCCTGAGGCCAGCGAAAAACAAACCGTGTGGATTGGCCGATTGGCCGTATGGGGGGCATTCGCGATTGCTTTGTGCATCACGCCCCAATTGCGGCAATTGGAGCAGGCCTATCAATTCATTCAGGAATATTCCAATTACCTGACTCCGGGCGCCTTTGCGCTGTTTTTCCTGGGCATGTTTTGGAAACGTACAACTTCCACTGCGGCGATTATTGCTGCAGCCATATCGATCCCCGTGGCGGTTGCGTTTAAATTGATCCCCAGCACCCCCATGCCGTTTTTGCACCGCACGGGTTGGGCTTTTTTGATTCTGGTCGCCGTTATGGTGGTGGTTTCCCTCTTGGATAAAAAAAGTGTCCACAACCCCAAAGGATTGGACCTGGATCCCAAAATGTTCAAGGTCACGGGCACTTTTGCGGTACTTTCAATCCTGATCTGCGGGATTTTAGCTGCACTTTATACGGTCTTTTGGTAATTGTGCTTACTTTTACTTTTATCTATTGAAAATCCGCCGTAGGTGGGCAATAAACCTTTATTTTTTCGCAAAAAAATTGAAAAAATGAACCAAGATTTCGATAACAACGCGCCTTTGGGCAGCCTCGACGAGTGGGAGGACGACGTTCTACTCCGTTACCCGGAACCCAACACCCCGGCTAAAGCCAAGGAGGAATTTCGGAATTACGACGATCCAAAGCGAGATACGGTGAAGGAATTCTACCGCTTGAACCATACCTACCAGACCTACGATTTTGTCCTGCAAAAAGAGGCCGAATTCCTCAAGCTTGACAAAAAAGAAATGCCGGTTTGGGATGCTTTCAACTTTTTAAATACCCTCGTTGACGACTCTGACCCGGATACCGATCTTGATCAGCTTCAACACTTGTTACAAACCTCCGAAGCCATCCGCGCCGATGGCCATCCGGACTGGTTTGTGCTCACGGGCTTGTTGCACGATATGGGCAAGGTGTTGTGTTTGTTTGGCGAGCCCCAATGGGCAGTGGTTGGTGATACCTTCCCGGTAGGCTGCAAACATTCGGACAAGATTGTTTATCCTGAGTTTTTTGAACTCAACCCGGATAGTCAGGACGAGCGATACAACACCACTTACGGTGTCTACACCCCCAATTGTGGCCTACGCAACGTACACATGTCCTGGGGTCACGACGAATACTTGTACCACATGGTGAAAGATCACTTGCCCGATTCTGCACTGTACATGATCCGTTATCACTCCTTCTACGCCCAGCACCGCGAACATGCGTACGAGCACCTGATGGATGATTACGATCGCGAAATGTTCGAATACGTCAAGCTGTTCAATCCTTACGACTTGTACTCGAAGGCGCCCGTTCCACCCAATGTAAAGGAATTGAAGCCTTATTATGAGGATTTGATCGCGAAGTATTTGCCAGCGACCTTGAAGTTTTAAATAAAAAAGCCGAAGGCAATTAATGCTGCCTTCGGCTTTTTTTTTGAACAAATGGGTTTAACATCGTTTTAAATAATCGATTATTTGGCGAGCACGACCCGTTGGATTTGTCTTTTTGCACCAGTCTGCAACACTAAAAAGTAGAGACCATTGGGAAGCTCATTTGCGTTCATCGTAAATTGATGTTCTCCAGCAACCTGGGTTTGGCGAGAAATGGGGCTGGCCATCAGCCTTCCGCTTATATCCAACAATTGCGCCGATACGAGTTGTTCGTTTTCCAAGATATAAGTAACAATCGTACTCCCTGAGAAAGGATTGGGAGCTACACTAAATGCCTTTTTCTTGGCGTTGGTTTCTGCGGCATCGGCGCTGGGCAATTCCTTGGAGGGGGCAGTAATTGACAGTTCTTCTGCCTCATTGCTTTGGGCATTGTTGCCGCCGCAACCTTCGATCAGTGCCGTAAAATTGCTGCCTTCTACTGCCGTAAAACCAGGCAACAATGTAATTTCATCATGGGCATCAAATACTACTTTTACGCCCGGCAGTGGGGCAACAGTTGAGTTGGCATGAATCCAATGGGCTACCTGAACATTGGCAATGGCTACGCCACTGGAAAAATGATTGGGCTTACAACCTGGAGGAACAATCCCCAGAATGGCTCTTTGATTGTAGTGGTAAGGAGATGTTTCTTTGCCATTCAAGAAGTCCAGGAGAAACCAAATATCTTGCCGGGAGCCATCCCAGCCCCAGTTCATGTGAAAAAAACGCTCATTGTAGCCATCACATACCCAGGCATGCGAGCGGGTTTTGCCCTTTTCATCTTTTCTGGAACCAGCGTAATAGATAGGGACACCGTTGTTGAGAGAATTGCGCAACAGATCTTCCCACTGATCATCGTCAAAATCGTCTCGGCTCAGCAGTTGGCTTTTTTGGTAGCCAAAAAACCGCTGCATGGCTCCGGGTACTTCTTCACTAGGTGCTCCACTTTCTTTTATTCCGTAATCCATACCTACACTGATTCCAGCATCACGCATCAACTGGGCTATCGAGGCCCACTGATTGGCATCAATCACATCGGGCATGTTGTTCCAATTGTACACAGTACCACTGATGTTGGCAGAAAATACGCCTGAAATGCCATCAGTTCCATCGGTATCATCGTCAACTGCGGTTCCACCTTGTCCAACTGTGGGGTAGCTCCAGTACTTCATAATTTGTGCCATTGCGGTAGCCACGCAGCCGGTTACGGCTTGCTGCCCCATGCCGTTTTTAGGGCAAAGCTGGTTGTACAAAGGAGACTGTCCCCAACTGGTGGTGAGGAGCGGCCCTGCGGTTCTGGCCCCTCTTAGTTCCATTTGTACACCAGTGCTCAGGCTGCTCCACTGTTCTTCAATCTTGCGGTCAACCCGATTGCGACCAGTTGCAGCCATTTTGATTTGTTGGTCGTAATTGCCCAACCAGGATTTGAGGTTGTCAGGCGCACCCTGGAGGTCAAACTTTTGCGTCATGGAATAAGCCAAAACTGGAGCCAAACTGCGTTGGGAAGACACGAGTACAAACCCTTGCCCATCGGTAGGTTCGAAGATGAAGTAAGATGCTTCAGTGCTGTTTTGATCAAGCAGCTTCATATCAGCAGTAGCTTGCACACTGCGGGCATTAAAGAAGTGTAGCGCTACGGTTTTGGCGGTTTCAGGGGTTACCGCTTGTGCGCCCAAATGAAGGGCGCACAACAGGAAGCTGATGGAGAGCACAAACAATTGCTTTTTCATGGTTGTAAGCTTTAAGAGGTGGAGTGGTTTGGAGCGTTACCAGCTGTAGCTCCGATTATTGTTTGTTTTCTAAAGTGTTTACCCGTTGCTTCAGCGCGTCGTTTTCTTTCTTCATTTCGATGAGGTACAAAGTCAGTTCTTCAATTTTGGCCATCATCTTGGTGGTTGTAGCGGCTACATCCAATCCATTGGCTTGAATCTCGGAAGCGGGTTGAATTTCTGGCAAGTGCTGGTTGGCTTTGATGAAACTTTCTACTTCTTCGAGTGGGCGCAGTTTGTACTCAGGGGCAAAAACGTAATCGGCCCAGCCTGTTTCTACGCGGATTTCGGTAGCGCGAACCTTTCCATTTACGGCAAGTTTGTACCCGGCAGTATTGGTTGTGCCAATGCCGACCTCACCTCCTTTGTCTTGCAAAATGACCTTGCCATTCGCAGCTGCGCTACGGATGTACCAATCACCTGAAAGTCCCCAATGCACGTGGCTCGTATTTGGGCCAATCGAAAAGTTAGCTATCGTCATGGTGTTGTCGGCAGCACCAGTTTGAGTCGAAACGAGTGTAAGTTTTGCGGTAGGTGTTTTTGTACCAAGCCCAAGTTGCCCGGTTCCTGTCAGGAAAGACATGGTTTCTACAAAATTGGTAGAGTTTCCGTAACCAAAAGCAATTTTGTCTTTTCCAGCAGTGTACAATTGCATTACACCTGTGCTGATCCCGATGCCAAAATCATTGTCCGGGCCACTGTTCCAAAAACTGATCTTGCCCCCCAAAGTATTCTGAAATCCGATCTGACCAGGACCAGTCATAAAACGAATGGTCTCTTTAAAATTTGCCGAATTGCCGTAGCCCATGGCAATTTTATCTTGTCCTGCTGTATACAACTGCATGATCCCATAATTGAGACCAATTCCATATTCATTGTTGGGTCCACTGTTCCAAAAGCTGATTTTCCTGCCTATCGTATTAGGGAAAATCAAGGGATTTTGCGCTTGAGCAGTCGATGCTCCAAAAAGAACAATGATCAGGCAAAACACAGGGATAAAAGATGTCTTTTTCATGGTTGTTGAATTATTGGGTTTGAAAATTGGCAGCGCCGTTTTTGTGGGCGTTTGGGAGTGTATTGCAGGCAGGTAAGTGGAGGTAATCGGAAAATGAAGTTTTTTTCAAAAAAAATAAGAGCCTGTTTGGGCATTACTCCAAACAGGCTCTTATACTAACTGATTGTCAGTTATTTAATTTCCAATTAAAATAAATCCTGCCCAATAAAAAGGATGTGGATATTTTGCTTTTATCGCCAGTTGAGTATAACGGAAAGCTTCGGGTTTGGATTTTCCACCTAGCCATTGTTCATAAAATGTTTGCATAAACGTACGGCCTACTTCGTCGTCAACGTCCCAAAGGGAAAGCAGAAGGTTTTGGGCACCCGCAATGCGGAGGGCGCGTTGCAGGCCATACACACCTTCACCGTTTTGCACCTTGCCTTGTCCGGTTTTGCAGGCCGACAGCACCACCAATTCGGTGCCGTCCAGATTCATGTTTTGCACTTCATATGCCGTGAGGATGCCATCATCTTTTTGATCCAGGGGTTTTTTATCCAGGGTATTTTGTGCTCCGGCAAAAAACAACATGGAGCGCAGCAAGGGATTGCGCACGACTGTTTCCCGACTCAATCCAGCGGTGCCGGCTCGTTCATTGGCTAAAAAATAGCCATGGGTTGCCAGGTGCATTATCCTAGGACTGCGCAAAGATTTTACCTCTTCCTCTCTGGCCTTAGTGCCTGTGTAGAGGGTAGTTTGCCAGCCGTTGCGCTGCAACAACGCCGAAAGGTCGTCTACTTCTTTTTGGCTACCGGGAAGTGACTTCAGTTCGATGCCACGGGTAGCGTTGAGATCACGGAGTATGCCCAAGGGATTGTATACTGCATAATCCATTGTATCTACAGCTGTGTCTTCAATCGCGCGACTACGACTTGCCGTATTTGCATCCGTATTTTTTTCTGACGAAAAAGTAGGGTTGCCCAATAAAAAAGCACTGCGCGATGCTACAACAGTGCCCGGTTCTTTCAAAATGTCCTTCAGTGAAAATACGGGCTGAAAGCTGTACCGATCAGCAAGGTAGGTATTGTCGGGCTGGCGCAAAGAGGCAAAGTTGATCTTGTGAAAGCAGCCATCCGCAGCCACAAAAATGGTCTTGGCATTTTTTACATACGGCTCGATGTTTTTCCATACCGCGTTGTACAAGTCACTACCTGGAGCCGTTGATTGAGCACTGATGCAGGCCGAGAGGTGTTTTTCGAGTAACACCTGTTCAAGCTCCTCACCATCTTGAATGAACAAGACTACAGGTTCAGTAAGTTCAGGGCTGAGTATAAATATGGCATAGTGTACCTCATCAGATAACTCCTGAAGTTGCCCTTGATAACGTACAATTTCCAACGCAGCCTCTCCTGGGCGAAGGGCAAGCCGGATGGTTTGCCAATTGGTGGCCAGGTTTTTTGTAGTATTGTTGTACGCTGCATTGTTTCGGGCAAGAACCTTTTCCAACGAATCGGCACGCGCTTCAAGTTGAGCAAGATCAATGTTTTGATCCACAAGTTCGGCTTTGGGGAAAGTATAATAGTAAGCCAATTCTTCCTTTTGGTTGATCCACTTGGCGTAACTTTGTTTTTGGGTTTGATCATTTCCGTTGAGGATATCCGCACGGATTTTTTGTGTAGCTGTAAGCAATATCGACTTTGTAAACAACTGAAAATCAATTGCTATTTCGATTAATTTGGGCATTTTTTTTTGGAGGGCATCGGCCTGAATAAACGCACACAAATCGTTGGTGACAGATTGCAAATCCTTCGCCTGGCTTTGCCGTTTCTGGTCATCAAACAAGAATATTTCAGCGCTGATTTGCTTCGTCAATGTCTGGACGTAATTGTTAACATCGGGGGTAACGCTTGCATAGTTTTTCCCAAAATAAGCCAATTTAGCTTGTAAAATTCTAGCCCCCCTATCCATGATGTTGTCTGGGACTAAAATGCTTTTGAATTTTTCTAAATATTTAGCGCTTTCAGCATAATTCTTGGTGTACATGTAAGCTTCTACTAAACCAAAATACATTTGTTTCAGGTCCAGTTCATATCCTTCTCCTAAACTTTCATAGTAGGCAACGGATTCCAAATACAGCTCAATAGCCTTATTGTAATCGTGCTGATTGATATAACAAACGGGTAACACAGCTGTCATTCCAGCGTACTCCACCCAATTTTCACCACCCAAAACCTTCATTGAATCTAAAGATGCACGATATAGGGCTATTGCTTCCGCTGGTTTCCCCAATTGGATGAGGTCCATGCCCATCAAGTTGTCATATTGAAATACATAGGGGTTATTCGGGCCAAAAGCCTTTATTACCATTGCCTTGCCTTTTTTTGCCGCTGCTATCGCTTCTTCATTTTTATTGACCGCACTCAACAACTTGGCTTTTAAGGCATAAATATCCGAATAGGCTACATCCTCCCATAGCCCTTCTTCAAATAGATTCGATTCAATTGTGGACAATATTTCATCCGCTTCAGTGTATCGCCCGTTATCAATTAAAATCAATGCCAGGTTTGATTTTTCAACAAAGGCAATTTTATCTTCAAAATAATTATTATTCATTCCTGAAAATGAAGCTCTTACCGCAAGTGCCTCCTTAAAACACATTTCAGCTTCAGTAGATTTCCCTACCGTATAATAACATGATCCTAAATAGTTTAATGTTTCGACTAACCCATTGGGTTTATCGAAATTATTTTTTTTCCACAAAGAACGGCATTCCTCCAAAGTATTGATCGCTTTAGTGGTATATCCCCCTTGAAATTGCCAGGCACCTGCGGCAAGCAGTGCGCCACAATAGTGGATGTTGTCTTTCCCCAATAATATTTTCCGTAGGTCGATGGCTAGTTGTGCAATAGAATCTGCGCGTTCATACTCCCCTTGTGAGCCAATGGATGCAGACCATTCAATGAGTGCATCTGCGTATTGGGGATCATTTGGACGAGCTACAGCAAGGGCTTTCAAACTGCATTTTTCTGCTTCTTCCGAACGCGATGCATTGAGGTATGTCCGACTCAATTGCAGCAATTTTTTGATATATATGGTGGTATCCGTTATTCGCTGCTGTTCCAAAACAAGAATTATTTTTTCTGCAAAGGGGACTGCAGCCTTGATGTCGCCTTTAGATCTGGACGCGTCGAAAGAAGTTTGCAAGTCCTGCACCGATTGAGCGGCAATGGGGCCATTGCCAATAAAGAATAGAATTTGAATTAAAAAGGACCAATAAATGGAAGTTCGTTTCATCTGTATTGGGTTTAAATGCCCATCAAATGCTGGGAATCAATTTTCCAACAGATCAAGTGCACGGGCAGCTACACTTGATCTGGGGTGCTCAGGTTTCTGGGCGATGGTTTGCAAAATTTCTAAGGATTCATCATTTCTTCCTTCTGCCAGTAAAGCCACCGCCAACAACCATCTGGCCTCCTGTGCATCCGTTTTTTCCAGTTCAAAAATATAAGACTTGGCCAATTGGGGCTTACCTCCAATGAGTTGTTCCAATGCCTTGTTCCAATTTTCGTGCTTTGAAAGTGGAGGTAACTGCATCGTATAGATGATCAAGGTATCAAGAACTTGCAAACTGAGTGAATCTAAATCCTCGTACACGCCGCGCATGGTTGAGCCGGTCTCCACATCAAAGTGATCCACTACCCCACCATCGGCAATTGGGCCAGTGTATTTACGTTTTGTTTTTGTTTCCGATTCTTTTTTGGTGTTGCCTGATTCTTTAAGGCCAGGCACAACTTCTTCACCTTGACGTTCGGGTACTGTTTTTTCTGCTGGTGCAGTGCTTGAAAAATACTTTTTATAGCCAATAAAAACGCCCAGCAAGCTGATCCCAATCAGAAAACCCCAACGCAACCAGTTCTTTTGAATTTGTTTTTTTCTCCATTGTTGGCGCAAAATCGCCACCTCGCCGGTTTTTTTCTTCAAATGTAAATGTTTCAAACCCAGGCGCAGGTCTTGCAAAGTGTTCAAGTCCTCATCTGTTGCCAGTTTGGCCTCAAAGCGCTGGCGTTCTGCATCATTCATTTCACCGCTCAGATATTTGTCGAGGTCTTCCATTGTTGCGCAATTAGTACCAGTTTTTTCATGCAATCACTGCGTTTGTTTTTTAAACTATCCGGGCTTAAGTATTTGGTCAGCTGTTGTTGCACCACTTCTTCATCGCTGAGCCCGTCGATGTGGTGCAAACGAATCACCTGTTCACAGGGGTCGCCCATTTTACCCAGCAACAAATTGACCGTTTCTGCGGCTTCACTGTGGCGCAGCAAAGCCTCAAAATCAGGGTCACTCGTTTCCGGGATGTTGTCGAGGGGTTTGGTTGTTTTTTTCAAAGCCCGGGTTGCCATCAAGGCTACTCGGCGGGCAATTTCAATCAAATAAGTTGTTGGGGCGTAGTTTTGAAACTGATAGGAGCCATCGCCAATTTTACGCAGCAGGATGAGGGTACTTTGGTTTAAAATATCATCAACTTGCTCTAAAGGCAAACCGTAATCTTTCGTCAATTTCTTGACACTCGGCAGTACCTTGATTTGGGCGTATAAAATGGCCGCATTGTCCTCTTTTTTTAGTCCTTCAAACAGGGCTTCGTGCGTAGCAAAACGAGTGCTCGCAGAATCACGTGAAAACCAATCGCTCCAGGTTAAACTCATTGTACGATAGCAGTATAAGGTACCACTTGACTCAAAAGTAAACAATGAAGCGCTTATTTTTATTTTATTTGGTTTTCAGAGGTGTATTGCAGCCGATTGGCAAAAGGTAATTGGAAAGCCGCTTTTTTTTATTTTATTTTTCAATTTCTCCCTGTTCCACCAAGCGTTCAAAAAACTTCTGTACCATCCGAATTTCCGTATACGAAAAATCATCGCCCAAGGCCGCTTTTGCCTCGTTTAAAAATCCGGTTTCACTTGCTTGAAAACATTCAATAATTGGCTGAATTTTAGTTTGTTCCACAAAATCCAGCACATCAAGTTCGCCCGTTCCCACGTAATGCGCCAGGTGGCCTTCGATGGTTGTGGGGGCTAAACTCCGTTCGAGGGCAATCTCTGCTACCGTTTTGCCCGCCTTGTACAATTCAAAACTCAACAACTTCGTGTCTGGCTTAGGGGGTTTAATGGGCACCTCTATGTCTGGCAAAAACAATTGCATTTCCTGCAACTCGTTTACTTCCACATATTGCTTGATGATGGACAACAACTCCGTACCAAACTGCTTGATTCTAGCCTGACCAAAACCTTTGACCTTCTTTAAAGCCGCAGTGCTGGTGGGCAGCAATTGTACCATGAGTTGCAGGGATTTGCTGGGCAGTACGTCATAGGGTTCTATTTCATAAGCCGCCGCCATGTCTTCGCGCCATTTGCTCAAGGTATGGTACAACACTGGGTGGGGGGTATTGATGGCTGCACTCCGCTTGTTCACCGCCGGTTTGGTGGGGGTACGCAGGAAGTCAATTTCGGCGTTGGCTTTGGTCTGTAAATATTGCTGGGCCACAAAGGAGGTTTTACTTTTGGTAAAACAAGCCGTTTTGATGAAGAGGTCTTTGAACAAGTCGCCTAATGCTTCCACCGCCAATTTTTCGACCGCTTTGTTGTCAGTGATGAGGGGAATATTTTTCAAAAGGGGCAAAATCACTGCGCCCACTTTGTCTTCAAAATATACACTGGCTTTTTGGATGCGCTGTTGCAACTCGGTGTTTTCCTCGGGCAAGCCTCCTTGCAGGAAATACATGTCCATTTGGGGTCTAAACTTCTGGGCAACGCTGATGATTTCAGCCTGTGCTTGTTCTTCCACCGCCTGGAATTGGGCCACTGTATCGGACGACAGTGTGTTGCTGTGCCCTAAAAAAGTGCGTCTGGCGTGTTCCAAATGGCGCTTGAACGCCGAAAAATCAAACAATTCTCGGATCAAGGTTTGTTGGAACTCAACCTTGGATTGGGTCAAATGCGCTTCATCCGGGGCGTTTTTATCGGCCTCTTCGGTGTAGTTTTTAACCACTGTATCCGTGCGTACACTCGATTGGCCAATCTTCGAATGCAGCACAATGCCCTCAAAACTTTTGCAACGACTGAGTGCCACGTACACTTGCCCATGCGCAAAGGCAGCCTGGGCATCAATAACGGCGCGTTCAAAGGTCAGGCCCTGGCTTTTGTGGATGGTAATGGCCCAGGCTAATTTGAGGGGATATTGGGTAAACGTACCAACGGTGTCTTCTTTAACTTCTTTAGTTTCTTCCTCCAGGGAGTATTTTACATTTTTCCACTCATCGGGTTTAACCTCAATTTCCAGGTAATCGCCGGGGCATTTGACGTAAATGATGCCGTCATCAATTTTGGTGATTTTGCCAATTTTGCCATTGTAATAGCGCTTGTCATGAGAAATGTCGTTTTTGACAAACATGACCTGCGCCTCTTTTTTGAACTCCAGCACTTCGTCCGTGGGATAAGAAAAACTGGGAAAATCGCCAGTCACGCTGGCGCTGAACTGTTGCACTTTAGCCGGCAATTCGGCTAATTTGTGGCTATTGATTTCCCGGGCCGAAGCGTTGTGGGCGGTGAGGGTAATGTAAGCATCCTCTTCTTTGGGCTGAAAATTGGGGATGTAGCGGCTATTGAGCATAGACAACACTTCGTCATCGATCCTATTGTCGCGCACCTTGTTGAGCAAGGCAATAAAATGCTCGTCCGATTGGCGGTAAATGTGTTTGAGCTCGATGCGTACCGTATCGGTTTGTTGCAAGGCATGGCTGCCAAAGAAATACGCGGTGCGGTAATGTTCCCGCAGCAGATTCCATTCTTCGTCCTTGACTACGGGAGGCAATTGGTGCAAGTCGCCAATCATCAGCAATTGTACGCCACCGAAGGGCAACGATCGATCGCGGTAACGCCGCAGCACCTCATCAATGCCATCCAGTACATCCGCCCGCACCATACTGATTTCGTCAATGACCAATAAATCCAGGCTTTTGATCAGGCTGATTTTTTGCCCGGTGAACCGCCGCATCCGGCTGGCGTCTTCCATTTTGCCGGGTAAATAAGGGCCAAACGGCAATTGGAAAAACGAATGAATGGTCATACCCCCAGCATTAATGGCAGCCACCCCGGTGGAAGCCACAATCACCATCCGTTTGATCAAATCGTTTTGGAGATTGCGCAAAAAAGTGGTTTTCCCCGTACCTGCCTTACCCGTCAAAAAGATGTTCTTGCGGGTATTGCGCACATATTCATGAGCTAACTCCAACTGCGGGTTGGACTGTGGATTCATCGTATTCCGTTTTGCATTCGTAAAGGTAAAATAATGAAAAGCATTCAAACCATAATTGTGATTTGGACACAAAACGAAAGGCAAATGCAAAATGTAGTGTAAAGCAGAAAGGCAAAACAAAAATATGGATATTTTTGGAATTTACAAATGCCAGCGCTAATTTTTTCTTTCAGCAACAATCTTCCCGGCATAACCGTTTCATTCTCTTTGATTACGCTCACCCAAAGAAAAATAAGCCAGTATGTCGGTCAATACATACCATCCTACTATTTTAAAGCAAGAAATCGCCAATAGCGTTTCGCATGGATTTGGCATCCTATTCGGCATCGTTTGTATCCCACTGCTGCTGGTACTGGCCAGCAAAACCGGGAACATCACGACTACACTAGGCGTCAGCATTTATGCCTTTAGTTTTTTAATGGTGTACACGAGTTCCACGCTGTACCACGGTTTTCAACAGCCGCTGGTCAAAAACGTCCTGCAAATCCTGGACCACATCAGCATTTATTTCCTGATTGCTGGCAGCTATACTCCTTTCATTTTGATCTACGTTTTTAACAGTGTGGGCATTACCCTGCTCTGTGTATTGTGGGGATTGACCTTGGTGGGTACGGTTTTTAAAATCTTTTTCATCAACAAGTTCAATTTTTTGTCCACCATCATTTACCTGCTGATGGGCTGGCTTTTGCTGGCAGCGGGCAAAACTTTTTTTGTCAGTCTTCCTTCCGATGTACTTAGCCTCATCGTTATCGGCGGCGTTTTGTATTCTTTCGGCGTCATTTTTTATCTCTGGGAAAAATTCATGTACCACCACCTGGTTTGGCATCTTTTTGTATTGGCGGCGAGCAT
>NZ_JADKCX010000053.1 GCF_016718685.1 Haliscomenobacter sp. | reverse complement strand
CGGCTGACGATGGTTTGAATGCCCAAGACCACCTGAGCGGCAACGGTAACTGGATCAACACCAGCCCAGGGCTGCGAGCCATGGGTTTGTTTGCCCTTGATTTTGATTACAAAACGATCCGCTGCGGCCAATTGCCCTCCGGGTTTGAATGTCACTTGACCCACTTCGGTCATTGCGCTGATGTGCTGGCCGAAAATGACGTTGATTTTCAAGTCTTTGAGCAAACCTTCATCCACCATCAGTTTGGCACCTCCTTCTTCACCTGGAGGAGGCCCTTCTTCGGCAGGTTGGAAGATAAATACAATTGTGCCCGCCAACTGATTTTTGATTCCGGTAAGTACATTTGCCGCACCCATGAGCATGGCTACGTGGGTATCGTGGCCGCAGGCGTGCATGACGCCCACTTCGCCACCACGGTACTCTCCTTTTACTTTAGAGGCAAAGGGAAGATCGACACGCTCGACTACGGGCAGGGCGTCCATGTCGGCGCGCAGGCCGACTACGGGGCCGGGTTTGCCGGTGCGCAGAATACCAATTACTCCTGTTTTGGCTACGCCAGTGCGGACTTCCAACCCCAGGCTGCGCAGGTGTGCTGCAACTTTTTCGGCAGTTTTGAATTCCCGGTTGCTGAGCTCGGGATTTTGGTGCAGGTCGCGACGCCAGGCAATCACTTTGGGTTCGACCGCATCGGCTTGTTTGTCGATTTGCTCGTACACGGTTTGAGCCTGTAGCGGCATGTGGGTGAGACCCAGTAAGCACCACAGTAGAAGGTGTGTTTTTTTCATACTAATCCGATTGGAAAAAATTAAACATCATCCCGAAACCCTAAAGTGTCTCTTAGGTTTCTTTAGTTTCTTAGGTGGTGAAAAATTACCCTGCTTCGCAGGTTTATTCTTTTTACCACCTAAGAAACCCGAGACACCTAAGGAATTTTGAATGCTTATTTCAATTCCGCATAATACTGATAAAAATACGGAATCGTTTCAATGCCTTTGTAAAAGTTGAACAAGCCATAATGCTCGTTTGGCGAGTGGATGTTGTCGCTATCCAGGCCAAAACCCATCAACACCGATTTTACCCCCAGAATGGACTCAAACAGGGCCACAATGGGGATACTACCTCCGCCGCGTTGGGGAATGGGTGCTTTGCCAAAGGTCTGTTCCATCGCCTTGGCTGCGGCCTGGTATTCGGGCGTGTCGGTAGGCGTCACGACGGGCAAACCGCCGTGGTGGGCGCGTACTTCCACTTGCACAGAGGGTGGAGCAATGGCTTTGAAATGGCGGGCAAAAAGATCGGTAATTTGGTCGGGATCCTGATTGGGTACCAGGCGCATGCTGATTTTGGCAAAAGCTTTGGAAGGCAATACCGTTTTGGCACCATCACCAATGTAACCACCCCAGATGCCGTTTACATCCAGTGTTGGGCGAATCGAAGTGCGCTCCAAAGTAGTGTAGCCCGCTTCGCCGTGTACGGAAGCGATGCCGAGGTCATCCATGTAGTGTTTTTCGTTGAACGGAGCCTCATTCATGGCCTTGCGCTCGCTGGAACTGACGACCAGGACGTCGTCATAAAAACCGGGAATGGTGATGTGGTTGTTTTCGTCCTGCATGGACGCGATCATTTTGCTCAAGATGTTGATCGGGTTGGCTACTGCGCCGCCGTAAACGCCGGAGTGTAAATCGCGGTTGGCTGCAGTTACCTCTACCTCTACATAACTCAAGCCGCGCAGGCCCACCGTGATGGAGGGCGTTTGATTGTCGATGATCGAGGTGTCCGAAATCAGGATCACGTCACAATCCAGGCGTGGCCGGTGCTCTTTCAAAAAGCTGCCCAGATTGACCGAACCCACTTCTTCTTCCCCTTCGATCATAAATTTGACGTTGCAAGGCAATTCGCCAGCAGCCAACATGGCTTCGAAGGCTTTGATGTGCATGTACACCTGGCCTTTGTCGTCGCAAGAGCCGCGGGCGTAGATGGCCCCATCAGGGTGCAATTCGGTTTTTTTGATCACCGGTTCAAAAGGGCCGGAAGTCCAGAGTTCGAGCGGATCGGCGGGTTGCACGTCGTAGTGGCCGTACACCAAAACGGTCGGTTTGGACGGGTCGATCATTTTTTCGCCATACACAATCGGGTGACCGGCAGTGGGGAATACTTCGACCAGATCGGCTCCGGCGCTGCGCAGTTTTTCGGCTACAAATTCTGCGGTACGGGCTACATCGCCCTTGTAAGCGGGATCCGCACTAACGGACGGGATCCGCAACATATCCAGCAACTCTTCCAAAAATCGGTTTTTGTGTTGCAGGATATACGCTTGTGTATTTTTCATGTTAAAAAAGGTTTATCTGGTTAGAGGAGTTGAGGGAGGTTGAGAAGTTGAGGAGGTTGAGAAGTTGAGGCTTGGAGAGTTTTTGGTGAAACCTGGTCTTACCGTCATCGCAGCCTCAACTCTCAACCTCCTCAACCAATCAAAATATATGTCCCAACAAATCGAGTTGTCCAGCACGCCAGGTTTCTCCATTCAGCATTTTCACCATCAATCCTCCGATCTTGCGGTTCAACACGCCGAGGGTTTGGTCGCCTTGTATGAACAACCATTTGCAGTCATTCTCCACTGCAAGAAAATCATTTTTCAGGTAAAATTCAGGCTCGTGGGCGATTAAAAGTAGGGCATCGATACCCGTATTTTGGGCCAAGGCGATCAAATAAGCTAACATGCTTGCTCCCAGCCCTTTACCACGATCGTTCGAACTTACACATACATCCGCCAGACCAAAAACCCGCAGCAATTGTCCGGCATTGTTGACCATGCGGTGCTCTACGGCGATGTGCCCCATTAGCGTGCCTTCATCATTCGTAGCCAAAATGCGGAATTGGGGCAATTGGCGAAAATGGGTGCGTCCGCTGGGGTATTGCGGGAAACATTCTTGCAGCAGCTCGGAAATGGCAAGGTGTTGTGGAACGCTGAGTTGGTATTCGGGGGTATTGGTGATGTGCATTGGTTTTTGAGGATAAAGATTATAAAAACAGGTAAACAAATTTCATACAACCATTTGGACAATGGGGCATCTTTACCGAAACGTAAATTTATGACATTTCAAAGATTTATTCCCATTTGGACAATCATCTTGTTGACGGCATGCTCAGCGACTGAAAAAAACAAAGACAGTGATGATTTACATTTCACGCAGTATTCAGAATCTGTAAAAGACACCTTTTACATTGACATACAACTCCCAAAAGAGTATCAAGAAAATCCCGATAAAAAATACCCAACTGTAGTATTCGTTGACGGAAATTTTTATTTTCCCATGATGGCTCCAATCTTACATCAATATGAAAATACCGGACTTTTGGAACCGTTTATTGTAGTTGGAGTAGGCTACAAATCATTTAAGGCAATGGACTCTTTGCGCGTAAGAGACTATTTATTTCCAAAAGCACTCCCTTCTGACGAGCTCAAAGCCGATGGCGGTGGACTGAATTTTTACAATTACATCACCAAAGAGCTATTACCAAGAATTGACTCGGATTTTAGAACTGATCAAATTGACAGGACGCTATTGGGACATTCATTTGGGGGATACTTTGTCCTATTCAGCTTATTAAACCAGTCGGCAAAACAAACCAATGACTTTAAATACTTTATTTCGGCTAGTCCGACATTATGGTACAACAACTTTTATTTAGACAAACTACCTGAGCGACTTTTGACAAATGAAAAAAAATTAGGACTATTTTTGAGCGTTGGAGAACTAGAAGACTCAACCTGGTCAGTTGATCCTGTAAAAAAATTGACCGTGGAATTCCAAAACAAAGCGATTAGGGGGCTAGACTTTAAAAGCAGAATTTATAATCATTTAGACCACATGGACGTTGCTATTTTGACATTCACAAAGGGACTTCAAGAGTTGAGGACTTCTAAATAAATTCATCCTAAACAGCCACATGTTCAAAAAGAATCTACCTCGAAATATCCAATATCTGCAATGTGCAGTGTTCTTTTTGCCCGGTGGTCGAAAAGGACAAAAAACTAATGGACCCTGCTGAATTTGAGGCCATTCTGAAGCAAGTAGCACCCCTGACTGAAATCGTCTGTTTGCACCTCATGGGGGAACCCTTAGCACACCCCAAATTTTTACAAATTCTGGAGATTTGTGAACAATACAATACCCAAATCGATTTGACCACCAACGGAATTCTGATCAAAAAATACAAGGATCAGCTCGTCAACTCCAGCTGTATCCGACAAGTTAACTTCTCCTTGCAGGCTTTCAAAGACAATTTTCCAGATCGGGACATCGAGCCTTACCTTTTGCCCATCTTTGAATTTGTACAAGCAGCTCATGAGGTAAAACCTGAATTGTACACCAACCTTAGATTGTGGAATCAGGAAAGTAATGATGCGGACAATGAGAACATCTACACAAAAATCGAAGCTTTCTTCAACATAGCGATCAACAGAAACCTCGAACTGGGCTTGATCAAATCCAAAAGGATCTGGAACAGGCTTTACCTGCATTTTGATTCCCGTTTTGAATGGCCCTCTTTTTTATTGCCCCATCAGGGCACCCAAGGGCGTTGTCATGGCGCGGTGAATCACATTGGTATCCATGCCGATGGGTCGGTGGTTCCTTGTTGTTTGGACAAAAATGCGGTAATTAATTTGGGCAATGTCAAAGAACAAGCCTTGCAAGACATTCTCAATAGCGATAGATTTACCAAGATGCGCAATGGGTTTTTGAACGGCGTATTGGTGGAAGATTTTTGTCAACATTGCACGTTTATCAATCGCTTCAATAAAGCGGCAAAAAAGACCAACAACGCCTTGGTTGATCTAATTGATCACAAAGCCTAGCACAACATGCGCTCTTTAATCTGGATATTCATGTTTGGATTTGGTTTTTCATCCTGTCAGTCACCATCATTTCACATCAAACCTCAATTCGATGCCGTGCAAGCTTTTGCTCAGGGTATAGCAGCGGTGCAGCAAGGGGGGAAATGGGGCTTTATTGATACCGCAGGATCCTGGGTGATTGTACCAAGATTTGTAAAAGCAGAACTACTGGAGGGAAAACTATATCTGGTCACTGCCGAGTCAAAACAGGTTTTGAAATCAGAAAAGCTGGAAAATAGCCCTGGGCGGCACTCCAACCCCTGGAAAAAACACCCCATTATATTGGAGTAGAGATTTAAACATTTCGGCAGTATACTCCCTCGACGGTCAATTGTTGCTTGATGGAAAAGAAGCCCTGGAAAATGAGCCTTTTCCGGTGGTTTCAGAAGGGTTTGGGGCAGCAAAAAAAAATGGGCGCTGGGGTTTTGTAAAATGTGATACCTCTGATTAGTTGATCCGGACAATAACACTTGCATATGAACAACAGCAACAACCACGATGAGCGAATTGCCAAAATGACCTTCGCCTCGGTATATCCACATTACGTCACCAAGGTGGAAAAGAAGGGTCGAACGCAAGAAGAATTGCAGCAGGTAATTGAGTGGCTAACTGGTTACAATGAAAAAAAACTGCTGGAGCTCTTTGAGAAAAGGGTCTTTGAATTTTCAACAGCTTCACTCAACCAACGTGCGGCTGGGGCGGGAATAATTGTCTATCGTGCGAAAAATCCACCAGCAGTCGGTGGCCATTGGTCAACATGCCAAGGCCAAGAGATTTTGCGCGTTGCTGAATTGAAAGCATCTTTATGTCTTATTTGGAGGAGCAGCCATTAGCTATCGGTATGATCTGGGCCATTTTCCTGATTACATTCTGGAAAAATACGCGGATGAATTGGTTTACGTATTTGAAAATGAGGTGTCTACTTCCAGTTTGGAAATGGATGCCACCTTTATGACCGAACCCTATTACGGCGCTATTTTCCTAAAAAACCTGCATGCTGAGGAGTACATCATTCAGGAAGAAACCGATTATGGCCCCCTGATCATCGTGCAGGGCGATATTGAGGCAAAGAACCTCTTTGTAAGCGGTGGGGATTGCTACTTCAGGGGCAATGCGAACGTCGCACAAACCCTAATCGCGGGCGTGTACAACCACGGTGAACTGACCATAAACGGGCAAATAGAAGCCGATTTGATCCTGTCTTTTGATCACTCGTTTACTTATTCAGCTGCGCATATAAAAAGGGGCATCGTGGTAGGACTACAGCCATCCTTTGAACATCCCGAGTTTCAAGTCTACCATTTCCGGGATGTCTTGGAGAAAAAATATTACCTGCCTGGAGAAGAAGTCCTCAATACAGAACAGGTATTAAAGGCGATGAGAAAGGGGCAGACCTTATTGAAAAATACGACCTTATTGACCCCTTTAGAGCGGCAAATACTCAAAGCCAGGCAATCCAATGCAGCAAAAGCAAACTTGGGTGGAATGGGCCTGAAAGACATTCCCCAAGCGTTGTTTGAGCTAGCTGATTTAACCGCACTCGATTTATCCTGTAATTATCTCGAAAGCCTTCCAGCGGAGTTTTTGCAATTCAAACAGTTAAGCAAAATAAACCTGTTTGATTGCGAATTCGAGGCCTTTCCAGAAGTTCTGCTGCAAATGCCGAGCCTTCAGGAAATCAATTTGGGAAAAAATGCCTTGTCTCGTTTGCCGGATGGCTTGGCAAATCTGTCTAATTTGAAAAAAATAGGGCTGTACCGGTGCAATTTAAGCGAATTTCCAGAGCAGCTTTACCACCTCGATAAGCTGGAAGAAATAGATCTTTCTTATCAGGAAGAACAACCAGCTTTGACCATCAGCCAGCCTCTGCCCACTTTAAAAACACTAAACCTTAATGCCAATTTTGGGGCCAACATCCAAGTGGCCCTCCTAAATTTACAAGACCTGAGTATGCGGAATTGCTCGTTAAAAGAATTTCCTGAATCAATTCTGGGCAGTAAAAAATTAAAAAAATTAGACCTGAGCCTCAACCGGAATATGCTTGATTTTCCAGTAGCAATAGAAAACCTTCAACAGCTACGGGAGTTTCGCTTTACCATGAACGACCACAAACCCGCTAACTTTGAGCAATTGAACAAGCTGCCAAAACTGCATAAGTTATGGGTGCAATTGCCATTTGGCCCACCGCATTGGTTTTTGGATATTTTACAAATAGAACACTGGACCGAATTGTACGTCGAAGGGAAGTTGGACAATCCGGCGATCTGGAGAGAAATCCTGAAACGAAAAAAACTCACCAAATTGGCGAAAGTCAGCCAGTTTGGAGAGGAGGTTCTGAACATTGAACAGGGCCGAAAGGAACTGAAAGCCTATCCAGATGCGAAATGAGCCTGTTGGTTTATTTTTTGTTCGGAGTTTAATGAATGGATAATCATTTCGCCCCAAGTCTCGGCTACAAGCGACCAATAAATTCATCCATATAAACCGCTCTGTTCTTCAGCCACAACTTCAGTGTGACCACGTCATTTTTAAAATCTAAATTCCCTCGTTTCCCATTTTTGGTAATCACGCGCTCTGGCATCCTCAATCTTTAAGGCATAATCATCAACGTAAGCCTGCAATTCCGGCAATTTTTGGGTTTTAAAATCCGCCCATTTTTGTTTCATCGCGGTTTTAACGGCTGGAACGGCCATCAATTGGGAGAAAAAGCGCGTACCATCGGAAGCAGGCGACCAAAGCATGGGTTGATCAAACGTGCTAAAATGCCGCTGGGTCTTTTCAAAGGCGTAGGCCCAGTCAAAATCCCAGATCGGCCCCATGCTCCATTTGCCCGTTTTAGTTTTGTGCATGAAAGTGCTTTTGGGGTGATTGAGTTCCCGGTTGTCGGTCAGCATGTTCGCCAAAAAATAATCGGCTACCGATTCTGCATCAATGAAATCCAAAACATTGTTGTTCGGAAAGTCTGAGCGGGCCACCAAGGTTTCCATTTGTTCAAATTGTGCTTTGATGGGCACTAGTTCCTCTGCATTGGTCAATTCGGGGTGCATGACCATCACCGGCAGTCGATACGCAGCAGATCGAAATTTCCATGGCTCATCATAGTACTGTTCCAATTGCACTAAAACCCCTTCGTTGCCAACATTGACGCGGTTTTTCTTTACTTCAATTTGCTCGGTCAGCATGTACAAACCCTGGTATTGCCCATTCAGGTAGACTTCTACAGGCTCGATATGGTTGGTGAAAGGCAGGTTTAACAATTGGCCTGTTTTCATGGCCACCGCATTTAACATATGGGTTCCATCGAGGTAATTGGCCAGCAAAACCCAATCTTTTTCAGCAGCCATACCCAACAAGCCCTTATTTTCATCCAGCTTAAATTTGTAGGGTTTTTTAGGGAAACTCCAGGTGGAATTGCCCCGGCCCCGGATTTGGGCGCTGCCCTTGTAATTGTCAAAAATGCCCAAACCATCAATGGAAATAGTGGCCGTTACATAAGTATCCGTAGAGTTGATCGGCGCATTGCCAGTGGTGGCAATATCCAGTCGGGGCAAGAAGGGTTTATCCTTTGGAATATCGGGTGTTACAACAAGTTCATCGGCCTTCTTTTTGCATCCTGAAAAGCTGATCAGCAAAACGAGAGCGTACGCTAAAAACATCCATCGAGGCGCAACGGAATAGGTCATATTTGTTTAATTTTGACAAATATAATGAAATAATCCATGCTTGAAAACGATACCAAACGCCTTTCCCGACTGACTGCTATCTTAACCCAATTGCAGACCAAACGCCTCGTAACGGCGACAGTCTTAGCCGAAAAATTCAAGGTTAGCGTCAGGACGATCTACCGGGACATTCGGGCTTTGGAACAGTCTGGTGTACCCATTTTGACCGAAGAAGGAAAGGGTTATTCCCTGATGGAAGGCTATCGCCTGCCTCCTGTCTCCTTCTCTGAAAGTGAGGCCAACGCCTTGATCACCGCCGAGCAGTTTGTGCTAAAAAACAAGGATGCCTCCGCAAGAATACAGCCCCCGACAAAATAAGGTCGGACCACACTAGGAAAAGGGACCTGTTGTCCAGACGCATGGCCATCGGCCAAAACTACAACAATGACCGTACCAGCAATCACCTGTCCAGTTTACAGTTGGCCTTGACCAATTTTGAGGTAACCAAAATAGTATACCAAAAACCCGACAGCGAGGAAACTAGTACCCGGGCGGTAGAACCCTTTGCGCTATTCAACACCCATGAGAATTGGTTGCTGGTGGCCTATTGTCGTTTGCGCCAAAATTCTCAGGGTGTTCCGACTGGATCGAATCAAAAACTGGAGGTTTTAGGAGGAAAAATTTGAGCCGCACAAATGACCCGCAAGAGATTTGAGCTTTGCCAAAGGCAAAATCCACCCCTGACATAGGGCTGTCATCCTGCCATTTTACCTTTGTTGCAACAAAAAAAACGAAAGAAAATGGCAAATTCATCATCCTTCCCGGCTGGCCCCCCATCACTTGTTCGCAACTGACCATGAGGCGGCGAAAAACTGGTACAGTGAGTTTGGGCATTGCTCCCTACCTCAACTTCCCGGGATATTCCGAATTTCGGATCGGCGATTACCAACACGAACTGGGCCTCATCGACAGCCGTTTTGCCCCGGTGGTGCCAGCACCCAGCCCGCCGGAGCAATTGCTTACTGGCATGTGGACGATGTACAAGCCACTTTTGAGCAATTAATCGCCATGGGCGCCACGGAATATGAACCCGTTACGGTGCGGGGGGATGGAACCAAGGGTTTTATCACGGCATCAGTAGTTGATCCCTTTGGGAACATCCTGGGCATCATGCGGAACCCTCATTATCTGGAGAATTTTGAAGCAAAACGAATAAGACTCAATCCGAATAATCAAGTAGCGATTTTATTCATAGTCGAGCCCAAGTTTCTAAAACAAGGTTTGGTGGTTTAAAAACAGAATTTATCTTTGCTACTAAGATATTTATTTACTAAACTATTTTTGAATGAGCAAAACCGCCACCGACCATAAAACCCAACTTCAGGAACCTCAGCCGAGCCATTCCGATGCGTCATCCTGATGCGAGGCAATATGGGCTGCCTCGCCACCCGGCAATTTTGAACTACTGCTGGACGGAACAGGAACCAGCCTGAAATCTTTTTGGATCATTTTCCACTCCATCCACGAAATCAGCTTCATCCTGGCGATCATCTCTTGCTGGAATATGATCCCGATCAGGAATTGGTTGTTGTTGCTTTTTGGGATTCATTTCGCAGTGAGGATTTGGACCGTGGTTTACTTTGCAGCCAAGATCATTGCCTTTCAAAAAATTGCCGAAACGGCTGAATCTATAAGCAATTTATCGAGGAAACCCAGCATTGGCTCAACTACCTTAGAGTGGGCATATTTATAGCCATCTCACTTGGGTTGATTCCGCTTTGTATTGAGTTGTTTAAAGACTAAAAGCACATCTAAAAGTGAAGAAGAATGAAATTGTGGGGATCAATCCATCTTAATGTGATTCTTTTCAATAAAATCCTTAAATGCCTTCCGGTACGAGTCACTGATGGGCAATAGTGCAGTACCCACTTTGACTTTCTCTTTGTGGATGGAATCCAGCCAGTCCAGGGCAATGATGTATGAGTTGTGAATGCGGATGAACTGATTTTCGGGCAATTGTTCTTCCAGCGATTTCAGCCGTTGCAAGGTTACAATCCGTTGCTGCGGGGTATGGATGGCCACGTAGTCTTTCATGCCTTCTACGTACATGATGTCGCTCAGTTTTACCTTGACGAGTTTGGTGCCATCTTTCACAAAAATATAAGTTGGCCCAGGCTCAGTTGGGGCAACTTGAGCAATCGAGGTTTGTTCTGAGGGCAATTGTTGGGTAATGATGCCTTGCATCCGTTGGTTGATTTTCTCCATGGCCTTCAAAAAACGCTCCAGCGTGATGGGTTTCAACAGGTAGTCGACCACATCCAGTTCGTAACTTTCCAGGGCGTATTCAGAGTAAGCGGTGGTGAGGATGACCCAGGGTTTTTTTTGCAAAATTTTCAATAGGGTCAGCCCGGTAATTTCGGGCATCTGAATATCGAGAAAGAGCAGATCAACGGGATTTTCGCGCAGGAATTCGAGCGCTTCCATCGGGTCGCCACAAGTGCGCAACAAATTCAGATAGGGAACTTTCTGTACATAATCACTCAATAACCTTCTGGCCAAAGGTTCATCATCTACAATCAGACAATCCAGTTTGTTCATTGCAAATCCAGTTTGAGTTGTACAAAATAGCTATCGCTGCGTTCTTCCTCTACCAGTTCGTATTGATTGGGGTAGCTCAGTTCCAATCGGCGGCGGACATTTTGCAAGCCAATTCCCGATTTTTCTCCTTCTGCTTTAGTTGGCAATTTGCTGTTTTCTACGGTATAAATGCAAGTTTTTTGATTGACTTTAATGCTGATGTTTACCCATGCCTGGGGGTTGTTGTTGCCCACGCCGTGTTTAAAGGCATTTTCCAGAAAGGTAATCAAAATAAGTGGGGTGATCAAAACTTGTTCCGGGTTGCCTTCAACTTCAAACTTGATGGGAATCTGTTCATTCAGCCGCAAATTTTCCAAACTGATGTAGTTCTGCATGTATTCCAACTCCTTGTTTAAGGGAACTCTTTGGTAGTTGGAGTCATAAATCATGTAACGCATCATCTGCGACAACTTGGCAATGACCTCGGTCGTGTTGGGTGATTGGGTGTAGGCCAGATAATAAAGATTGTTGAGTGTGTTGAACAAAAAATGCGGATTGATTTGGGCTTTGAGGAACTGCAATTCAGCGCTCAGTTTTTCATTGATCATCTCTTGCCTACTGGCTTCCAATTGAAACCAGTCTTCCAAAAATTTGAGCATGGCAATAAAAGAGGCAATAAAAAGTGCCGACATGGCTACAGTAATGGAAAAACTGGTGCTATAGGCAAAATGAGCCTGGTAGGTATATCCGTCGACGAGGTAACGTTTGATGATCAAAAAAATCCAGGTGGTGATGAAAATGGTGACCAACAATTCAAGAGCAAAACGCCACCACTGTTTGTGTTTTAAAAACCGCGGGAGGTAAAAGAGATAATTGGCATAGGCTACCGACATCAGATAAACGACTTGTAAAATGGCATTTGGAATAATGTCAGACCAAGGTTCGGGCACTCCCTTGCGGTTGCTGATTTGGTAACTAAACATAAAAAAATAGATACACCAGAAAGAGAGATGAATCAAAAAAACCCGTCTCCGTTGAATAAAATTTTGCATTCGCTTGAGCGTTTCCATATTTCCAATCAAAATACACTCAAAATTACGCATAAATGCAGCGTAAAAGGGAACGGGGAGGCGTAAACGCTTTGTCTACTCGGCAATATAGGCAGATCAATTGACCGTTTTGACAATTCAATAGATGGTTCGGGCAGGGTAAAAATTGAGCGAAAAGCGAAGCTAACAAAAGCGAAAAGCGAAAATTGTACACGGTAAACCATGTACTTTTCACTCTTCGCTTTTCACTCATGCAAGGTAAGTGCTTTCGCGGCTGGAGCAAGATCTCCTGCCGTCAACATTCTTTGAAAACCTGCTCCTTTTTTCTTTCCAACGGTTTTTGCAGCCAGTTCGACCGCTTTTTCTACGTTGACAATCCCGCCACTTTTGGACAAAGTGCTGAAATCTACTTTTTCATCTTCCGTACCGGGTTTGATCACCTTGCGGTTCTGTTTGATGGAAGAAGCCACCAAAACCTCTTTGACCTGATCGGCAGTAAGGTCGGGGAAGTAAGAGCGGATAATTGCTGCTACTCCGGCCACCATTGGGGCGGCCATACTGGTCCCTTGCAGGTTCTCGTAGGTATTTTCAGGGGTGGTGGCATAAATTTCTGCGCCGGGTGCAAATACATCCACGTACTCTGGATTGTAATTCGAGAACTCAGCGGCCAAATTTTCACCAATTTCAGGGTTCAATGCGCCTACTTCAATCCAATTGGTTGCCGTTTTTTTACCAGGTTTCCCTTTTTTCTGAAAATGGTCATTGGGGAAATTATTGGTCAAATCCAGGTTTTTGCCATCATTGCCTGCCGCATGAATCAGCAGCACATCTTTTTCCATGGCGTATTTTACAGCGGCGTCTACCGCAGCTTTGCCGGGAGAATAGCCTTTGCCAAAACTCATGTTGATCACTGCAGCTCCATTGTCTACGGCATAACGAATGGCATTGGCCACGTCTTTATCGCGTTCGTCACCATCAGGAACGGTGCGTACGGACATGATGCGGACATTGTCAGCTACACCATCCATACCAATGTTGTTGCCCCGTTTTGCTCCGATAATACCGGCCACATGGGTGCCGTGTTTGGAGTCTGGGCCTTTCACATCGTTGTTGCCATAATTGCTTTGATTGAAATCGGCATAATTATCGCCTACGATGCTCCGCGGATCATAGTCAGGATTGAAATTGTAATTGACCTGACCATAGTAATGGTCGTATGGTTCAATAATTTGGGTTGCGATACTCTTGAAAGTTTCTCCCGCTTCAATACCTTGAACGAAAATTTGTGACACACGTTTCAATCGTTGATCACTGGTTTTGAAAGCCTTGAGGTCGTTCAGAGATGGATTATCAGTGCCCAAAGCTTTAACCAATTGGTCGTACAATTCTTTGATGGGGGCAAATTGCGCTAAGTTTCCTTGAGCACTTTTGCGGCCATCTTCAACAATTTTTTTGTACTCTTCGTATTTCGCGTAATCGGCTTTATCCGTTTTGCTCAAGCCAGCCGGATCTTTACCCTCAAATTTCTTTTTCAAGGTTGCATAAAGGCGGGTCACTTCCAGGTTGTCGTGTACCACGTTTTCACCTTTGGCATTGCCCAAAAAGCTCCAGCCGTGTATGTCATCGATGTACCCGTTTTTATCGTCATCGATGCCATTGCCTGGTATTTCATCTTCGTTTACCCACATGACGTCCTTGAGGTCTTCATGCTTATAGTCCACTCCAGAGTCAAGTACCGCAACGATAATCGTTTTCCCTTTTTTTCCTTTGGGCAAACGTTTATAGATGGACTCCGTGCTCAAGCCCGGAACACCGTCTTTGGACGGATCGAGATGAAACCAGTTCTGTGGCGCTTGAGCCAGTAGTGAACTGGCCGCCATTACTGCAACTAGCGTTACAATCGTGCAAAATTTGCGATTCATTTTAAGATTTATTTAATCAAAGTAGAATAAAAACAAAAATAGATCATGAAGAGCCTGTTCAAAGACCAAAGCAAATTATATCTTTAGCGGTGAACAGAATTTTCATGATGTTAGTCCTTTTTCGCCTGCGGTTTATTTTTCGCTGGTTGCGCTTTTACCTTCAAGCCGCTACTAAATACGATGTTCATTCTCCTTTTGTTGCCAAATTTGTACACTATATTGTGGAAGATGAGCGTCTTTTTTACGCTTTCCCCGCTATTGAGCGCATGCGAGCCCGCTTATTTCGCAACAATTTTCCTTTAGAGATCATCGATTTGGGTGCTGGATCGAAAGCCAATCCTTCCAAAACCCGTTCGGTACGCAATGTTGTGCGTTACAGCGCGGTGTCGGAAGAAACGGGTCAACAACTGTTTCGGCTCGTAGCAACGTACAAACCTAAACAAATTATCGAACTAGGCACCTCATTGGGTATTTCTACCTTGTATTTAGCCAGCGCAGCTCCTAATGGACAAGTCATCACCATTGAAGGTTGCCCCGATATTGCCAGCGTCGCCCAACTAAGTTTCCAAAGAGTGGACATTTCTAATGTTTCGCAAAGAATTGGGGATTTCAAAACCTTGCTCCCTCAGGTACTCAATGAAATAGATCAATTGGATTTTTTGTTCATTGATGGGGATCATCGAGCCGGTAATTCAGTGGATTACTTCGAACAGGCTTTAGCCAAAATTCATGCCAAATCAATCATTGTTATCGCCGATATCCACTGGTCAAATGAAATGGAACAAGGTTGGGAAAAAATCCGTAAACACCCTCGGGTAAAACTTTCCATTGACCTCCTGCACCTGGGTGTTTTGTTTTTTGATGAATCCATTCGCGAGGTTCAACATTTGAGTATCATCAAATGGGGCTGGAAGCCCTGGCGATTGGGCTTATTTGGACAAGGAAAAAAAATGTCCAACGCAGCGGCTACAATTGACGCATAATGTATATGTAAATCAGGCACTTTTAACTTTCCATTGATATCCTTATCTTTGTTTGAAATCATTCGCCTTAGCTTTTTATCTCGTTACTCACTTTGCTTCATTTTTTGCATTATTCTAAAAAAATCCTCGTTGACCCGGAACGTTGTGACACCTTCCCAACACATCATATAAAATACAACTGTCATGAAAACCCATCTGTGTATCCTCATCTCTACCCTGGCGCTCGTAAATGGTTTAAGCGCTCAACCCAATAAGAAATTGGCTCCCGCCTTGGGCAAATTTCTCAATACCGAGTTCATGGTTAAGTTCCATGACCTGAAACTGGAGGCTGAAAGTGCGGCTACCAATTTGATTGCCAAAGAACAAAAAATAAAAGCGGATGATTTTTCAAACGTAAGAACAGCCTACAACCAAACCGCTCAAAGAGCGAACAAGATACTGGAAGGGATCAAACAGGATTTTCTGGATCCCAAAAAATTGAAATCAATCGAGAGCATGCCCGACATGTATTCCGATGGATTAAAATTGCGCTTGCTAGAACTACAAGATTTCTACTCTTCCCATTTTCAACAAACATTGGCCGACGCTACGGCAGACCAGGTCGATGGCAGTCCGCTCTTGTTCATCATCACCGAATTGATTAACCTTTCTCGTGGGCTCACTGCTTATTTCACCCAGATGCAAAGGGAATCCAGAATCTATTCCGAAGACTACCTGAACCAACACATGGTGAAACCTCATCGCTGGCGCTATTGGAATGAAGTACAAGCGGGGGAAGGCAACAGCGACCACTACACCGATTACATCCAGTATCACGATATTCAGATCAACCCAAATTCAACAGCCATACCCTCTCCTGACCTCAACAACTGGAACAACAACCTGAACAATGGCACCAACAACAGCTGGAACTCAACGAACAACAACAGCTGGAACTCCACCAATAATACCAATTGGAACAACACCAATAACACCAACAATGCCGGGTATGATCCCAATGCTACCTGGAATTCTACCAACAACACCAATAACGGGACAACTACTGACCCCTTTAACACCAACGTTCCCCCAGGCCAGTTATCCGGGGTCGGAGATACCACTACCATGCCTCCGCTGGATTCCTTGGGCAATGCGAATGACCCCTTCAAATACGATGGGGCCGTACCTAAAGGAAAAGCGCCAGTTGTACCCGGTAAACAACCTGTAAAAAATCAGTCTGGAGCAGTACCTCCCAAAGCTAAAGAAACTGTTCCTGTGCCAAAAAAGAACCAAAACTAAAAAAGTTTTAAGTTTTAGGTTTTAAGTTGCCGGTCACTGAGCGAAGTCGAAGTGCCTTGAACCCGACCCTTACCCCTCAAACCTAAAAACTTAAAACCTAAAACCCTAAACGATGCGCCTGTTCTTCCTCACACTTAGCAACTTGTTTTTGCTAGCCCATTTGTTTGCCCAAGAGTTTCCCGGAGGTTTGATCATCGATGATGAAAATGCCTACAATCAAACCCAGAGACTGGACGCTCAAATCAACAGCAAAGCAGATTTGCCCCTCAGCATTAACCTCGAAGGCTTTTGTCCTGAAGTTCGCCATCAGGGTGACATCTACTCTTGTGTTGGTTGGGCCGTAGGTTATGCAGGAATGACCATTCAACGCGCCATCCACAACCGCTGTACAGATCGGCAATTGATCAACGAAAATGCCCATTCAGCTTTGTTTGTGTTCAACCAGGTCAAACAAGACTGCGCCAAAGGTGCGCGCCTCACCGACGCGCTGCGTTTTCTCAAAGAAAGGGGCGATTGTTTGGCCAAAGAATTCGATTTTGATGTCAATGACTGTCAAAAAGCACCTGCTCCCAACCTGGCGCAAAACGCCACCCGCTTTGCAGTAGGTGATTACCTTACCCTCTTTGAAAGTGACGCCTCATTTGAAATCAAGGTCAAACAAGTAAAAAACGCCCTCGCCAGTTTTAAGGCGGTCATCGTCGGCATGAGCGTTCGCCGCAATTTTTACAACCTGCAAAATGCCAAGTTTTGGTGGCCAGAAATTGGCAATACCACTCCTGCGGGAGGGCACGCCATGGTAGTCATCGGGTATGACGATCGGGTTGGTGCTTTCCGTTTGTTCAACAGTTGGGGACAAAACTGGGGCGACAAAGGCTACATCTGGGTCAAATACGAAAACTTTGCCCAGTTTTGTAAATACGCCTACATCATTCAATTGAACAATACACAGTCGGGAATGCAAGCTGGAAGCCAAAACGAGGTAACGGAAACGCGCCCTTTGACCCAACTGGGAGGTGCATTTGGCTTTCAGCATTTTACCGGCTATGACAATTATAGCAATCAGGCCCAGTTTGAAATCGACAGTGTGCGTTTGCAAAATGGCCGTTATGTCTTGAATAAAACGGATTGGCCAATCGGTCAACTGTTTCAATTACAGGTAAGCACCCTCAAGGCTGAGGAGTACCTGTATGTGTTGAGCATCGACGCTCAGCGCCAGATCCACGTCCATTTTCCCCGACAGTCGGCTTTAAATGATAAATTTGCCGGGCAAAATGAGAGTGCGTTGGTACTCAATCAAGGCAGTACCCTGCTGGTGCCCGGCCCCAATAAAGCCTTGAAGATCGCCAATCCTGGCACCGACCGCTTGATCGTGCTCTACAGCCAGCGTCCGATCAATGACCTGAAAGGTTTGGCTCAGGCACTTGCCCAATATCAGGGAGATTTTTGGCAACATTTGTTAAGAACACTCAATCGACATGCGATTCCACCCAGTGATATTCGTTATTACCCTCGGAAGATGGGCTTTGAAGCGTCCACTCGGAGCGAAGGCTACATCGTACCTTTATTACTCGAAGTAGAGGCAAAGTAGATTTTAGCGGTAGAATATTCAAAAATGCCGGGGATTTATTAGATTTACCTTATCTTTTGGGTAAAAGGTTTTTTCTTTGCTTAATGAAAATCCACGGTTTAGTATTCGCCTGCTAATCGAAGCGCCCTTGCTCAGTCTGTTGACACCTTATCAACATCGTGCTAAAATGTGAAACCAGCACAAACATTCGTAAAAGACGGCTCCACAATGCCTAAATTTTTTCCAAAATGAATAAGCTCTTTGCACTGGTAAGTGGTATTGCATTATCACTCAGTTCGTTTGCACAAGATATCAAACTCGACTGGCCCAAATCATTTGGAGCAGCTGGGGACGTTTTTCATCGGGTTGTAGAGGCCGGGAATGGCTCGGTCATTGCCGTAGGTGAAAGCAGCGCCCAAACTTCAGGGGGAAAAGATGGCCTCATCGTCATTGTCAACCACAGCACCGGGGCCCTCGTCAAAGAAGTCAGGTATGGAGGGGCCAAAGACGATGTCATTTACGACATCGCCCCAACGCCACAAGGCTTCTTCCTCCTGGTGGGCTACACCGAATCCATCGGTAAAGGTTCTCGTGATGGCTGGCTTTTGCTCATTGATGAAAAGGGCAGAAAACTGGAGGAAAAAACCATCGGAGGCACTGGGAAGGACGAACTCCGGCAAATAGAAATCACCCCGGATGGTACAGCAATGGTATTGGCAGGCTTCAAAAATGACCAAAAAGACGGCGATGCCTGGTTGATTCGCTTGAGCCTGAAATTCGAAATGGTTTGGGAAAAACAGCTGGGTAGCGGAAAGTATGGTATTCCCAGTGGTTTGGCCCTGTCTACAGATGGAGGAGCGGTATTTAGCGGCAATACCCGCAAAGGAGACAAGATTTATGCGGCCAAAATAGATGCACGAGCTGCGGAAGTTTGGGATCAAACCTACGGCGATGGCGAGTATGAAGAGGCGCTGGATCTGATCAATACTAAAGATGGAAATTTCGCCCTGGCTGGCCTTTTCAAATCAAAAGGAGCCTGAATGCTTGGATATTGAAAATCGCTCAGGATGGCAATTCACTTTTGGAACAATCCTGTAAAAGAGACTTTGATGTGGCCAATGCTTTGATTCAGCTGAACAATGGTAATTTTTGTCTTTTGGGCGCTTCCAATTCCTATCGCTCTGGGGCTCGCGCTACCAAGGCGTTGCTCATTCGTGCGGGCAGCGATGGCCGTATGACATCCAGTAGTTATTGGGGCGGAGGAAACGATGAAACCTGGGAGGCTGCAACCTTGCTCCACGACGGCAGGGTCGTTGTAGTTGGTAAGGAGCCTGGTAAAGGCGCTTTCATCGGGTGTTTGCCCTCGAGGATCAAGACAATCCTCCCATCGTGGGTGTTCGGGATCAAAATGCAGTAGAAATTGCCGAAATCAAACTCAATTCTCAGGACAATAAAACGATTCAACGCAATGAAAATGCTTACCTGAGTTTCCGTTTGAACAACAAATCTGGAGCGGAACTTGGTGACATCAAAGTAGAAGTGGAAGACCGAACGGGCACATCCCGGTTGGAGTATTGGGCGGTCAATTACCTCGGACAGGTGGGCAGTGAACGCAGTGGAAAAATAGTGCGAATTCCCGTTCGCAGCAAAGACATCACCAATGGAGAGCACAATTTCAACCTAAAAATAACTTCCGGGGATAAATATTTAACCGAAACGGATGTGAAGTTGGTTACACGGGTGCCTTTACCCGCTTCATTACAACTTGCCGGGTACAATTATTTCAACAGTACCCGCTCCGATGAAGTTACCTTGCGTGTAACCCTGGAAAACGCAGGTGATGCCAATTCTGGCCCCACCGAAGTTGTTTTCACCCCTCCGGTGGGCATCCGACCAAGTTCTACAGCCAGCACCAATATCGGTCCAATTGCCGCTCGTTCCAAACGGGAAATTGACTTTTTATTCACCAAAACGCCCCAGTTTACTGGCGCTGCGGTGAACGTCGTCCTGGTGGTAAAAGAAGGAGGGACTGAGAAAATCCGCAAAACCCTCGAAGGCCGCAAGGGCGGAATTGGTAGTGGCGGTGCCGTTTCGATTTGGACCGATCCAGACCCCAATGAAGTGGGCAATCGGGTGAAAACCAACAGCAATCAGAAGGAAATCAAGATGAATGTGCTTTCTGAAAAAGGACTGGAACCCAAAAGCTTCAAGTTGCGCGTCAACGGGGTCGAAATGGAAGGTTCTAAATTCAATGAACAAGAATTGTCTGCTCCCAAACGGGATACAGGGCTTTTTAGCTATACCTACCGCAATAAAATTCCGCTGATTTTGGGTGTAAACCGGGTTGAAGTAGTCATTGATGGCAAGCCATCTGAGTCGATATTTATCGAATATGCCCCACAACGGTCTAACCTCTTTATCCTGGCCATTGGCCCTGCGCACAGCGACTTGTTGTACACGGCCAAAGACGCCAAGGATTTTGCTGAAGTATTCCGCAATCAAGGGGGAATGGATAAATTATACCCCAACGTGCATGTTCAGGAAATTACTACTCCTGAAACCACTAACCTTACCGGGATCAAAGCGGCCATGTACGACCTGAACTACATGTGGAAAGACGGCATCATCACGCCGAATGATGTGGTTGTCGTATTTTTGTCTTCCCACGGAAAAATGGTAGAAAACCGTTTTAAAATCCTGCAAAGTGGCTACAATCCCAAGTATGAAAACTTGTCCGTAGATTACAAAACAGATGTTTTGGAAGTATTGGATAGGCTCAAATGTAAAAAGCTGATTTTTCTGGATGCCTGTCACAGTGGTGGCGCCAAAGATGGGTTCGACGGCCTGAGTAAAGCCGTAATTGACCTGGCCAACACTCATTCAGGCGTGAGTACGCTCTCTTCTTGCAAAGCCGATGAAAAATCTTACGAGGCACAAAACTGGCAAAATGGTGCCTTTACAGAGGCCATTCTGGAGGCTTTTTCCAATAACAGCTTCAGCGATGCCCGGGGATCTTTCCAGGCTGATGTCAACAATGACCGCATCATTAATTTGGGTGAACTTACGATTTTCTGCAACGCCGAGTACCTCAATTGGTAAAAACCGTTATTCCCAATGCACCGACCAGCCAGGCTCCGTTTATGCCGGAGGATCAGTTGGATCGGTCAATGCCTTTATATTTTATTCAAAAATAATTCTTTGTTTTCCAGGATCGTTCGCCGAGCGGAGTCGAGGGGCCGATCCTGGAAAACAAAGAATTGACACCGACTACTCATGAGAAAATCCCAAATTCCTGTTTTATTTTTTTTTACTTTAGTCAGCTTGCCAGTTTTGGCTCAGGTCGCTTGCCCCACAGTCAACCCTATTACCGTAACCCGAACTACCGGAAGTGCCGGAACAACGGGTAGTTTGCCCTGGGCACTCAATTGCTTGAATAATGTTACCACCTTAACGACAGTACAATTCAACATCACTGGCGCAGGCCCACACATCATTCAACCTGGGGCAAATTCTCCCTTGCCCACGATTACCAAAGCCAACGCCCATATCGATGGTAGCACCGATAACATCGTCATCGATGGTACTTTGGATCAAAGCCAGGCCATAGTGGTCAGTGCCAATGCCGTTAAAATCAATGGCCTGACCATTCGGAATTTTGACGGTGCGACCTTTTCCAACGCCATTCGGTTCACCACTGGAAATGGGCACGAAGTGAATAGCTGTCAACTCTTTGACAATCAAAATGGGATTTCAATTGCCCGTAGTGTAGGTACGTTCAGCATTAACCTCAATTACATCGGTACCGACAAGAGCAACACTAATTTTTCCAATAATGCCGCAGGCATCACGGTAGAAACCTTCGCAGGAGCAGCCGGACCGCCTACAGGGACCATCAACAACAATACCATCGGGTTCAATGCAGTGGGCATTCAGGTGGGCACGGCCCGCAATGTAACCATTAGCCAAAACAGCATTTTTTGCAACACCAAACTTGGGATCGAACGAGCAAGTACCATTGCAACGCCTACCATCTCATCGGCAACTACCCGTCAAATCACCGGGACTGCTCCGGCATCATCTTCCGTGCAGGTTTTTCGCGTCAACAATACGGGATGTACCAATGTGCCCTGTCAGGGCAGAACTTATTTGGGAACCGTGACAACAAATGCCTTTGGTGCCTGGAATTTGAACATCACTGCTGGCCTGAGTGCAAACGATCAGGTGACGGCAACCATGACCCAAGCCAGCAATACCTCGGAATTTTCGGCTTGTCGTACCGTTGTAGACATTTGTGCCAATTTTTTAGCCAGCATCAAAAGCAACAACGTAACGTGCAACAATGGGAACAACGGATCTGCGAGTGTAAGCACCAGTGGTGGCCTCAATCAAGGGATCAGGTTTGTGTGGAGTACTGGCGCAACGACCTCGGCCATCTCGAATTTAAGCGCCGGAACATATCGGGTGACGGCCACAGATGCAGCGGCTTGCGAAAGCATTCAAAGTGTCAACATCCTCCAGCCTACGGCCATTACCATCCGCACGACGGTAACCAATGTACCCTGCAATGGGGATAAAGCGGGGCAAATCACCACGACTACCACTGGTGGCGTTGCCCCCTACACCTATCGTTGGAGCAATGGGGCAACCACTGCCAATATTGGTTCTTTGATTGCAGGAACTTATATGCTCACTGTTACGGATGCTTCGAATTGTACTGCAACCGCTCAGGCAACAGTGACCCAGCCGGCAGTCTTAGCCGCCAATTTAATTGCGACCGACACCCTTTGTCCCGGCGCCAAAAATGGAACCGCACAATCAAGCCCCAGTGGAGGGACGGCTCCTTACACTTTTTTATGGAGCACGGGAGCTACCACGACAAGTATCTCCGGCTTAGGTGCCGGAAACTATTCGCTCAGGGTAACCGATCAAATGAGGTGCCAGGTCATTGTTAATTTCCCCATCTTTGAATTTACTGCTTTGAGGGTTGATACCAGTGTGATTCATCCCAAATGTGTGGGCGACGCCAACGGAGAAATTGCGCTGAAAGTCAGCGGAGGCAAAGCCCCATATACCTACTTTTGGGAAAATGGAGCAACAACTGCTACCCGCTCCAACTTGAAAGCAGGCACGTATAAAGTGGAAGTTACCGATGCCAATCGTTGTAGTGTTACTTTGCTTTTTACCATCAAAGACCCCACACCAATCAACGCTCAGGTCATCACCACCGATCCACCTTGTTTAGGATTAAATACCGGAACAGCTAAAGTTGATGTAATTGGAGGTACGGGTCCTTTCACCTATTTGTGGAGTACCGGGGCAACGACCACATCCATCGAAATGTTGTCCGCAGGGCGATACAGCCTGACCGTGACCAATGGGAATGCTTGCAAAGGCACCTTTCCTTTTACAATCAACGCCGCCACAACTGTGGTGCAGCTGAGTACCAATACGGTCGACGTCGCATGTTTTGGCGGAACTACCGGAGAAATAAGAACCACTACAACAGGCGGCAAAGAACCCTATATGTACAAGTGGTCGACTGGTGCCACCAGCGTCGATTTGCTCAATCTTAAAGCTGGTCTTTATGGTCTTACCGTGACCGACCAAGGAGGTTGTGCGGATACGGCCCGAATGGAAGTGAAACAAGCTGCGGTCATCAATATCGATTTACAAGTCAAAGACACGCTTTGTGCGGGTCAAAAAGATGGCACGGCTATCGCCACTGTTACTGGAGGTGCAGGAACTTATGCCTATTTGTGGAGCACCGGAGCGACTACTACTGGGATTGCCAATCTGGGAGTCGGGCACTTATGGCCTTACTGTTACGGATCGTACCCAATGTCAACAAACCCGGACTTTCCAAATCATAGAATCAACTCCTTTGAGCATCGATTCAACCCTCATCGACCCCAAATGTAATGCAGATACGAGTGGTGAAATCAGCATCCGCATCACCGGAGGTACTGCTCCCTACCGTTATGCCTGGGAAAATGGAGCCACTACCGCCAATCGCAAAAACCTCAAGGCTGGAAATTATAACGTTGTGGTCACCGATGCCAATGGCTGCACCGCGACCTGGAGTTTTGTCCTGAATGACCCTGCTCCCATTAATGCCCGGGTAATCACCACCGACCCCTTGTGCTTCGGCTTGAATACGGGTACGGCCACGGTAGATGTGTTCAGTACTGGACCACACACTTTTTTATGGAGTACTGGCGCCACCGCTTCAACCATTCAAAACCTAGGCGCGGGCAATTATGGCCTGACCGTTACCAACGCCATTGGCTGCAAAGCCAGTTTTCCTTTCACAATTATTGGCCCTCCAACCGATTTGCAAGTTCAACTCCGAGGGGTAGACATCAACTGTTTTGGTGCAAACTCAGGAGAAATACGCAGCACGACTACCGGAGGACAACAAACGTATGGATACAAATGGTCGACTGGTGCCACTAGCGCGGATTTGCTCAATCTTACCGCAGGAACATACGCCCTCACTGTTACCGATCAAAATGGTTGTGCAGACACGGCAAGTGTAATGATAAAACAAAACCCGGCGATCAGCTCCACCACTACTTTCAGCAACCCGGCTTGTTTTGGTCAAAGCAATGGCCAGGCTACGGTGCTGGCATCAGGCGGAAGTCCAGGTTATCGGTATGTATGGAGCACTGGGCAAGCACTTCGGCTATTTCTGGATTGGCTGCGGGTAAGTTTATTGTTTCGATCACTGATGTTCTGGGGTGCCTTAAAAAGGACAGTGTGCTCATTGTTTCTCCCGCACAACTTTTTGCCATTGCCACGGCCACCAACGCAAACTGTAACGGGACTGCTACTGGCAGCGCTCAAGTTGTGGTTACAGGTGGAACCAGTCCTTATGCCTACAATTGGAGCACTGGCGCGACAAGTTCAGCCATCAACAATTTGTCTGCCAATACTTATGGCGTAACGGTTAGCGACAGCCGTGCTTGCCAGGTAACGGCCAGTGTGACGGTGACCCAACCCAGCGCGCTTAGTCTGGTGCTCAATACCACAGATATTCCCTGTACAGAAACTAACTCCGGACGGGCAACAGCACAAGTGACGGGCGGAACCGCCCCTTATCGCTACGCCTGGAGCAATGGGGCCAGTACCTCAGCTTTGAGCAATTTGCCTCCAGGTGATTATGGCTTAACGGTTACGGATGCAGCTGGCTGTCAGGTCAATGACAGTAAAACGATACGTTCGGCTGCACGGCTCAACCTGCAAATGAGTTCGACCAATATTTTGTGCAATGGTCAAACCAATGGGCAGGCTGCGGTAGTGGTCAGTGGTGGCACCAGTCCTTATACCTATTTGTGGAGCACTGGCTCCACCAGCAGCGCAATCACAAATTTGGCTGCTGGAAATTACCGCGTCACGGTTACCGATGTGGCGGGTTGTAATGAAAATGGCAATACTACCGTCTCCGAGCCTCCGGCATTGACGTTGACGGTGACGCCTACCAATTTGTTGTGCAATGGACAAAATCAAGGTCAAGCCCTGGCCGCAGCGGGTGGAGGTACAGCCCCATACGCTTATCGCTGGAGCAATGGTGCAACGACCAGCAGCCTCAGTGCGCTCGCTGCCGGCAATTATAGCCTGACCATCACCGATGCCAATCAATGTACCCGTACGCAAAATTTCAGCATCAGCGAACCAAGTGCCCTACAAGTCAATACCACCTTTACCCGTGAAACGAGCCCCAACGCAAACAATGGAACGGCTACAGCCAGTGTTTCGGGAGGAACCAGTCCTTACCGCTATCGTTGGAGCAATGGTGCCAGTACTTCTGCATTGAACAACTTGGCTCAAGGACTCTATACTGTTACGGTTGAAGATGCCAATGGTTGTACCAGTGTGAAATCAGGTGCCGTGGGTGGAGACAATTGCCCGGCATTGAGTGTATCTGGAATTGCTACCGACCTGAATTGCTCAGGCGGAGCAACTGGAGCAATCATATTGACCGTAGTAGGTGGTACTACGCCTTATTTCTATGCCTGGAGCAACGGAGCTACTACCGCCGATCTTGATGAACTCAATGAAGGAACGTACTCCGTCACGGTAAGTGATGCCAATGGCTGTACGGGCAATTATTCAACTACCCTAAAAGCTGGGAAAAGTATGCCCAAGCCGCTCTACGGCATCGTTGCACCAGATACAGTCTGCGGCAACGAGATCTTTACCCTCCGGGCTGATGACCTGTTCCAAGGACCCAACGTCACTTATGTATGGCAGTTGCCCAACGGAGAAGAGCTTTATTCCAGTACACCTTCCCTCAAACTCAAAGCCACCAGCAGTGCTTTTTCTGGTGAATATTCGGCCCTGCGCGACTCAGCAGGCTGCCAATCCAGCACCTTTGGGCCAGTCATTGTGGATGTCATTTCACTGCCCCCAATACGTTCAGTGCCGGGCGAGATACCACCATTTGTAATGGCAGTACGAGTATCACCCTCAAGGCACAGAGACCTACCACGGGGAGGGCTAGTTGGTTGCCTTTGTCCAACCGCATCATTTTGCAAAACCCCAATTCACCCAATGCGACGGCACAAAACCTCGGCACAGGCGCCAATCGGTTTGTTTGGCGCATTGCCATCGGCAGATGTATTCAGGCTGCTGCAGACACGGTGACAGTCTTTTTAGAAAAAGCCCCACAACTGGCTGATGACAAATACACCATTGAACGCTCTCAAGACATTGCGGCCATGAATATCCTGCTCAACGACAACCTGGCGGGCTTACAAGACACGACCATCACCTGGTCGGGTGCACCAACGATGGGCAATTTTGAATTTATTCCAGGTAACAAAAGTTTCCGCTATACCGCTGAGGCTGACTTTAAAGGGGTCATCGAATTCAAATATACGGTGTGTAATGAAGCTTCCCAATGTGCAACACCCTGTGATTCAGCCAATGTTTCGGTGGAAATCTTCAACTTACCCAAGCCCACCGAAGGACTGGTGCTGGAAGATGCGGGTCCCAATGGAACTTTGCAAATTCGAGGTTTACAAGGATACAGCCGGGTTGATATTGTGATTACCAACAGATGGGGAGATCTGGTGTACAAAAACTCGAGCTATGACAACGCTGCTCCCTGGCGAGGCCAGGCCGGAGACAACGGCCCATATTTGCCGCCCGGGGCTTATTATTATGTGATTCGAGCCTACGACAATGAAAGCCTGGTTGGCAAACCTCAAACTGGCGCGATTTATTTGTTTAAAAAAGAAAACCCGTAGGACGTATAGCTCACCCAACAAACCCAAGGTCATGAAAACTCGCCATTTTTTTACAATCTTTTGTTGCGCCATACTCACTGGACTCCAGGCCCAGCAATTGCCCAATTTTACCATTTATCGCGACCAGTGGAATGTCATCAATCCCGCAGCACTCTCCAACAATTACATCATCAATGAGATGAACTATACCGTTGGGGGGTCGTATCGCCGCAACTGGCTTAACGTCCAAGATGCCCCCCAAACCCAAATCCTCAATTTTGAAATGGTTTGGGAAGACCGCAGCTCGGTATTTGGAGCCCACGTCATCAATGACAAAACGGGTAAACTGGGGCAAACGGGGTTTTACGGAAATTACGCGTACATCCTGGATATGGGCGGGCGCACTGATCGGGCACTTGTCATCGGATTGGGCGCAGGTTTGGTGCAATACGGCGCCAAGCTGAGTGAAATTGATTTTCCAGACCTCTCCAATCGCCCGTCAATTGACGACAATTTATTGTTTCCTGATTTTTCATTGGGGGCTTTTTTTTACGAAGAAGATCGATATTATCTCGGGGTTTCAATTCCGCAAGTGTTTGGTTTGGATACCCGTTTTACGGCTGAAAATGGCCGGTACGATGTCAAACGATTGCCCCACGTGTATGGAGTTGGGGGCTATTATTTTGACTCATTTTTGGGTAACAGCACCTCTTTCCTAGAAGTCTCGAGCTGGCTGCGTTATGTGCCCAATGCCCCGCTTAGTATAGACGTGAATGGACGCTTGCAAATCAGCGAATTGTACTGGGCTGGAATCGGCCTAGGAGGAGCGATCGGACAGCAAAAATCCATGTCCGTACGTGCCGAAACGGGTTTTGTTTTCGGGGAACAGGTGCGCATTGAAAATGGCCAATTCAAATTGGGAATTGCTTATGATCAACCATTGATTTCACCGCTAGGCCGGTACTTCGGGGGAGCGTTTGAGGTGCATTCTTTCTGTCAAAATTCCTGGTGAGCCGAAGTAAAATTAGCCGCCCGCGGTTTAAACTGCCTTTTTGTTATATTTCCAGCAAATTCCTGGAATGAAAAGGATAAACATCCTCCTCCCGATTGTATTATTGGGGTTTCCGCTATTGGCGCAAGATGCCAATAGCCAAAAAATCAACGCGAGCCACCTCAATCGGCACCATGCGCTGTTGGCTGAATACGTACAATTTTGTGCCATTCCCAACACCTGGAACGACGCCGAGCAATTGCGCCAAAATGCCAGCTTTATCATCGAAATGATGAAAAAAAGGGGCATTGCCAATGCCAGAACCATGGAAGCCGATGTGCCCGGAGCCATCCCGGCGGTGTATGGCGAAATTCTGACACCGGGTGCCACCCAAACCTTGATCTTTTACGCCCATTACGATGGACAACCCGTCAATCCATCCAAATGGGCGGAAGGACTATCTCCATTCAAACCTCAGCTGCTCACAACATCGCTGGACAAGGGGGGGCAATTCATTGATTTCCCAAACGCAAATACCCCGATCAACAACGATTGGCGTTTGTACGGTCGTGCTACTGCTGACGACAAAGCCGGGGTGTTCACCATCCTCAATGCCTACGATGCCATTCGACAAAGCGGACTGGCGCCAAAGCTCAACCTCAAGTTCTTTTTTGAAGGAGAAGAAGAAAAAGGTTCCACCAACCTCGAAGCCATTCTGGCACAGCACAAAGATTTGTTAAAAGCCGATGCCTGGATCATCGTCGATGGGCCCATGCACGCTTCCGGGCGCAAACAAATTACTTTTGGCGTGCGTGGCGACGTCAATATGAACCTGACGGTGTTGGGTGCCAAACGCCCTTTACACAGCGGCAATTACGGCAACTGGGCGCCCAATCCCGCTTTGAAACTGGTACACCTCCTGGCTTCGATGAAAAACAATCGCGGCAAAGTGCTCATCGATGGTTTTTATGACGATGTAATTCCACTGAGCAAAACCGAGCGCAAAGCCCTGGCTGCCATTCCCGATCCGGCTGCAATTATGCAAAAGGAACTGGCTTTTGCAGCAGCAGAAAGCCCCAAGCGCAGTTTCCTGGAATCCATCACCACCATCCCTACGCTCAACATCAATGGCATCGAAAGTGCGAATGTAGGCCGCTTGGCCAGCAACATCATTCCTACCATGGCTACGGTTACCCTGGATTTGCGGCTGGTCAAAGGCAATGATGTGCAGCGCCAAATCCAAAAGGTGGTCGATCACGTCAAAAAACAGGGCTATTATGTGCTCGACCACGAACCTACGGACGAGGAGCGGATGCAGTATCCCAATATCGCTATCATCCGCAATGGCGTAGGGTACAATGCCCAGCGCACGTCCATGGATGTGCCCATTTCACAAGCGGTAATCAAAGCGGTGCGTTCAACGAGCAAAGAGGAGATCATTTTGATGCCCTCCACGGGGGGGAGTTTACCGCTATTCTTGTTTGAAAAGGTGCTCAATACGCCGCCCATCACCATTCCCGTGGTGAATTACGACAACAACCAGCACGGGGAAAATGAAAACCTGCGGGTGGGTTGTTTGTGGGACGGGATTGAGACGATTGCAGCGGTGATGTTGATGGGGGGATTTTGAGTGACTTATTTTGGGTAGTATAGCGTACAAGGTTTTCCATTTAACCAATGCCTCAATAGCGCCCGATTGTGGGTAATATAGGCAAAATGCCAGGTCGTGAAACTACTAAAAACCGATTCCATCAAGGGCTGAATGGTTACCACCGCTGATCCAGTATAATTGGCGTGTATGAAGTAAAGTTTTCCTGCACGGTTTAACAAGTAACCTACATGGCTGGCATCCAAACCGATAAAATATAGGCCTTCTTTAAATGTATCCGTAATGGTTTGAGCCATTTGCGTTGGGGAAACGTCGGTGAACGTCCCAATGGGGTGCTGCATGTTTAAAGCAACTGCTTCATTTAGCGGCGACTGCTGTGCCAGTTTATACCGATCCAAACGAATACCCGCATGGAGTAGGGTAGTGGACACAAAATAACCGCAGGCAATTTTGCCTTGTTGGGGTACATCAGTATACCCATTAAAATCCCAGACCGTGCCGTACCAATGAGGGATGATTTCTTCCAGCAGCCCATCGGTGAACAATATACCAGCCTCGGTGCTGTCGATTGTCTTTGCTTGTAACTGTTGCCGGACTTTATTGCGCAGCAATAGCATCTTGCTTTTGGCTTGATTGTAATCTTTGGTGCGCGGCACAAGGAGAGTACTGGATACGGTTTCTGCAAAGGAGATATTTTTGGGTGCTTCACTTTGGCAAAAAGCTGACTGAAACACAACGTGATCAGTAGGATTAAATGGGTGCGCATGTTTTGTTTTTTATGTGCGTTATCACAATCCCTCCACCAAAAATACCGCATTGTTGTTCAAATCATAAAACCCAAATTCATTGGTGTTCCAAGGTGTATTGGCGATAAATTTGTCTGGTTTAACAGTTCCTCGGGTCACAAATTCATCAAAGAGCGGCTGGATGTTTCGACAAGAATCCGATACTCAACCCCAGGCCCTTCAACAAGGGATCATCAGGTGTTCAGCGTTGGATGGTCAGAACTTAAAAATGCGGCCAGTCTCCATCGCGAAATAAACAGATGAATATGATCAGGCATTCCTCCAATAGCAAGCAATTTATGCCCTTTGTTTTCGACTATACCAGTAATGTAAGCATTTAGTTTTTCTTCCCAGGTTGGATGAATTAATGCTTGGCGTTTGTTTACTGCAAAAATGTTTGAATATAAAGTTGAGAAAATACATCAGCCATGATTGTTGGTTTAATGTGAAGTATCAGGACCTCTCCGAGGTCGGAACAACGCGCAATAACATATTTCCAAAACGTTCGACTTCTCCGAAGTCGTAGGGTTCTGTTCGGAACTTGCAGGGTTTTTTTCGCAAAAAATTGCCCTTTCCTCAGCCCAACAAATATCGATTCGGCACATTCCCTGCCACATACTCAATTCCATACGCTGCCTTCATCAATTTGCCAACCACGCTGGCTATGGTCATTTCATCCCGATGCATCTGTGGCAACAACCCCATCATCGCATAACTGATCGGGTTCACCGCAGGGATAAACGTTTCCCAGGGGTAACCTTTTCCCCACAACAGTCCTTTGACTTGAACATGTAAATCAGCGGCGTGTATCAGTAAAAAATCGAGCATTTCGCTGGACTGGTGGTTATTTTGATTGACGGTGTGAAAAATGGGCGTTTGGCCACCAAAACCATGTTCATCCACACCTGCTTTCGCATCGACCTTAGCCCCATATTGGACCAAAACCTGGGCACAAGCAAGGTGGTTGAACTCCGCACAAATGTGCAATAGGCTTGCTTCGTGTAGTGGCGTGTAGGCACACCGCATGGAATAGGTTTTGGATGCGAGCGAGGGGTCACCTTTGACGAGGTGCTCAAGTTGTGCAGCATCATTCAACAGCACCGCCAATAATGCCGAATCATCAAATTTCAATCCTGCATCCACAAAGGCTTTTACACAATCCTTAAAGCGAGGGCCGCGGGTGTATTCGCTGCACAATTCGTAAATCAACGGTTCATGGTTGTAGGTACTATTGGGATCAATACCATGGCTGAAAGCCTGTTGGATCCCTTCCACATGGTGAAGTTCAATGTCTACAATCAATTTGTTGAGCGCGTCCATTTTGAGTGATTGATTAATTTCTTTTAAATCTACATTATTTATTTTAAAAAATCAATAAAATTGTATTTTAAAACAAAAAACAAGGGAGCCAGTGCGAACACCAACTCCCTTGAGGATCTCTATAGCGATGTGTGTATTCCCCGCATGATTACATCATGCCTGGCATACCGCCGCCACCCATTGGAGGCATTGGTGCATCCTTTTCTGGCTTGTCACTCACTACACATTCAGTAGTAAGCACCATTCCAGCGATCGAAGAAGCATTTTCCAAAGCGATGCGGGTAACCTTGGTTGGGTCAATTACACCAGCTTTTTTCAAGTCTTCGTATTTGTCGGTACGGGCGTTGTAACCCATTGCGTCTTTCGAGTTGGATACTCTTTGTAGGACTACGGAACCTTCGATACCCGCGTTTTCAGCAATGATGCGGAGAGGAGCTTCAAGCGCCTTCTTCACAATGGCCATCCCGATGGTTTCGTCTTCGTTGGTACCTTTGGCATTGGTCAACACCTTGATGGCGCGAACCAGTGCTACACCACCGCCAGCAACGATGCCTTCTTCGATGGCTGCACGTGTTGCATGCAGTGCATCATCAACGCGGTCTTTTTTCTCCTTCATTTCTACTTCAGTAGGCGCACCTACATAAAGTACCGCAACTCCACCTGACAATTTTGCCAGACGTTCTTGCAGTTTTTCGCGGTCGTAGTCAGAAGTAGTGGTGCCAATTTGTTGTTTGATCTGAGTGATTCTGGAGTTGATCAGTTCTTCGTCACCTTTTCCATTGATGATGGTGGTGTTGTCTTTGTCAACTTGAATCTTTTCAGCATTCCCCAAATGCTCAAGGCCAGCGTTTTCAAGCTTGTAGCCTTTTTCTTCCGAAATCACGGTACCACCAGTCAGCACAGCGATGTCTTCCAACATGGCTTTGCGGCGATCGCCGAATCCAGGAGCTTTTACGGCAACAATTTTCAGGTTGGCACGCAGGCGGTTGACCACCAATACGCCCAAAGCCTGGCTTTCGATGTCTTCAGCAATGATGAGGAGTGAACGGCCACTGCCTACTACTTTTTCCAAAACGGGCACGATGTCGGCCATGTTGGAAATTTTGCGGTCAGTGATCAGGATGTACGGATTTTCGTACTCCGCAGTCATGTCTTCTGTGTTGGTCACGAAGTAAGGCGAGAGGTAACCACGGTCAAATTGCATACCCAATACTTCATCTACATAAGTATCGGTACCTTTGGCTTCTTCTACAGTAATAACGCCATCTTTGGTAACGCGCTTCATCGCATCAGCGATCAGGGCACCAATTTCTTCGTCGTTGTTGGCAGAGATAGCAGCTACTTGTTGGATTTTGTCAAAATCCTCCCCGATTTGTTCAGACTGTTCTTTGAGGTTTTCCACCACTTTACGAACAGCTTTATCCATCCCGCGCTTGAGGTCCATTGGATTGGCACCAGCGGCAACGTTTTTCAAACCAGCGTTGATCATGGCTTGAGCCAATACTGTGGCAGTAGTCGTACCATCACCGGCGATATCGGCAGTTTTGGAGGCAACTTCTTTCACCATCTGGGCGCCCATGTTTTCAACAGCGTCTTCCAGTTCAATTTCTTTGGCTACAGTTACACCGTCCTTGGTAATTTGGGGGGCACCGAAGCTCTTTTGAATAACCACGTTACGGCCTTTAGGTCCGAGGGTTACCTTTACGGCATTAGCCAGGGCATCTACACCTGCACGCAATTTTTCGCGTGCATCGCGATTAAAGCTAATTTCCTTAGCCATATTGCTTTTGAGTTTAAATTGTCGAAAAAGGTAATGTTGAAGAGAGACGCAATGTCATGCGTCAATGACCAAATTGACTAAGTGTCAGTCGGCGTTACAGAACAACCAAAATGTCATCTTCACGCATGATCAAATAGTCCTGGCCTTCGAAATTGAGCTCTTGGCCAGCATATTTGCCGTAGAGTACAATGTCGCCGACGGTTACGGTCATCAAATTACCGTCTTTACCTGGGCCAACTGCCACGACTTCGCCGCGCTGCGGCTTTTCTTTGGCAGTGTCAGGAATGATGATACCACCTTTGGTTTTCTCTTCAGCCGGAGCGGGTTTAACTACAACTCGATCGTTGATAGGCTTCATAATCAGAATATTAGTAAAGAATTGTAAAATATTAGGTTGATTCAACGCCTTTCTCTTAGCACATGTCGTGCCAATGTGGGGGGCGGTGTCAAAATGGCAGAACGATTTAAGTTTTACGTTTAAAGTTTTAGGTTTTACGTTTTAGGTTCCGGTGCTTCGACTTCGCTCAGCGACCGTAACCTAAAACGTAAAACCTAAAACCTAAAACTTACCATAACCGACTATTTTACCAATTTTGACTCCCTTAGTACACATTTTATCATCCTCATGCGTTATCATTGCAACATTATTTTGATCACTTTATACATAGTCCCATGCAACAAGTTTTACCCAACAACCGATTTGGGCATTCCATGCGTTTCTTTTCGTCAGCGCTTTGCCCCAACTTTTATCCAATCTACTTTGGATTCCAGCCACCAAGGCTTTACGCGGCAGCACCAAGCTTTTCAAAAAAAGACGGTTTAGGTCATGACCATGCATATTTGAACAAGCAGCGGTAATCCCCTTCTTTTTTTACGCGTTGTACGGCTCCCCGGGAATCAATCATTCAGCTCTATTTGTGTGTTTTTTGAGGCTTTTTAACATACCAATTCACCATGAGAGGAACTATACGTACCATAGCCATATGGGCGATTTATATATTTTGTGGGCCAGCAGAACTAGCAGCGCAGAGTTGTTTGGCGTCGGTCGGTAACTTTTCATCTCCAACCTTGCTCACATGTCCTTATGATTCTGTGCAAATCAGTGCAACGGGAGCCTTTGCGGGACCTGGTTATGTCACCGAATATTGGCTTACCGATACCAACCGTGTTTTTTTAGCCAAAGCCAGTTCTTCTGGAAAAATCGGCCCGAGAAGTACTGGGAAGTACTTCGTATATGTTTACAATTTTGACCAAAACAACAATGCTCAATATCCACCAAGTGTGGACAGTACGGTAAATCGGGTTCGACTTTCCGGTACTGGTTGTTTTGCATTGAGTGATTCTTTGGTGCTGTTGCTCCAGGATTCTACGCCCCCCGATGCACTCTGCGGCAACATCACCCTTTATCTCGACGCCAATGGGCAAGCAGTACTCGACCCGGCACAAGTAGATCAAAGTACGGACAATTGTTTGCTCAGTCAGCGTCGTCTGCTCAGCAAGGATCGGTTTTCTTGCAACGATATTGGCGTCAATATGGTCAGTTTGGAAGTAAGAGACAGTTCTGGCAATGCCCGGACCTGTAATTTTGAAGTCACGGTAGTAGATACCATTCGACCTACCGTAAGCTGCCGTAATGTAAAGGTGTACTTGAATGCCAACGGAATTGCCATTTTGCATGCTGACTCCCTCAATTTTGGCAGTAGTGATAATTGTGGCGCATTTAAAAGCCTGGAAGTAAGTCCCAATCGTTTTACTTGTGCAAATATTGGTGAAAACGTCGTTATTCTGACGGTGCGGGATTCTAGCGACAACCTCAGTCTGTGTACCGCCACGGTGACAGATTTGGGTGAAAAATCTTTACTGATGTCGGTCACCGATCGCAGTGGCAATCAACAAACCTGTAGCGCGATTGTTACCGTACGCGACACCATCAAACCTACGGTATTGTGCAGGACGACCACCATTTTTTTGGGATCCGATGGCCAGGGCGTATTGGTGCCCACGTTAATCAATGCAGGCAGTACGGACAATTGTGGTCCTTTGACTTACCGATTGAGCCGGGATCGGTTTTTTTGTGCAGATCGAGGGCAGGCGATGGTCACCCTTTATGCTACCGATGCAGCCGGAAATTCCGATAGTTGCACTACACTAATTACCGTGGTGGATCAGGTAAAACCAGATGCCCGTTGCCAAAACATCACCGTATACCTCGACGCGAATGGTAAAGTCAGCATCAACCCAGCACAAATTGACAATGGTAGTTCGGACAATTGTATTGTGGATAGCCTGGCGCTGGACAAAACAAATTTTACTTGTGAAAACATTGGAGAAAACCTGGTAACCTTCACTGTATACGATGAAGAAAAAAATACAGCCTCGTGCCTGGCGGCGGTAATTGTGCTGGACACCTTCTCCCCTACTTTCCAATGTCCCGCTGATTTAATGGTCAATTCCAATGATGATGGAGATCAAGATTGCGCTTACACGGTAACGAACCGACGGCTTAATCCAACTAAACGCAGTGACAATTGTGGCATTCAGCGCGTTTACCACAATTATACTTCCGCGCCCAGTGACACGACTTTACGTGGGGCAAATTTCCCGATTGGCCTTACCACCATAGTATGGACCATTGAAGATGCAAGTGGCCACAAACAAACCTGTACGGTGGATGTGACCGTTAAAGATGTGTTGCCTCCAGTACCCGTTTGTGTGGATACTGTGCTGCTTCCCCTTGGAGAAAACGGCACCTTGCGCATCGATTCCTCTGCGGTTGATGCAGGCAGCTATGACAATTGTGCGATTGTTAAGTATAGCCTCAGTCGTACTGATTTCAACTGTGCAGATGTAGGTTTTCATCGAATAACTGTTACGTTGAAGGATGCTTCGGGCAACAGTGCCCAAACAACGGTGGTTGTCGGCATCATGGCAGGTTCTGCGTGTGGTACGCCCGTGATTAGCAACGCCAAGGGGCCCAAAATTGGCGATCCTTGTTCTTGTCGGGGCAATGGCGCTTTTGATGAAGAAATTGTGATTGGTCCAGCTTTGCCGAACCAAATTTGGCGGGTAAAAAGCACCAGCCTGCGCGACACCCTTAACCTTAATCCTTATGCAGCAGGTACACTGTTTAGAGAAGTACGATTTAAACACGATTCCAGCATCGAGGTTCTGGGGTACAGGGCAATGGTACTTTTACCATCAATGGGCAGGCCGCAACTGTATTTAACCCCAAAACCCTGGGGACGGGTACCCATCAGGTCAGCTACACCTTTGATGCCGGAAATCCGGCCGGAAAGTTAGCCCCCAAAGACGTAGGCTGTACCAGCACCTTGACCAAACAAGTGGTGGTGATCAATACACAACCCATATTTTCCTGTTTCTCCGATCTCAGCATCAATGTCAACTCTGCTTGTGAAATTTTGATCACTCCCGATATGTTGATGGTCAACACATTTGCTTGTTACGACGATTTTGAAGTGATTCTGAACTACAATGGCACTTTGGTACCCAATCCGGTTCCCGCGTCTTTTGCTGGCAAAACCTTATCGGGTTTTATCCGTTTTCGCCCCACTCCGGGTATCATTTCCTGTAATGTCAACATTGTACTGCGTGATATTTCAGGGCCGCAGATCATTTCCTGTCCAACAGATATGACCGCCGGGCTGGTCTGCACCGATTTTGACTCCATTTTTAACAATGTCAAAACCATTGACCCTACTTTCCGCAACTTCATGGGAAGACCAGTGGTGGAGGACAACTGCGGGGGTACGACCATCACGTTCAGCGATGCGATCTTTAATTTTGCCAATTGTCATCCCAGCGTATTGCCAGGGGGATCATCCGGACTTTTACGGTTAAGGATAAATTTGGCAATGCCTCAACCTGTGTGCAGCAATTTTTCTTCCGCCGGCCTGCGACCATTTTTTTCCCAAAGATACCTTGGTCAAAACCAACTGTGAACAAGCCGCTTTGCCAATCGATGCTCAGGGAACCTGCCATGCAGGTGTGCCGGCACCCTGGTTCATCAATGGATTTGGCAAAAAAGTCTACCTCGACAACACCGCCAATACCTGCAATTACTCCGCAACGTACAGTGACCTGAGGGTAAGTGTGTGTGGAAGCCGATATGCCTTGATCCGGGAATGGAAAATTAAAGATTGGTGCGATGCTAGCCGTGTCCTGGAAAAACGCCAGTACATTGAAGTTGGTGATTTTGATGCGCCGATTGTTGGTCATCCTGAACTGGATCTGGATCGCAATGGGATCATCGATGATACCCTGCGCTATGGCGTGGCTCCTTTCAATTGTTTCGCGGCTTTTGCGTTACCCAGCCCCAAAATTAAGGATTGTTCCAGTACAACCGTGACCACAGAAATCTATTCCTGGCAGCCGGAAACCATTGCTGGCTTCCCTACAGGTCGTATTATTTGGGTCAAGCTGGATCTACCCATTGTCAATGGTCAGTTACAAAATGTACCCTTGGGTACGCACTATTTTATTTTCAAAGTAAGGGACATTTGCAACCAGGAAACCATTGATACGGTTGCTTTTAAAGTGCTGGATCGCATTGCACCCACCATGATTTGCAACAGTGACTTTGTAGTTTCGCTGGGGGGAGGCGGCGCGGCCAGAATCACCACTGCCGATGTCAACAAAAGTAGCCGCGACAATTGTGACAATACCGACCTCAAATTGGAAGTGCGGCGTTTGATCCCGGCTGAATGTGCACCTGATGGTGTAGCTGGCTATAGCCCCTGGGGCAGTTTTGTTGATCTGAGCTGTTGCGATGTAGGTAAATTGGCCACGGTGGAACTTCGTGGTTCCGATCGATTTGGCAATACCAATTCTTGTATTACCCGCTTACAGGTAGATGATAAACTTGCTCCGATATGTACCCCTCCTGCAGATCGGACCATCAAGTGTACGGACATTCCCGCTGGATTGGACATCACTGAACTGGCCGTTTTGCAACGCAACTTTGGGCTACCTACCGTGGAAGACAATTGCGAAGTGACCTGGGAGGAATTGGAACCCATTGTAAACCTCAACAACTGCAAAATTGGCAACGTCACCCGGAGATTCCGGGCAATTGATGCCGCAGGCAACCTGTCTGCGGGCATATGTGAACAGGTGATTACCGTTAACCCGGTACACAATTATGAAATCAAGTTCCCTAAAGACGTGGTGAGCTACTGCGGTGTTCCCCCAAAGGATACGCTTCTTCTGAACGAAATTGCTTGTGATGTCTTGGCGATCAATGTAGAAGACAAGCAGTTTACCATACCTGGGGGCGGTTGTTACCAAATTTTCCGCACCTATCAGATCATCAATCTTTGTGAATACGACGACATTTCGGGACCGATCATCTTGAGTCGGGATATGGATTGTGACTTGGCTCCCAGGCGATGAAAACCTTTGGTTGATGGTGCGCCCCAATGGCGTGACCTACCTGGACAAGGACAACCGGGAGACCAACGTATTCCCCGCAACAATGAACGGGGCCGCACATGTGATGACCTGGGCAACCCAATGGGCCACTGGAGCAGCAGCGACATCAATCCAGCCTGGAAATCGCGGGGATTTTGGCAATACACCCAGCACATTACGGTCATTGATACCGTTAAACCAGTCATCACCTACACCCAACCCGCGCCTTTTTGCAGCAACAACAGTACCACCTGTGATGGTGCTGTAGACCTGCTTTTTACGGCAAGTGAAAACTGCACGCCAGGCAGTTTGCAAGTAAAAGCCGGGTTTGACCAAAATAACGATGGCGTCATTGATCGGCAATTGGCCGCAACTGAAATTCAGGGGGCTTACCCCAGTTATCGGATCAAAGGGACTTATCCCTTGGGAAATCATGCTTTTTGGTGGAAGTTAGGGATGCCTGTGGCAATGCAGGAATACGCGTTTTGCCCTTCCGGGTTGTGGATTGCAAAGCACCTTCGCCCCATTTGTAGAAGTGGCATTACGGTTACCCTTCAGGCGCTGAACCCTGCACGCGACATCAATGGCGATGGCAAAGAGGACCTGGCCTATGCCGTAGTGAAAGCACCTGATTTTATTGCCAGTCCAAGCCAGGATTGCTCCGGTCCGGTTCGGTATTCCATCAATCGGGAAGGTTTTGTACCCAACATCAATCAGGACAGTTTGATCCTTACTTGTACCGATGAAGGCACGGTCTTTGTGGAGGTGTATGCTTGGGATAGCGCCAACAACCCGCTGTCCGTTCAACCCGACGGTCGTTTGGGTGGGCCGAACTTCGATTTTTGCCTCAATTTTATCAATGTCCAAAACAACGGAGACATCTGTGTTCCCATTCCGCAAGGTGCCTTGGGGGGATTGGTAAAAACCGAAATGAATCAGGGTTTGCCCAATGTGGAAATTACCTTGAGTGGACAGGCTTCCAATACGACCAAGACGAGTGCAACAGGCAATTTTGCATTCAATAATCTGGTGGAAGGAAAGGATTATACCCTTACACCCCGCTTGAATAGCGATCACGTTAATGGCGTTACGACCTTCGATTTGATCTTGATCCGCAAGCACATTTTGAACATGACGCCCCTGGTCTCTCCGTATAAATTGATTGCCGCTGATGCCAATGCATCTAAAGCCATCACCACTTTGGACATGATTTCGATTCAAAAACTGATTTTGAATCTCGATCCAGCCTTCAAAAACAACAGCAGTTGGCGTTTTATAGATGCCAATTACCGCTTTCCTGACCCCAGCAACCCCTGGTTGCAAACCTTCCCCGAAAGTTTCAGCATCAATGACCTGGTTGGGCAAAAGCTCAGTTCCAACTTCATCGCGGTAAAAATTGGGGATGTCAATGGTTCGGCTAACTTGGGTTTGCAAGAACCAGAGATACGCACCGGCAATGATCCCCTGTGGCTGGAGTTGGAAGACCAACAATTACAGGCCGGTCAAGACTATGCGGTGGCCTTCCGGGTCAAAGACCTGGCAACAATCCAGGGCTACCAATTTGGCTTGAGCTACGAAAACAAAGTGGTGGAATTGATGGATATTCAGTATGGTTTGGCCAAAGCCGAAAACTTCGGGGTATTTCGGGAAGAAGGGCTCCTCACGACCAACTGGTACACCGATCGTGCCCAATTGAACCCGGATGCACTGCTGTTTACCCTGGTATTCCGGGCGCGTAGTGCGGGCAAGCTCAGTGAGATTTTGAGGCTCAGCGAGCGCCGCATGGCCATCGAAGCTTATGGTTTTGACGAAGAACGACAGCCTATTCAATTCCGTTTTAACGAAAAAGAAGTGCAAACGCCAGCATTTGAGCTGTACCAAAACATTCCCAATCCATTCCAGGAAACGACGGTCATCCAGTTTTATCTGCCTGAAGCCGATGAAGGAAGACTCTTGATTTACGATGCGGCAGGGCGCCTGATTCAGGAAATCAAAGGGAACTTTGGGCAGGGGCTGAACCAGCTGGATTTGGACAATTACGATTTGCCGAGTGGGGTGTTGTATTATTCGTTTAGAAGTGCGAAGTATTCGGCAACGCGGAAGATGGTGAAGAAATAGGGTTCGGAGGTTCGAAGTTCGAGGATTGGGTTACCCCCGAACCTTACGAACTTCAAACTCCCGAACCCAGCAGTCTTATTTCTGCGAGAACCACACTGGTTTGGTATGATAATCCGGGTCATTGCCACCAATGGTGTTCAATGATTCCCGGTTCCATACGTACTCCGAGTTAAAACGTGGACGGAATCGATACGCCAGTTTGCCACCGTTGTCGATGTACAACGCAGGTGGTGCCGTGAAGCCGAGATACACATCACTGCTGTAGTTGTAGCGACGCATGTCGACCCAGGTTTCCAGCGCACCTATCACCCAGCAGGCGATGTATTTTTGCAACATGATGTCGCTCAATTTCAATGCATCAGCCGTTTGTGGTACCGCGGCACTGGCCATGTGGGCATCGCGGGCAGCGGCGGCAACTTTAGCTAAATCCATATGGGCAATGATTCCTTTTTTGAAGGCATCATAAGCCAGTGTTTTATCTCCTTTGATAAATGCTGCCTCCGCTTTGATGAACTGAATTTCAGAATAGGTTACCAAGGGATGGACAGCATTGTTGGTAAAGAAATATTTGCCCGGCAGGGTGGATACCGTTGCTGAAGGATTGGCACCCCACAAAAAAGGCATTCGTTTAGGATCGGTATTGCTGGTGGTAGGGTCACCTTTAGTCGGGATTACTCCCCGGAAAACGCCATCGGCTGATGCGGTCAGCATCAAGGGTAGACGTGGATCCGTTACGCCATTAAATACTGTTCCATTCAGAAAGTTCAAGAAAAATACCGTAGGGCGGAAATTATTCAGGTTTCCACGCAAAGGGCCGAAGAAGTTACCGTCCAAAGAGTTGGTTCCAGCGTGTGGTACATTGAAATTGTCATCATTACTGGCCAATGATTTGTCGCAGTATTCAATCACTTTGGCTGGATTATAGTTCGATTTGTTGGTCAAGCGATGGGCATTGTGCGCCAAAACCGAATAAGTGAATTTGATCCACTTGTTGCGGTCTCCTTTGTAAACCAGGTCACCACGCCCCAGGCTGGCAACACTGCTATTGCCATCGGTACGATTCAGCTCGGTCAGAGCCTCGTTGGCCAAACGATCCACTTCGGCATACACGTCCTGTTGGCTATCAAAATCAAACACATAGCGGTTGGGTTCCCAGGCTTGTTTGAGGATAACTTCCCCATGTTCATCCGTAAGGTTCTGCCAGCTCCAGGCCCGGACTGCTTTGGCTACACCCACATAATCCCATTGTTCTTTGGCTGTTGCCTGTTCAATGATGACGTCCACGTTTTTGCCAAGCGTCCAATAATGGCTGCGCCACATTTCGCCACCACCGTCATTAGCGGGCACATATCCATGCTGATCCCAAACGTTATTGGTACCCACCTGGGCCCAGTTTTGGGTGTATTGAGCTACAAAACGGGTATCAAAGGACACCCCACGGGCCATTTGGCCGAGCATAGGAGGTAAAATGGCAAACCCTTCGGCGGATTGCGGGTTGCTTGGGTCGAAGTTGACGTCCAGATAATCCTCACACGAATTGAAGAAGAATAGACCCATCAACCCAATAAACGCAACGATGATTTTATTTTTCATAATTGAATTCAATTTTGAGTTAAATGTTAGAATGTAACGGTCACACCTGCGGAAACCTGGCGGGGCAATGATGTTTTGCCAAAATCCAAGCCAAAGCCGCCTGCACCACCGGTTGCCGGACTGGTCACACTGATGTATGGGTCAGCTCCGGTGTAATTGGTGATCAAAAACAAGTCAGTACCGTTGACAAAAATGCTCAATTCCTTGATGGCACGACGATTTCCCAATACTTTGGCGGGGAAATTGTACCGCAAAGTCACGTCGCGCAAACGCAGCCAGTTGATGTCTTTTTCGACAAACTCTTCTGGTGAAAGTACAGTCGTGTAATAGGTTTCGTTGGCCGAAGGAATGATTTCTTTGGTGTTTACAGTTGGCGCTTCACTTTCTTCCTTACCATCGCGCAATACCCCTGGAATAACGATTGCTACATCCCGATCAAGCGTATTGACACTCAGACCGTTGCGAACAAGATAGTGCTCGTTGCCGTTGTAGATGTCACCGCCTTTGCGGATGTCGAGAAGAAATGATAAATTGAAATTCTTAAAGCTAAAACTGTTAACAATACCCATCGTGAAGTCAGGGTTACGATCACCAATTGGTAAAAAGTTCGAGTTCATGATGGGGTAACCCGTAGTAGGGTTGATCAATACCTGCCCCTTGCTGTTGCGCAAGTAGCTAAACCCACCAATTGCCGTAGCCGATCCTGCACCACGACCATTAACGGTTGGGTCAAAACGGTTGGCGGCCTGGTTGAACCGCGCTGCAAGCAAATCCGCTGGCGCAAAAGCGCTGGCTCGTACGTTGTTGTGAACCCAAGTGTCGGAGTTGTAATATTCCGATTGATCGGCAGGCAGGTAAAGTACTTTGGTGTCGTAATGAGTAAGGTTCATGTTCAACTCCCACTCAAAGTTTTTAGTTCGGATCGGTACCAGCCCCAATTGAACTTCAAAACCCGTGGTATTCATTTCGCCACCATTCAGCAAACCAAAAATAAACCCGGTTCCGTAGCTCAAACGTTGAAAAATGATTTGGTCAATCAAGGTTTTGGAGAACCAACTTGCTTCAATGGTTAACCGGCGCTTGAAAAAACCGAGTTCGGTACCGAATTCATAACTGCGTACCGTTTCAGGCTTCAAGATTGGATTGTCTCCAAAGAAATCATATAAGAATCCACCGCCTGTAGAAGTTTGTGGCACCAAACGAGCACGGATTTTATAAGGTGGCGCAGGGTTGCCCACTTCGGCAAAAGTTGCCCGCAGCTTGAAAAAGTCCACCACGCTGGGCTTGCTCTTGAGGAAGGGCATGTCCATGATGTTCCAGCTCAAACCAACTGACGGGTAAAAATAGGAACGATTTTCAACTGGTAAAGTCGAAGACCAGTCATTACGGGCAGTGACATTCAAGGTCAACCATTCATCAAACGTAAAGTTTGCTTGGGCAAATGCTCCCAACAAGCGCTGACGAGTCAGGATGGTCTTGTTGCGCATCGTGGTGGGCTCGACGTTGTTGATGCTGTTGAAATCGGGCAAAAACAACTTTTCACCATAAACGGAGGTTGTTTCGTACCGACGATCATCCAGCGATCCACCTACTTGAATACTGGTACTCAACTTGCCAAAACTCTTCCGCACATTCGCAAAAAGTTGCTGTTGAGCAAACGTCCTAAATCCGTATAGTTTTCAAGCCATCCACCACGAGGAAATCCAATATTGGAAAAAGGATGGAAAAAACGGTTGGCGTTGGTCGCGTAAATATCCGCGCCAAAACGACCGGTCAAGCTCAACCAGAGGTCAGATCTGCTTTTAGATGAATGTTGGCGTTGGTGCGGTCGGTTTGCTCCTCGCGGGCACTGTTGTTGACATTGAAGAACGGGTTGTCATTGTCTGTTCCAGGTGTAGCTGCTGGCAAAGTAAGAATCCGGGTACCATCCGGGTTTTCATACTGGCGGGCATCTTTATCACTTGGGAAACGCATCAAAGCGGTTAGGTAGCCCTGGGCTCCACCCGGAGGTAGGATATTCCGGTTGCGGGCATAACTGAAACGGCTGGTTAACTTGAGCCATTTCAATACCTGTGCATCGGTATTCAGTGCCGCATTCACTTGTTGAAAGCGGTTGGTCTGGATGATCCCTTTGCTGTCCAGATACGAAGTGGACATGCGGTAAGTCATCTTCTCACTACCCCCTTCAAAGGCCAGGTCATGGCGTTGGTTGCTACCTCTTTGGTAAAAATTGGATACGTTGTCGTAAAATTGGGTGCCATCGGCGTACTTTGGCCCAAAGAAATCCGGGTCATTGACTTCAACTCCGCCATTGCGACCACGACCATACACGGTTTGGATTTCAGGGAATAAATAAAGCTCCGATGCGGCAAAACGGTTGTTGTAGGTCAATTTCCAGTTCCCCAGCCTTTCCTTTGCGGGTACTGATCAGGATGACCCCATTGGCTCCTTCATTGCCATACAAGGCGGCGGCTTCCGGTCCTTTTAGGATCGAAATTCGTTCAATATCATTGGGGTTCAATTCCGCCAGACGGCTACCAATGTCATCCCGGTTGTTGTTGACATCTCCATTGACCCCGGTGGCATCAGAATGTAGGTTGTGCTGGTCAAAGGTACCACTGTTGACAGGCAAACCATCGATGACAATCAAGGGCTGGTTGCTGCTTCCCAGGGAGTTTACCCCACGCAAATTGATGTTGACCGATCCCCCGGCTACCCCAGATACCGGAGTAAGGTTCAAACCCGCTACCCTACCCTGCAAACTCAAAAAGGCATTGTCGCGTTGCGTGTTTTGTAATTCTTCACCATCCACAGTTTGCGAAGAATAGGTCAGGTTTTTTTTGTTGGCTTCAATACCTAAGGCTGTGATCGTTACTTCGTTTAAGAGTTGAGCATCTTCCTCCAGTACGATATTGATCACTGTGCGATTACCCACCACAATGACTTGTTTGCTGAAGCCTGTAAAGCTAATTTCGAGTACCGCATTATTGGGTGCATCCAGGGTGTATTCCCCTTCTAGCCCACTTACGGTACCTCGTGTGGTTCCCTGAACGAGAATACTTGCTCCGGGTAGCGCACCACCGGCTGCATCAGTCACTTTACCACTTATGCGCTGTTGTGCGGAAGCGGATACCAGGAACCCGGTAATCAATAGTAAAGCACCGAATGTCCTGCGTAGCAAGAACGGTGCACTAGTGAGGTAATACTTGAGCATACTACTTCTGTTTTTAGTGTAAGACATGTGTATAAATCGTGCTGGCGAGCAGGCATGGCCGCTCACCTTGCGGCTAAGAATGCAGGTAAAAAAGGGATTGAGCGCAGTAGACTGTGAGTCTTTGTCTATCTATTTGCCAGCACATAAGGATGTGAAAAAACTGCTTGGGATAAAGATAGTAGCTTTCGCTAGATAAATGTACAAAAGCATGCATTTTTATTTGATGTTTGCCCTTAATGGACTAACGCATTGGCTTTTTTTGCTGTCTTATAAAAGGAACGAGAAACCAAGAGTCATGAGAAGTATCACAATGATCGTCCTGTTGGCGGTAGGCTGCACATCCTGCGCAAGCATTTTGAACCCTCGGTATAAATCCATGTCGGTTTTTACGCAACAGCCCAGTAAAGTGATCATCCGCTCAGATACTTTGCATACGGAGGCAAATCAAGTGAATTTTTTGATTCCCAGAAGCAAAGACTCCTTGAAACTGGTGATCATTACGGATACTTCCCGGCAAACCTTTCAAATTGCTTCTAGAAGCTCTTTTGCCTACTACCTCAATATTGCCTACAATTACGGTTTGGGCATGCTCATCGACCGTGGTAGTCCCAAACGATACACCTACCCTCGGCGCATTTATCTGGGTAACAACATGCCAGGAGGAATCGCCTTTCAAAAACTGCCAGAGACGCAGAAAGGTGAGGTCAACTTACACCTTTCCCTGCCTTACATCAATTCATTTTTGCTCAAACCAGTTGGAGAAAACACCAAATCCAACACCGGTTTTTTGGGCCTTGCCTTTGGCGTAGATTTTTACCACCAAAACGATCAATACCTGAAATTGGGCTTGGGAGTAGTTAGTGATTTTCTCTCTCCCTTACCCGCACCTTATTATGTTGAAGGGGGGCGAGATTATATGCATTCAGCTTACGGATACCTGAGCAATCATCATCAGATCAAACGCCTGGATTGGGGCTACGGTCTTTCACTGGCGGAAAACCGATGGGGGGTGGATTATTACATTGATGATCCAGATAGCAATCCGCCGCAGGTTCCGCAGCGAAAAAGAAGTGTTTCGGCAGGGTTGATGTTTTCAGGGCATTATTTTACTGGCCGCAATTTCCACATGGGGCTCCAATACCGACCCAGTTTGTGGCGCTTGTACGAAGATCCGGGCTTTCGGTATGAGCATGTGATCAGTTTGGATTTGGCGTGGAAGATTCGCTTGTAAAAGCTGACGTTTATTGAGCACAGAGGATTTTGCACAGATTATTTTGAGAAAAAGTGAATCTGTGCAAATCCTTGTGAATCGGTGGTGAGCTTATTTTTACTCACTTTTCAACGAATCCAGTGGGTTACTCAAGGCGCTGCGCATCGCTTGAAAGCCAATGGTCAGAATGGAAATCAAAACCACGACTACTCCCGCTTGCACAAACACATCCCATCGAATTTTGTATTGATAGGCAAAATCCTTCAGCCATTCCTGCATCAAGTACCAGGCCACAGGAGCCGCGATCACCAAAGCGATGAGCACCAGTTTGAGGAAACTTTGAATCAACATCGCTAAAATGCTGCTTACCGACGCCCCCAATACCTTGCGGATGCCAATTTCCTTACTACGCTGTTCAGCCAAATAGGTAGACAGTGCAAACAAACCCAAACAAGCCACAATGATGGCCAGTATGGCAAAAGTGCTACAGATGCGCCCGATCCGTTTGACGTCATCGTACATTTGCGCAAAGCTGTCGTCGAGGAAAGTATAACGAATGGGCTGGCTGGGGGCAATTTCTTTCCAGGTGGCGTTAATTCCCTGCATCGCCTTTTGTACCTGCTCACTATTTATCTTTATTGCCAGCATATTGGGGCTATTGCCCAATTTCATACACAAAGGTTCAATGTTTTCCCGCATGGATTCAAAATGGAAGTCTTCCACAACCCCAATCACTTTGAGTTTCTGCCAGCCGTTGGTAATGGTTCTGCTGAGCGGGTCAGCTACATTCAGTTTTTTGGCCAAAGCCTGATTGATGATGACCGCCTGAGAATCGGTGCGCATGCCCTCCGAAAAATTGCGGCCCTGGGTCAATTTCATACCCATCGTTTTTAAATAGTCGCCATCAACTTGCCAAACCTGAACGCCGAAGGTATTGCCGTCTTTTTCTTTTTCCAGATCCCACATTTCATTGCCGTTGCGTTTAGCGCCATGAATGGGCAAATAATCACTCACGGTTACTGTTTGTACATCTGGTAGTTTTTGCAACTGCTTTTTCAAAGTGGTGATTTTTTCTCCTAGCGTTTGGGCACCTTGCAGGATCACAACCTGATCTTTTTCAAAACCCAGTTTTTTGTTCAAAATGAAATTCATTTGCCGTGTAACCACCAGCGTGCCAATGATCATCACAATGGAGGTGGTAAACTGAAAGACCACCAGAGCACTCTGCAAATTGCTGCTTTTGCTACCCTTACTAATCTTCCCTTTAAGCACCTGAATGGGTTTAAAAGAAGAAAGGTAAAAAGCGGGATAAATGCCTGCCAAAATTCCCACCAGGAAAATAGAAAGTAAAATAATCGGCAAAAACCAGGGACTCAACCAAGGCAAATGTAGACTTTTGCCTGCCAATTGATTGAAATAAGGGAGGAGTAGCCAGGCTAAAATCAGACCCAGCAAAAAGGAAAAAGCGCTGAACAAAAGAGACTCGCTCAAAAACTGCCCAATTAAGTACTCACGGGTCGAACCTACCGTTTTGCGCAAACCTACCTCCTTGGCGCGATTAGCAGAGCGCGCAGTAGACAGGTTCACGAAGTTGATGCCCGCAATCAGCAAAATAAACCCGGCAATGGCTCCAAATAGCCATACAAAACGGATGTCGCCATGTTCTTCGCCTTCAATATCAGTAGAATGTAGATGGATTGCAGAAATAGGTTGCAAGATCAGTCGAGCAGAGCGCTTGGCCTGCTCCAATTCTACTGCTGTTAAATTAGCGCCAATGTATTTGTCAAAAATCACTTCACACATCTTTTGCTCTAATTGGACAATATTGGCATCGGGACGTAATAAAACATAGGTATCGTAATTGCTACTGTTCCAGCTACTCTGCTCGTAAGGGAAAAACTCAACCCCTTTCAAGGTGATCAAAAAGTCGAAATTTAGATGAGAATTACTGGGGAAGTCTCTGATGACACCGCCAATTTTGAGCGGTTTTTTCTCGTCATTGTTGAGGATGATGGTTTTGCCAATCGGGTTTTCGTTCGGGAAGTATTTATCGGCTTTACGTTTGGTGATGACGATGGTATTGGGCTCTTCCAGCGCACTACTAGGGCCGCCATATTCCCAGGGAAGTTGTAATAATTCCAGCCATTCTTGGTCAACATAAGCAAATCCTTCTTCGTAGGAGTTTTCTTGGACCGTTACTCGACGGATGGAATTCCCCCCTCCAGTAAAGAGTGCATTAGCGTTGAGGCGACCTGCTTTTTCAATTTCAGGAAATTCGTCTTTCAGCGCCTTGGCAAAAGGTGCGGGAAAAGACAAACTCTTTCCCCGAAATTCCCCTTCGGTCATTTCTCCAACCACCCTGTAAATGCGATTGGTTTTGGGATAGAACTGATCGTAGTTGAGTTCATCAAGGATGAACAAGGCGATCAACAAACAAGCAGCAATGCCGATGGCAAAGCCGCCAATTTTGATGCTCGAATACATTTTGTGCTTGGCCAGGTTGCGCCAGGCGATTTTGAAATTGCTTTTGTACATGTCGGGTGAAAATTGAATGGTGATTTTACGGATGGTGGAAAGCCGAAAAGAACGCAGCACGTCCCAAATGAAAGCACGCCTGGCTTGGCCTTTTCCTTTCGCAGCCAGTCGTTTGTCGAATAGCTCATAGGCATCGCCCTGGATTTCTTCCAGCAATTCGGGTCGACAATACCATTCCAAAAAGCGGTCGGCCCAGCGAGGAGGTACCTGCTCTGGCGCTTTCATGAAAAGGAAGTTTTTGGCGCAAAGCCCGGAATTTGTCCCCAGAGTTTCAGGTAGGTATCACGAGATTGCTCTAGGGCTGCACGCCCGGCTTGGGTGATGTCGAAAAGGCGTTTGCGGCGGCCCCCGCGTTGGGTGGTGGCTTCACTCCATTCCGAACGGACGTAACCTTTTTCTTCCAAACGCCGCAAAGCGGCGTGCACAGCGCTGATGTTGACCGAACGCCCGGTTTGTTGTTCAATTTCTTCCATTACGGATACGCCGTAGGCATTGCCGTGCATGACGGCGACGAAGAGCAACGTGAGTTCTTCAAATTCGCCAAGGTGGGTCCTTGTATTCGGTGATTTCTTTTTGTAAAAGTAAAAGTAATCGA
>NZ_JADKCX010000052.1 GCF_016718685.1 Haliscomenobacter sp. | reverse complement strand
ACAAAACACCCCGCCAACGCCAAAAACGGCAAATTCGACCCAATCATCCTTACATTCCCGGACAAAGCTCCCGCCAAAAAAAAGACGAACACCACCGCCGACAACAATACCACGCCAAGGATATTCACCCATCGATTCGGCTTGTTCACGACCACCGCATACAAGAGCGCCAATAAACCAATGATGGAAGACAAGATGACCGGATGTACCGCCGTATTCCAGGAGAGCCCCTGGACAAACACCAACTCGTAGACCGCCTGAGCGATGAAGATCGACTGACCGCCGCCCCATTCCAGATAGCAGAGGAAAAAACTTAAAAAGAGCCCCAAATTGATGAGCTTTTCATGGCTGAGCAATTTGGGGCAAATAAGCGGTTTTACCACTTGGTCACTGCAAAAAATGCCTTCTTCGGCTGATAATTCGCATCAAAAAGTAGCGGATAATCCTTACGGCCACGCACCGGGAAGTTGTCCAACCAGGTGGACTTATCGGATAAATTCCAAAAAGTCACTCCGGTGACAGACTTGCGGTGTTTGCGCAATACTTCGAAAAGCATTTTGTACTGCGCAACCTGTTTGGCTTCCATCTCCGCCGTATACTCTACCTTACCAGTAAAGGCTTCTGCTCTCCGCTCGTGCTCTTTCGGGTGGACCGACACATCCAATTCCGTGACCTGCACCTTTAACCTCAGGCTGGCGAACTTGGTGATCGAAGTTTCCAATTCCTCCGCAGTTGGCTCTGTAAGCGCCCAGTGTCCTTGCAGTCCCACTCCGTGAATGGGCACTCCTTTGTCTTTCAGGCCTTTCACCAATTGGTAAATGCGGTCGCGTTTGGAGGCATTTTCGGTATTGTAGTCGTTGTAAAACAGCACCGCCTTGGGGTCGGCCTCGTGAGCCCATTGAAAGGCCTTTTCGATGTACTCTGGGCCGATGATCTCGTAAAAAGGCGACTTGCGGTAAATGTCCGGTCCAGCATCAGGCACTGCTTCATTGACCACGTCCCAGGCGTAAATTTTACCCTTGTAGCGGCCCACTACGTCGAAGATATGCTGCTTAAGACGCGCCAGAAGCACTTCTTTGCTGACGGTGGCACCCGAGGCGTCTTTAAAAAACCAGTTTGGCGTCTGGCTGTGCCAGCACAGGGTATGACCACGCAGTTTGATGCCGTTTTTCACCGCAAAATCGGCGATTTTATCCGCAGGCGCCCAATTGTAGCGATTTTCTTCGGGGTGGATGGGGCCCATTTTCATGGCGTTTTCAGGCGTCATGCTGTTGAATTGAGCCAGGATAAGCCCAGATTCAGCAGCATCGTCCATCATACGGGGGGCAACGGCTACGCCGATGGGGAAGTACTTTTTGTAATAATCTTTGAGCCCTTTGGTGGTTTGCGCAAAAGTGGTACTGCCCATTAAGGCCAGTAGCAAGTATAAGCAGATGTTTGTTTTTCATGGTAATCTTGATTTAAAGAGATGAAGCCAAAACAAGAAACGTCTCTGATTTTCAAGAGGAACCAAAGCGGCATTTTTTAGCACAAAGAACACAAAGGCTACACAAAGGGCACAAAAGTTAGACGTTGACGACCTTTGTGTCCTTTGTGTAGCCTTTGTGTTCTTTGTGCTAAAAAAATGTCGCTCTGAGCCTATTTAATGACTCAGTGAACTTCCGTTCACAGCAAAAGAATGATTCACTCATCCGTACGGAAAGGCGACGCCGGTAAACCCTCCCGATTGTACAAATTGGCATCCGCCGGGTTATCCGCCCAGGCATACCTGACATACATCGGCTGAGGCACCTGCGCATTGGACACCAGAATCGTCTGATCCGCTTGAATTTCCGCCTTCGCCCACACAAAACGTTTATCGGCACCAGCAATCGCAAAACAAGCCAGCGGCTCGCCATCTTTGCTGATCATGCCCGTCCCCGTGTGTTTGAAATACAAGCGGATTTTATCCCCCTCGATCTGGTAACGTTCGTATTGTGGCCCGGAATGGACGACGTTTTGATCCCCATACGCGATTCGTTGCGCCGCCAAAGCCATACGTATCCCCACATCCTTTTTGTTCAGCGGGTGAATGTCGTTCCATTCGCCCAGATCAATCGCAACAGCCAAACCCGTATTCGGCACCGCCAGCGATTTGAACTGCGCATCGCGCAGCACCGCCCAAGTGCTTTCGGAAGGCAGGTAATTGACCTCCATAAAATTGGCCAATTGCACCGTGATGAAGGGCAAATCCCCCAGGTTCCATTGCTTGCGCCAATCCTGGATCAAGGCAGGCAACAGTTGGTAGTACGGCTTCGGATTGCCCGCATTGGTTTCCCCCTGGTACCACAAAAAACCCTTGGCTGCGTGGTTGACCAGCGGCGCGGTCATGGCATTGAACAGGGCGCTGGGCTGGTTCTGCAAGGTGATACCCCCTGCCGGAGCACCTGCAAAAGGCGGAAATACATCCCCCACTTTGTATTGCCAATCCCCTTTGAGGTCAATATCCAGGCCATTGGCGCTGAGGAAGTAAGGCTTGTCGGGTACAAAACCACCTTTGCCCCCTTGATTGATCACGCGTACCACCAGTGTGTTTTTACCTGGCTTGAGTACACCAGCAGGAACGGTGTAGCGCCTCGGCGGGTACTGGTAGGTGATGTTGCCCACCGCTTGCCCATTCACATAGGCAAAGTCGGCGTCGACAATGCGCCCCAGAAACAATTTGGCGGGTACACCGCACATGGAGGCCGGTACGTCAATCTCTTTGCGGTACCAAACCACTCCATTCAGGTCTTTGATGCCCTGATCCTCCCAATAGCCGGGCACATTGATGTTGCGCCAGTTTTTGGGAACGTAAGCGGGATCGAACCATTTGATCGGCTCCAACATGCCTTTGTCTTCGCTGGGGCGAGGCACAACGGCCTGTCGCGCCTTGCGGTTGAGGCCATTGACGTAGCTGGTATCCTTGTTTTGTTGGATGGTCGCCAGCAAATCGGGAAAGGTCTGCAAACCCGCCTCGCTGATCCAGGCTTCGATGGGTGTTCCACCCACACTGGCATTGATCAGGCCGATGGGAATCTGGTACTTGTCGTAGATGGTTTTGGCAAAAAAATAGGACGCTGACCCAAAACTCATCACGTTTTGTGGGGTAGCCACTTCCCATTTTCCACTCGGCAAATCTGCTTGTGGCCCTTGTACATTAGTCAGGGTCGGGATAAAAAAATTGCGGATGGCCGGATAATTGGCTTGTTCAATATCCGCCATATACCGCTCTTTCACCCGTTCCATGGGCAAAACCATGTTCGATTGCCCGGCACAAATCCAGACATCGCCAAAGTAGACATCGCGGATCAGGAGTTCGTTTTTCCCTTTGAGTGCGATGTCAAAAGGCCCACCTGCGGGCTGTGCTGGCAAGGCAATGTTCCAGTTTCCCTGCGCGTCGGCTTTGCTGCGGTAGGTTTTGCCATTGAGTTTGAGGCTGATGTTTTCCTGCGCGGAAGCCCAACCCCAAATTTTCAGGTTTTGCTCGCGTTGCAGCACCATGCCATCGCTGATCAGGCGCGGCAAGCGGATTTGGGCAAAACCGTAAACACTCCATCCTAGCAAAAATACCAGCAGCACCAGCCTATTTGTAGGCATCAAGCGTCTGGATGGTCCCATCTGGATTGTATTTTAGCTCCGTCACTTTGACATTGCGCAAATGGGTTTTGCCCGAGAGCTGTACATCGTGGTAAAACAAGTACCACTTGCCTTGGTGTTCAATGATCGAATGGTGATTGGTCCAGCCCTGCACGGGTTTCAGTACAATGCCCTGGTAGGTAAATGGGCCGTAGGGATTGTCACCGATGGCGTAGCACAGGTTGTGGGTATCGCCAGTAGAATAGGAGAAATAGTATTTCCCATTGTACTTGTGCATCCAGGCGGCTTCGAAGAAACGTTTGTCGTTGTTGCTTTCCAGGAAAAGTTTGCCGTCTTTGTCCAGAATTTTCACTTCTTTCACTTCTTCGGTGAAGCTCTTCAGGTCGGCGCTGAGTTTGGCTACCCGGGGGAGGATGGCTGTTTCATTGCCTTTGCGCAAGGCTCCCTTGGGATCGTACTGGTTGTTGTTCCAGCGTTGTAGTTGACCGCCCCAAATGCCGCCAAAGTAGAGGTAAAAGCTGCCATCATCGTCTTTAAACACGGTGGGGTCGATGCTGTAAGCTCCTTTGATGGGTTCTGGCTCGGCTTTGAAAGGGCCTTGTGGCTTTTTGCTGGTGGCTACCCCAATACGGAACACATCCTGTTTGTCCTTGACTGGAAAGTAGAGGTAATACATCCCGTCTTTGTAAGTCGCATCGGGTGCCCAGAGCTGCCGACCCGCCCAAGGAATGTCTTTGATGTCGAGCGCAACCCCGTGGTCGGTCACTTTACCCCCCATTTTTTTCATGGACAAAATGTGGTAGTCGCGCATGGCAAAATGGCCTCCATCATCGTCTTCTTTTACCGCTGCATCAATGTCGTGCGAAGGGTAAATGTAGATGCGCCCTTTGAACACATGTGCAGATGGATCCGCCGTGTAGATGTGGGAAACCAAAGGCTGAGAGATGGGTTGTTTGCCATTGCCCGATTGGCCGTAACTGCTCACGGCCAGACACAAGGCCGCCATGAGCGTGAATGTTTTTTGTTTGTTTGTCATCGTTATTCAAAATTAAAGCAGAAAAATACGGGTTGAAATTAAGTTCTTTTTTTGGTTCAGTGGGATGAAAGACGACTTTATTGTTTCAGCGCTCGCCTGCGGCGAGGCTATGCAGCAAATTTTTTAGCCACAAAGGACACAAACATGAGTCATCCCAAACTTTTGAAAAACCAAATCGGCATAAACCTAATCGCGGAGCGATTGATTGCCGGGATGAGCGCGGGTAAAACACAAATTCGGGATGACTCATGTTTGTGTCCTTTGTGGCGAATAAAAAAATCCCCGCCGCAGGCGGGCTAATAAACTTTTATTTTTGATGTTTATCTAATATTGTGTAGCTTGATCCAACATAAAAATCGGCATTATGTTTTTTAGCTTCTTCTACGCACTGCGCAAACACGGCATTCCGGTAAGTTTACACGAATACCTGGCCCTGCTGGAGGCCTTGCAGAAAGAGATTGGAGCCTATGCCATTGAGGATTTTTATGCCTTGAGCAAGGCTGTTTTGGTCAAACAGGAAGCGCACCTCGATCGTTTCGACCTGCTCTTTAGTCAATATTTTCGGGGCATCGACAACCTGGCGCAAGCCCTGCTCGCCACCGAAATCCCCGCCGATTGGCTCGAAAAACAGTGGCTGCGCAACTTGAGTGACGAAGAAAAAGCCGCCATTGAAAAACTCGGTGGCCTGGATGCCTTGATGGATCGCCTCAAAGAATTGCTCGAACAACAAAAAGAACGCCACCAAAATGGCAATCGCTGGATTGGCACAGGCGGTACTTCCCCTTTTGGCCAAAAAGGCTACAATCCTGAAGGCTTCCGCATGGGCAATGAAGCAGCGGGCAACCGCAGCGCCATCAAGGTGTGGGACCAACGTGCTTTTAAAGGCCTGGACGACCGCGTGGAGCTCAATACCCGCAACATCAAACTCATCCTCAAACGCCTGCGCATCCTGACCCGCGAAGGCATCCCCACCGAACTAGACCTGGATGGCACCATCCGCAAAACCTCCGAAAATGCCGGGATGCTGGACATCGCCATGCACCCTTCCAAACAAAACCGCGTAAAGGTACTGATGCTACTGGACGTGGGTGGCTCGATGGACGACCACATCGAATTGTGTGAGCAACTGTTTTCAGCGGCCAAATGGGAGTTCAAACACCTGGAGTTTTATTACTTCCACAATTGTGTGTACGAATCGGTTTGGAAAGACAACAAACGCCGTTTTCGGGAAAAAATCCCCACCCTGGAATTGATCCACAAATTCAACAGCGATTACAAACTGGTTTTGGTGGGCGATGCGGCTATGTCGCCTTACGAGATTTTTTACCGGGGTGGTAGCGTCGAGCATTCCAACGATGAGCCGGGTATGAACTGGCTCAAACGCCTCAGTGATCATTTCAAACACCTGGTCTGGATCAACCCCCTGCCTGATTACGAGTGGGATTTTTACGAGTCAGTGAACGTCATCCGTGAATGGACGGGCAAACGCATGTTCCCCATGACGGTGGATGGTTTGACCAAGGCGATGAAGTGTTTGAAGAATCGGAAGTTTGTGCATGAGAATAAGGCTTGGGAGGAGTAAATCACGTCGCCGAAATCCCCCCATCCCCCACATATCGCGGCTCCATCGCCTCTTCAAACGTATACAACTCTACCAACTGCTTTTTGCCCTTCAATTCAAATACACCTACCCGCTTGGGGTGGTATTGCAGCGGCGGCAAATCCAGTTTTTCCAGTAAATTTTTACTCAACAGCATCCGCACCCGAAACTTGTTGCACACTGCCTGGATACGGGCCGTGGTATTCATGGTATCGCCCGAGAACACGATGTCTTTTTTGATCACCCCAATTTCTCCAGTCGTGACCACCCCACAGTGCAGCCCCGCTTTGAACTCTGGCGCGACGCCGTATTTGTCGCGGTAAAAGCCCGAACGGCGCAGGATGAGTTCCTGCATGCGGAAAAAACAACGGATGCAGTTGGCGTTGTTGAGTCCCCGTTTCATGTCCCAGGAAATCACTATTTCGTCGCCGACGTATTGGTAAATTTCGCCTGCGGTATCCACAATCGGATTGGTGACATCGCGGAAGAAGTCGTTCAAAAAATTGAAAAACTGCACGTGTCCCAATTGCTCGGCAATGGCCGTAGAACCTTTGATGTCGACAAACATAAAAATACGTTCCTCCTCGCGGGGGCGGTGGTAATGCCCCAGCAACATCTTGATCAAAACCCCTTGACCGTATTTTTCATTTACATGTAAAGCAATGGTGGTAATAAAGGCCACGATGGACCAGAAGATGAGAATTTTGATGTAAAAAGGTTGGTCGAACAAGCTGGTACTGCGCGCCAGCACCTCGGGGTCGAGTCCATTTTGGCCATAACGGATGCTCAACAACACGCCGTGTGTCAATAAAAAAACGCCAAAGTTGAGCACGGAAATGACAAAGCTGGAAATCAGCAATGCAAATCCAAAGGACTTCATGGTGAACCGATCGCGCAGGAAAAACACCAGGAAGCCGCCAGAAATGATACTGGAAAAAAATGCCGAAAGGGTATTGAACAGCACAAAACGAACAACTCCGGGATCATGCACCGACCAGCCCGCCGAGAGCGAATATACGCCCAACGCGTCCAAAGCGCCGAGTAAGGTCCACCAGACGATGATCCAGAACAATTGGTTCAACTTGAGACGAAACCTTCTGGTATACTGTTCTTTCATAAGACTTTTACGGCGTGGGTGCAAAAATACATAATTTGCGACGCAAGAAATCTTTATTTTTACACCCGGGCCGAGGCTGTACCCATTGATGTACTGCCTTAGACGGAAGTCAATATCCTCAACAAAGCGTGACCACAAGGGTGGTTTTTATAAAAATAAACCTATGCTTCAGCATTTGTTAACGGTTGAAACCGCACTGATTACCCACCGTACTGTCGTGCGGCGTTTTCGTGAAAACGATGGGCAGAACTACTATAAACTCTTTCATGACAATCTGGATCAACTCGAAAGTCGTTACCCCCCCATTGTAGACCAGATCCCCAATCAGGACAATATTGAGTTTTTTGTACGCCAAAAGTTGGCCGCCTGGCTCACCCAAACTGAATATTGCCTGGGTGTATGGGACAAAGACTCCGCTGTGCCCATCGGCCTGGTGCGCATAGGTGACATTGATTGGAGGTGCTCCAAGGGAGAATTGTACTTGTTTTTGGACAGAACACGCCATCAGAAAGGCATCATGACTGAGGTGTTGCAAAAAGTGATTCACTTTGTCTTTCACCAACTGCAACTCAATAAATTGGTGCTGCGTACTGAAAGTGACAATTTTGCCGGGCAGCGCCTGGCACGGAAAGTAGGTTTTTTGCGTGAAGGGGACGTCCGTGCTGAATACCGCCGCCCCAGTGGAGAATGGGTCGATTTAATGATATTCGGCCTACTTAAGTAACAAAGAGGGTTCGAGGGTTCGAGGGTTCGAGGGTTCGAGGGTTCGAGAGTTTGAAGGTTGCACAAAATTCGTGGAACCCTCGAACCCTCGAACCCCCGAACCTTCGAACCCCCGAACCCCCGAGCCCCGAACCCTAAAAGAAATGTTGCCAAATCTGCCATCCGAAGCCATCGTTTTTACCATAAATTCCGCCATCAGACTGGGGCGGAACATTCAAAAAGCGTATGCCAATAGCATTCGGGCCAAAAGCCTGGTGCTGCCATTGCCCAAGTTTGATACAACCCTGGATATTCTTTCTGCCGATCGGTTTTTTCAACGGGAAGGTGAAGACAATGGCCACCAATTTTTGAACCAGTTAGAGCACCTCAATACCTTGCATCAAAAAAGCCTGAACCAGGGCTTGTTGGATGGAGAAAAGGAAGAGTACCTGGAGTACTACAAAACCTTTTTTCGGATGCTGCGCAATGGCAACGACGAATCCAAAATCCAGGACGGAGGCATCAACACCGAAGATGTAATTGCTTTGCTCAAAATCCGGCAATGGGAAAAAGGCAAGTCGCCACAACCTTCCGCGCTGCAATTGGTGGCTGGAAGTTTGGTAGAAATCGGCATCGACTACTTCAACAACGTACCCGGAGCGCTCAACCTGGAATCCTCTTATGGCCGTGCGCTGAAGCAATTCCTGGATGGTTTTGACGACATTGAGATTGCCGAAACGGATGACCTGAAAAGAACCTTGGCCAAAGACATTTTGCCCAAACTGTTCATCGGTGCCGCCGAAAGCCTCAGTGAACTAAGTAGTACCGTCGCCAATGATGAACAGTTTCAACTCTTCATCAAAGCCACGGCCAATGGCATGGCCAAAGACCTGCTTGCCCGCACCGCCAGCAGCGATTCGGCGGACTATCACGCCACCGTTCGCTGGGGGCAATTGTTGCTCAGCAGTTTGATCAAAAATGCGGGACATTACGTGTTTTCGGCTCCCTCAACCGTGTTGGGCACCCCGGAAGCAAGCTCTGCTTTGATCCAACAGACCGGCCTTACCCTGCTGAACATCATTTTGGACAAAGATTCCGACAACATCAGTTTGCGGCGGGTGCTCACCGTAGAAGCCCTGGATCAAATTGTCCGCGCTTCATTAAGCGTGTTGGCCGAATACCCCGAACTCTTGACCCACCAACGCGGGGTACAAGAAATTGTAAGCGGCGTTAGCTCAGCCGTGGCCCGTTCGGGCATTCAGCGCCCCGATTTGTTGCCCGAAATTCTGCGCCTGGTACTCGATCATACAGCGGGCAACCTCTATCTGGTGTGGGAAATCGAAGAAGACGAGGCCCAACACCTGTTGGTCAACGCCGTACAGCACATCCTGAGCGTACTGGCCCAGCCCTCCAACAATGGTGCCTGGCGGCCACGTTTGTCCAAAACCCAAATGATCAATTTGGTGGGCGATTTGCTGGATGACGTCGTACAGCACCCCAGTTTGGTGACCGACAAAGTACGCCGCGATTCACTTTTGGCGGAAGTGCTCAGCATTACGTTCCAAGCTTTGGATAAAGTGCCCAAAGAGCAACGCCTACGCTGGGAGGTGGTAGAAATGTTGATCCAACTCAACATCCGGGCTGTCATTAAGAGTAAATCGGTTTTGGAAACGATCAATTGGGGATCCAGTGACGAGACCACAACCATTTTGAATAAAATTCTCGACCTCATTTTTGCTTCGGTCTTTGATGGCAAAACCAACCTTGGCGTCGAACGGGTTAAACTTTTGCAAGAGATATTTGAATACGTCATGGACGTGGTGGTAGCCGAATACCCCAACCGATTGGGCCTGGTGGTGGTCAAAATTCTGGTTTCACCCGAAACCGGGATCGACTTCTCGGAAGGATTCAACCGCCCACTTGCCGACGATATCGTGGAGGCTGCACTGATCCTTTTCACCCAGCACCCCGATTTGATTGTTGACGATGTAGCGCTGCAAAGAATCATTGGCGGGGTGGCGGAAGCAGTCAATAAAGCGGGCATCCATCAACCGGGTTTGTTGTCGGAAATTGTCCGTTTGGTGCTGATCAAAACCGCCGACAACATCGAACTTTTGGTAGAAGCAGACCAGATCGATGATGTTGAATACCTGCTGGTGGTGGCGCTGCGGGAAATCCTCCAATCCTTTGGTGCAGAGCCTCCGCTGGGGCGCTGGAAGCCGCGTTTTACGCCCGAACAATTGATTCAATTGACCGAATTCCTGCTGGACGAAGTAGTGCAAAACCCCGCCTGGATTACGGACAAAGTGAACCAAACCAGTTTGCTGCGCGAGGTGCTGGACTTGTCGCTCCGCTCCATGCAAAAAGTTCCGCCAGGGCAGCGGCTCAACGCTCAAACTTTTGAATACCTGCTGGATGTGGTCTTGCGGGGTGTTTCGCGCAGCCGCAAATTGCTGGAAAAAATCCGTTGGGCGGATGGCCAAGCGGAGCATGCGATCCTCGAGAAAGTATTGGATCTTGTGCTCAACTGCGTCTTCCCGCCTTCGGAAGGAGCTGCGGTGGACAAACCCAAGTTGCTCATCGACCTGCTTGAGTTCGTCTTTGACGTGATCCTGGCTGAAAACCCCGACGCGAAAGGACTGGCTTTGTTGGAGTTGATCCTTTCCAAAGCGGCGGGCATTGATTTTTCTAAAGGATTTGATCGCGATTTGGTAGAAGATTTGTTGGAGGCGGCCCAATATGCCATCGGGCAACATCCCGAGTTGGTGATGGGCAAACCAAACCTGGCCGATATTCTGGCCGACAGTTCGGCAGCCATCCACCTGCTGAGTGTAGATCACCCGAATATTGGGGCCAAAATCCTAAGTATGATTTTGGAAAACAGCGCCGATAACCTAGAAGCGGTTTTGGATACCCGTATCGAAAACCCCAAACACCTCTTGGTGGAAGGGCTGCAGCAAATTGTGCTCGCCATTTCAGCGGAGCGCAGCAATGGACGTTGGTCGCGGATGATTTCGGAGGAACAAATGTTGGAACTCATCGAATTTGTACAGGAGCAATCCATTGCGCTTCCCGACTTTTTGAAAGACGATTTTGTGTTCAGGGTATTGGATTGTATCCTTACCGCCATGGATCAAAAATCGGGGCAGTGGCGCCCACCATTTGTTGTATTACAAATTCTAATGGAAAACCTCTTGGTGGTGGCCAATGAGCACCGTGAATTGCTCAAAAAGACCAATCTTCCCAATCGGACTGAACAACCGCTGATTCTTACTTATCTGGTAGAAAAGTTACTGGAATTACTTTTCCGTCAGGATAAAAACACCCACCGCGCCATTACCCAACTGCCCGCAATTGACGTGGTGGTGGATTTTTACCTCACGACCCTTGAAGAGTGGGACATCAACGAACAAGCGGTGGACAAGGCAGCGGGAAAACTACAATACCACCTGGATCGGTATACCCTGGGCGATATTTCGCTGGAGGATTTACTGGAGGAATTGGGCCCCGACGAAGATTTTTAGCAATCACGTTGTGGCTTGAAAATACAGGGCCATGCAGTTGTCGTATCAGGAATTCTTGCCCTCCCCTGCGCTGTCCAAATATTTGGCCGGGCATTGGAAATTTGTAGTGCCTCCGGATTGGGATGGCCCGCTGGAGCATCTTGCCCCGCCAGACGGCTGTGTGTCTTTGTTTTTGTATAAAAATGAACCCCAGCGGGGGCAGTTTATCGGCTTGGTTGGCACTAGGCTCAGCTTGTTTCAAACTTCACTTTTGCCTGGTTCGGTATATTGGGGGATCCGGTTTCTACCTGGTACTTTTTCCTGTTTTTTTGAGCAGCCGCTCGATACCCTGCGGGATCAGGTTTTGCCTGCACCTGCTAGTGACCACTTTAGTGCATTTTTGGAGGTCTTGAATGCAGATTTTGAGGATGTTCATGGATTGGAACACAACCTACTCCAACTCAAACGCAAAGAACCAGATGAAGAAGTAGCCAAAGTGGTACGGGAAATTCTGGCATCAGAAGGGCAGTGCAAAATTGCCGACCTGGTGCAGCGGGCCTTTGTCAGCGAAAGACAGCTGCAAAAACGTTTTCGCAAGGAAGTTGGCTTAAGCATGAAGGAACTGGCGCGGGTTTTGCGCATGCGTGCTGCGCTGGCTCAGTTGGTGCTTTCTGAACACAAACATTTAGACATTTCATTCAACAGTGGCTACTACGATCAAGCCCATTTTTTACACGAATTTCAAGCCTTCGCCCGCCGAAAACCGGATCAACTGAAGCAGTATTTACGCAAAATCCAGCACGGGAACATTCATTGGTAAGTGTTGCGGCAGTAAAACGACGGATTTTTACAAGCCTGGCAGCATCAGAGGATTTAATCTTGTACTCAAATTCCACACTTGTCTAAATCCAATGACCATGCGTAATGTTTGCTTAGCTCTTTTGTTTTGTTTTTGCTGTTTGCATGCAACTGTAATTTTTGCCCAAATGCCTCCATCCAAAACCAAAGAAGTAGCTGCCAAGGTAGCTTTGTTGCCCATCCAGCCTGGAGAATGGATAGGAAAAGGTTACTACCAATTTGGCCCCAACCGCCAGGAAGTAGACCAGTACGAAAAAATCAGCTCCGTGCTGGATGGCAGTGTTTTGCTCATTGAAGGAATTGGGCGGCAAAATGGAGAAGTTCGCCACCATGCGGTTGGCACACTGAGTTACGATCCTTTCACCCAAAAGTACATGCTGCGCACCTTTAAGGATGGCTATACCGTTGATGCCGATGCGGAACTGAAGGAGGATGGTAGTTTCATCTGGTCGATGAAAAATTCACGAGGCATCACCCGGTATACCGTTCGGCTCATCGATGGAAACTGGATCGAAACGGGCGATTTTTCTGCGGATGAGGGCAAAACCTGGAGCTCCTTTTTTAGAAATGAAATTGCAGAAGAAATAATGTTGGAATAAATTTAGAAGGGCATCTATTTGATTGGATGCCCTTCTAAATGTTTAGCCCCACGCCTTCGCCACCTGCTTTTGAGTGCCCAAACCATCGATTCCCAATTCCACCACATCTCCCGGTTTGAGGTAGCGCGGCGGATTGAAGCCCAAGCCTACCCCAAATGGCGTGCCCGTTGAAATGACATCACCCGGCAACAAGGTCATAAACTGACTCAGGTAGTGAATCAGGTGTGGGATTTTGAACACCAGATCATCGGTGTTGGAATCCTGTAGCATCTCGCCGTTGACGGAGAGCCACAGGCGCAGGTTGTGCGGATCACCCAATTCATCGGGTGTAGCCAGATACGGCCCAAGTGGAGCGAAGGTATCCGCGCTTTTGCCTTTGACCCATTGGCCAGAGCGCTCCAATTGAAACTCACGCTCAGAGTAGTCGTTGTGCAACACATATCCCGCCACATAGTCCATGGCTTCAGCTTCTTCCACGTAGCTGGCCTTTTTGCCAATGACCACCGCCAATTCCACTTCCCAGTCGGTTTTTTGGGAATTTTTGGGAATGATCAAATTATCGTATGGGCCGCAGATGGCAGAAGTAGCTTTGAAAAACACGACGGGCTCTGCCGGAACCGCCATGCCCGATTCGGCGGCGTGTTTGGCGTAATTGAGGCCGATGCAGATGATTTTGGAGGGGCGAGCGACGCTGGGACCTAAACGTTCCGAATCGGCAATGACTGGGCAATTGGCAGCATTTGCTGTTACCCAGGCGGCCAGGTCTTTGAGTTTGCCGCTGGCAAAAAATCGCTCATCAAAATCGTTGGTGAAAGCCGAAACATCAATTCGACGGCCGTCGGGGAGTTGTACTCCGGGTTTTTCGGCTTCAGGTGCGCCGTAGCGGATTAATTTCATGTTGTTCTTTTTTTTCACCCACGACTAAAGTCATGGGGTGAACTTGTTATTCCCTGCCCACGAATAAATTCGTGGGTTGGTGTGGATGATGGCCTCCCACGAATAAATTCGTGGGGTGGCTAATTGTTGAGGCGGGTGAAGCCGCCGTCGAGGGGATAGTCGCAACCGGTGATGAACCCTGCTTCATCCGAGCAAAGGAACAAGGCCAGGTAGGCAACTTCTACGGGTTCGGCCATGCGCCCGATGGGTTGGGTTTGGGCCAGTTTTTCGTACATTTCGGCTTCCTGTCCGGGATAGTTTTTGGCCAAATAACCATCCACAAAAGGCGTGTGCACCCGGGCAGGCGAAATACAATTGCAGCGGATGTTTTGCTTAAGGTAATCTTTGGCCGTAGCCAGGGTCATGGTCAACACCGCCCCTTTGGCCGTAGAATAGGCAAAACGATCGGGAATGCCAATGGTGGCAGCAATCGAAGCCATATTGAGGATGACCCCGCCACCATTTTCTTTGATCAGGGGAATCGCAGCGTGCAAACAATTGTAGACCCCCTTCACATTGATGTTCATCACGCGGTCGAAATCGGCTTCGGAGGTTGTTTCTGCGGTGCCAATATGGGCAATACCCGCATTGTTGACTAAAATATCCAGTGGTCCGATGTGTTGAAAACGGCTTTTACCTGTGCCTGATTGCTCACATCGCAGGTATGAGCACTTGCTTTTCCACCCTGGCGCTGAATGCCCTGGGCTGCTTCTTGAGCCGTTGCTTCATTCAAATCCAAAATATGTACTTCAGCGCCCTGCTGCGCGAATACCCGGGCAATCGCCAAGCCAATGCCACTGCCTGCGCCGGTGATGACCGCCTTTTTGTTGTGTAAAGAAAAAAGCATCTTATATAGGGTTTGGGGGTTCGAAGGTTCGGGAGTTCGTGGGTTCAGAGATGGTTCCCCGAACCCCCGAACTCCCGAACCTTCGAACCCTTGTTAATATCCTTCCTCCTCCATCCTCCCCGTCAACTGCTTAACGATCTTGAACTGGTACAAAAATTCTTTAGCGATGACCCGAATGATGGTGTAGACCGGAATGGCTAAAATGATGCCCAGGATTCCAGCGACCTGCGCCCCCACCAGGATCATGATGAAGATTTCCAGGGGATGTGCCAAGACACTTTTGGAAAAAATGTAGGGTTGTATAAGATTGTTATCGATGATTTGTACCACTTGAAACACGACAAAAACCTTGATCAACATGGGGGCTAATTCTGCGTAAAAATCAATGCCAAGGTTGGAAGAAATGGTGATAAAAATGCCAAATGCAGCGCCAATGATGGGGCCGATGTAAGGAATGACATTCATCAAAGCGCCAAACAGGGCAATCAAGAGCGCGTTTCTGATGCCCAAAATGGTCAACAAGAGCCAAAGCGCCACGCCAAATATGGTCAACTGAATGATCAGGCCCCCAAAGTAACGGGTCAAGAGGGCAACCGTGTCTTTGATCGTTTCGAGGGTTGGTTGTTCGTATTTTTCGGGTACCAGCGCAAGGATGAAGTTGATGAACAATTTGCGCTCTTGCAAAAAGAAAAAGGTGATAAAAACCACAGATGCTACATTGACGATGATGCTGCCAATGGCACCGAACACGGATGCGATGAAGTTGCCAATTTTACTCGGTTCAAACCAACCCTTGAGGCTGTTTTTGAGCAACTGTTCCAATGTATCTTCTGGCAACTTAATGCCGTACTGTGCCAACCAAAGCCCGACTTTATGGTAAGGTTCTTCCAGCGCGGTGGCAATGGCTTGATAATCGACGCTGGCCAGGTTGCTGGCTTGTTTCAATATGGAAGGCACAAACATGGCGACCAACCCGCCAAAGACCAAAAAGAAGCACAGAATGGTCAGAATGGAAGCCACCCCCGGCCCCGGGCGCAGTTTCCCGATTTTCATCAAACGGATGCGCTTGTAAATGGGTTGACCAACCAAAGAGAGCACCCACGCCGTGATGACGTAAGAGATAATGGTACTAAAATGGTACACCACAACGCCAATAACCAGGGTGGTCAGGGCAATGATGATGTAGCGACTCCAGGTTTGAGCGGTCATAGTGCGGTGGAATTGGTGTTGCCTCAACGGCATGTGGTAAAAATAGGAGATTTTTGGGAAATTCAATTTTTGGCTTTGCTTTTGTCGGTGTAACTTTATAGTTGAAAGTTTAACGTTGAAGAGTTGAAAAGTTGAACAGATTGGGGCTGCCCTAATCTTACAGGAATGGCAACCCCTAACTCGTACCGCTCGCTCTAAACTCTTCAACCCTAAACTTTTCAACCATTCAACTCCTATATCATGAGCAAGACAAAAAAACTTTCCCGCCGCAAGTTCATCGAACAGTCAGCGGTATTGGGGGCAGCCACGGTTGTTGTACCGAGTTTGTTGCAAGCCAGTGCTAACCCCGTTGCGCCAGCCAAAAAAGTGCGGGTCAGCATCATTGGTTGCGGCAGTGTATCTACCCAGTATTTGCCCCATATCTCTAAGTCTCCCCATGTGGAACTGGTGAGTACCTGCGACATCATCCCCGAACGCGCTCAAAAAGCAGCAGAACAATACGGCATCAAACACTGGTATCCCCACATCGACCAACTCCTGGCCGGTGAACCCTTCGACCTCTTGCTCAACCTGACCGACATGCAAGAACATGGCCGACTTAACAAACTGGCTTTGAATGCGGGGCGTAACGTGTGGAGTGAAAAACCCATGGCGAATACATACGCCGAAGGCAAAGCGCTCTTGGACCTGGCCAAATCCAAAGGCTTGCACATTTGGGGTGCTCCGGCGGTGGTCAACAGTCCACAGTTTGCCTTCATGGCCGAACAAATCAAGGCGGGCAAACTGGGTAGGGTAGCGGCTGCCCACGCCCATTACGGGCATTTGGGCCCCACATGGTCGGCATTTTTTTATGAAAAAGGCGGCGGCAGCTTGCCGGATCTGGGGGTATACAATCTGGCGACCCTCACGGGGCTGCTCGGCCCGGCCAAATACATCACGGCCATGACCAGCATCGTGACGCCCCAGCGCAAAACCGACAACAAAGGAGACATCGCAGTAGAAGCCGAAGACAATGCCATCGTACTGATGGATCACGGCAAAGGCATCATCTCCAGTGTGCAATGTGGGTTCAATTATTTTGACCCCTACGGCCACGAGGGCAAAGGCCAGGAAAAACCGACCATCTCCATCTGGGGCAGCGGCGGCAACATGAACCTGATCGGCTACGACTGGGCGCCTTTTGGGGTAGATATGGCCACTTCCGAAAACGAAAACACGGTGCGCCATGTACCTGATCCGGGCCAGTACGTCTGGCAAATGGGCGCTACGGTGATTGCGGAATACATGGCCGGAGCCACTGGTGAGCCGCGCATCCAGGCGGAGCATGCCCTGCACGTGCTGGAGGTGATTGAGGCGGCGCGGAAGGCGGCGAGGACGGGGAAAAGGGTGAAGTTGGTGTCGACGTTTAGGTATCCGATTGGATGAAGCATGGGGGTATTATCTCATTTTTCATTTAAGGCTAATTTTTTTTTCTATTTAGTTGACATTTCGTCAAATTTTCCTTTGACCACACAAATTGGTAAAGATGAATGAACAGCCTTTCGGATTTATCGTAGCAGAAACGGTGCGGTCAATTGCCAAAAAACTAATGAGCAGACTGCGCGAGCATGGCTTTTCAATCACCATGGAACAGATGGCCATCCTGCATTTTTTGAATACCAACAATGAACTCATTCAGCAAGACGTGGCAGACTTTACGGGCAAAGACAAGTCTGCCATCCTTCGCCAGATTGATTTTTTGGAGGAAAACAAGTACGTGGTAAGAGTGGCAGACCAAATTGACCGCAGGAAAAAAAACTTGGTGGTGACCAAAAAAGGCGCAGAATTGCACCAGGATTTTACCAAAATCGACATTGAAGTAGGCCAGGAACTCATGGATGGAATCAAACAAGAAGACTTGGATACTTTTCTGCTGGTTTTGGCCAAAATCAAAACGAATGCTGAGAAATGATTTTTTTTGACCAAATAGTTGATAATATCAACTGTTGATTTTGCGTATAATATTAAAAGTCAACTAAAATTCAACTTAGGGTAAACAACTTGTCCCCTTCCCTAAAACCCGCCGCACTGCCTTGCATTGCTATGCATAAAAACAGTTTAATCAATGGAGAAAATTAAAATGTTGTTGGTGATTTTGCTGCTGCTGGTATGGCGTACGCGGCAAATGCGCAACAAAAATTTACCATCAGTGGCCATGTTCGCGACAAAGCGAGCGGAGAAGAGCTAATTGGCGCGAGTATCCTGGTCAAAGAATTACCCGGCACAGGAGCCTCCGCCAACGAATATGGCTTTTATTCCATCACGCTGCCTGCGGGGAATTATACTTTTTCCTCTTCTTATGTGGGGTATGCAGAGGTCCTCCAGACCATCAAACTGGACAAAAACCAAAGTATAGACTGGAAACTGGAATTTGGAACAACCCTGGAAGAGGTGACGGTGAGTGCCACCAAGGAAGACGATAACCTGAGCCGAACCACCATGGGCACCGAAAAGCTGGACATCAAAGAGATTTCCAAAGTACCCGTGCTTTTTGGCGAAAAAGACGTGCTAAAAACCTTACAGCTGCTGCCAGGGATCAAATCTGCTGGCGAAGGCAACAGTGGATTCTATGTTCGCGGCGGCGCGGCGGATCAGAACCTGATTTTGCTGGATGAAGCTCCGGTGTACAATGCCTCCCACCTCTTGGGTTTTTTCAGCACATTCAACAGTGATGCCATCAAAGACGCCACCATCATCAAAGGGAATAGCCCTGCGCAATACGGCGGGCGCCTGGCTTCGGTGCTGGACGTCAAAATGAAGGACGGGAATGACCAAAACTACAACGTTTCAGGCGGGATTGGATTGATCAGTAGCCGCCTGAGTGTAGAGGGGCCTATTCAAAAAGAAAAATCGTCCTTTTTGGTTTCGGGAAGACGCACCTATGCCGATGTTTTTGCAGGCCAGTGAGGACTTTAAAGGCAATAGTTTGTATTTCTACGACCTCAATGCCAAGGCCAATTACCGAATCAATGACAAAAACCGCATCTTCCTTTCCGGATACTTTGGCCGGGATAAATTGGGTTTTGGCGACAATTTCGGAATCGATTGGGGCAATCAAACCGCAACTTTGCGCTGGAACCACATCTTGAACCCCAAACTTTTCTCCAATACTTCGCTCATTTACAGCAAGTACAATTACGACCTCAAAGTCAGCAGTGGGGGTAGCGCCTTCAACATCGACTCCGAGATCAAAGACTGGAACTTGAAACAAGAATTCCAATTGTTTTCGAATACCCGCAATTCCTGGCGCTTCGGATTCAATAGCATCCACCACACCATTACCCCCAGCCGTTTTGAGAACAGCAACAATGAGGGAAGTTCCAATCAGGTCAGCAGGTATGGCTGGGAGAATGCTCTTTTTGTGAACAACACCTATGCGGCCAGCCCCAAATTGAGCATTGATTACGGTTTGCGGCTTTCGGCCTACACCATTTTAGGCGGCGATACCTACAACATTTATGACCGAGGCCTCAAAACCGACAGTGTGGTTTTGGCAAAAGGGGATTTTGGCAAAACGTATACCTATCTTGAACCCCGCCTCTCGGCCAGTTACCGCCTCAACCCTCAAAGCAGCATCAAGGAGGCTACGCCCGCAATACGCAAACCTGCACTTGTTGAGCAATTCCACCAGCGCCAACCCCACTGATCAGTGGATCGGCAACAGTTACAACATCAAGCCAGAAATCAGCGATCAGTTTAGCTTGGGGTACTTCCGCAATTTTGGCAACAACAAGTTCGAATTCAGTGTAGAAGCCTACTACAAATCGATGCAAAACCAGGTAGACTACAAAGATGCAGCCGACATCAATACTTCACCAGACGTAGAGAGTGAGTTGCTCTATGGCATTGGGCGCGCTTATGGCCTTGAATTGTTTGTTAAGAAAAAAGTGGGCAAATTTTCAGGCTGGCTGAGTTACACCCTGTCGCGCACCGAACGCCAAATAGAAGGCATCAACAATGGCGACTGGTACGCAGCCAAACAAGACCGTACCCACGATGTATCCTTGGTGGGCATTTACCAAGCCAATCCTAGGTGGTCGTTCTCGGCAGCATTCGTGTACAATACGGGCAATGCGGTCACTTTCCCCAGTGGAAAATACAACGTGGATGGCAACACCACCTACTACTACACCGAGCGCAACGGCTACCGAATGCCCGCCTATCACCGCCTGGATTTGAGTGCGACGTATGAACGCCAGAGGAAAGGCCGATTCCAAAGCTCCTGGAATTTTGGACTGTACAATGCCTACGGACGCGAGAATGCCTACACCATCACTTTTGAAGATGATCCCGATGACGCCAGCCGCACCCGGGCTTTGCGTACCGCGCTGTTCAAATGGGTACCGAGCGTGACCTACAATTTTAAATTCTAATTCTAAATTTCACCCGCAATGAGAAATACAGCATTGTTCTTCCTTTTCATGGTGCTTTTCAGCGCCTGCGAAAAAGAAATCGAAATCGATTTGAATTCGGCCGATCCCCAAATTGTGATCGAAGGGGAAATTACCAACGAAAAAGGGCCATACACAGTAAGAATCTCCAAAACCGTAAACTTCAGTGCATCCAACCAGTACCCTCCAGTAACGTCGGCAATCGTGACCTTGAGTGATGACCTGGGGTACAGCGAAAAACTTGCTGAAACGGCGCCAGGTGTGTACACTACCGCCAACTTGCAAGGACAAGAAGGCCGAACTTATACACTGAAAGTAGAGGCGGCGGGTAAGACCTACACTGCGCTGAGCAAAATGCCCAAGCGGGTTGAACTCAGGGGTATCAAAGCCGAAGAAATTGCCTTTGGTTTTAGTACGGACACCCTTTATTCAGCGACGCCATTGTTTGATGATCCAATCGCTTCCGGCAACAACTACCGCTTCATCCAGTACCGCAACGGCGAAAGAGATAAATCCATTACGGTATTCAACGACAATGTCAACAATGGAAAGGCCAATGAGCGGCCCATCCTGAGTCAAGAATTTGAAGTCAAGCGTGGGGATACCCTGGTCATTGAAATGCGCTGTATCGACAAACCCATCTACGATTACTTTTTCACGCTGTCGCAATCAGCAGGGCAGGGGCCCGGAGGGGGGACAACCCCGGCCAATCCGCCGAACAACATTACGGTAACGTACTAGGTTATTTTTCGGCGCATACCATTCAACGACAAACCATCATTGTTCGCTAGAGCTGTAAATACCATTCCATTTTTAAAAGTTTATACCCATTGGTTTTCGGGGTGGGTACTCATATCCACCCTTTTTTTCATTGTTAAAGCTGCTCGATATGTTGAAGAATAGACTTTTTCAAATGGCCTTCTTATCCTCCCCGATTCTGGGTGTTTATGGGGTATTGCCAATTTATTTGCTCAACAATTGGCCATTGGCATTTGCCCTATCCGCAGTTTTCGGCCTCACCATTATCTTTTTCGGATTTTGGGTCATCAATATTTTCTTGCTGATCCACTTCAAAAACAATGCCCTAAAAAGATACGCGCTAAGTTTTACGCTTACCATTTTACTTCATTCCCGTCTTCTTATTGCCAATACACGGCCCCGTCCCCTGAGCTAAACTTTCTCTATCCTTTGATCTTCATAACTTTCATCAATAGCATCATTTTGATCAGTTGCAATTATGTGCAATTGCGTTACGACAAAGAAATATCAGATTTGGCGTTCAAAGAATTGGAAGTGAACAACCTGGAGGCGCAAAAACAAGTCCTGATACAGCAATTGCAACCACACTTCTTGTTCAACGCCCTGAGTACATTAAAGTCTCTGATTCAAGAAAACCCGGAGGAAGCGGAGTTTTACACCGTGAAACTTTCTGAGTTTTTGCGCTACTCCATCAAGGCCCAGACTGGAGAATTGGTCACTTTGCAGGAAGAAATGAAATTCACCCAGGATTACCTGGATTTGCAATTGAAACGCTTCAATGAGGCGCTGACTTGTGAGTTTAAAATACCTGAACAACTATTGCTGCGGCGAATTCCAGCTTATGCCCTGCAAACATTGGTTGAAAATGCCCTCAAGCACAACCGTTTTACCGAAGAAGAGCCACTGACAATCAAGTTGGGGGTGGAAGATGAGCAGCTCATAGTGTGGAACAACAAACAACCGAAAAAGGCCACCTCTTCAGCTGGGATTGGCTTGAGCAATCTGAATATGCGCTACAATTTGATCACTGGAAAAGCATTAGAAATCGTGGACACCAAGCAGGCGTTTTGTGTGTCAATCCCACTTATTTAGAGCTACTTAAAAAAATGAAGATTGTCATCATCGAAGACGAAAAGCTGACGGCTAAAGACCTGGACCGAACCCTAAGCAAGATTGATGCCGCTATTGAAGTGGTCGCTACCCTCCATTCCCTGAAGCAGGCATTTGAGTTTATGCGCAGCAACCCGGAGATAGACCTGATTTTTTCAGATATAGAATTGGGCGATGGGCTGAGTTTCGAATTGTTTGAACAGCTGAAAATCAACATTCCAGTCATTTTTTGTACTGCTTACGATAAGTACGCGTTGGAAGCCTTTCATACCTTTGGCATTGACTACATTGACCGTTTACGCGGCATTCGGTGGAAAAAGCCTTGCAAAAGTATCTCAGTATCAAGCAAAATATGTCGGTTCCGCGCGAGGATCAATTCTTGGGCATGATTCATGCCTTGAAATCACAACTTATGCCCCAAAACCCGGCAGTATTGATTCAACAAGGTGATAAAATTATCCCCTTGCATGCCAAAGACATCGCATTGTTTTACACTGAAAATGAATACAGTTTTGCCTATACCTTTGCTCAGGAAAGTTTTCTACTCTCTCCAAGTCTGGAAGCATTGAGTCAGCAATTTAGCGCTGATTTTTTTAGAATCAATCGCCAGTTTTTGGTCAATCGTGTGGCGATCAAGGATGCCTCCCACCACCTGAACCGCAAAATAATGGTCAATCTTAAGGTTCCGTTTAAAGTGCCTATTTTGGTGGGTAAACTCAAAGTTACAGCGTTTTTGAACTGGTGGGCAGGGAAATAAAAAAGCCTGGGAACAATACAAGCTCAAATTGTCCCAGGCAAATAAAAAACACCCTCTCCAGGGTTAAAATGTAATGAAAAAACTACTCGCGTATAGATATGAACAACCTGCTAGTCAAGAAGATATGTTTGGGTGTTTGCTGTGCTGACTAAGTATTTTTCCGTCGGCCAATTCAATGGTACGGTCACTGTTTTTGGCAAAATCATTGTCGTGGGTTACGGCTATGATGGTCTGGCCCATCTCCGAGCACAGTTGTTTAAAAATGTCAAATACATTCTGTGCGTTTTTGCTATCGAGGTTTCAGTAGGTTCGTCGCAAAGAATAATCTTGGGGTCGTTGATCAGCGCCCGGGCAATGGAAACCCGCTGTTGTTGGCCACCGCTCAACTTGGATGCAGGCTTGAGCGCCTGATCTTTCAAGCCAAGCATATCCAGTTTTCGATAGGCTCTTTCTTCTACCTCCTGGTGGCTGTACTTGCCCAATTTTAAAGCAGGGATCATCACATTTTTCAGGCAGCTGAATTCAGGCAACAAATAATGAAACTGAAAAACGAAGCCAATTGCTCTGCTGCGAATGGCGGCCAGTTCATCGGTTTTTTTACCAGTTACCTTTTGCCCCTCGATAAATAGTTCTCCTTCGTAGGCCGTATCCATGGTGCTGAGGCAATACAACAAAGTCGATTTGCCACAGCCACTTTTGCCTACCAGCGTCAAGAACTCGCCCTCGTAGGCTTCAAAACTCACATTGTCAAGGACTTTGAACTGGATGGGTTCGTAGAAAAACTTGCCAATGGATTGGGTGCGGAGAATGACTGCTCGGTTTTTCATGCTACTTTCGGAATATGGCTACCGGATCGACTCGCGCAGCTCTGCGGGCTGGCAAATAACCGGCACCAATGGTGATCAAAAGTCCAAAAACCGTACTGGTAATGAATACACTGGGATCGAAGTAGATGGGGAAATAATCGGCGGGGCCACCCACGTATACGCCGCTCAATATCTGGATACAAATGGCACCCAAGATCAGTCCAAGCGCAGTACCGATAATGCCCATGATCAAGGCTTCCAATACAAAAATGCGGATGATGTCGCGCCCGGCGAATCCAGTGGCTTTCAGGATGGCGATGTCGTCCAATTTTTGGGAAATGGTCATATTCAGGATATTGTAAATCCCAAATGCCGCCACCAGCAGAATGGCCATTGAAACGGAAGTTGACATGATTTGTCGGATTAGGTCGCCCGCCAGAATATCCGCATAAGTGGTTTTCCAGTCTTCGACCTTGTAGCTGGTAATGGGTTGTAGCAGTTGAGGAATAACCCATGCCTCGTCAGGTTTTTGATGTTGGCATAAATGTCGGTGATGTAAGTTGGGCCTGCTTTGACCAATTGTTGAGCTGCGGCAATGTGGAGGTAAACTTTCGACTCGTCGGTGGCCTTGTTTTTGGTGCTGAAAATGCCTACGATCTTCATAATTTTCACCACGCCTGCCGATGATACAATGGTCAGGTTATCGTCAGAGTCCCAGGTTCAGTTTATTGGCAATTCTACTGCCAGCTACTACAAACTGGGCTGTTGCTCAAAGCATTCAAGCTGCCCGCTACCATAGTCGCTTGGATGTTGAACATGGCGTCTGCTTCCACCATGTTCACCCCATTGGCTACCCCCTTGAGTTGGGTTTTTCCATTTTGATAAAACACATCTACATTGACTTGAGGCGCTGCGGAGCTGATGTAGTCTTGCTTTTTTACCTCCGCCAACAGCGCATAAGGATTGATGATGGTTCGGGAAAGGGTGGTAATTTTAGGGTTGTGGATGATTACCACTTGCCCGGGCGATTTTGCTTTAATGAGGGGCTTACTGATTTCGTCATCCTTGTAAATCCTAAGATGGGGAGTGACCTTGAAGATTTCGGTGCGTGAATACTTTCCAAAACCTTTCATCAGGGAATTGCTGAAAATGTACATGGCAATCCCCATGGTCACTCCCAGCGCCGCCACCAGGGTCTGACGCTTGCGGGTGAATATGTGCGTTAAGGCTATTTCGACATTGATGTTGCTGCGCATGGTCTTACTCGATGTTTTCGGTAACGATGGTCATGTTTTCATCCAGGCCAGTCAGCACCTGCACCCAATCACTGCTGACAAAGCGCGTGGTAACGATCACTGGTTTCTCCTGATCTTTTACGGTAACCAGGTTGCCAAAATCCAAGTACTTCCTGGGAATCAGCAAGGCATTGTGCTGGGTTCCTGTGATGATATTGGCCTGAAGCTGGGTGTTGACTACTTTAAATTCGAGGGGCTTGGTGAACAAAATTTTGCAGAAAAAAGACTGACTTGCTTCGTCAAAAGCAGGATAGATTTCGGCCACTTTGCCCGGATAAATCCGCTCTTTGTCGGTATTGAGCTGCACTGCGGCCTCCTGGCCGATTTGAATTTTACTGATGTTCCCCTCGTCTACATTGACTTTGGCATAAATGAGGTTGGGGTCTCCAATGGTGGCGATGACGTCTCCTTTTTTGACAAAGTCTCCCCTTTGCTTAAACTTTTGGTAGACTTTACCAGAAAAGAGTGCCCGAATTTCGTTGTTGCCAGACAAGGTTCGATTGACCTCCTTTTGTGATGCGTTGATGATCAGTTGTTGCCTAGCCTGCAACTGGAGAACAGCATAGCTCTCCAGTGCATTGGCGTAGTTGGTTTGGGAAGTTTGGTATTGCAAAAGCACGTTATCATAATCATTGCGGGCAATGCTGTTGGATTCCAGCAGTTTTTGATAGCGAATTACTTGTATCGAATCCAGTTCCATTTTGCGCTTGGCCATCTGCGCGGTATTGCGGGCTTGGGCCAGTGATGGGGCATTGGATTGGGTATTGCTTTTGGCAATTTCGTACAGGGCTGCGGCACTTTCAGTATTCAATACATTCTGTGGGTTTTCAATGACGGCCAAGGTAATTCCTGCCCGGATGAGGTCGCCTTGCTCGAAGTTGACCTTGCTCAGGTACCCATCGGTTTGTGCGGTGAGTTGATAAGTGCCGTCGGCTTCCAAAACACCCGAAGCAAAAACCGTTTCAACCACATCTTTGCGGATGGGTTTGGTTTCTTCGGTAGCTTTGCCGCAAGCACCCAAGAGGGCAATCAGGATTAATCCAATGAATAGCTGGAATTTCATCGCGTTTACTTTGGGTTGTTGTTGAGCGCAATATTTGCCTCGGCCAGCAGCACACTGATCGTAGAGGAAATCAGATTGTAGTGGCTATTTACCAGGGTGTTGTAGTTGTTCATTACCTGATCCAGACCAATCAATCCAGCATTGTACAAGCTCAGGTTTTTGGTGTACGTATCTCGTTTGAGCTGAAAAACTTCACGATTGGTTTGGGTTTGAGCTACAGCTTTACGGTAGTCGTTGCTCAGTTGTTTCGCTTCGATTTCCATTTTGGTTTGTAGGTGTTCGGTATTGAGCTTTGCCAAAGAGTGGTCGTAACGGGTTTTACTGATTTGAGCTATCGCTTGAGCAGAGGGGATGTTCCAATTCAGTTTCACACCCAAAAAACTGCTGGGAATCCAGCGAACGTCCTGATCAAACAAAGTCGAGCGCGTATTGTACTGTTGGCTGGTATTTGACCAAAACAAAGACACCGTAGGCAGCAAGGCAAAACGGGCTTGGCAGTAACTCGACCAGGCCATTTTTTCTTTCATCAAACCATTGAATACTTCCAGCCGGTTGGGCAGCACTTGAGGCATTTGCAGCGTTTCGACTTCGTTGATGAATTGGCCAATCAAAATGGAGTCTTGATCGGGGATATCGCACAGGATTTTCAAGAAATTGTACTGTTGGATGATCAAAAACTCAACCTGTCGAGCCGTTTCCCGGCTATTCAGGTAATTGCTCTTTGCCTCGTTTACGTCCTGAGGTTTTCCAAGCCCTTGCTGGTATTTTTGGGTGGCAATCTGAAACAAGGTATCTGCAACCCTTGCATTTTGCTGGGTAGCTTTGAGTTGTTCCTGCAAATTGACAATATTAAAGTAGTTGGCAGCAATGTTGCTTTGCAGGTTTTTTAGGGTGATGCGATTGTCAGATTGGGTAGCTTCGATGTTTAGTTTAGACAGGCGCAGGTTTTCCCAGGCCGCCAGGTTGAACAACTTCAAATCGACATACACATTTCCATTGCTCACGTACTGGATTCCACTTTGGACTTCCCGGAACGTGCCCTTTTTCGCCGCCAAAAATTTCGGCAGGAAACAGGTTGACTGGCAGCCGGGTGTTGTTGGTGTAAGTAAAAGAGGCACCGCCACCCAAGTCTGGAATCCCGGCAATAGCCGCTAATTTAGCTAGCTTGGCCTGATCAAAACGCAGGGCACCCGATTGGATCGATTTGTTTTTCCGGTAGCATAAACGAGCAAGGAATCAAGACTGTAAAAAACCTGTTGCCCCAGTGCGCCAGGCTTTAGCAATACACAAAGCAGGCCAATAAGTGTTGCCACTTTCATGCTTAAACTGGGTTTATTGGATGCGTGCAAGATGAAAAACCTTGGTCATGAAGAACTTTTTCCCCACCACTTCCAGGCGATTGTTGCCAGAAAAAGTAAGGGTAGCATTGATGCTTATTTTTGCATCAGGAGGCATCATTTGGCCTTTGTAAGTGTGGCTTTGCTCGTCGTATTTGAGCTCCTTGAAGATGAGAAAACCGTCTTTGGCGTTTTTGCCGTTGTCGTTGATGACTTTGCCACTGAAACTGCCATCCTTTTCCTGATAAAATTCAATTTGTCGCGATGCGTCTTCCTCGCCCTTCCATTTTCCCAGAATGGTCTTGGTGCTTTTGAGCATTTAGGCCACTGGATAAAAGCATCAAGGCCATCATCAGTTCGGTTGATTTCAAAGTTGTACCTTCCATAGTTATTGTGTTTTCTGTGACAAAGATTCCAACTCTAATCCGGCTGGCAATGGTTTTCCGTAAGGTGGACAAATGGAGGGTGGAGGTGGACGGAATGATGCTATTGAAAAATGGACTTATGGTACTAGCTTCTTTCTTTTGCTTGCATTCAAATACTGATACTGGCTACTGGTTTTGCTAAAAGTCCACTGTACGCCTAAATTCGGGTAAAGTTTAAGGGAGCGCTGCTCAACAAACCCATCATTTGATTTTCCTTTTTGGTTCATAAAATGGTAATCTATTTGAAATAGCAAGGCAGTATGATTAGAAATGGCAAAGCTTGCACCAGCACGGCAATAAGGATCTACGAAAGAATGAGACAACAGCGGTAAATCGCTGGCAGAATCAAACCCTAGCCCATCAATGCCACCTGAAAAATTGGAGACATCAATCGTTTCTTCAATTTTGGTTTTGGCAGCGGTAAAAAAAATCGCAGACAGCCCTACTCCTGCGTAGGCTTGAAGTTTGCCTTGAGAATGGAATGTATAATTGATTTGAAGGGAGTTTTGAATGAAAAAATGCAATTTTAATTCGGCAGAAATGGTTTGTTCGCCACCTTCCGCAGGATCGATTTGATCAAAAATGCTGCTTTGTAATTTGCGCTGGTTGGGCACTTTGAAACTTGCAGATAGCCTTGCGGATAATTGCAATTGCTTGGACAAACGATAGTTGAGCAAAATACCCACCGGTTAATCTGACTGGGCAAATAAGCCGTGTCTTGCTCCAGGATTTTCTGCGTCTTGTGGCCAAGCAGGAGCCCTAAACCTACCTTCCTGTATTTGACGGTATATTTTATGTGGTTTTGCTCGATATTCTGAACATCAATTTCCCAAAGCCTGCTTTTGCTCCATTTTATCAACAAATGCTCTAGTGCATTTTGGCCTGTAGTTTGTTCCTTATGCTGGAAATGAGCATCAGCAAATAGACTTCTCGATTGAAGATAGGCCTCCAGTTTTGCATCGATGTTTTGTGCCAAAAGATATATCCTTTGTTTGTCAAAGTTATGGCTTTCATCCCTGTTCAATAGTGTATTTAAGACTAGCGCAATAAAGTTGCTATCCAGGTTTTCGCCAAAAAGCAAGAGGAAATGATGCTGATTTCGCCATGTCTCAGGGAGTTGCTCGATGCTTTGTAGCATTTGATTTGGCTGTATTTCAGCGCTCACCATCACTACCAAAGGCAAGCGGGCATTGGATTGGAGGATCAATTTGGAGTCTTGAGCCTGGCAGACAGTGAACATGCCGCAAAACAGAAAAAAAGTAAGGCCTTTATTCATCTTCCACGTAGTTTTTCAATTCGGTCAACTGCGAAGTTCCAGGCTCTGCTACAGTTGACCCAATCATTTTCCGTGGACTGGACAATTTGGTGGGTGAAGGGGATCCGGGGTTTTATTTTCGAAAAGAAGGAGTTCCCTACTTTTGGCAGTCAGGAATAATAGGTGAAACAGATAGGATTATGCCAAAATCAAGACCCATATATCGGATTATCACATTTTGTTAGACTATAAGACTCCTGGCCTTATTTGCCCCAATAGCCCAAAAACCAGCCAATAGCTCCGCCCATTACACCGACGGTTAGGCCCGCCGCAACTATATCGGCCAACAAGGGCTGAAAGCCATTGAAAAAATGACTGCTCGAATACCAGTAGGAGTTCGTCATCGTAGCAACAAGCACGCCCGTGATAGCGCCAATCTTCAGACCTTCCCTGAAAGTGCTGACCTGTGCCCATTGCCCCATCAAGATGGCTAAAAGCAGGGCGTACGCCGCAAGGAAACAAGGAGCATAAGCATACTACTTTCCGCCTCTGTTTTTTTGAAACCAGCAATTTGCGTGGTGTTGGCGCTCATGTATTTGCCCAAAATACCTTCGAATACGAGCCAGCCGAACAGGAAATAAACGACTGTGCCGATAAGGGTTGCGAGTAAGATTTTAATCATGGTGATATTGAGATTTTGAGCAAAGATACTGAAGCCAAAGGCAGTCAGGCTTGTACGATTCGGCTATTGTTGTAGACCACTGATGGTGTTACCCCGAATAATTCCTTGAAATTTTTGGTGAAATGCGCTACGTCATAAAACCCGGCAGAATAGGCTGCTTCCGTCAAATTCAAATCATTTTGAAGTAAATCGTGAATGGCAATTTTCATGCGCTCCCAAATAATAAAAGACCTGATGGGCATGCCCATTTGTTCCCGGAATAGGTGCGATAATCGACTTGGTGATAGGCAAACCTCCTGGGCAAGGTCAGCAAGTTTGATTTTTGGTTGATGGATTTTTTGGTTGATAAGGCGTTTACACGCCACTATTCTTTCGTCATGAGCATATCGTTTCGGGTATTCCAATGTTTCAAAAACGACCTCCTCTATCTGTTGTTTGAATTTTTTCTTTGATCTCAATGATTCCATCTTTGGCGTTTGATACACCAAGTGCCCATATAATCTCTTTAAAGTTAGTTGAACTTCCTTCTATGAATATAAATGCAGCATTGCAATTCTTTCCTTCAAAGGCATGGATTTCATGGGGCATAATCAAGCAGCATTGGATGTCCTCCAAACTTTTTTCTTTAGTTGAAACGGAGAAACTACCCTGCCTTGCGATGACCAATTCCAATATTGGATGAGCATGAAATTGAGCTGTCAAATTGCTTTCCTCAAAAACGTAGACTCCCTTATCAAGCTCAAACTTTTTGATAGTCATAAAACGCATTTATTCATTGTTGGCCTTTTTTCCCAGCCACCAACGACCGCTTAAACTCCGACGGGCTTTCCCCCGCCATTTTTTTGAAAAAACGGCTAAAATGCGCCGCCTCCCCGAAGCCCAGTTCGTAACCGATTTCCCCGGCGGGCTTGTCGGTGTAGAGCAGCAAGCGCTTGCTTTCGAGGAAGATGCGGTCGCTGATGACCTGCAAGGGTGTTTTTTCGCTGTACTTTGCAAAAAGGTTGCTCAGGGTCTTGGGCGACTTGAACATCAGGTTGGCGTATTCCTGTACCTGGTGCAAACGCTTGTAATGGTTTTCTACCAACATATTGAACTGACGAACGGTGTCTAGTTCGTTTACGGAAAGTACATCGGCGTGGGCTTGTGTTTTTACCAGACGGGTCAGTTTGATGATGAGTCTTTTCAGCAAGACCCTCAACATTTCGCCCTGAATATTGTCCCGGTTTTGAAATTCTTCTTTAAAAACCTCTACCAGCAGGCCGAAGCTCCGGATATCTTTTTCATCCAAAAAAATCGGCTCGCCCTCCCGCCATCCATAGAACAGCAGCCCGGAGCAGGACACCTCCGCATCGTGCGTGACGATGCAATAAAACTCCCTATTGAACTGCCAAATCACCGCATCCTCCGACCGTTCCAAGCGGAAGGAATGACTGACGTTGAGCGCAAAAAAAGCATTGGCAGGCACCTCAAAACGCAGCTCGTCAATGGTCAGCGATTGTGCCTCGCCTCGGTTCCAGACGAGGGCATTGAACAGCTTGTTGCGCTCCCTAAAGAAGTAACGGGCAAAGTCAGGTTCGTCCGTCGTCATCAGGAGTTGCCCGCCAGAAGCTGGGTCGTGGTATTCGTAGCGCATCAGGCTTCTACTGTTTCTCCGAAAGGTACCGCATTTTCAATTGTCCATTCGCCCTTTATCATGCGGTGGACGTAGCAGTTATCGGCTTCATGCAGCAGTTCTGCCCGTTGTTCGGCGCTCAGGTCGCCTTCAATTTCCATTTGCACCGTTACCGTGGTGGCGAGGCTGCGGTCGGGGTTGCGCTTCACAGACATTTCCAATTTTGCATCCACGTCCCGTACCGTCCAGCCTTTTTTGCGGGCGATAAAACGTACGGTTGCCACCTTGCAGGAAGCCAAAGCAGAGAGGAGGAGGTCTTCAGGCGAAAAGCCCTGGTCGGTGCCCTTGCTCGTGAGCGGTTCGTCGCCCACGATGGAGTGTCGACCGTTGGAGATGATGGACTGGTAGCCTATGGGCAGGCTCTTGATGTTGATTTTGGTTGCCATGGAGAAATAGTGATGAGTGGTGAATGATGAGTGATGAATTGGCAGCTAGGAGTTTAGATTAGATTTGGTTTAGTTGGCACAAAATTACGCTGGAAAGGGCCTTGGCCGCTTACCAATTTTTCATAAATGCTTACCAATTTTTCCCGAAGAATAAAAAGCGGCACCCAAACCGGGCGCCGCCTTTTTAAAAAATGAAATTACGCGTACACTTCCTCTAGGGGCTGCGCTACTGGGAAGTCAATCGGAATTTGGGTCACTCCGTGCAGGAAGTTGGAGATGATTTTGTCGCCAATGACGATGAGGATGTCTACCAGATTGGCTTTGTTGTAGCCTGCAGCAAAGAGGTTTTCGACCGCTTCGGCAGAGGGTTTGCCCCGCTTGATGGTAGCATCTTTCACGAATTTGGCAAGCGCATCCAATTTGGCGTCAAAACTTACCTCACCACTGCGGATTTCGAGGATTTGCTCGTCTGTGAAGCCATTCATCTTGCCCAAAGCAGTGTGGGCACTCAGACAATAAAGGCTTCGTTCACTTGGCTCACCACCAGGTTGATGACCTCCCGTTCCTTGGCGCGCAGGGTGCTTTTGCGGTTTTGGAGGGTAAGGTAATCGCCCAGCGCCGTGTCATTTAGGGCAAAGGTGGCGTAGAGGTTGGGTACAAAGCCAAGGCCTTTTTGCAGGTTGTCGAAGATGGCTTGGTTGCTTTCGGAAACCTCGCTTTTGGTTGGGACTGTGAAGTGTGTCATTTTTTTCAATTTTAAGTTTGAAAGAATTTTGTTCGTTTTGATGATACAAAGATAGGAGCGAAGGAGTGCGAGAACCTAGGCGATGTTTCCCCGCTATTTACCAATTGTTCCCGAATGCTAAAAAACCGTTTCTTCCGCCAACGTACGCCAATCGTTCAGGTCTTTTTGCACACTGTCCAACTTCGCCTGAATGGTGGTCAGGGGTATTTTGCCCAAGGGCAAACGCAAGGGCGGGTTTTCCAACGTAGTAATATGGTAGATAGCGGCGGCAGCCTTCTCCGGGTCGCCCTCCTGCTTGCCGTTCACGGCTCGCATTCGTTCCCGAAACGCCCCGGCAGTGGCTTGATAATCGTCAATTTTGGCGGCAGCCTCCTGAAATGAACCTGCGGCAAAACCCGTTCGGAAAGGCCCTGGCTCGACGATGCTGAGCCGAATGCCCAACGGAGCTACTTCCCCGGCGAGCGCCTCGCTGAAGCCTTCGAGGGCAAATTTCGCAGCGTTGTAAATCCCAAATCCAGGGAAGGCCTTGATGCCGCCGTGCGAGGAGATTTGCAGAATATGCCCGCTTTTTTGTTGGCGAAATAGGGGCAAGGCCTGTCGGGTCACTTCCAACGCCCCGAAAAAATTGGCTTCCATTACCGCCCGCACCTCCTCATCCGAGGCCTCCTCTACCGCTCCAGCGAAGCCGAAGCCTGCGTTGTTCACCAGCACATCGAGGCGCCCGAAGCGGGATTGTATTATTTGGAAAGCCGCCCGCACTTGCTCCGCTTGCGTGACGTCCATGACCAGCCCCAGCCCTTTGCCCTCGTTTTGTTTGGTAAAATTGGCTGC
>NZ_JADKCX010000051.1 GCF_016718685.1 Haliscomenobacter sp. | reverse complement strand
CCACAACCCGATCAATCCGATCCACGCCCCCTTCCCGTTTCACAAAATTGCACCAGGCGCAACTCGGTTTCCCACAGCCCTCATAAAACTCATGCTTGCGGATTTTTGCATACGCTTCCCGGATCATTTGCCGCATAAAGCAGTGTCCTCAGGCGTAAAACTCAGGCGCACCTCCGGGAATTGGCCATCCGGCGTAGGGTCCAGGTACGCGATTTCGCCAAAGGTTACGCGGCGTGAAGAGCGGTCAAAATGCTCGTACAGCAATTTGTAAAACAACAATTGCCGCCAATACGTGCCGCCGTAGGGATTGGTATCGGTGGGGCGGCGCAGTTTTGATCCGTCGTGGCTCCCGGTTTTGTAGTCGATGATGCCGACGCGGAGCTGGTCGTAAAACTCAATCTTGTCGATGGTGCCTGTGAGCGGTACGCCATCCACTTCGATTTGCCGAATGGTGTATTCCACCCGTACCCGTTTGTGCCAACGGCCGTAGTAATATTGGTAATAACGCCCCAGTTGGCGTTTGCCGAGTTCCAGGCGGCGCTCAAAAGAAGGCAGGGAAAGCTGTTGCCGCTGGCGGTTCAACTCTTGCTCAAAAAAGTACAGCAACTCTTTTTCCGAAGGAAACAGGCGCTGGGGCGACAGCAACATGCGGTCGAACAAACGTTGCAAGGCATTGTGTACCGCAGTGCCATAAGCCGTAGCCTCGTTGTGCAAGCCGGGCACTTTCAGGATGTATTCGTAATAAAAAGCGAGGGGGCAATTGAGGAAGGTATTGAGCGCCGAAATACTCATCCGGAAATTGCGCAAAATGGCCTCGATCATGCCCCGATCCTGGGGGGCAACGCTGGGTTTTTGTTGCTCTTGCAGGCGCAGCAATTGGGTGCTGAGCACCAGCGGAGCGGGCAGCACCTTCTGTTCAAAGGGCAGGGTTTGGGTGCTCAACAGTTCATCAATATACAGGGCGCGTTGCAGTTCTTTTTCCAAATCGTCTTGCCGGGCATAAGACAGCTGCAAGAAAGTTTTTGCCCGGGTGAGCGCCACGTAAAACAAGCGGCGCCGCGCTTCGGTGGCATCTTCTTCCCCCGAGTACGTGAGGGTTTCGGGCAAAGTGAATCGGTAGCTGTTGCGCCCCGACGAAGGCTCCCAATAATCTTTGACACAGTCCAGCATAAACACCGCCGTAAACTCCAGGCCTTTGGCGGCGTGCGCCGTAAGTAGATGTACCCCCACCTGGTCATCGCTCAGGCGACTGAGGGCCAGCGGCAGGCGGTTGGCCTCCATGCGGTGCAGGTTGTGCAGGAGTTCAGCCAGGGAGTAATGTGGGCGTCGCTGGCATTCTTCACGCACGTACTGAAAAAAAGTATGCAACACCTGGATTTGCCAGGCGTGGTTGGGCTGTTCCAGGATGTATTGCAAAAAGCCCGAACGGTTCAATAATTTTTCCAGCAGGGTAGGCAGGGGTTCGTTGAGGCTATCGGCAATCAGCTCCTCCAGCAGGATGGCAAAATTGGTCAGCACTGCGGGTTTTTCCAGGTTCAGTTCGCCCAAGGCGGCGTGATCCAAAAGCAATTCCCGCCAGGGTGGACGCACATCCGCAGGAAAACGCGCCAGGTGGGTGCTGAGCCGCGCCAGGTCCAGTGGAGAAATGCCCAGAAAATGGGCGTGCAAAATTTGAAACAAACGCAACTCCCCGGAATGTGGCTGCAAGGTTTCGTGGTGCAGGTAATCCAACAAGCTGCGCAAGCGCTGGATGAGCGGCAACTCCAGGATGTTTACATCGCGGCGCGTTTGGTAGGGGATGCCTTTTTTTTCCAAAAGCCCCAGCAGGTTGCGCACCTGGCGGTGTTGGGCGTAAATGATGGCGATCTCTTGGAGTGGAATGCCCTTTTGTTGTAGCGCCTCAATTTGCTGCACAATATCGGTCTCTTCGCTGATGCGGTTGGGGTACTCGCTGATGTGCGGGGTGGCTTTACCCTTAGCTGCTGCGGCCACCAGGTTTTTGTTCAAACCCAGGGCTTGCAGATGGGAGATGATGCGCAGTTCATTGTTTTGGATCAATTGACCTGCGGCATCCAAAAAACCTTGTACCGAGCGGTAATTCTCGGTCAGCACGACCGTATGCAGGTTGTGCTGGTATTTGGCATAAAAATCCGTCAGGTTTTTGAGGCGTGCACCCTGAAATTCAAAAATTGATTGGTCGTCGTCGCCGACCAAAAACACGTTGGGGGTTTCCCAGTAGTTGATCAGTTGCAGCAGAATCTCGTTTTGGGAGCCGTTGGTGTCCTGGTACTCGTCCACCAACACGTAGAGGTATTGTTCCTGATAGCTGCGCAGGAGGTATTCGTGGGTTTCAAAAGCACGCAACACCCACAAAATCATGTCTTGATAATCGTAACGGCGGGCGGCTTGTTTGGCGGCTTCGTAGCGCGGGTACAGCTCAGCGGCAGCGCGCAGGCGTTGCATGCGGATTTGCTCCTCTTTGATTTTGGCTTCCTTTAGGTCGCCCTTTTGCTGAGCACCCTGCTTGCGTTGGTAGCGGTATTCGGGGCGATCGGGCAAACTGGCCAGCCAGGCGTCGATCTGCTGGATGACGTACTCGGCAGTCCAGTCTTCCATTTTGCAGCGCTGGAAAAAATCCTGGAGGTGCGTTTCGTAAAAATATACGTCACTTTGCCCGCGTTTGAGCGGGTGTTCTACGTCCAGTTCATCAATCAGGGCACGAATAAGGTCGACCTTTTCCAAATCGCCCAGGGGTTCCAGATCCTGGCGACCAAAAAGCTCCAGGTTGTCCTGAATGACCGCGTTGCAAAAGGAGTGGAAGGTGTAAATGTGTACCCGGTGCCCATCCGGCCCGATGAGTTGCAGCAAACGCTCGCGCATGGCGGTCACCCCGGCGTCGGTAAAAGTGAGGCAAAGGATATTTTGCGCCTGGGTATCGGTTTCGAGCAGGATTTTGCCAATGCGCGCTGCTAGAATATGTGTTTTTCCGGTACCCGGTCCCGCAATCACCATCACCGGTCCTTCAATCTGCTCCACGGCGGAACGCTGGGCGGGATTGAGTTTTGCTAACTCACGAAGGAACGACTCGGTGTACTGCATGGAGCGAAAAGTGAAAAGTGAAAAGCGAAAAGTGAAAAGCTGAGAGGACGGCCTTGCTTTTCGGGTGGTAAGTTAAGGATTTTGTGGATTTTGGGGAAATTGGGTGGTCGGTGAAATAAAAGCTGTGCAGGCTTTTTGAAGTTCTAAATGTGTTATATTCGTATGCCTTATACCAGAATTACCCCCAATTCCGCTTTTTTGCAAAGAACCATCTCCGCAAGTTTCGGATTTTATCCCAGCCCCATTCCCACGATCTTTGTAGCGTAAAAGCTTAAAACGATGAACACACAAGATCAACTCAACTACGCCCGCATTGCCGACGCAATCGAGTACATCCGCAGCCATTTCAAGGAGCAGCCCAATCTGGATGAGGTCGCCGAAAAGTACATTTAAGCCCTTTCCATTTTCAACGTTTGTTTAGTGAATGGGCGGGGACGAGTCCGAAAAAGTTTTTGCAGTACATCAGCGTGGAGCACGCCAAAAAACTGCTGAAAGAAGAGCAGGCCACCCTTTTTGATACCGCTTACGAAACCGGGCTTTCGGGCACCAGCAGGCTGCACGACCTGTTTATCAACATTGAAGGCATGACGCCAGCTGAATACAAAAACGGTGCAAAAAACCTGGACATCAATTACAGCTTTGCTGAAAGCCCCTTTGGCAACCTGATCGTGGCTTCGACCAATAAAGGGGTTTGTTTTATGGGCTTTTATGAAGACGAACCCACTGCCTTTGCGGCGCTGCAGGCGCATTTCCCCAATGCCGAATTCAGCCGAAAATTGGACATGATTCAGCAAAATGCCTTGTTCATTTTCCAAAACGACTGGAGCAAACTGCATGAAATCAAGTTGCACTTGAAAGGCACCGATTTTCAACTCAAAGTATGGGAAACCTTGCTCAAAATCCCCATGGGGCAACTGGCTACCTACGGCGCCATCGCCCAAAAAATTGGCAACCCGAATGCTTCGCGTGCTGTTGGCACCGCCATTGGCAGTAATCCCGTGGCCTTTTTGATTCCTTGTCACCGGGTGATTCAGTCTACCGGAACCTTTGGGGGCTACATGTGGGGACCTACGCGGAAAACGGCCATGATTGGTTGGGAAGGGGCGAAAACCCAAACAAATTAAGGCCGATGCTGTTTCATGAATTCACCAGCGACGCCGAATTAAAACGGGCCATCCGCAGTAAGGCCATCGTTTTGGGCGGCAACAAACAATTGAAAATTTACGGAACTTTACATTGCGCCTCGGGCAAAAGGATGAAACGGGCCAACCGGGTCTTTTTTGCCTCCGTGCATGAAGCCATTGAAAGTGGCTTCCGCCCTTGCGGGCATTGTAGGTGAAAAGTGAAGGGTACCAAATCTGGAAAAAGAACTTGTTTTCATTCGACTTCAACAGACTGCAAGCTTTTCTTTTAGGGCAACCTCTTGCCGAAAGACGGGATTGTCAACTATTATGGCCAGATCTTTACAAGAGAACAGGCGGATCATTATTACCAGCAATTGCTGCACAAAATCGAATGGCGCAACGACGAAGCCCTGATGTTTGGCAAACTGATCACCACCAAGCGCAAGGTAGCCTGGTATGCCGAGACAGATTTTGAATACACCTATTCCAAAATCACCAAACGGGCCTTGCCCTGGACGCCAGAGTTGTTGGAATTGAAAAAAATCACCGAGGAAAAAACGGGTGAAACCTACAATTCCTGCCTACTCAACCTCTACCACAGCGGTGAGGAAGGGATGGCCTGGCACAGCGATGGCGAAAAGGACTTGAAAAAGGATGGAGCAATTGGTTCTTTGAGCTTTGGGGCAGAACGCAAGTTTGCCTTTAAACACAAGGCGAGTAAAGAAACGCTGGGGATTCTGTTGGAGCACGGCAGTTTGTTGGTAATGAAGGGGACGACGCAGACGTATTGGTTGCACCGTTTGCCCCCAACTAAATCGGTGGGGAGCCCAAGGGTGAATTTGACCTTTCGGACGATAGAGGAAGCGCGCTGATGTTTTGTGCTAAAAAACCTTGCTCTTGGCCCTAACACCGAACGACGCTATGGTCTTAAGTTTCTTAGGTGGTGAAAAAGAAAAAACTTGCACAACAAGTATTTTTTCACCACCTAAGAAACCTAAGACACTAAAGGAATCACCTTAGAAATTATGCGCCTCCAATGGTGCGCTGTATAAGTTATTTCTCCTCCACCTGAATCAACTTCAGGGCATCCTCCAATTTCAATTTACCCGTATCATAATCGCGGATCAGCGTTTGGGGAATGGTTAAGGAAAACTGTTTGTAACCCTCCGGAGCGCTACGCCACAGCTGGGCATACTCCCCGATCGAAACATCCACCTTCAGAATTTCACCCGCTTTTAGTCCTTTCAAAACCCGGCTATATTCCAGCAATTGTTGTGGAAACTCCACCTTAAAGGCTTTTATTCTTTGGTCCAATTCTTCCTTGGAAACCCCTTTAACTTTGAGCTGGCTAGCATACGTATTGGGATGATACTCAATTAAAGAATCAACCCATGCGGGGGAAAAATTCATCTTAAAGACATAGCCAAAACCACCAACGACCTCGGCTTGCACAGCTCCAAACTGCACTAAACTCTGGGATACATGGGGTGAATACAAGCGTTCCAGAATAGCAGTAAAGACTTCAACCTCTGGGTTAGTCACCCGCTCGGCACAGCGCGTCACTGAGTAATGGATTTTTTCTGCAAATTTAGCCTGATCCAATTTGCCCGCCCGCAAGTCCAGCATGTCTTGTTTTGCAATTCTGCTGCTCAGTTCACAAGCCATTTTGCCTTGGTCAACGCCCCAGTAGTCTTCTTTAATCGACCAAGTCACCCAAATTTTTTCTTCCGGCATCAATTTGCTCAACAGAATAGTGTATTCGGCTAAAAATTTTTCCAACACTTTTTTCATGCGAGGAATTTTTGAAGCAAAAACACTATCCTGGGTTTTAGCCAATTGCCCATATGCATTGGTATGTTGCATCACAGATCCCTTGGTACTTATGTTATATCTGCCGTTTTGACCAGATTTAATTTCAACTGAATCGCCCGTGGTGCTCATTGCGTTGGGGGTTATGACTCCGTAAATTGAGGGTTGTTGGGTCAGCAGGTCATTCAAGTTTTGGCTCTCATTGCGATTGAGCGCCTTCGCCTCATACCGGTTTTGTCCATTACTTCCAAATCCTCGGCGTGCTAACTCTTCAGGGGAATAAATGGTCGTGCTGGTTTGTTCCAAACCCTATAATTCTGCCATTAACACCTAACAGTCTTGGACTTCGGTAAAAAGGGACATGCTGCGAAATGGTAAACAATACACCACTACCTACGATATAACTGCCTTTGATTTTATCAACATTAATAGCGGTATCCCCTACGTTGAACTCTTGCTGAATTATTTTCTGCAAGACGCCACAGACAATTTCAATCTCCTTTTCTAATGCCGTGAGCACCCGATTGGTATTCTCCTCATACCTAAGCAGCGGATAGGCCAAGGCCGGCGCCGGAGACCATGCCCGGGTCCTAAGAGTGGTAGCACCAATGGAATTCCCTTCTGTAGATTTAATAACCAGAGTATCCAACTTAGGCTTCTCTCTATTCAATGCATTGACTTCCAGTTTCTTTTTAGGCTCTACTTCTATTCTAGCAGGCTTTTGAGCAACAAGAACAAATTGAGCGCCAAAGATTGCTCCTAGCAAAAGGTATGTTTTCATGGCTTTAATTGTTGGTTTGATTGATAAAAACGCGGTTAAATTTGTCTTGCTCCTGTTTTTGATAATGCACCTGAGCATACACTTTGTTGAATTCATCCTTGATTCGATCCAGGTCTTTCTCCCGTTTGACGTTCCAATCAATGAACCCTTGCTGAACAATCCACTTCAGTTTTTCTTGTTGTTGGCTGTGGGCATCCTGCATGGCCACCACCATTTTTCCCAAGTTGTCGGCCTGTGAAGCGGCGACGAGGGCGGTGAGCTCCATTTGTTGTTTTTGGTTGAGCGCACTCAGTTCGCTTTGTAGTTGAGTCACCAATTGTAGGCGCTGGCTATCGTTGGTTTTGCGCAAGTTGGCCTCAGCCAGGGCAATGCTTTGCTCCAATTTTCCGTAGTGGTGCGACAATTCCGCGCGGACCAAGTCCTGAATGGCTTGCGTATCGGCAGCAGTAAGGGCACCCAATACAGGCGATCTGGTATTGATGTTTGGTGGGGCAATGGCTTTGCCAAAAGCAATGGTCAGCTCGCCGTGGTCGAACCGCATTTGGATTTTGGCGAGGGTAAAACCCAACAAAACCAAGGCTGCCGATGCTGCTGCCCAATAAGGCCAGGCCAATCGCCGGATGCGGGCGGCCGGGCTGGGGCTGGGGCATGAACAAGGGGCATCGGTGCTGCTTCGGGCATTTGAAGTCCCTGGAGCGCTGCGTACTTCGCGCAATTCGTCCAGTTCTTGTGCCAAATCGGGATGTTCCTGCAAGAAGGCTTCGGTTTGCTCAGGCTCGGCAGCACCTTCGCCATACAGGAGATCCATCAACTTGATGATATCAGCTTCTTCATTCTTCATAGTACATCTCTTTGATCAGGCGCTGTTGCGTCAGAATTTGCTTCAAGTTTTTTAGGCCTACATAAAGTCGCGACTTGGCGGTGTTTTCGGAAATCTGCAACAAGTCGGCAATTTCCCGAAATTTCATGCCGTCCAATTCTTTGAGGATGACAATGGTGCGCTGGTCTTCGGGCAGGCGTTCTACGGCATCCATCAGCAGGCGGTTGCGTTCGGCCAATTGAAGTTCGCGATCGGCCATTTGGGCACGGGGTGATGCGCTTCTGCAAGGTTCAGTTCGGTTAGCCGCGAGCGCTGTTTTTTGCGCCCCTCCATGTGGCAACAATTGATCACCGTGCGGTACAGCCAGCTCACGAATTTTTCGCTTTGCTGGAGTTGATCCAGGTGCTGGTACACCGACATGAAGGCGTGCTGCACTGCCTCGCGAGCCATATGCTCATCAGAGACATAGCGCATGGCCATTTGGTGTGCGCGGCGGTACCAGGTGCGAAAGAGTAGATTCAGTGCCTGCTGGTCTCCCTCCCTGGCTTTGCGCAAGAGTATTTCGGTTTGTTGCTCCAAAGGATCGGGTTTTCAAATGTGTTGTATCCTAAGGATGCAGGTAGATTGGAAAAAGTTTGAGCTGGCTTTATTTTTTTAATTTACAAGAACAACAGCACCATCGCCACCAAACACAGCCAAATGGTCATCTTCCGGAAAATACGATCTGAAAAACGTTGTACCAGCCAGATGCCCATGGCCACGCCAAAAAGCAGGATCGGAACGAGCAGAAAGTTGATTTTGAGGGTATCCCAGGAAATGGTGCCCCAAAAGAAAATCTGGAAAGGAGTTTTGATCAAATTGACGCTGAAGAAAAACCAGGCTGCCGTGCCCAGATAGCTCTGTTTGGGCAATTGCATGGCGAGGAAAAAAACCGTCGTTGCAGCGCCAGCCAAATTGCCAAACATGGTGGTCACCCCGGCCAGGATGCCCATAATGGCCGCAAACCACCATTGATGCGGGATGGTGGTGATGCCCCGGTAATCGCGGTACAACATGAAGCCTACACTACCGGCAAAAATCACACCCATGATGCGTTTGAACAGCTCGTCGCTGACCACCTCCCCCAGCCAGGTGCCGAATACAATACCGACCACCGTCCAGGGCAACAATTTCAGGTAATAGCGCCATTCCACGTTTTTGCGGTAGTACAATACGGCAGTGAGGTCGGCCACAATGAGCATGGGCAGGATGATTCCGGTAGAAAATTTTCCACCAAAATACCAGGCAGCCAACGGTACGGTAGACATGCCCAAATTGGAAATACCACCCTTGGCCAAACCAATGAACAGCGCAGCCAGGATCAATACGCCCCATTGAATCGGGCTAAGGGATTGAATTGAAAATTCCATTGCCGTAAAAGTCGCAACTATTTGGATCAATGGAGCGTATCCACGAGACTTTTTCTCTACCCTTACTTTTTCCCGGGCAAAAAATTCAGTCCAGTCTCAGGAATGTACCACCGGTCTTTTTTCAGATCAACCCCTCCACCCATTTGCGCTTGCACGGCGCGGTCTACGATGAACACACCGCGTTTGGCCATGTCATCAAAGGTATCGATGCCATCATTGGGAAAACCAACGCGGGTGCGGTGGATGTTGAATTTATCGGCAAATTTGCGGCCAAATGCTTTTTCAACCCCTTCTTTACCCAGCATAAAACCCAGCATGCCACCCCAGGTTGCGGTGGGGTTATCGGAATCCCAGCCTGCAAGCGCCCCAATTTTGATGGTCTCCACCAGGTTGCCTTCCCCGTACAGAAGGCTGATGATGCTGGAAGCAAAATTGATGCCCGCAGCAAAACAACCATTGCAATATTTGCCTTGGGCGGTCATGTTGTAGCCATCGGCCTGTTCTACCTGATACCGTTGGTATACTTCATCACGGGTTTGTTCCCAAGGGATTTTGGCCTGGTAACGGCTTTTGACGAAGTCGTACATTTTGGCGGAGTAGGAATCGTTGGGCAGACGTTTGCGGGCGGCATCGGCCATCCACTGGATTTTTTCTTGCATGGATTTGTTCTCATCCACGTATGAAGCCAGAGAATACATGATCACGTAATACTCCGATATCCATTCTGCGTTCTCGCGGGCGGTAGTTTGGATGGGCAAATGGGCCATCCGTAAAGCAATGTCGGGACGGGCAGGGGCAAACAACCCAAAAATTTCGGTGGTGAGTTGCGCGTCGATCATCTCAAATGCGGGATTGTTCTGGGGGTCGCTCGTAGCCGGAGGCACCAGCCCCATTTTCATCAGGTCATAAGCTTTTTGGTTGGAGACCCAGAGGAAATTTTCTTCTTCCGGTTTGATGTGTTTGAGCCAGCCTTCCTGGATTTGTTGGCCCGTTAGGATTGAGGTTTGCTGCGTGTACAGGAGGTGCTGGTAGATGTACTCGATGTCGGTATCATCGTCGGATCCCCAGACATCACCTTCACCGCGCAGCACAAAATCAATAGTTGGCGACAAATTACTGGGAATACCAGCGGCCCAAATGCTGGGCTGATCGGGTTTGCCCCAATCGGCACGGGTGTAAAACGCCCCGGTTTTGATCTCGCCAATGTTGCCAATTTTGTCCATCTCAGTCACCAAACCCGTCCAATTGGCGATGCACTGGCCTAGCCAGAAGCCGTAGAGTTTTTGGTGGTAGGTGGCGCGGGAGAGGTATCGGTCGGTGGGGTTGGGTGGTATTTTGGCAGGTCAAAGCTGAATCAATGAGCGGATTGGCTTTGGCGACGGAATCAGTGTTGTTGATCAGTTGGGTTCCAGCACAGGCCGTGAGAAAAAAAAGCAGCAGCAAAATGGTAGCGGTTTCTGAACAGCGCTGATGTAAGTTTAGGTGTTTCATAGTTGAAAAATTGGCAAAGATTGAATGGTATTATAGCAGCGTGAAAGATAAAGCTAGCCAATATTTTTGAGTTAAAAAACAAAAGGCTGCTCAACCTAAAAGTCAAGCAGCCTCCCATTTGATTAATTATTTTACGCCTTTACCTCAGCAGGTGTATCCTCCACTTTATCCTCATCATCGTCATCATCCACCGGATCAGGTGGCAAATTGATGGCGCCTTCATATGGCTCCTTGCTGAAAGTCAGGCCTTTTTTATCGGTATGCACATAAATCGTATCGCCCAGCGCAACCTCGCCACTCAGCACCAGTTTGGACAACTCGTTGATCACGTCCTTTTGTAGCACCCGCTTCATCGGGCGGGCACCAAACTGCGGGTCGTAACCCATATCGGCCAGCAAGGTTTTCGCTTCATCGCTTACTTTGAGGATGATGCCCTGTTTGGCCAGCATTTTCTGGGTCTTTTTCAGCAAAAGCTCCAGGATTTGCTTGATCTCGGACTTGTTCAAAGGCAAAAAGAGGATCTGCTCGTCGATGCGGTTCAGGAATTCTGGCCGCAGGTTTTCTTTCAGCAGGTTGAACACTTCTTCCTTGGTGGTCGCGATGATTTCGGTGCGGTGTTTTTCACCCATTTCTTCCAGGTCATCAAAATTCTCCATGATCAGGTCGGCTCCCATGTTGGAAGTCATGATGATGATGGTATTTTTGAAGTTGGCAACCCGGCCTTTGTTGTCGGTCAGGCGGCCATCGTCCAGCACTTGCAGCAGGATGTTGAAGGTATCCGGGTGTGCTTTTTCAATCTCGTCCAGCAGGATGATGCTGTACGGGCGGCGGCGTACCGCTTCGGTCAATTGCCCGCCTTCGTCGTAGCCCACGTATCCCGGAGGCGCTCCCACCAGGCGCGAAACGGTATGTTTCTCTTGGTATTCACTCATGTCGATGCGGGTCATGGCCTTTTCATCGTCAAAGAGGACTTCGGCAATGGTTTTGGCCAATTCGGTTTTACCCACCCCAGTTGGCCCCAGGAAGATGAAGGAACCAATCGGCCGATCGGCGTCTTGCAAACCCGCCCGGCTGCGGCGGATGGCGTCGGACACGGCTTTTACCGCTTCGTCCTGACCAATCAGGCGTTGGCCAATTTCATTTTCCAGGCTCAGGAGTTTGTCCTTTTCGCTCTGGGTCATTTTATCGACCGGAATGCCCGTCCATTTGCTCACGATGTAGGCAATGTCGCTGGCGGTTACTTTATCGTTGGTAAACCGATCGTCTTCGGGTAAGGCGGCGAGTTTTTCTTCTGCTACCTTGAGGATCTGTTTTTGGTCTTCCAGTTCACCGTAGCGGATTTTGGCTACCATTTCATAGTCACTGGCGCGTTCGGCGCGCTCGGCCTGAATTTCCAGTTCCTCCATTTTTTTCTTAACGCCCTGCACGGTATCCACCAATTCTTTCTCCCCTTTCCATGCGGCCATCAGCGAATCTCGCTTTTGTTTGGCATTGGCGATATTTTCCTCAATGAGGTCTTGTTGCTTTTTGTTTTTCTCGCGTTTAACCGCTTCGCGTTCGATTTCGAGTTGGCGTACTTTGCGATCCCACTCATCAATTTCTTCGGGCAGGGAGTCCAATTCCAAGCGCAAGCGGGCAGCTGCCTCGTCAATGAGGTCGATGGCCTTATCGGGCAATTGGCGATCCGAGATGTAGCGGCTACTCAATTCTGCTGCGGCCACCAGCGCCTCGTCCATGATCTCGATCTTGTGGTACACCTCGTAGCGCTCCTGCAAACCGCGCAGGATGGAGATGGTGTCTTCCACACTCGGTTCGTCGATCAGTACTTCCTGGAAGCGACGTACCAGGGCCTTGTCTTTTTCGAAATATTTTTGGTATTCATCCAAGGTCGTTGCACCGATGGTGCGCAATTCGCCACGCGCCAGGGCAGGCTTGAGGATATTGGCCGCATCCATCGCGCCATTGCCGCCACCCGCACCAATCAAGGTGTGGATTTCGTCCACAAAAAGGATGATGGTATCGTTGGATTCGGTTACTTCTTGGATTACCCCTTTGAGGCGCTCTTCAAATTCACCTTTGTACTTGGCACCCGCGATCAGTGCGGCGATGTCGAGCACAAATATTTTTTTGCTTTGCAGGCTTTCGGGCACGTCCCCTTTGACGATGCGCCAGGCCAGGCCTTCTACGATGGCGGTTTTACCCACGCCGGCTTCGCCAATCAGGATCGGGTTATTTTTTTTGCGGCGCGAAAGGATGTGCAGTACGCGGCGAATTTCGTCGTCGCGGCCAACAATGGGGTCCAATTTTGCCACTTTCAGCACGTTCGTTGAGGTTGACGGCGTATTTGGCCAGGGCGTTATAGCTGTCTTCCGAGTTTTGGTCGGTCACTTTACGGCCCTTGCGCAGTTCGTTGATGGCACCTTTGAGCAATTGCTCGTTGGCACCGAGTTCTTTGAGTAGTTTGGCACCGGAGTCATCGCCTTGTACGATGCCCAGGAGCATGAGTTCGACGGAAATGTATTGGTCACCAAATTCTTTTAGCAAAACTTTGGCTCTACTCAAGGATTTGTTGGCGTCGGTGGTTAAAAACTGCTTGTCGGAGCCTTGTACTTTGGGGTACTTGAGGATGGCTTCGTCCAACTTGCGGCGCAGCATATCGAGGTTTACTTCGGATTTACCAAGTAAAAACCCGGCCACACTCTCATCGGTTTCTAAAATTCCTTTGATCAAATGGACGGTGTCCACCTGCTGCTGGTCCAATCCCGCCGCAATTTGCTGGGACTTCAGGATGGATTCCTGCGCTTTTATGGTGAAATTGTCGTAGGTCATTCTATGTGTTGTTTTTCGTTGGGCTAATATCGGTTGTTTTTGCTAGCATTGGATGTTGTAGCAAAAGATTTGCCAAGGTGATTTTAGGTAAATTTGGCAGGAGGGAATGAAGATTATTGACAAAAGGGCAGAATAATCCGATTAATACACTATCGTCGTTGAAATAGACAAAACAAGAATACTCCTCTAATCAATTTGTGGTTTCCTTCATTGGCACTTATTCCCTAACTTAGCCTCTCAATCAACACGCAAACCATGCAAACCACCCATACCTCCACCAAAGCCGAAATCCTGGCCAAACAACAACAATATCTCTGGCCGAACCACATCGTGTATTATACCGAGCCGCTGCCCTTAGAACGTGGCGAGGGCCTGCGTGTATGGGATGTGGAAGGCAAAGTCTACCTCGATTTTTTTGGCGGTATCCTCACCACCAGCGTGGGGCACAACCGCCCGGAAGTGGTGGAAGCGGTGAAAAACCAGACCGAGAAGATGATCCACTCATCAACTTTGTACCCCAATGAGGCGCATGTCAATTTGGCGGAAAAAATGGCGCAAATCACTCCTGGAAAACTGCAGGTTTCTTTTTTCACCCCCTCAGGTACCGATGCCGATGAAACGGCGGTATTTTTGGCCAAAATTTATACGGGTCGGCAAGAAGTTGTGGCCTTGCGCCACGGCTACAGCGGGCGCTCGGCCATGGGGATGACCCTGACCGCGCACAGCAACTGGCGGCTTACAGGAGCACAGGTGCCCGGCATCACCCACGCCGTGAACCCTTATTGCTACCGCTGCCCCTTCAAAATGACTTACCCTTCCTGTGGTGTAGCCTGCGCCCAGGACGTAGAAGACGTCATCAAAACCACCACCAGCGGAAAAATTGCCGCCTTCCTGGCTGAACCGATTCAGGGGGTTGGAGGTTTTATCACTGCGCCTAAAGAGTACTTCAAGATTGTACAGGAAGTGGTCAAACACTTCGGCGGGCTGATGATCATCGATGAGGTCCAAACTGCATTTGGCCGAACGGGCGATAAGTGGTTTGGCATCGAGCACTACGGTATCGAACCCGATGTAATCACCATGGCCAAAGGTATTGCCAATGGTTTCCCTTTGGGCAATACCATCACTACCATGGAAATTGCGCAAAGTACGGCGGAGGCGGGGTTGAGTCTCAGCACTTTTGGGGGCAACCCCGTAGCTTGTGCCGCTTCTCTGGCCACAATTGAGGTGCTCGAAAATCATGCCGACCCTCAACATGTTGGTAAAATGGGAATCATCCTGCGCGCTGGCCTGGATCGTCTGCAAGAAAAATACCCCGTCATCGGCGATGTACGCGGGATGGGTTTGATGCAAGGGCTGGAACTGGTCAAAGACCGCCAAAGCAAAGAGCCTTCAACCGAGGCGACCCGCCAGTTGTTTGAAGCCACCAAGGAATTGGGCTTGCTCATCGGCAAAGGGGGCTTGTACGGCAATGTGATTCGCATCGCACCACCCCTCACAGCCCAGGAAGATGACATTGTGGAAGCGCTGGATATTTTGGATCGGGCGTTTGCACAAGTAAAATTTTAAAGGGTTCGAAGTTCGAGGGTTCGGGAGTTCCAGGGTTGGAGCGCCGAACCCTCGAACTCCCGAACCCTCGAACTTCGAACCCTTTTACCATGCCTTCTCATCAAAAACACGCCGCCATCACCCGCCCCGCCTTCGGCAACTTTGCCCGCCAGGAATGGGCCTTGATTGGTGCGCCTTGTGACGTCATCAAACAACTGGCTTTTGGCCTGATTGATCGCTTGCAAGCCGATTATCAACGTGGGCTACGTAGATGCTGACCATTCCAGTGCAGATGCCGAGGCTCAAACCGGACGAGATGCCCAAAGCGCGATGGGACACGGTGCCAAACAGGAGTACACCGACAAAATCAGCCACCATCGCTTTGATCTGGAAGGCGAATTGAATCCCTATTTTTTTCGCCAACATTTTAACCTGCAAGATGTCGTGCTTGTCAACGGGAATCATTTTGAGGCCAAACGCCAAATAGTACTGATCGACCCGCGCAAAGAAGCCTCTTTACAAAAGAAACTGAATCGACTGACCAATGTGGCTTGCATCGTGCTGACAGATGCTACAACGCCCATTTACCCTTTTTTGCAAGATCATTTGGGACCTGCACTTCCTCCAGTTTTTGCCATTGAAAACGAAGTAGAAATCGCTGATTTTCTGCTGGAGCACTTGCAACGCGAACAAGCGCCATTGTATGGCCTGGTACTGGCAGGTGGGCGCAGCACCCGCATGGGGCAAGACAAGAGCCTGATCAATTACCACGGCAAACCGCAACGCGAGTTCATGGCCGATTTGTTGAGCCACTGGTGTAGCCAGGTTTTTATTTCTTGTCGGGGTGATCAGGTTGAAGAAATCGGGGGGCAATACCTTCCGCTACCGGATACTTTTTTGGGTTTAGGGCCTTATGGTGCCATTTTATCTGCATTTCGTGAACATCCAGATGCGGCCTGGCTGGTGGTGGCTAGTGATTTGCCGCACTTGGACGAGGCGACTTTGGAACAATTGATTGCCCAGCGCAATCCCGCTAAAGTAGCCAGTACATTCAAAAGCCCTTTTGATCAGTTTCCCGAACCATTGGTCACCATTTGGGAGCCGCGCAGTTATCCGCTTTTGTTGCAATTTATGGCGCAGGGGTATTCTTGTCCGCGTAAGGTGTTGCTCAACTCGCCGATTGAATTGTTGGTGACGGAAAACGCTCAGGCCTTGGAGAATGTCAACAAGCCAGATGAATTGGAAAGGGCACTTGGAAGAATAAAGGGATAATCCCGATCAAAAGTTATAAAAGCAAGCGGGTTGCAAGATTGATCGTGCCATCTGCAACCCGCTGTTCATGAAACTGGGGTTTATTTATTTCCGGAAGCAGTCGGATTATGCATGGGCATGATGGGTGTCATCGAATCAAATTCGATCAACCATTTGTTGTCTTTTTTGGTCAACACCGCCATACAGATGGTTTTTCCGCCAACTTGTTGACCTCCAATAAGCAGGTCAGCGTCCTGTTCAAAGGTTATGATGGCTACATCGGGGCGGATGGTGCGAGCAGAAACCAGTTTATGGGTAAACACGGGTTTTTGTCCAGCATTTTAACAAAAGCGTCCCAATTTGCTTTGAGACCCGCAGTACCTGATACCAGGCTACCATCAGGGCCAATTTCCTGGGCATCTGCTGTATACAATTTCAAAATCAGATCCACATTCGCGACGTCGTAGTCTTTGTACACCTGATCGAGGTAAGCTTTGAAGCTTTCAAATTCTGCTTTGTTGCTTTGTGCCTGAGTAGTTTGTGCAAAACTGAACAATCCGCACAGCAGCATAATCGATAAGAAATTTTTCATGGTTGTAAGGTTTTGATGTTTTGAAGTAAAAAATGGTTTGTCGTACTTGACCTCACAAAGATGCAGCACCACAGGGCCTGAAAACATCGGCGATTCTGCGTAATTGGGCTACACAGATCTACCTATTTTTGTGAGAAATGAACAAAAGAAGACTCCAAAACTGTTCTTTTTGGGGCATATAAAGGGTAGGCTGATATAAATCCGCTACTTTTGTCCTTAAAATTTCCACAACCTTATGAAATACGATGTAACTGTGATCGGCTCTGGCCCCGGGGGATACGTAGCCGCCATTCGTTGCGCCCAATTGGGGCTAAAAACTGCCATCATCGAACGCTACAATGCTTTGGGGGGCACCTGCCTCAATGTTGGATGTATTCCTTCCAAGGCTTTGCTCGATTCTTCCGAGCATTATCATGCCGCCAAAGAAAAATTCAGCGAGCATGGCATCGAGTTGGAAAATTTGCAGGTGAACATGCCGCAAATGGTTAAGCGCAAAAACGACGTGGTAAGCCAAACCGTGAAGGGCGTGGAGTTTTTGATGAAAAAAAATAAAATCGACGTTTACTATGGTTTCGGTTCATTTGTCAATGCCAATTTGATCCGCATAGCCAAAGAAGATGGTACAACGCAGGATGTCGAAACAGACAAAACCATCATCGCTACGGGTTCTAAACCCATCGTGCCCGCCAATTTCAACTACGACAAAAAACGCGTCATCACCTCTACCGAGGCCTTGAACATTGAAAAAGTGCCTGCACGGATGGTCATCATCGGCGGGGGCGTAATTGGCCTGGAATTGGGTTCGGTTTACGCACGTTTGGGTACCCAGGTAGACGTAATTGAGTACCTGGACCGCATCATTCCCGGGATGGATGGCGATTGCAGCAAAGAGCTGCAGCGTGCGCTGGGTAAGGCTGGGATCAAATTTCACCTCAAACACATGGTTACCGCAGTTACCCCTTCTGCTGATGGTGTAGTAGTGGAATACCAAAAACGCGATACCGACGAAAAATTGAGCATCGAAGCCGATTATTGCCTGGTGGCCATTGGCCGTCGGCCTTTTACGGATAAATTGGGATTGGAAAATGCAGGGGTGCAGGCCGATGAAAAAGGTCGCATTGCCGTAGACGACCATTTACAAACCAATGTACCGGGCATTTACGCCATTGGCGATGTGATCAAAGGGGCCATGTTGGCCCACAAAGCGGAGGAAGAAGGTGTTTTTGTGGCCGAAACCATTGTTGGCCAAAAACCACACATCGACTACAACCTTATCCCGGGCGTAGTCTACACCTGGCCAGAAGTGGCCGGAGTGGGTCAAACGGAGGAGCAACTCAAAGAAGCAGGTGTACCTTATAAAGTGGGGAAATTTCCTTTCAAAGCCCTCGGTCGTGCCCGTGCCAGTATGGACACGGACGGAATGGTGAAAGTTTTGTCGCACCAGGTCAGCGATGAAATCCTGGGTGTACATATGGTTGGCCCACGTACCGCAGATATGATTGCTGAGGCAGTAGCGCTGATGGAATTCCGTGCTTCGGCTGAAGATGCGGCACGAATGAGCCATGCGCATCCCACTTACACCGAAGCGTTTAAAGAAGCAGCGCTTGCTGCAACGGCAAACCGGGCACTACACATGTAGCGTCGAACAAATTTTTATTCACCACAGATTCGCACAGATTTTCCTCACATTTAATTAAATCTGTGTGCATCTGTGGTGAAAAACCTCAATCTGCCATCAAAAATGCGGCCCCAAAGACCCCTGCGCTGTCACCCAGTTTGGGTTTGAGCACCAGTGTATCCAAACGAGGATTGAACACAAACTGCTTGATGCGTTCGATGCCTTCGGTATACAACAAATCGATGTTGCCCACCCCGCCTCCCAACACAATCACATCTGGATCGAGGATATTGACCAAATTGGCGATGCCTTTGCCAAAAAAGTGCAACAAGCGCTCAATGGTAGCCGAAGCATGCGGGTCGCTATTGGCTTTGTAACGCTCCATAATTTCTTTCAACTTCAGTTTTTGACCTGCAATTGATTGGTAATAACGCTCCAGCGCAGGGCCAGAAAATATCGTTTCTACACAACCAACATGGCCACAATAACACTTGCCACCCGAGTCGTCGAGAAAACTATGCCCCCATTCGCCGCCAATGCCCTGGCGTCCATTCCAGACTTTCCCATCCATGACCAATCCACCCCCTACACCACTGCCCATAATGACGCCAAAGACCATCCGCGCATCGGGCATCACGTCTTGTACGATTCCCATTTTGGCTTCGGCTACGGCAAAACAATTGGCATCATTGGCCAATTCAAAGCTTAGCTTCAGACTGGTCTCAAGGTCCCGTTTAAAGGGCATGTTGTTGATGAAGGTCGTGTTGCTGTTTTTCATGGTTTGAGACAATGGGTCCAATGCACCCGGCGTGCCCATGCCAACCGCATCAGGCTGTAGTCCCGACTCTTTTTTCATCAAATCAATCAAAACCCCGATTTGCTTGATGATGTGTTGATAACCATGTTCTTGTTCGGTAGGTACGCGCAGGCGAGTGAGTACTTGCGGATCTTCCTTGCTCTTGAGAATGACACCTTCTATCTTGGTACCTCCCAAGTCAATGCCCCAAAGTGGCTTCATAGTTCCTGATAGTTTTGTTGAAAATTAGCAAAGACATACGACTAAGAGCCGTAAACGCTATTTATCCCTTAAAAATAGCATCTTTCCTTTATTTTTACGGCCAATGTGTAAAACTGGCGCATAAGGATGGTTTTACATGCAATTTTTTAGTATAAAATTTCATTAGCAGTCTACTGTTGAACAATCGGTTGATTGGTTTGAAAAAGCACAGTTCGGGAAGATGAAAATAAATTGGCAGAGTGGTTGGGCCGCAGGAGCACAACAGTTATTGATCCCTATCAGCAACAATCAGGGGCATTTACAGAAGAACCTTGAAGAAATAGCCACTAAGCTGGGCGTTCATTTGGCTTCGGCACTCGAGGATTTTAAGGCTGAACCAGGCGAAACCCTGGTTTTATATGGTCAACACAGTAAGGTGTTTCTTTTGGGTTTAGGTAACTCACCAGGCTTTGCTGAGGTATTCCGCGCTGCACGTTTGTTTTCTGCGCGTCAAAAAAGTAAACTGTCTACAACCCTTTGTATCTACCTCGAACAAACCACCCTCGCCCCCGAACAACAAATTATTTGCATCGAGGCATTGGTCAATGGTTTGTACCTGGGGGTCTATGATGCCGGGAAATACAAATCTACCGAATTGGTTTCTCACCCACTGGCCTCGGCAGAAGCAGCGCTGGAATTTTATTTATCCCCAACACTCTCTTCAAAAGAAGTGGCCAAGGCCGTGGCGCGTGGTCACGTGGTCGCCGAGGCGCAATTGGCCATTTTTGACTTGATCAATGCTCCGGGCAACAAAAAGTACCCGGCAAAAATGGCTGAATTCGCTAGCGAATCAGGTCAAAGGGGAAATTTTTCGGTGCGGGTAATGGAAAAAACTGAATTGGAAGCCGAAGGTTTTTTGGCGCTCTTGGGGGTCAACCAGGGCAGTCCCGAGCCTCCGGTTTGTGTGGTACTGGAATATGTGCCTGAACAGCCAGCTTTACGCACCATTGGCTTGGTTGGCAAGGGGGTTACTTTTGATACCGGTGGACTATCCATCAAACCTTCCGCGAACATGCACCACATGAAAAGTGACATGAGTGGCGCGGCAGCAGTGTATGGTGCCATTGAAGTAGCGGCGCGCTTGCAATTGCCTTATCACCTCATTGGAATTACTCCCGTTACGGAAAACAGTGTGGATGCGCAGTCACTCAAACCCGGTGATGTGATTGGTTCTTACAGTGGGCGTACCATTGAAGTAACCGATACCGATGCCGAAGGGCGTATCATTCTGGCCGATGCTTTGTCTTATTTGGTACGGAACTATACCGTAGATACCATCATTGACTTGGCGACACTCACCGGGAGTGCTGCACGGGTTTTGGGCACCCATGCCGCCTGCCTTTTTGCCAATGACGACGCCCTGGCCAATTCTCTGGCAGAAGCCGGAGAACTGAGTGGTGAGCGCCTCTGGCGTCTGCCCCTCTGGGATGTATACAAAGACGAACTTAAATCGGATGTGGCAGACCTACGCAATTTCAGTGGCAAACCTGCCGCTGGTGCGATCAGCGCCGCCAAGTTTCTGGAGGTGTTTATAGATGAGCATCCTTCCTGGGCGCATCTGGACATTGCCGGGGTAGCGTACGGAGATGTGGATTTTTTACCCCATAAGTCGGCTACAGCGTTTGGGTTGCGGTTGTTGGTGGAGTGGTTGATGGGGTTGGATAAATAGGGTATTACCCCAACAAACCCTGAATTTGCACATACTGCAACAACATAATCGTTTTGGCATCCCTGATCTCTCCACTTTCGATCATGGTTAATGCTGTTTCAAAAGGCAGTTCCAGCACTTCGATGTTCTCCTGCTCGTGATCCAGGCCGCCGCCAGCGCTGACTTGCATGTCTTGGCTGTATTCGGCGACAAAGAAGTGCAGGATTTCGGTTACTGAGCCAGGCGACATATAGGCTTCAAACACCTTGCGTACATCGCGCACTTTGTAACCGGTTTCTTCCTCGGTCTCCCGGCGGATGCAATCTTCGGGATTGTCCTGGTCTAATAACCCGGCGCAGGCTTCAATCATCATGCCGTCGGGGTTGCCGTTGACATAAGTGGGCATGCGGAATTGCCGGGTAAGAACAACTGTCTTGGCTTCGGTATTGTAGAGCAGAATCGCGGCACCGTTGCCCCGATCATAAGCTTCGCGGCTCTGGGTTTCCCAGGTTCCGTCTTTTTTTTGGTAGTCGTAAGTGACCTTGCGGAGGGTGTACCAGTTGTCGGAGAGGACTTCGGTTTTGGTGATGTTGATGTTGGGCATGGGGTTAGGCGTTTTTATATCCGCGCAATCTGCGCACCAATATTCTTCAATCTTTCCTCGATAAACTGATAACCCCGGTCGATCTGATTCACGTTGTGGATCACACTTTTGCCTTTGGCTGAAAGTGCAGCGATCAACAGCGCTACCCCCGCGCGAATATCCGGCGAAGTCATCGAAATGCCCCGCAGCGCTTGGCGGCGATCAAGACCAATCACTGTAGCCCGGTGGGGGTCACAAAGAATGATTTGAGCGCCCATATCGATCAGCTTGTCGACAAAAAACAGGCGACTTTCGAACATCTTTTGGTGGATGAGCACACTGCCTCGCGCCTGGGTAGCCACCACCAGCATGATGCTCATCAGGTCGGGCGTGAAGCCAGGCCAGGGTGCATCGTAAATGGTCAGGATAGAACCATCGATGAAACTCTGGATTTCGTAATGCTCTTGGGCGGGAATGCGGATGTTGTCGCCCTGGATGTCCAGCTCAATGCCCATCCGTTCGAACATATGGGGGATGATGCCCAAGTCGGCTACTCCGGCACCCTTGATGGTTAGGTCGGACTGGGTCATAGCGGCCAAGCCGATGAAACTACCCACCTCAATCATGTCGGGCAGCATGCGGTGCTCGGCACCGCCCAAACTTTCTACCCCCTCGATGATCAACAGATTGGAGCCCACGCCACTGATGCGGGCGCCCATGCGGTTGAGCAACTTGCACAATTGCTGGACGTAGGGTTCGCAGGCTGCGTTGTAAATGGTGGTTTTGCCTTTGGCCAATACAGCCGCCATCACCACATTGGCGGTACCCGTCACCGAAATTTCGTCCATCAGGAATATAGGTGCCCCGTAGTTGGCTAGCTTCTACAAAATAAACGTTGAGGTCTACATCAAATTTGAACTCGGCACCCAGGGACTGCAAACCCAAGAAGTGCGTATCCAAACGGCGGCGACCAATTTTATCCCCACCCGGTTTGGGCAAAAAGGCTTTGCCAAAACGCGCCAGCAGCGGGCCAATCAGCATGACTGAGCCGCGAATTCTACTCGCTTTGTTGAGGAATTCTGCCGAATTGAGGTAGACCAGATCAATTTCGTCGGCCTGAAAAGTATAGGTATCGGCACTGGTTTTTTCCACTTTTACGCCAAGTCCTGCCAGGAGCTCAATGAGGAGCACTACGTCCTGAATCTGCGGCACATTGGCAATGGTAATTTTTTCAGCGGAGAGCAAGGGTGCGCACAAGACCTGGAGCGCTTCGTTTTTAGCTCCTTGGGGCACTATTTCACCGGACAGCTGCTGGCCGCCGATGACTTCAAAAGCGTCGAGAGTCATTTCTGAAAAGGTTCCAGAGTTCCAAAGTTCCAGGGTTCCAAGGTTCCGGGTTCCAGGGTTCAGGGCCCTGACCCTGAACTCTGAACTTGGAACCCTGGAACCCTGAAGCCTTATTTCCGTTTATTGTTCCTTTGCTGCTTAAAACCGCCGTTGTTGTTGTTCTGCTGGCGACCACCGTAGGAGGAGCGGCCACCGCCACCACCACCATTGTTGCTGCGCTGCTGGCGGTTGTTACTGCCACCTTGATTGTTGGGCCGGCGGCGGTTGTTGTTCATGTTGTTGCCTTGGAATGCAGGCGTCAGGTTTTCGATGGAACCCAACTCATCCAAAGACAACTGACCGTTGGAGATGATCTCCAGGTCGGTTTTGATGACATCGTCACTTACAAAATGCTCCTTGTTCCAGGTGCGGTAAGCCAACTTCATGTAGGAGGCAATGGTGGCTACGAAACCATTGCGCTTGGGACCTGGTTCCATTTCCAATGCGCGACGAATCAGGCGTTGCACGTTGTTGCCATAATGGCGGAACCCTGGCTCGGCGGTAGGGTAATTGACCTTGTCCGGTTTCCGGTTGTCGTCCGCTTCCGATGGTGTAATGCCATTGGGTGGCGTTACGCGCAGGTCGTAATTGGCAATTTTAAAAACGTGGCGCCAAAGTTTGACGCGGTAATCTTCCAGGTTCCGGTTTTGAGGGTGCATCATCATCATCATGTTGACGATTTCCTCTACAACGTGTTGGCGGGCGCGATCGTCCGCTATTTCTTTGGCGTAAAGTATCATGTTTTGTACATTCCTCCCATACTCGGGGATGATTAGCTCATCCTTTTGAGAGTTGTACCCCATGGTAGTTACGGCTTCTCTGTTGCTCATATTGATGGTTTCTATTCTACCGTGACTGATTTGGCCAGGTTGCGTGGTTGATCTACGTTACATCCTCTCATTACTGCAATGTAATACGAAAGCAATTGTAGCGGAATCACCGACAGCAGGGGCGAAAGCGGGTCTTCGGTTTCTGGTATTTCAATGGTGTAATCGGCAATCCGGCTGATGGTGTTATCGCCTTCCGGCACTATCGCAATGACTCTGCCTTTGCGTGCTTTGACCTCCTGGATATTGCTGACGATTTTATCGTAGGCGCTGCGATTGGTAGCAATGACAATGACTGGCATGTTTTCATCGATGAGCGCAATTGGGCCATGTTTCATTTCCGCAGCCGGATAACCTTCGGCATGGATGTAGGAAATTTCTTTTAGCTTGAGTGCTCCTTCCAGCGCAACCGGAAAATTGTACCCCCGTCCCAGATAAATGGCATTTTGGTGGTCTTTGATTTCCGCTGCAATATACTTGATCTTATCGTCTTGTTGCAATACCTTTTTAATCTTTTCTGGGATTTGGGTCAATTCCACAATCAATTTACGATAATATTGTTCCGAAATGGTTCCACGGTGGTGCGCCAGGTACAAGGCCATGAGGGTCAGCAGGGTAACTTGCCCGGTAAATGCCTTGGTGGACGCTACGCCAATTTCTGGTCCGGCATGGATGTACGAGCCCGCATGGGTGGTACGCGCAATGGAAGATCCCACCGAATTGACAATGCCGTACAGGAATGCTCCTTTCTCTTTGGCAATTTCCAAAGCGGCCAGGGTATCAGCAGTTTCACCCGATTGAGAGATGGCAATGACCACGTCTTTTTCAGAAATGACCGGATTGCGGTAACGAAACTCGGAGGCGTATTCTACCTCCACTTGGATCCGCGCCAAGTCTTCAAAAAGGTATTCACCAATCAAACCCGCGTGCCAGGAAGTTCCGCAGCCAATCATCACAAAACGTTTGGCCTTGGAAATTTTGGCGGCGTAATCAGCCAGACCACCCAGGTGAATCCAGCCCTCATCCGCGTTGATGCGCCCCCGCATACAATCGCGGAGGGTATTGGGCTGTTCGTGGATTTCCTTGAGCATGAAATAATCGTAGCCGCCTTTTTCCAGCAACTCAATTTTCATGTCCAACTCATGGATGAAGGGTGTTTGTTTTTCGTTGTTGATGCTGCGAATGTCGTAGTGTCCATCGCGGTGCAATACGGCAATTTCTTCATCGTTGAGGTAAATCACCCGATTGGTATGCTCTACAATAGGTGTGGCATCCGAGGCTACGAAAAACTCTTGATCGCCCAGGCCCAATACCAATGGACTGGCTTTGCGGGCAGCAACCATTTTATCGGGTCCGGTTTGATCCATCACCACAATCGCATAGGCACCAACTACCCGGGTAAGTGCCAAACGCACGGCCTCTTCCAGGGGGAGTTGATCCCGGTCTTGTACGGCCTGGATCAAGTTGACCAAAACTTCCGTATCGGTATCGCTGTGAAAAACGTGTCCTTCTTTCAGGAGCGCCGTTTTTAACAAATCGTAATTTTCAATGATGCCATTGTGTACCAAGGCCAGCCGACCATTGGAGGAAAGGTGAGGGTGTGCATTTACGTCGTTGGGTTCGCCGTGGGTGGCCCAGCGGGTATGACCAATGCCAATGGAGGATTGCAGTGGTTTTCCCGCTGCATGGGCTTCCAGGTCACTGACCTTTCCTTTTTTTTTGTACACCAACAAGTCGCCGTTGTGAAGGGCAACTCCCGAACTGTCGTATCCACGGTACTCCAGTCTCTTAAGTCCTTTGATGAGTTTTGGGTAGGCTTCCGCAGCGCCTAAATAAGCGACGATTCCACACATGTTTTTTGCTAGTAAGTTTAGTTATAATGAAAAGTAAGTGAAGCGCAGTGCTTAGCACATGTTGCTCACAGCGGTGGCTTATTTTCACTTTTCACTCTTACCCAGTTGGGTATAGTACAACTTCAATTTTGCACCATGCAGAGGATGATCGGCCCGGTACAGGGTGGTTCTTGCGGCTGATTCGGCTAGAGGGAAAGCTTTGAGGTAAATGTCGTTGGGTACTTTCCCTTTGAGTATGTTTTGAACGTGTGCGCTCAGGTTAATGGTATAAGTACCTGGTTCATTATTTTTTCCACTGACGTAAGCCCCGCCATTATATGGATCGATACTACCTGACTGACTGGCAATGTCAAAATCTTCAACTACGGTGAGTCGGCCCTTGTCGTTGCGGTACATGGCCAGGATACGAGGGCTAGGGGTGAAAAACACCGACTCGTCACCTGGAACATTCGCTACTTTGAGTACCAATTCCGCTTTGTTGACAATGACATTTTTCAGGTTTTTGAGGCCAGGAATAGAAAACTTACTATTGGCACCTTCTTGTCCCTGGAGCAGGATGTACTCCTGATCGGGTTCACCTGCCAGGTATTTGCCCAGCAAACTGGTTCCCCGATCGCGGGTAATGGAGTTCGCGGCTACAAAGCCAAAAACATAGCGGTATTCCTGGGCACTACCCGTAGCCGTTTTGTAATACAGGTACAAACCTGCACGGGTGGAGGTAAGGTCAAAAGCAGCCAAGGCTTTGCCGATATTGCTGGTGCTCAGTTGCAAACCATATAAGGCTTGAATGAATTTCACCCGGTTTTTGTACACTGAGGTGTCGAGCCCTACCAATCTAGACTGAAACTCTGAGTTGGTGAAGCGGACCCGCAAATGTGGTGGCACTTTGCTGTCGACTGCTACACCCGTTGAATATTCTTTGATGGTGACCGAGTCGTAGTTGACGGCAAAAGATTTGGCCTGTATGACAGCAGGTTTTACAGCCAATTTTTGATTGCCGTAATAATTCTTGTCCAAAGCAAAGGAGTCGGCCAATTCCCGAATTTCCAGGTCGTAGCGCTGGGCTTTATCGCCATAAACACTAGCAGTGGCATAAGGGAGTACCAGTACCAGCGAATCCACGGTAATGTTCAATCCTGGATGCGTTTGTACTGCGGGCACCACTTGAGTTTGGATGGCGATATCCGTCAAACCCATAATTGGGTCATTCATTTTACCCAAAAAATACCTGGAGATAAACCCACTAGAAGAAGCTGTAGGAATACTGTATACCAGTAGAGAGTCACCAGGAACTACCGTGGTGTTGATTTTGAAGGTATCTACCGTTTGAACGTTGACCAGGTCTTCGTCCAACAAACCCGAACCCGTATCGATGGGGTTGGTACAGGAAAAAACAGTAAGCAGGCTCAAGCCTAAAACAGTCAGGTAAAAACTAAAATGCTTCATGGTGAAGTGTAAAAATTAATCGTAATGGTTGAAGTGTGAAAGGTTGATCAAGTGAGGGGTTGAGTGATCTGGCAGGTAAATGATCAGACGATGAACACAAGGCTTCAACTCGTCAACCCAACGGATTATTTCTGCCACAATCTGCCCCATCAAAGTTTGGTAGAATTCCATAATTTCGGGCAAGTCCTCTGGACTTTGGCCATTGATCACCGGTTTGTCGGTTTGGGCCAAAATCGCCTGGATGTCCTCGTTGTAGCTGTGGCTGCCTTTGACCACTCCATCGGCGAAAGCAATAGCTCCTTTGTGAAGGCTTACTGCTCCATCCGTTTGGTAACCGGCCAATTCTTCGGCGGAAATGTTGTTGATGCCTGCTTTAGCCAAAAAACTCTCCAGACTGAAAGAATCTTCCAGTGCTTCGTTGTACACCGAATAAACGACTTTGGTGTTGAGAAACAAAGGGTCACTTTTGTAGGCAGACTTGAGGTAAAACGGAATCAAACTGGTCATTGGCCCCAGGCAATGTACAACATCGGGTGGCCAACCAAATTTTTTCACGGTTTCGATGACACCCTTGCAGAAAAACACGGCCCGATCGGCGTTGTCATCAAAAGGAACCCCATTATCATCTACAAAAATCGATTTCCGTCGGAAGAAGTCGTCATTGTCTAAAAAGTAGACTTGCATACGCGCTTCCTGCAACGAGGCCACCTTGATGATCAGTGGATAATCGTCATCGTCAACAATGATGTTCATTCCAGAAAGCCTCACCACTTCGTGGAGTCGATGCCTTCGTTCATTAATTGATCCGAACCTGGGCATTAACACCCTGATTTCCAGCCCGTTTTCCTGGACGTGTTGTGGCAATTTTCGGGCCATGGCTGCAATCTCAGAAGCGACGGTATAAGGCTCCATTTCTTGCGTCACAATCAGCACTTTCTTCTTACTCATATAGCCGGGACATTAATTAGCCTTGTTTTCATCTGAGTCAATCAGATTTTGGGCAAGGCGTCAGCGAACGAGTTGCAAAATTAAGAAATATTGAGCACTTTTCCTTATTAATGAGCAACTTGTTTCCAACTCATTCCTAAATTGCGTCAATTTTCTTGTCCACACTCTAATAACACTTCATTGCCAGCGATGTTTTTGTACCAGACCCTTAGTGAACTTCAGCAGTACCTCAATTCTCGCCGGATGATGGGCGAGCAGATTGGCTTTGCACCAACCATGGGTGCCCTTCATTTAGGGCACCTTGATTTGATGCGCCACAGCAAGGCACAAAACGCCTGTACGGTGTGCAGCATCTTTGTGAATCCTACGCAATTCAATGATCCCAAAGATTTGGAAAAATATCCGCGTACACCAGACAAAGACTTCCAACTCTTGGAATCGGTTGGTACCGAAGTACTTTTTATGCCCCCGGTAGCGGAAATTTATCCACCGGGCCTGGAAACAACCTTACACCTGGAGTTGGGGCAATTGGACAAAGTGATGGAAGGTGCCTTTCGCCCCGGGCATTTTCAGGGCATGGCCCAGGTGGTCAAACGCCTGCTCGACATCGTACAACCCGACCGCTTGTACATGGGCCAAAAAGATTTTCAGCAGTTCAGCATTGTGGGGCACATGATTCGCCAATTGCAGCTGCCGGTTGAACTGGTGATGGTACCTACGGTGCGGGAAACGGACGGGTTGGCGATGAGCTCACGTAATGTGCGCTTGAGTCCGGCCCAGCGCATGGCGGCTCCGGTTATTTTTCAAACCCTGGAATGGGCCAAAACACAATTAGGTCGCCAACCTATTGCTGACATTGAAGCAGCGGCTTTACAGCGCTTGAACTTGCCTGATTTTCGACCCGAATATTTTCAAATTGTGGATGGGAGGACACTTTTACCGGTAGCCAATCCTGCGGATCACGACTGGATTGTGGCTTGTGTGGCGACCTGGGTAGGAGAAGTGAGGTTGATTGACAACTTGCCATTGCAGGTAAAGGGCTAGATCACTCCAGCTTAAACCCCTCCTGCGCAATGTAATCCGCTACATTGACTTTAACACCCTCGAAAAGTTCTACATCCTGGTTCCAGTCATCAATTTGCCAGGCTTGGCCTGGTAGTGCAATGAATACTTTTTTGCTTTTGGAAAAAAACCAAATGACTTTTTCTACGCCGTGCTTGAACAAACTATCTACTTTGCGAATCACGTATTCTTGAAAAAGGTCGGAACCATGATCCGGCAGTTCTACATTGACATCAATTTCGATGACTACTTTGGGAGGGACGGTGACGTAGCGTGGGGTGATTTTATCTGGGGTAAGGATGGATTTGTCAAAAATCACCACATCTAGTCCCATGTTGTTGCGAACGCTGGCATGAAAACCTAATTCACCACTACCGACTCGATATAGTTTTTTGTCTAAACCAATTTTTAGCACATCAGATAGATAGTCCTTGAGGAAAAATTGCAATCCACTATCCCCCATAATTTCATCTAATTTTTTTTGCTTGTTTAATACTTGACGAAATCCAGGGTAATAAAAATCTATCCCATCAATCGTCTCCCGAACGAGGTAGGCTGGTATTTTTCGTTTAGTCGCTTTTACTTTAGGCTCAGCAGATAAAGAGACAGATTCTGAAATCATGAGCCATTTTTTTCGAAAATAGTTGTTTTTCGTTCAAGAGGCAACCCAATTCTCCTAAAACAACTTCGTCTGCGGGTCCACATCAAACTCAATGCTGTCCCCTGCCTGTAATTTTTCGGGCACCACCTCAAGCTCAGCCGGCTTTACTGGCGGAGCAATACTTTCCACTTCACTTAGCTTTTGATCGCTCAGTTTATTGCCCAAGGCTTTCCAGCCTTTTACATCAATGAATTCCACCAGATTGAGTTCGCCCTGCATTTTTTTGTTTTTCAACTTCATGGAGTAACGCACCTGAGGGTTAGGCGCAATGGTACCAAAGAGCAAACGGGAATCTTTGTGATCGGTCAAAAAGCTAAAGCGCTCTTTGAGTTTGGTGGTTTCCACGCGGAAACGTTTGACCATGGTCAAACCCTTATTGCCGTCGTAGTGCACGGCACTCACCACGATTTCGGGGTCAAATTTACCCACATGCAAGAGTTCATCAAAATTGAAGCGGCGGGTCATGTCCAGTTCCGTCATTTCATAAGTACCATCCTTGTAGAGCATAAACATCAGCTCGCCGGTATCAAACGCACCCAGCAAGCGGCCACGACCGTCGTTGTTGAGTCGGCCACTTACATCATCGATGTATACTTTGATGGCACCAATGGTCGATTTTCCTGCTTCTTTCAGGCTAACTTTGCGTACGGGGTACTTGGTGATCAGGTTGCCTTGTGAACTCCGGCCTTTAATGGCCAGCTCTTTGAAGTCGTAATCAAACTGCTTCTTCTTGGCAGTGGAGGCCTGGGTCAATTGAACGCTTACTACTTCCGCTTCTCCATTGGGATTGGTGGAAAAATACAGCAGTTTAGAGCCCTTGGCCTCCGAAGTCAATACATATTCTTTATCCCGGGTAATGGCCGTAACATTGAACCGTTTGGCAAAACAACGCCCATTGGATCCATCGGAATACACGAGATTATAAGTCGTGCGTTCGTCATTTTTCTTCCATACTGCGGCATGGATGATGTCTTTGCCCACAAAAACCTTGTCGACAATGCGCTTGACCATAAACCGACCATCGGCACGAAAAACGATGACGTCGTCGATGTCCGAACACTCGGATACAAAGACGTTGTTCTCGTCTTTTTCAAGCCAAAGCCAATAAAGCCTTCCGTGTAATTGACAAAAAGTTTGGCATTGTTGGCCACTACTTCTGTGGCTTGAATCGACTCAAAAGAAGTGATACGGGTGCGGCGCTCACGACCTTTACCGTATTTTTCCAATAGGCGTTTGTAGTAGGCAATGGTATAATCGGTGATATGCTCTAGGTCATGGCGCACCTGTTTCATTTCTTCTTCCAGAGAAACAATGTGCTCATCGGCTTTGAAGGTATTGTATTTGGAGATCCGTTTGATGCGGATTTCGGTCAACTTTACGATGTCCTCTTCTACAATATCGCGCATGAGGCGCAAGCGTTGGTCATTTGGAGCAGGGGTGTCAATGGGAGTCGCTACGTATTTGCGCAATTCCCGGTCGATGGTCGTCAGCACCTCTTCCCAACTTTCGCACTCTTCAATTTGGTGGTAAATGCGGTTTTCGATGAAGATTTTTTCCAAACTGGCCATGTGCCATTTTTCCAACAACTCGCTGAGTTTGATCTCCAACTCTGTACGCAACAGGTCGCGGGTGCGGAAAGTATTGTGCTCCAGAATTTCCTCCACAGTCATGAACCGGGGCTTGTCCTCATGGATCACGCAGGCATTGGGCGAAATGGATACCTCGCAATCGGTAAAGGCATACAGCGCATCGATGGTCACATCGGGGGAGGTGCCCGGCAATAATTCGACCTGTACCTCTACGTCTTTACTGGTGAGGTCGACTACTTTTTTGATTTTGATTTTGCCTTTTTCACTCGCTTTGATGATGCTTTCTATCAGCGATTCGGTGGTTACGCCGTATGGCAATTCCTTAATGGCGAGCAGGTCTTTGTCCAGTTTTTCAATGAGGGCGCGAATTTTGATTCTTCCTCCTCTTTTTCCCCCATTGTAGTCACTTACATCTACCATTGCCCCGGTTTGAAAATCGGGGAAAATTTGAACTTTTTTGTCTTTCAGAATATCAATGGATGCCTTGATCAACTCAATGAAGTTGTGGGGCATAATTTTGGTCGACAAACCTACCGCAATACCGTCGGTACCGGCAGCCAACAGCAAGGGGAATTTTGCGGGTAGCGTGACGGGCTCTCTCTTACGCCCATCATAAGACATTTGCCATTCGGTAGTTTGAGGGTTAAAGAGCACCTCCAGGCTGAATTTAGTCAATCGCCCTTCGATGTAGCGGGGTGCGGCAGCCCCAGCCCCGGTAGCCACATCGCCCCAGTTTCCCTGGGTATCGATCATCAGGTCTTTTTGCCCCATGTTGACCAGTGCATCACCGATGGCTGCGTCTCCGTGGGGGTGATACTGCATGGTCAATCCAATGACGTTGGCCACTTTGTTGTAGCGTCCATCATCGGTTTCTTTCATGGCGTGCAAAATGCGCCGCTGTACGGGTTTTAGCCCGTCGTCGATATGGGGTACAGCCCGCTCCAGAATCACGTAAGAGGCATAGTCCAGAAAATAATCCTGGTACATGCCTTGTAGGTGGATGAGTTGGGGATTGCCGTTGTTCTGCGTTGTAGATTTGTCCATTACTTGAAAAAACTTGACTAGAAAGCAAAAGTAGTGAAAATAATTTTAAACACAAATTGTTTTTGATTAAATCTGACCAACAAGTTTAATGAAAAATGTGCAAAGCAGCGATATTTGAGCAATATTAGCAACTAAAAAATTCCAAAATGCAAACATTAGTTCAACTGCCGAGTGCAGCGGATATTCGTCAGTCTCATACTTTGATTCAACCATTCATCCATCGTACGCCGGTGTTGAGTAGTCAAAGCATCAATGTGATGAGTGGTGCGCAACTATTTTTTAAATGTGAGAATTTTCAAAAAATTGGCGCCTTTAAGATGCGTGGTGCGAGTAATGCGGCACTTCGGTTGGCCGATGCGGCACGCCAAAAAGGTTTAGCGACTCATTCCTCGGGCAATCATGCTCAAGCGGTGGCCAAAATAGCTCAACTCCTGGGAGTTCCTGCACATATTGTCATGCCTGAAAATGCGCCTGGTGTAAAACGTGAAGCCACGGCTGGTTATGGTGCACACATCGTTTTTTGTGCGGCTACCCAGGCAGCCCGTGAAGAAACACTAGCCAAAATTCTTGACGAGACGGGAGCTACTTTTATCCACCCCTACGATGATTACAATGTCATCGCAGGCCAAGCCACGGCTGCCCTGGAGTTGATTGAAGACCTTGCAGATTTGGATGCCATCATTGCGCCCATCGGTGGAGGTGGATTGATGAGTGGAACGGCATTAAGCACGCATTATTTTTCTCCACAAACTGCCGTTTATGGTGCCGAACCCGAACAGGTTAATGATGCCTACTTGTCGTTTAAAAGTGGCGTGCGTACTCCACATCTTGGATTACCTTCCATTGCGGATGGGCTTTTGACCAATTTATCTGAAAAAACCTTTGGCATCATCAAAACACACCTGAGTGATGTATTCACGGTGAGTGAGGCTGAAATTATTGCGGCGATGAAATTGGTATGGGAGCGCATGAAAATTGTGGTAGAACCTTCTTGCGTCGTGCCTTTGGCAGCGGTGTTGAAAAACCCAGACGTTTTTGCCGGAAAACGGGTAGGAATTATTTTGACGGGAGGAAATGTAGATTTGAAACGTTTGCCATTTTAGCCGAGCCGAAGCCGAGGGAAACGGTGAGGGCCAGACGTTGTATCGTACTGGCCCTCTATTGATTAGTTTAGGTGTCTAAGTTCTTGATCTTCCAGGTTGCCGAATAATTAGTGACGGCTAGAAGCTCTCATTCTTGAAATTGTATTGGGCGTAAGTTTCACCTCATCCAAAATATTTGAAGCATTGGGCGAATTGGTAGATACGTTATTGGTGAACAAAGGTTTGTTGATGCTGGTATTGTCCCGATTGGTAAAGAAATCGGCACCATCAATATAGGCCTTGTTGTCTTTGAGAATATTTGAGCTGATGGTGGTGGTGTTATGACCACCGTTGATGGCTCTGTTGAAAATTGCACCACCGTATAGTGCGAAGTTATTGATCAAATTACATTTTTCGATTCTTACGCTGCACTCTCCGCCGTTTCCTACATTCATGATTGCACCACCCTCAACTTGGGCATTGTTTTGGATGAATTGGCAATCGATGATTTCAGATTTGTTTGCTGCGCCATTTACTGCGAGATTATAAATGCCAGCTGCGTAATTAGAACGGTTGTCTTGGAAGATGCAATTTTTGATCTGCACGAAATGAGCACCTTGAGAAGCTTCATTGTACCAGGCTGCTCCAGTGCTGGTGCGGTGTCCTTCATGTTCTTTTTCAGTAGAGTTTACAGCGCTACCGTTACAAACCATGAATCCATCAACAATCACTTGTGACACATTGCGGGTATAAACAACATTAAATGAATTGTCATCATTGGAAGTTACATCACCGATGTTTCCTGAGAGGATGGTGAGGTTAGCAGCCCAGTTGCGGTGGTGCTTCGAAGCTTCGTTGCCTACGAAACCGCCTAACAGGGTAATACCATTGTTGATCACAAACGATACATTTCGATTTGCCGTTTGTGTAGGTGTATAAACACCAGCAGCTACCCAGATTTCTGTTCCTGGCTTTGCAGTTTGCAAAGCTTGCTGAAGATCGCCAAAAGCTTGGTTCCAAGAAGAACCGTTGCCTTGAGCTCCCTTTTCACGAACATAATCTGTTGTGCATTCATCTGCAGGAAACCTGCCAAAACTAAAATAATCACAATTGCCCTTTTCACGTTGCTCGCATTTGTAAGATCAGAAAATATCTTTACTTCAGCGAGTGCAACCGAGCACTGACGCGCTTGATCACACTACTTGAGTGTGTCAAACGAACGTAACAAATTTTGGATAACGGGATCTCCGGCACACAACCGGAAACATTTGCATTAGGATACTTTGTCAAAAGTTAGGTGCAAGATAATAACTTTTATTTGAACTATCCAAGCAGTACTTTATTTTTTTTCTCATTCATCTTTTTTTTAGGTGTATTTCTCAGCTAATTTGTCATAATTGATAAAAAAATGTTATCTTGTGGCGGTCCCTTCACAAAGTTTTTCTCCCCTCAGAAATCATTTCACTATCTACAGAGTTCAATTAATGTGTTGGTAACAAGACCAATTCATGATTTTCAGGGCATGTACAAAATTTAACAAAGCCCTGGAACAGACTCTAAGGAAAAGAATTCTTATTTTTCGGCAACATACTATAATATTCAACCAAATGATCCGAGACCATCTACCCAAAGCCAAAATCCTGTGCTGGAACCGAACATTCTTTGTTTGGGCTGCATTTTTATGTACAGGCTTCAGTGGGTTTGCCCAAGACCTCCACTATTCGCAATTCTATGGGGCTCCACTTCACCTCAACCCTTCTTTGACTGGAATTTTTCGTGGAGAAGTTCGTTTTATGGGCCAGTACCGCAACCAATGGACCGAGGTACCTGTAGGCTACAAGACCTTCACGGGGGGGGTGGATTTCAAGGTAATTGGTAAAAATGAAGAAAAACCGCATTTTTTTGCTTTCGGTTTGGGGTATAACCGTGATCAGGCTGGGTTTTCTGACCTTCGTTTGAGTAATTACACCCTTAATGGTGCTTATACCAAAAAAATGGGTGCGCGTTTTTATGGATCAGTAGGCGGTCAATTGGGCTTAGGTAAACGAAAATGGACTGCCGATCAAGTAACTTTTGACAATCAATACGATCCCAACAATGGCAGTTTTGACCCCAATAACCCAACCGGGGAAGTCAACAATAAACAAACCATAGGATATGCTGATTTTGGCTTGGGATTTAATGTGCGGTATCAGGTAAAAGAACAAGAGGAGACCATTGAATCTTTTGGTGAGCGCACTAAAATAGACTTTGGAGCCGGTTTTTTTCATTTGAATCGCCCCAATCAATTTTACACCACGCTGGGAGCGATCAAGCTTCCTCTTCGCCTTACGCCTTATATTTTGGGGGATTTTCAAATCAGTGATCGTTGGGACATCATGGCCAATGTGGCTGGACAATTCCAAACAACCTATCGGCAATATTTAGCTGGAGCGGGCGCGCGCTATTACTTAAATCGCACTCCTGGTAAAGAGTTTGCCCTGCAACTGGGATTGACCTGGCGTTTTGATGCATTAACCAGAGATGCCGCTACTTTTCCGGCGATTGAGGCACATTACAAAAACATTCGGGCAGGGTTCAGTTATGATGTAAACCTTTCACAATTCAATACCAATGTTGAAGGTGGGGTTGGGGGGCCTGAATTGTTCGTTCATTATCGGATTGTGCCCTATCGGCCAAGCAAGAAGGATAAAGTGTGCCCACTAATTTAGATTAATCAACTGCTCAGGCCTTTACAGGCATGATCTAACTCCAATCAGCCAAAGATTATTTACCATGAGAAAAACTATCTTACTGCTGACTTTCGCTATCACGTTGCTCCAACAAGGCTACAGTCAGTCCATAAGGCAGGTATTAAAGGTTGCCGACAGTACGTATGCGCAAAAGGATTTTTATGTTGCCTTCATCGCCTATCAGGATGCATTAAAGTTCGATACCAACCGCACAGATATTCGTTTCAAAATTGCTGAATCAGCGCGACAGTTCAATTCCTATCGAATTGCAGCTCAAAATTATGTCAAGGTTTTGGGCAGCCCGGATAAAGCCCAATATCCAGAGGCACGCTTGCGCATGGCGGAAATGCTGCATAAACTGGGCGAATACAAAAGTGCGCTATCCTCTTATCAGGAATACCTTCAAACCAACCCGCAGGCGGCACCAGAATTTGCCCAGATGGCCAGAAAAGGGATTGCAGATTGCGATTTTGCAGTCAAAACCCTGGCCAACACGGCAGGACAAGTACGCAGTCCTCTTGCTTACTCTCCACCAGTTACCCTGGGAGAAAAAACAAACAGCCCCTATACAGATTATGGTGCTTTTTTCCGCAAGGACACCTTGTACCATACCGCTTACGAGTTTGCTGAACCAAAAGACAAGAATACGCTGTTCAACAAGGTAGTGCGTTCCTATCAGGATACCCCAAAAGAGTTACTCCCGGCTTCATTCAATGCCCCCGGGAAACATACCGCGTATTCGGTGTTTACACAGGATGACAAGGGCGTGTATTTTTGCAATTGTGACCCAATCAATGCCTTTGATTTGCGTTGTGACATTTATTATCGGGATTTGACGATGCCAGAAAAGGCACCCATTAAGCTGGGAATCAATCTTCCTCAATATACTTCTACCTCTCCTGCTTTAGGTAAAAACACCCAAGGGCGACCAGTTTTGTATTTTGTATCTAACCGTACCGGAGGCAAAGGTAAATTAGACATTTGGATGGGCCCTATTCAAGCTGATGGCAACGTAACCAGCGCCGAACCAGTAGTGGAGCTCAATACTCCAGGAAATGACATTACGCCATTTTTTCATGAAATTTCCGGCAGACCACCCTTGTTCTTTTTCAGTACAGATGGCCGCCCAACTTTTGGCGGTTATGACGTTTATGGAACCCGTTTGACGAATAACCGCTGGTTTACCCCATTCAATTTGGGTGCTGGCCTCAATACTTCTTATGATGAGATTGGCTATGTCCGGAACCCCCAAGGAGATACAGCGGTTTTTTCTTCCAACCGGATCGGTTCCATTTTATTGGCCAAAGAACAAGAGGCTTGTTGCCATGACCTTTTTAAAATGGGCGTGCCTAAATTGGTTAACCTTGAAGTCAATACCTTTAAATTAAGAGATTCTCTTGCTTTAAACGGAACTACGGTAAGCATCTTTGAAGAAGCTCCTGACGGTACCCGCAAAGAAATATTGAATAAAACGGAGGTAGACACCAACTACTACGCGACCATCATCGAAAGGCATAAAAAATACTATATCCGGGCACAAAAAAAGGGGTTCATCACAAAGGACTCCCTGATTACTGCTGATTTAGGGGAAGAACAAACGACCCTGGTCGTTGACTTATTTTTGCCGAACCTGCGCCTCGATGTCTTCACCCTTTTGGCGGTACAAGAAACGCCACTCAATGGGTGCACCGTTACCATTTACGAAAAAAATGCTTCGGGTCAGTTTACCCTTTTGGAAACAAAATCTGACCCCAATGGCAACGAGTACAACTATCTGGTAGACCTGGGCAAAACCTATTTGGTTAAAGCCACAAAACTAGGGTTTAGTGTTGATTCGCTGGAAGTACCCATGAATGATGAAACGGTCAAACAATTCGGCTACGATGTAACCGTAGATTTATTTCTGGCTCAAGTGAAACTAGCGATCAACCTGTTTTTTGATAACGCCAAACCTGGCCCTAATCCCCAAATCACTACTTCTGAAAGTTACCTCAATCTGTACAATACCTACATCCAGCAAGAAGAAAAGTTTTTGGGCTTCTCTGGCCAGATCATGCGCTCGTTTTTCCAGAACACTGTGAAGCGAGGCTACGATAGCTTGGAGTTGGTGTTGCCGGGAATCGTCAAAGATTTGGAAAAAGGCATGTATGTCAAAGTGTACATGGCCGGATTCGCCAGCCCACTTGGCAATGCTGATTACAATAAAAAACTTGGTTACCGCCGGATGGAATCTGTGATCAACTATTTCAAACAGTTTGAAAATGGGGTGATGAAAAAATATATCAGTTCTGGTCATCTTACTTTTGATAAGGATGCCGTTGGTGAAGATCAATCCGGCCCCGACATCCCGACTGCATTGGCCAATGTCAAAAATGAAATTTTTGGCATCAAACCATCGCTGGATCGAAAAGTGCAGATCTATCGCATCATCACGGACACCAAGCAACCCAAGTAATCCTCACGCCCAATGAAATACCTTATGAACATCAACTACACCATTCGTCATTTCTTCGCGCAGCAGTTCACTTTGTGGCGTTTGCTTTTGGTGCTGCTTTGTGCACCAAGTTTGAGCTATGCGACTCATATCGTTGGGGGTGAAGTAGGATATCGCTGCCTGGGCAACGACCGCTATGAAATCACCGTCCGTGTTTATCGCGATTGTGCTCCCAGTACCGAGCCTTTTGACCGCGTAGCCTCGGTAGGGATCTTTGACCGCAATGGGTTATTGCTCCAAGATGTACGCATTAACGCTACCTCGGCTACTCCTCTCGACAACAATCTCGACGCTTGTATTCAGGCAACGACCAAAGTCTGCGTAGAAACAATGACTTATAAGGCAACGGTAAGCCTGCCATTTCGGGTGGGTGGATATCAAATAGTCTACCAGCGTTGTTGTCGCAACCGTACCATTTTGAACATCGTCAATCCGTTGGAAACGGGAGCAACCTATGATATCTGGCTGACTGAGGCAGCCATGCGTCGGTGCAACAATAGTGCTACTTTCCGGCGTTGGCCAGACATTTATATTTGCAACAACCGCCCGCTGGATTTTGATCACTCAGCAATCGATGTTGACGGGGATTCTCTGGTCTATCGTTTGTGTACACCCATGCAGGGTGCTACCTTTGCCAAACCTCAACCGCAGCCACCAAACTTTCCGCCCTTTGATACTTTGCTTTGGTTAAAGCCACTTTACAATCTGCAAAACATGCTCGGACTTGGAGAACCGCTCCGGATCAACTCCCAGTCTGGATTGCTGACCGCTCGGCCTGGTTTATTGGGTCAGTTTGTAATTGGCATTTGTGTTGATGAATACGACCGCACGACCAAAGGTCTTATTTCTTCAACGCGACGGGATTTTCAGTACAATGTACAGAATTGCGAAAGTGTAGTTGCTGCTTTTTTTGCGCCAGAAAGCCAGTGTGACTCCTTAAAAGTACAGTTTCGCAATGAGAGCATTGGTGCCAATAACTACTTGTGGCTTTTTGATGCACCGCGTACCAATTTATCTTCTACTGAAGCCAATCCACTGTATACTTTTCCTGCCTTTAACGAATACAAAGTTAGCTTGATTGCAGAGCCAGGAACTGCCTGTGCGGATACGTTTTCCCGACAAGTCCGGCTTCGAACTTCAGGCATCAAAGCCGACTTTAAAACCGAGATTTTGCCTTGTGCAGCCGAATCTATTCTCCGATTGCAGGACTTATCTACTGATTCCACGGCGGCAATCGTCAAGCGTTTATGGAAAATTACCTTTGGAGATGGTGGGGTAATCAACGCCACCGGAGCCGATACCCTGGTGCGATTGCCATTGGATATTTCGGGAACGATCATGCTGACCGTCATCAACGCCAATGGCTGCGAAAAAACCATTTCCCGTAGTTTTAGTACGGCTGGTATCCAGGGTCCATGTGAAGGAATCCCTGACACGGTTCGAGCCTGCATAGGATCGATCGTTCCGCTCAATCCTACGGGTGTAGCTACTTCGGCTTATACTTACCGTTGGGAACCAGCGGGGTTGATGGACGATGCCAATGCCGTAAATCCGCGCTATACGGTCACTCAAAGTGGGGTCATCAATTTGACCATCACCGCGAATTCGGCACAGTCATGTACCTGTTCCAAAACCATCACGGTGATTGCTTTGCCTCGACCAGAGGCGGATTTTACCGTCGATGCCGGGGTAGGGAACAACCCGATTGTGGTAAGCAGTTGTGATGGACGTTCTTTTAGTGTAAAAAACACGTCTACAAACGCCGGTTCGGTAAAATGGATCATTGGCGACATCAACAATCCAATTCAGGTTTCCACCGATAATAATCCGGTGTTTAACCTGCCGGATACAGGTACTTACACCCTGACCTTGATCGCCTTTGGCGAATGCAACGATACCATCCAAAAAACCATTCGCCTCAGCAAACTGGATACCAACGTCGATTTTACTTTTAACTATACCAGTTGTATCTTCAATGGGTCTACGATCAAACTTTTAGACGTTTCGAACAATCCAGGTGTACAGATCGCTAGTCGTACCTGGAAATTATCGGATGGCCGTACCTCGATGGAAGAGTCGCCGAGTTTCAGCTTTACTGACTCGGGGCGGGTAACGGTTACCTTGATCATCCGCACTGCCCAGGGTTGTGTCGATTCTGCTTCGCAAAGCATTGTCAAGGCACCGATTTCTGGTGTGGCAATTCCCGACACGGTCATCATTTGTCGAGGTGTACCGTTTCAGCTCCCTGGAAACAATAACCCAAATTTGACCTATACCTGGTTGCCTGAAACAGGGTTGGACGATCCCACGGTGGGCAATCCGATATTTTCACCCCAACAAAGCACAGCGTATACGGTCGACATTGCCGTACCCGGAATCCCGAGCTGTACAGTACGCGATTCCATGATGGCGGTAGTGCCGAATAATATGGCGGTGGTGGTGACTGGCCCTGGAGCAGATGGTACACCCGTCTGTACGCCACAAACTACTTTGACTGCCTCCGCCAATCGGCCCGTCACTTTCCGTTGGTTGGATGCCAATGGCAATCAGTTGGCTACTGGTGCTCAATTTACCGCCACGGTAGCCACCCAACGCAACTTGATCATTGAGGCTACCGATGAAGATGGTTGTATAGAAAAATTGGAAGTCAACCTGGTAGGCTCTCCGATTGTGTTTAGCGCTCCTGATTCACTGATTGCTTGCACAGGGGAACCCCTACAAATCAATACAACCCAGGGACCGGGCCAAATACTGACCTTTACCTGGACGCCATCCAATGCTTTTGCATCAGGCACCAATACTGCCAATCCAGTCCTGGCTGATTTGCCAGGCCTTAAAGAAGTGTTTGTAACTGTGCGCAACTCCGCCGGTTGTAGCTTACAGGATTCGGTACAAGTGGCCATTGTGGATGTCAACCACAATCTTGATTTCACGCCAAAAGTTCAATGTGATGGAAATACCGTAGTTTTCCAAAACACCAGTACCAATGCTTTTGGCTACTTATGGAATTTTGGAGATGGAACTTTCTCCACAGAAGAAAATCCTGAACACAAATATGCGCAGTCTGGCAAATACTCCGTTACGTTGACCCTGCAACTTGCGGTGTCTTGTCGCAAAGTGGTGACCAAGGAAATCGAAATTACAACTGGAAGCGCCATCGGCCTCAAAGTGCCCAATAACCTGACTACTTGTGGGGAGGACGTAACCTTGACTGCGAGTGGTAACGAGGGCACCACCTTCCGTTGGACCAACCGTCAGGGGCAATTGTTGAGTTCAAATGCCTCGGTGACCGTTAATCCTCCTCCTGGAACCACCGTTTATTATGTCACCGCGGAAAATGAGTTGGGTTGTACTGAAACGGATAGTGTCAGTGTAACCGATAATGGGGTAGACGTTACCTTGATTACACCGACTGGTGGCAACCGCATCGACCAATGTGATGCCGAGAGTGTGCAAATCCAGGTGCGCAACAATGCCGAAAATCAGCAACTTACCTACAACTGGACGCCAGTATTTAACGTAGTGTCAGGTGGCAATACGGCTAACCCCGTGCTGCGTCCAACCGAAATAGGAGCAAACACAATTACGGGGATCATCAGCAACCAGTTTGAATGTGAAGATACCCTTACCGTCATCATCAATTTGGGAGCGCTTGATTCCGGCTTACCCGATACGGTGCAGGTTTGTGCCGGGGTGGCTACTCCACTCGCGCCCAATGCCAATGCGGAGTATAGCTATCAATGGTCGCCAGCAACTGGCCTCTCTGCTACCAATGTACGCAACCCAACGTTCACGGGCACAGCTCCAGCTACTTATCGAGTTACGGTAACCAAAACCAGCGGGGGTATTTCTTGCCAGGTTGTGGATACCGTGGTTGTACAAATCAGCCCTAAACCTACGCTTAGTGTATCGACAATGGATACGATTGCCTGCGTAGGTACCACCTTGAGAATCTTTGCTTTCGGTGCCGCTGAATATATTTGGTATATCGCTGGATCACAGGGTGATAAACCTCCATTTAATGCAGAAGGAGGGCTCGCAATATCAGCTACCAGTGGGATTGACGCCACTTATGAGGTAATTGGCCGCAATGCTTTTGGATGCACCGATACCATTACGGGCGTCAGGATCCGATTTGTTGATTTTAACCCGGGTACTATTGCCTCACCTTTATCTTTGTGTAAAAATGGCAGCATCCCCCTGAATCCGAATGGCAATCGGGTGTATCAATACCAATGGTCGCCTACTACCGGTTTGAACTTGAGCAACCCCGCCAATCCTATTGCCACCATCAGTCAAACTACCGAATTCAGGGTAACAATTACCGATCCTGCCTCGGGTTGTTTCAAAGAACGATCCGTAAGGGTGAATGTAAATGTCATCGATGGGTTTAAAGCCAGCAATGATACTACGATTTGTAGCCCCAGCAACCTTACCCTACGGGCAAGCGCCAATGGCAGCAATGTTAACTTCCGTTGGCTGGATGCAAATGGCCAACAAATTGGTACGGGAGCAAATCTTACCGTAACCCCGGCTATTGGCGTGAACCTTTATGTAGCCGAGGCCAGCGATGGCACCTGTACAGAACGAGATACCGTAAAAGTCAATGTTGCAGACTTTAAGCCCGGCGATTTGACCTCACCACAGTCGGCTTGTGCAGGTGAACCACTGGCTTTGAATCCCAATGGAAATCCAGCTTATCAGTATCAATGGTCGCCGACTACGGGCTTGAATTTGACCAACCCCAGCAACCCCATTGCGACGCTGACGACCTCTACTACCTTTAAAGTGACAGTAACCGACCCGATTAGCGGCTGTAGGTTGGAAAAAGAAATTCAAGTCAACGTGATCGACCTGAGTGATTTGGCCATTGTACCAACAGATACCACGGTGTGTCAACCAGGTGCGGTGAACTTGCGCATCACTGGGGCAAGTGGAGCTTCGATCCGCTGGTTGGATGCCAATGGTACCCAAATTGGCACAGGACGCAGCATTTCGCCAAGCCCGAATATCGGTTTGAATTTGTACATCGCCGAAGCTACCGCGAGTACTTGTAGCAAAAGGGATACCAGTCGTGTCACCCGCGCCGACTTCCAGCCTGGTGACTTGGCTTCACCACAAGCAGTTTGTGCGGGCCAGCCATTGCCCTTGAATCCCAATGGAAATCCAGCATATCAGTACCAATGGTCACCGACGACTGGATTGAACCTGAGTAATCCAAGCAACCCGATTGCGACCATTACCACTTCCACTACTTATCTGGTAACGGTGACGGATCCGGTGAGTGGCTGTAGTTTAGAAACAGAAATACAGGTCAATGTGACGGATTTGGGTGATTTGGAAGCCATCCCGTCTGATACATCACTTTGTCAACCAGATTTCATCTTTTTGACTGTCCGTGGAGCACAAGGTGCATCTGTCCGTTGGTTGAATGCCGATGGGCAGGTGTTGGGTACTGGCCGTAACCTTTCCGTTACCCCAGCATTGGGACTTAACTTGTACATTGTAGAAGCGACCTTGGGGACTTGTTCAAAGCGAGATACCGCAAGCGTAACCCTCAATGACTTCCGGCCTGGCGATTTGACTTCACCTCAGGCAGCTTGTGGAGGTCAACCCTTGGCTTTGAACCCCAATGGAAATCCAGCGTATCAATACCAATGGTCGCCTACTGCTGGATTGAATCTGAGCAATCCACACAACCCAATTGCAACCATTAATACTTCCACTACCTATACGGTAACGGTTACTGATCCCGTCAGTGGTTGTCGTTTGGAAAAAGAAATTCGGGTCAATGTGACCGATGTGAGCAACTTGGCAATCGTACCTTCTGATACCACAGTTTGTCAGGCGGGCGGAGTGCCTTTGCGCGTTACTGGCGCAGAAGGTGCCAACGTTCGGTGGTTGGATGCCAATGGCACTCAAATCGGCACCGGACGCAACATTTCGCCAAGTCCAAATGTCGGTTTGAATCTATACATTGCCGAAGCTACAGTAGGTACTTGTAGCAAGCGAGATACCAGCCGCGTCACGCGGGCCGACTTCCAGCCCGGCGATTTGGCTTCACCACAAACAGTTTGTGCGGGTCAGCCACTGGCCTTGAACCCGGATGGAAATCCAGCGTATCAATACCAATGGTCGCCTACTGCTGGATTGAATCTGAGCAATCCACACAACCCAATTGCAACCCTTACCACTTCTACTACGTATCGCGTAACCGTGACGGATCCAGTAAGTGGTTGTCGGTTGGAAAAAGAAATTCAGGTCAACGTGACGGATTTGGGTGATTTGGAAGCCATTCCATCTGATACCGCACTTTGTCAACCAGGCTTTATCTTTTTGACCGTACGTGGCGCACAAGGTGCGACCATCCGTTGGCTGGATGCCAACGGGCAAGTGCTGAGCACTGGCCGTAGCCTTTCCGTTACTCCGGTATTGGGGCTCAATTTGTACATTGTAGAAGCGACCTTGGGGACTTGTTCAAAACGGGATACCGCTAGAGTACGCCTCAGTGACTTTAAACCTGGCGATTTAAAATCGCCTCAAGAGGTTTGCGTGGGGACATCCATTGAGTTGAATCCGAATGGTAACCCCGCTTATACGTACAATTGGTCGCCTACGACTGGGCTTGATTTGAGCAAACCATACAATCCTGTTGCTACCGTTTCGGCCACTACAACGTATACCGTTACCGTGACTGATCCTGCTACGGGCTGTAATGTGACCAAAACCATCGTTGTTCAGGTCAGCCAACCCATCACGGTCATTGCTTTACCCGATACCTCGCTCTGTGAGCCGGGTCGACTAACGTTACGGGCCAGCACCTCTCGCCCAACCACGATTACCTGGTTCAGTGACGCTGGATTGAAGAACCAAATTGGTACAGGTCCCCGGATCAGTGTTAATGTGGGGCCGGGCAAAAATGTGTTTTATGCGGTAGCTACGGATACCAATGATGTGTGTATCCGGGCCCGAATTGACTCCGTGCGCAACAGTGGTGGTACCGGTGGTACAGGCGGCTCTGGCGGCGGCGGCACTATAGGTGCTGGAGGGCCTTTTGCTGGTGCGCCGCTAGACTCTGCGGTTATCAATGTAGTTGATTTGCCTGCTGGTGCGCCGCCAAGCATGATCACCTCTTGTGGAGACCGGCCTACGCCAATCAATCCAAATGGCAATCCTGTTTTGGTTTACCGCTGGTCGCCTGCGGCGGGCTTGAACGATTCTACGTCGGCTACACCAACGGCAACCGTAGCAGTACCTACGACTTATACTGTCACCATTTCTGACCAATTTGGCGTATGCAGTATTGTTCGGCAAGTTGTGGTAAGTCCTGCTGCACCAATCAATGCCGATGCGGGTCGAGACACTGTGTTGTGTAACCAAAACCCATACAACCTGATGGCAAGAGGGAATGGTGGAGCGGTTTTCGAATGGTCAAACAACCGCAACATCGCTCCAGTTATTGGACAAGGTGACCAATTTGTCATTGTGCCAGATACCATTTCACGCACCTTCTATGTACGCATTACCAATGGAGCAGGCTGCTCTGAAATTGATTCGGTAAGGGTAATCGCTCGTCCGCTCAAGGTTTCTTTGCCCGCTACCGTTAACGCTTGTGAAACCAATGATGAAGTTTCACTTTTGGTCAACAATGCGGATCGTACTCAAACGCTGAGTTACCTCTGGTCGCCCGCTAATTTGTTCATTAGTAATGTTCAGACCGGACCATCCGCCATCGCAAGGGCTCAGGATGGTGCAAATCTGCAGGTACGGGTGACCAACCAATTTGGTTGCTCTACGACCTTAAGCACCCGCGTGATCGTGTTAAACCTGGAGAATACTGTGCGGGTAACTGCCGACAAAACGACCATCATGATCGGTGAATCAGCTACCATTCGGGTGGAGAATTGCCCCTCTTGTTCTTATTCCTGGACGCCGGCAACTGGACTCAACAATACCACAGGTAGTACCGTAATTGCTTCGCCAACCGAAACGACGGAGTATACGCTTAGTGTGACCAGCAATGGCTGTACGGCTGAATTCAAAATCACCATCACTGTTGAAGGTCCGTACTGCGTTGAGCCCTACATTTTTGTACCAACTGCATTTACCCCCAACAAAGACGGCGTGAATGATGTGCTTTACGTGCGGGGTCGTGGTATCGAAAACATGACTTTTGTGATTTACAATCGTTGGAACCAAAGAATGTTTGAAACCACTGATCCCAATGTAGGATGGGATGGTACTTTCAGGGGCAAAGCATTACCTCCTGATGTATATGGATTTTACCTGGTGGCCAATTGTATAGACGGTACGGTGTACCGCAAACAAGGCAACGTGACCCTGATTCGTTAAGTAGCAGGGTCACATTGGCCTCGTCATCATGATCATAATTCCCCCTGGTCGGCAGTAGAGCCGACCAGGGCTATTTAAAATTTAACCGCTTTCGCGTTTCGTTCATTTTAAAATTTGGGATGACCAATACTCAAATTTCAGAATACGCTGCAGGTTGCAATAAATAAATATTTGCCTTCGAAACCGTATGCTGGTACTCAGGCAAAGCTGATATTTTTTTCCAAAACGGATCGGCACCAAATGACTTCCAATGCTCATCGCGTGATTCGATGTTGTCAAATGAAGTCATGTACATCAGGTTCGGCATGCGGCGACCAGACAGTACTTCGGCATAAAAAACCGCATTGAAGCCCAGCCGGGTGAAAATGCTGATCTCCTGTCCTTCGTTGAACATGTGCACCTTCTTTTGGTACAATTGCTCAGATCCACCTTCGTAACTGCGCAGTTCATACACGCGTTCGGATGCCGGACCGTTCAATTTGGGTAAAGCCATGAAGGGCATGTCTTTGAAAGCTTGCAACACAATCGACTCAATGCGTACGTAAGCTGGTTTGTCCCAAGCGGTTTTCAAGTAATCGGCACCCTCGCTTTGGAAAGTGGCGTCTTTGTCCAACAGCGCTGGCAAAGTGCTCAGCTGTTCCAGTTTGCGCAGGGGGATGAACACGTAAATCCTTTTACCCGCTGTGGTGTCTTTGGCAATGGGTTTGTACACGCCAATGTTTTTTATCCCCGCCCGGTGCAAGGCTGGCAAATAAGCCTTTTGTAAAAATTGATCGACGCGCGTTTCCTGGTCTTTGCCAGTGATGTGGTAGATCTTGATTTCGTAATACTCTCGTTTTGCTGCAAGGTAATTTGTACTGGTACTGCTCATGAGCAGCAGCAACAAAGTGGCACCGAGTATTTGGACTAACGATTTGATGTAGTTCATTTGAAAATGTTTTATTGTTTGTTTGTAAAAAATTTCGCCCGTAAATCAGCGTGATCTGCGGGCGAAATTTATCTTATCAAACTCCGTCGCAGGTGGAGTGGAGCGATATTTGTTGCGATTACCGCATGAACACAGCATTGCCCATCACCAGTTTCCCGTTTTCCCAGAAAGCCCGAAAGAGAGGGTTATCCACCAGGTACACTACCGCACCCGCGCCTTTTTGTTCTTGCGCAAAAACGACGGTATTTTTTTGCTTCTCTTTCGCCTTCGCTCCGGCAAAACCCGAAACCATCAGTTGTCCGCCGATGGTGCCTACATTGTGCACTCCTTTGAGCGGTGCATAGGCCAGGTCATTGGTTTTAAGTGAAAAATAAGTATCCGACAAGCCAAAACCCAAGGGATGGGTATTGTCAATTTTTACTTTAAAAATCGCTCCCGGTATGCTGCTGCTTTGGGCGCGGCGCTCTTCTCCGGCGTAATCCAGCAGGCGAGCGGCCAGGGCTGCTTCATCAGCGGCGCGTTCCGCTTTTTTCTTGTCATCGTCGTTGGCATAGCGGGTGAGGCCAAAACCTTTGCGGTCTTGCAGTGCAGGCAGGGCATCACCAATGGCAATCAGGCGGCCTCCGGCGTTGACCCAGGCGCTGAGTTTTTCCACAATCGGATCTGTCAGACGGTAACGACCTTCGGGCATCACGATGGTATTATAGGCACTCAGATCAATGCGATCGAGGCGGTTGGCGTCCAGTACGGTGTGCGGGTATTGCAATTCCTGGTCAAAATAATACCAGACCTGACCAAATTCGTTGTTCGAAGTTTGGTCTCCACTCAAAATGGCCACCTCGGGGCGTTGGATGAAGCTGTAGCTGCTGGAGCCAAAATCGCTGCCCCCATCGGCAAAACCAGTGCTGACCGTGCTCAACTCTTGATCGAATTGGCGTGCAGCGGATTCTACCACCTGGCGGTAAGCAGGTGACATTTTGCGGTTGTCCCCCTCTGTGATCAGCAACGTACCCCGCGCATAACTTTTCCCTTCAACAGTAAATGGCGCTTGGGCATAACGCACTTTTACCCCTTTTTTCAGAATGGCTGCCAAAAACTTCACGTTGCTGCTGCCGCGCCAAACGGCCAGGTAAGCGTAAGGCTTGGCGTTGCTGGGGATGTTGTTGGTGCTGAAAGTGAAGGCTCCATCGGGATCGAGGCGCTGGGTACTAGCGTACGACTCCAGGCCGTGCGCATAAGGCAAAGCCCAGGAAGTAATGTCGTAAGTCAACGAGTCGACCAATTCTGCGGCAGGTTCCAGCAGGATTTGGGCCATGGTGCCGCGGGTTTGGAAGGCGCTCACTACGAGGTCGTTGGGTTCTACTTTGAGGGTGATGTTTTTGCCCGTTTGGTAATCGTAGGCATTCAGGCTACTGGTTTTGCCCGCCTTTCCGTATTTGATGTGGTTGCGGTCCAATAGTTCGCAGAAGGTTTTGAGTCGTTCGCGAGCATTGGTAGCTTTGATGACAAAACTCTTGTATTGCCCCGGAGGATTGGTACGCGCACGATTGAAAAAATCGCTGAAGTTTTTGTTCAACTGCGCGGTGTTTTTTGAAGAGGTTTCAATGGTCGCCATCGAAGCGGTATAATGGTGCATTACACGGTCTTTGAGCGTGAGGGTATCGCCATTGCGTAGCGTAATCGCCTGACCAGCACCGATGCCGCCTTGCTCATAAGTCATCCCAATGGCACCGTTGTACATTGGATAGGTGTCGCCGTAGCTGGGATACAGCAGGTCGAATACTTCTTTGGTGAAATACAACCAGCCTTCCTGGTCGAAGTATCGGGCGTTGTTTTTGCCAATTTGCACCTGAAAATCGCGCTGCCACTGCGTGATGTAGCGGTGGTAAGGCTGGGCGGCGGGTGCAAAATAGTAAGGGCTGTTGGGGCCTTGTTCGTGTACATCTACGTGTACTTGTGGCATCCATTCGTTGTACTTGACCATGCGCTGTCGGGTTTCGGCTTGGGTTTGCCAAGCCCAATCGCGGTTGAGGTCAAAGTTGTAGTGGTTGACGCGGCCACCGGGCCAGGGCTCCTGGTGCTCGCGGGCATTAGGGCTGGGGTTGGGTGTAGTACCCGCTACGTTGCGGTACCAGTGGATGTAGCGCGAGTTTCCATCAGGATTGATGCAGGGGTCGAGGATGATCAGGGTGTTTTTGAGCCATTCTTTGCTCGTCGTGTTTTGTGGGTTGACCAGTTCGTACAATACCTTCAGGCAGCTTTCGGCGCCAGCAGCTTCGTTGCCGTGTACCGAGTAGCTGAGCCATACGATGCTGAGGTTGTCGAGACTTGGATCTGTAGCACCTTCCAATAAGCCCGCCCGCCGCAGGTTGTTGAGGCGAATGGCTTCCAGTTTGGCCAGATTGGCTTCTGTAGATACAAATGCCAATTGCAACAAGCGTTGTTGATTGGTATAGCCATAGGGCTGGAACACCACATTTTTGCTATTGGCAGCTACGTGGCGGTAGTAGTCGATCCGCATCTCATGGGGCGTAAAATTCTCACCCCATTTGTGTGGAAAAAACTGATCGGGAGACTGCAACTGGCCATAGCCCATGCTGGATACCAGCAGGAAAGTAAGGAGGAAAAAAAATGGCTTCATTTCTTTGGTTTTATTTTTTGAGCCCGGTGTTCGGAAGATGATTGATTGATCGAAGATATGGATTTGCCATAAATGCACGAAGACACTAAGCAAAGCATTTTTTTCTTTGTTTCTTAGTGTCTTCGTGGTGAAAAAGGGAAAATGACTTCCAGTTTGCGTTAGCGCTTCTGAGCGGTTTCTCAGTACACGCTTTCCACGATCTTGCGAATCGTAGGCGCGTCGCCCATGGTATAGTAATGCAAACAGGGAACCCCCGCCGCTTTCAATTCTTTGGATTGTGCCGAACACCATTCCGTACCTACCTGGCGGCGGGCTTCAGGCGTTTCCGCTTTGTTGAATTCCTTGACCAGAGCCTCGGGCAAATCGATGAAAAAATGCCGGGGAATAGAGGTCAACTGATACTGTTTGGTGATGGGTTTTAAACCCGGCACAATCGGAATGTTGATGCCCGCAGCCCGGCAATTGGCCACGTAATCAAAGTAGTGTTTGTTGTCAAAAAACATCTGGGTCACGATGTAGTTTGCACCCGCATCTACTTTGGCTTTGATCCAGGCCAGGTCAGATTCGATGTTGGGAGCTTCGAAATGTTTTTCGGGGTATCCCGCAATGCCGATGCAGAAGTTGGTGCGCTGGCCATTTTCGATATTCAGGTCGAGGTATTTGCCGTGATTCATGTCGTCGATTTGTTTGACCAAATCGAGGGCGAATTCATGGCCACCGGGCTCGGCTTCAAACTTGGAATCGAACTGCCGCGCATCACCGCGCAAGGCCAACACGTTTTGTACGTTGAGGAAGTTGAGGTCGATCAGAGCGTCCTCGGTTTGCTCGCGGGTGAAGCCTCCACACAACAAATGCGGTACGGCGTCCACTCCATAGCGGTTCATGATGGCGGCGCAAATGCCGACGGTACCCGGCCGCTTGCGAATGGCGACTTTTTCATAAAAACCCGCCGGATTCTGCTTGTAGATGAACTCTTCGCGGTGATAGGTGACGTCGATAAACGGGGGTTTGAATTCCATCAAGGGATCTAGCCCTTTAAAGATGTCTTGCATGCTCCCACCCTTCAGGGGCGGAAGAATTTCAAAAGAGATGAGGGTTTGTCCCTGCGCTTTTTCGAAGTACTCGGTGACTTTCATCGGTGTACGAATGTCGGTGATGCCCGGCAAAACAGCCTATGGCGGGGCAAAACTAGGCAGGTTTGAGGGGAATTTTAGGTTTTTGGGGAGGTTTTTTTGGCATTTATCTTTGCGATCCCCTTCAATTCACCCCGGCCAACACACCTTCCCCATCACCACCGAAGGCACTTTATGCCGCCCGCCAAAGGACGTTTCCCCCCCAGCCACCGCCTCATTCGCCAGAATCGCAAAAAGCACGGCCTCTTTGGCATCGCCGGGAATACCCAGCACATCCGTGGATTGGAAACTCGCCCCTGGAAATTGCGCCTGGATTGCGCCAGTCAGCGCCGGGTTGTGCGCACCGCCACCGCTCAGGTAAAAAGAAAAAGCCTGATTGCCAATGACCCGCTTGATCCCATTCACAATGGTATCGGCGCTGAACTGGGCCAGGGTGCGCAGTAAATCTGGAGCGCCCAGGTTTTGGGTCTGCGTTTTTTCCTGTGCAGCTTGCAGATAGGCCAAATTGAAGACCTCCGGCCCGGTGGTTTTTGGAAAAGGTGCGGTAAAAAAAGGATGGTCTTTCAATGCCTGGAGCAGATGTTCATGAATCTGGCCCGACAACGCAATTTTTCCATCCTCGTCGTAGTCCATTGCGGGGTAAAACTTGCGGGTGATGGCGTCCAGCAGGGTATTGCCCGGGCCAGTGTCGGTGGTAAAAACCTTGCTGGCGTCGAGGTCGCCGGGCAGGTACGTGAAGTTGGAGATGCCACCCATGTTGAGCAAAATGCGGTCTTGTCCCGCTTTGGCAAAAACGAAAAAATCGCCGTATACCGCCAAGGGTGCTCCTTCGCCGCCCGCCGCAATGTGCCGCATGCGGAAGTCGGCCAGGGTGATGATGCCCGTGGTTACGGCCACGTGGTCGCCGTCGCCAATTTGCAGGGTGGTATTGCCGTAATTGGGGTCGCCGTGTTGGGTTTTGGGGGCGTGGTAAACGGTCTGGCCATGACTGGCGACCAAGTCCACGTCGTTGGCAGGGATTCCCCATTCTTCCAGGCAGGCATTGACCATTTGGCCGTGCATGATGCCGATGTGCGGGTGCAAGAGGCAAAGCTGCTGAAAGTCGATCTCACGTTTGGCAAAAACCTTGCGGATTTCAGCTTTGATGTGCGCGTCGTAAGGCACGGTAGCAAAGCGCAACAATTCAACTTGGGTATGGGCACCCGCGCCACTTAGGGCACAAAGTGCTACATCTAGCCCATCGAGGGAGGTGCCCGACATCAGACCAATGATGTGTCGGCGGGGTTTTTGGGCAATGTCGTACAGGCGTTGTAAAAATGGGTTCATTAGCAGTTGAATTTTGATGCACTTGAAAACTGAAAGTATTTTTGTTGGAACGAGCCTCAAAAATAAAATTTTCGGCAACTACGACAATCACTTTCCCTATCTTTCCCATCAAAAAACCAACATGCAACACTTGAAACTATCAGCACTTTTTATCGGTTTTTTAGCCATCCTGGGCTGTGAATCCAGCCCCAAAACTACCCAATCCGAGAAAAAAACCGCCAAAACCTACCCTGCTTTTATTGGAACGTACAGCAGGAAGGAAGGCCATGTAGACGGCAAAGGAGAAGGTATCTACCTGTACCAACTCGATAGTGCTACCGGATATTTGGACAAAATAGGTGTTCAGGGCGAAATCGTCAATCCTTCCTTCCTCACCCCGAGCGCCGATGGGCGATTTTTGTATGCTGTAGAAGAAATTGGTGCCGATGTTGACGATGCTGGTCGGGTGGTGGCGTATCGCCAGGCAGGAGACCATCTGGAAAAAATCAACCAGCAATCCACGTTTGCCTTTGCACCTTGTCATGTGAGCACCGATAGCAAAGGGCGCTACGTTTTTGTGGCCAATTACGTGGGTGCAATTGCAGTTTACCCAGTAGCTGAAAACGGTGGTTTAGGCGAAGCCATTTACAAAGAAGCGTACACCGGAAAAGGAACGCACTCGCGACAAGATGCTGCTCACCCGCACAGCGTGAACTTATCTCCAGACGACAATTTTTTGTATGTACCCGACCTGGGCACCGATAACATCTATACTTACAAAGTCAACTACGCAGACCCGAAAAAACCGCTCACCCGAATCGGAGCAACCAAAGTACATCGTGCAGGCGGGCCCCGTCATTTCACTTTTCACCCCAGCTTGGCCAAAGCGTATGTGGTTAACGAACTAAGTTGTAGTGTAACCGTGATGAATTGGGATAAAACTACGGGCAAACTGGACACCATCCAAAGCATCAGCACGCTGCCAGCTGATTATCAAGAAAGTGGCAACACCTGTTCGGATATCCACGTGACACCCAATGGAAAATTCCTCTACGCCGCCAATCGGGGCCACAACAGCATTGTGGGTTATGCCATTGATGCGGAGGGGAAATTGAGCTTGATCGACCATGCTTCCACCCAGGGCGAAGTGCCCCGCAACTTTGCTATTTCACCCGACGGTCGATTTTTGTACGCTGCCAATCAAAATTCAGACAATATTCTGATTTTGAGCATCGGAGCGGATGGAAAATTGAAATATCGGAAGGAGGAAAAAGTGTTTACTCCAGTGTGTGTGCGGTTTGGAAATTGATTGGATTATTTCACCACAGATTCGCACAGATTAATACAAGAAATCTGTGTAAATCTGTGCGAATCTGTGGTGAATATCATCCAATCGCCTTCTCCAGCACCAGAAACTCTAATTGCTGGTTCACAATTTCAAATTTTTCATTGTGCTTGAAAGGGATAACCTCTCCCGTCCTATGGTAACCATGCCGCTCATACCAGGCCACCAATTCCGTCCGTACGGAAAAAACGGTCATAAAGATGGCCCGGCAATCTTGCTGTTGAGCATAGGTTTCTGAAGCTTGTAAAAGCAATTTGCCCAAGCCCTTGGCTTGTAGCTGTGGAGATACCGTGAGCATGCCCAGGTACAGTCGATCACCTTGTTTTTGCAGCCTTACACAGCCAATTATCGCTCCGTTTTTATTGGTGTATTTCAAAAAATTGCTGGTTGGATCATTAAGAACCTCCAAAAGCTGTGCATCATCAGTGCGCAAACCTTGAATTAAATCTGCCTCCGTAGTCCAACCTTGTTTGGAGCCATCGCCACGGTAAGCACTGTTGATCAACGCGACCAATGCCGGAACATCCTCAATTGTTGCCGTTGAGATCATGGTAAAAGCCTTTGATGTTTTATTTACTCGACCCATTCGGTGTGGAAAATCCCGGCTCGATCCGTCCGCTCGTAGGTATGTGAGCCAAAGAAATCGCGCTGAGCTTGCACCAGGTTCAGGGGCAAACGACCACTGCGGTAGGCATCAAAATACGCTAAACTGGCCGAAAGGCCCGGTACAGGTATTCCACTGAGCACGGCAGCAGCAACCACTTTGCGGATGCCTTCCTCGGCTCCTTTCAATTGTACAGCCATGGATGGATCCAGCAACAAATTGGGCAAGGTGGGGTTATGGTGATAAGCCTTGCGGAAATCCTCCAGCATAACCGCGCGAATGATGCAGCCTCCTCGCCAAATGCGGGCCACTGTTTCCAGATTCAAGCCGTAGTTGTATTCCTTGGAAGCATCGGTCAACTGGGCCATGCCCTGCGCATAGGTGGCGATAAAGCCAAAATACAAAGCCTGTTCAACGGCAATCAGCATGGCAGCTTTGTCCTCATTAAGCGACTTTGCCGGGCCATAAATGCTTTCAGCCTGCAAACGCTCGGGCTTTAGCGCCGAAAGCTCCCGCAGGGTTACGGCCATATCAATGGTGGGTACTGGAATGCCTAGGTCCATGGCATTTTGTGAAGTCCATTTTCCAGTTCCTTTTTGTTTGGCCTGGTCCAGGATCAGGTCTACCAGTTTCTGGTCACTCAAATGGTCGTCTACGGTAAAAATATGTGCCGTAATTTCAATCAAAAAAGACTGTAAGCGCTGTTGGTTCCATAAGGCAAAAATCTCGTGTAACTCAGCGTTACTCAAGCCCAGTCCACGCTTCAAGACATCATACGCCTCCGAAATGAGTTGCATTAAGCCATATTCAATGCCGTTGTGCACCATTTTGACGTAGTTACCCGAAGAGCTTGCACCCAAGTACGCTACACAAGGATCGCCATTCACTTTGGCCGATACGGATTCCAGAATGGGGCGCACCAATTCGTAGGCTTCTGCATCACCGCCGGGCATAATGCTGGGGCCAAACCGTGCGCCATGAGAGCCACCGGATACCCCGATGCCCATAAAATGAATGCCCTTGGCACTTAGGTAGGTTTCGCGGCGGTTGGTATCTGCAAAAAATGAATTGCCGCCATCAATAATCAAATCTCCTTTATCCAGCAGCGGAAGCAAGCTATCAATTACCGCGTCGACGGGACTTCCCGCCGGTACCAGCAACATGACCTTGCGTGGTTTTTGCAATGCCGCGATGAATTCTTCTTTGGAGGTAGTTCCCTGAACGGGTTTACCTTGTCCTTCATCGGTCAAAGCATTTGCTTTGGCCAGGTCCGTATCCAAACCAATGGCCGAAAAGCCATGATCCGCTACATTGAGGATAAAATTGCGACCCATTACTCCCAGGCCGACCATACCGAAGTCAAATTGCTGTGACATAAAAATTCGAGCGTTTAGGTGGGCAAGATACTACTTTGCGCAAATTGCGTTGGCGGTTTATTGCTCTTTTTCCAGTTCTTTTACTTTCTTCAGGCGACGTTCATGCCGCTCCTCACCAGAATAATTGGCTTGTAGAAAGGCCTGTACGATTTCCCAGGCCAGTTGATCACCCACCACCCGTCCGCCAATGCAGATGATGTTCATGTCATCGTGCTCAACGCCTTGATGGGCTGAATAGGTCTCGGTCAATAAAGCGGCCCTTACTCCTTTGACTTTATTGACCGTAAAACAAGCACCAACTCCACTTCCACAAAGCACAATGCCGCGCTCAATCTTTTTTGCACCCACAGCTTTGGCCAAGGGTATGGCAAAATCCGGGTAGTCGTCGTTGGCCTCATAGGCCTCTGCACCAAAATCAGTTACTTCAAAGCCCAGTTTTTCAATTTGAAGCTTGAGTTTTTCTTTGAGCTCAAAGCCGCCGTGATCAGCGGCAATTCCTATTTTCATACTTGTTGGTAGATAAATGATTGTTGTTGTGCTAAAGATACCCAAGAAACAATCTGGCTCGTTAAGATGTTGGCTCAAAATAATTGACAAGTCTATTTTATCTTTGGACTTGAATAACCCAAGCATTACCCAAGCGAATTAACATGAAAAAGACGGATAATCATATCCTGGTCATCTTTGGTGCATCAGGGGATTTGACCGAACGAAAGTTGATCCCCGCCGTTTTTAACCTGCACTGCCGGGGCTTTTTGCCCGATAATTTTGCCGTGGTGGGCGTAAGTCGATCTGCATTTACGGACGAGGCCTACCGCGAAAAAGTTGTTTTCGAAAACGAGCACCTCAAGGATGTCGGCGGGAACGGAGACCGCGCCAAGTTTGCCAAGCGGATTTATTACCATGCCATGCAAACCAACAACCCAGCGGATTATCCAATATTTAGAGATCGACTCAAGCAGATCAGCCTGGAGTGCGAAACTGGAGACAATTGTATTTTTTACCTTTCTACTCCACCAAGTTTATACGAGGTGATTCCCCGCAGCCTGGCCGAAGTAGGCCTACATCGAGAGCAAGACGGATGGAAGCGCTTGATCATCGAAAAACCTTTTGGCTACAACCTGGAAACAGCGATCGACCTTAATCAAAAATTGCTGCAATATTTCAGCGAGTCGCAATTGTACCGCATCGACCACTATCTGGGCAAAGAAACGGTGCAAAACCTACTGATCACCCGCTTTGGCAACAGCATTTTTGAACCCATCTGGAACCGCAATTACATCCACCACATTGAAGTGACTGCCGCAGAAACGGTCGGAGTTGAAAAACGTGGGGGCTATTACGATGGCTCAGGGGCCATGCGCGATATGGTGCAAAACCACCTGTTGCAATTGGTGGCGCTGGTCGCGATGGAGCCACCCGTACAAGCTACAGAAGCAAGCATCCGCAATGAACGCATGAAACTTTTTCAATCCCTGCGGGCCTTGTCGGAAGATGATGTTGTCAACAATGTGATCAGGGGCCAGTACACCCAGTCCAAAATAAAAGGGGAAAGTGTACCCGGTTATCGGGAAGAAGAAGGTGTCGCAACCGAGTCACGTACGGAAACGTACTTCGCCATGAAATTTTTTATCGACAATTGGCGCTGGTCGGGTGTACCCTTTTACATCCGCACGGGTAAACGTTTGCCTACCCGGGTTTCTGAAATCGTGATCCACTTCAAACCTACCCCGCACCACCTTTTCAGCAAAGGTAACGGGTTGCCCAATACTGAAAACATCCTGGTCATTCGCATTCAGCCCAATGAAGGGATTTTGCTCAAATTTGCCATGAAAATCCCTGGTGCTGGGCTACAGGCCACCGATGTAAACATGGATTTCCATTACAGCGACTTGAACGATGCCTACATTCCGGAAGCGTATGAGCGCTTGTTGCTGGATTGTATTCAGGGAGATGCCACGCTGTACGCCCGTGGAGATGCAGTGGAAGCAGCCTGGGAGTTTGTTGACCCGATTTTGAAAGTGTGGGAATCCAATCCCGACATTAAAATTTACGGCTACCCCGCTGGTACCTGGGGCCCCGAACACGCCGATGACCTGCTGGAAGGGGACAACATCACCTGGCGCTACCCTTGTCGGAACCTGACGGATGATGGCATTTATTGTGAGCTTTGAGCTTTCCCTGGCCTGAAAAAAGCCGTGTGCATGCTCGTGGAAGGCAGCCCTGCCAGCACATAAATAACTTTTTATGCCAGAGCCACTCAAGAACATCTTTTCCCGGCCCTTGCTGGAGCCTTTTTCAGCTCTAGTGCAAAAAGTTTGGCCTCCCTTTGCGCCCGACGATTTCCTGCAAAAAGTGTTTGATGATCAATACGAAAACCTAGAGCTCAAACAACGCACCCGGCACATTGCCCATTGCCTGCGTGCTTGTTTGCCCGAGGATTACCGCGCTGCCCTCGGAATTGTGCAAGCTGTGACCCAGCAATACATTGATCAGCATGGGGAAAAGCTGACTTTTCAATGGATATTTCTTCCTGAATTTATCGAAGCGCACGGGGGACATGACTTTGATGCTTCACTGTCAGCGATTGAAACCATCACCCGCTGGAGCAGTTGTGAATTCACGGTACGGCCTTTTTTACTGGCGCATCCCGAACGCATGTACGCGCAGATGTTGGCCTGGTCAAAGCACCCTAGCCCAATGGTGCGGCGTTTGTCCAGTGAAGGCATTCGTCCCCGTTTGCCCTGGGGCATGGGGGTTCCTGCCCTCAAGCGCGATCCCGCACCCATTCTGCCTATTTTGGAAAACCTGAAACACGATCCCGCCGAAACGGTACGTCGCTCCGTAGCCAACAACCTCAACGACATCGCCAAAGAGCACCCCGATCTGGTACTGGACATCGCCCAACGCTGGCTGGGTTTGCACCCGGATACAGACTGGATTGTGCGGCATGCTTGCCGTGGGTTGCTGAAAAAAGGGAATGCCCGTGCATTGGCCTATTTTGGTTTTGAAAAAGGGGTGGCGGATGTGGCCGTTGAGGGATTGCAATTCAGCCCAAGTGTAAACATCGGAGGCCGCTTCGATTTTTCGTTCCTGCTCATCAATCGAGCTGCAATACCTCAATCCCTGCGCCTGGAATACCAAATCGACTACCAGACCCTCTCGGGAAAAACCTCCCAAAAAGTATTCAAAATCAAAGAAGTTGAGCTTGCTGCTGGACAGGAAATGGGTATTGAACGGTACCAGCGTTTTCAGGATTTCACCACGCGGAAGCATTATCCTGGCGAACACGTATTGCGGATATTGGTAAATGGACTGGCGCTGGCGGAAGGAAAGTTTATGGTTGAATGACGAATATTTCGAATGACGAATGACGAATCATGCCCAACATTGCCGACAAATTCGTCACTCGTCATTCGAAATATTCGTCATTACATCAATCAGCACTTCCCCCGCTTCATCCAAAGTCCGCCCAAAACTAAAAACCCCCTCTGGATGTCCTTCCATCACAAAAATGCGCCGCTCGGGTAGATCGGTCTCCTGTAGCAATTGCATGATGGAATAAGCCATTTCTGGCGTGCCATAAGTAACACCCACAGCGGTGGTTGGCACTTTATGCAACAGCTTTCCCCACATTTGTTGATGGTGAACATGAAAAACGGCATTTACCCAAGGGCATTCCAAGTATAATGCCGCATGGCTCATCGATTCGGATGAGGCAATGATTGGACCAGTACAATGCAAGAGATTTTTGTCCAGTTCTACCCCCGTCACCAAGGTATAATGTTCGGCGCCAAGCACGGCATGATTGCCCGTAGTAGAACCACTGATGATGAACTGCCCGGCAGCATTCCAGCGCTGACTGATGTTGCCAAAGCCGATGCCATTTGGATATGCACCCAATAGCCCCAAGCCGTACAAGCGATCGCGCCAATGATTCAAGGCCGCAATGGCACTAGCTGGCCAAGCGGCTTGCCTGTGCCAATCTGCTCGAAATTTGATGTAGCCTTCGTCCATATTACCCTGCAAAAAGACCCAAAATCCCCGCTTCACTGGCGGTGCAAATGCCCCTTTCTGTAATCAGGCCCGTAATCAAACGAGCTGGCGTAACGTCAAAACCATAATTGGCTGCAGGGCTTTCCAGAGGTGTGGTGAGCACTTTTTGGAGGACCCCATCCTTCCAGCCCCACACGTATTTCACCTCTTCTTCACTGCGTTGCTCAATGGGAATTTCCACGAGCCCATCGCGCAAATTGAGATCGAGGGTAGAAGAAGGTAAGGCTACATAAAAAGGCACGCCGTTGTCTTTGGCGGCAAGCGCTTTGAGGTAAGTTCCAATTTTATTGGCCACATCGCCCTGGCGGGTGGTGCGGTCGGTGCCCACAATCACCATGTCCACCATGCCGTGTTGCATCAGGTGTCCTCCGGCATTGTCGGTGATGATGGTATGCGGTACCCCGTGCTGTTGCAGTTCCAGTGCGGTGATTTTTCCTCCCTGATTGCGGGGGCGGGTTTCGTCTACCCAAACGTGTACCGGAATGCCCAGATCATGTGCCAGATAAATGGGAGCGGTGGCCGTTCCATAATCGATACAAGCCAACCAACCCGCATTGCAGTGGGTGAGGATGTTGACGGGGGCTCCCGCTTTGCGTGCACTGATTTCGCGTACGATCTCCAACCCATGTACCCCGATCATGCGACATTGTTCCGCACTTTCATCGGCCAGGGCATTGGCGGTAGCCAGGGCGGTATGGATGCGCTCTTCCCGATCTGCCGCAGTTTCCAGTGCGGTCATCATGCGTTGAATGCAGTGAAACAGGTCGACGGCTGTGGGCCGGGTACGCCGCAAGCGCTCGGCTGCTTCTTGCAAAAACGTCCAACCTGCTGTGCCTTCCGGAGCAGTCAAGGTAGCCAAATATAGCCCATAAGCTGCGGTAGCACCAATCATTGGGGCGCCCCGCACATGCATTTCTTCGATGGCTACGGCAGCATCTTCATAACTGCGGAGTGGTTCTTCCACGATTTCGAAAGGGAAATGACGTTGGTCAAAGGTACGAACGATGCGTGGATCGGCTTCATCGAGCCAGATGGTGCGGTAGTGTTTGCCTTGAAGTTTCATGTGTAAAAATTCAGCCTCAAGAATAAGCATTAATCAACTGCTAACCAAACTTATTCCTACTTACACCGACCCCAATTCCACCAATCTGCAATCCAGTTGGACATGAATGGGATTTTTGATTTCTTCCCGAATGACGCCCAACAGCAAACGAGCAGCATTGGCGCCCACCTCAAAACCGGAATGGCGGATATGGGTGATTTTGGGATTGTAAAACTCGGGTGCAAACCCGTCGCTGATGGCGATGATGGCGATCTCTTCGGGAATGCGCAAGCGCTTTTGCTCAATGGCTTGCACCGCTCCGACCATTAACTCGTCGGACATGGTGAAAAAAGCCGAAATTTGGTGCTGTTCCATCATTTTCATGGCCATTTGGCTGCCTTGTTCGCTATCTTGGGCAAAAGCAGTAAGGTGCTCTTCAAAAGGAATCCCCAATTCCTGTAAAGCTTGTTTGAACCCTCTAAAGCGTTCGCGGGTGATGTTCAATTTGGGGTCGCCAAATAGCCCTCCGATGCGCCAGTGGCCTTTTTCCGCCAAATGCCGAATGGCTTGCCGAGTGATGGCTACATCATCAATGGTTACGGAGCAAGA